>JAZNSF010000044.1:0-38353 GCA_045591095.1 Clostridia bacterium | reverse complement strand
GTCTGAAGTGCCTATGCATAGGCACTTCTTTTATTTTAACTTTAAAACAGTTTGATTTGCCATTTTCAAAGCTTTATTTACTGTTTGGTGTCTTACCTCGTCTCTGCTACCTTCAAACAGAAATTTAATGGCATCGCTCCCCAAGTTACTTGAAATCCCTATCCAAACTGTACCTACAGGTTTCTCGGGGGTTCCCCCGGTTGGACCTGCAATTCCGGTAACCGAAACTCCAATATCTGCACCCGAAATAAGTCTTACACCCTCCGACATCTCGCGAGCAACCTCACAAGATACCGCACCGTACTTTTCAAGGGTTTCTTTCTTTACTCCCAAAAGCTTTTGCTTTTGCTCGTTAGAGTAGCTGACAACCCCACAGTCAAAGCAACCCGACGAGCCAGAGACAGAGGTAATCGCGGCAGCAACAAGTCCCCCCGTACAGCTTTCAGCAGTTGATATTTTAAGACCTCTATCAAGGAGATTTTTGCAAATAATTTTTTCGATACTTTCCATTATTTAATCACCAAAACTTCATCTTCAGAAATTGCTTTTTCAATCATTTCTTCGATATCTAAAAGTGCCTTTTCTGCTTCGATTATTTCGGCTAGATGTGGCTTTGTCTTTGGATGCTTTGGCACAAAAATCGTACAGCAGTCTTCATAAGGAAGTATCGAAGTTTCGTAGGTTTCGATTTTCTTGGAAATAGTAACAATTTCCTCTTTGTCCATACCAATCAGCGGTCTGAATACCGGCATAGATACCGCATTATCGGTACAAACAAGGCTTTCCATGGTCTGACTTGCAACCTGACCAATGCTCTCGCCTGTAATAAGCGCCATAGAGCCATTAGCCGAGGAAACCTTTTCTGCTATCCTCATCATAATCCTTCGCATAATTATAGTCAGATAATTTTCTGGACATTTTTCGATAATCGCTAGCTGAATTTCGGTAAAAGGCACTATATGCAGTTTTATTTTGCCGCAATATTCAACCATTTCTTTGGCAAGGTCGATCACCTTTTCCTTAGCTCTGTCACTTGTATACGGATGACTGTGAAAGTGTACTGCTTCAAGCTCTACGCCACGTTTTGCAATCATATATCCTGCAACAGGGCTGTCTATGCCTCCTGACAAAAGTATAGTCGCTTTGCCATTTGTGCCGACAGGCATACCACCTGCACCTTTTAGTTTCTCAGTATACACATATGCTTCGCCACGAACTTCAACATTAACCAAAATGTCCGGATTGTGCACATCAACACTGAGGCCATCAACAGCCTCAAGAATTTTTCCGCCAAGCTCCATACAAAGCTGAGGCGAATTAAGAGGGAACTTTTTGTCTTCTCTCTTTGCTTCAACCTTAAAGGTTTTCCCGATTAAGTCAAGCTCACTAAGACACTCTATCGTTGTACGCGCAATGCTTTCCATATCTTTTTCGCATTTCACTACCGGACAGATATTTACAATACCAAAAATCTTTTGTAATATCTTTAATGCCCTATTCATATCAGCATTATCCTCTAAGGGCTCAACATATACTGTAGATTGCGCGCGTCTTACACTAAACTTACCCACCTTATCAAGCCTGCTTTTGATATTATCAAGAAGCTTCCTTTCAAACAAAGGCTTGTTAAGACCTTTAAGTGCAATTTCTCCGTATTTTAACAAAATTAAATCTATCTTTTGCATATATACCACCTGTTATCTTTTCATTAGTTTTCGTATATTCTTTACATTTTTAGCCAACTTTTCAATGGTATAGTCAATTTCTTCTTCCGTGGTAAATTCAGAAAGACTGAATCTGATGCTCCCGTCAATCATTTTCCGATCAACGCCAATCGCAGTAAGAACATAACTCGGTCCTTTTTTATGGCTGGAGCAAGCCGAACCGGATGAGACATAAATCCCGTCAAGCTCCAAAGAATGAAGCAGTACCTCTGACTTAACAAAGGCAAATGATACGTTTAAAATATGTGGTGCCGAATTTTCCTCGGGGGTGTTAATCAGGACATCCTCAATATTTTCTTGTATCCCTTTTTTAAGTTTATTCTTTAAATACCTCATTTTTTCAATTTTCTCGGCCATATTCTTGTGGCAAACTTCGGCAGAAAGTCCAAAAGCCGCTATTCCCGGAACATTTTCCGTGCCGGGCCTTATACCTCCTTGCTGTCCACCACCAAATTGTATGGGGGCTATTTTTGATTTGTTTCTGATATATAGCGCCCCTACTCCCTTAGGTCCATGGATTTTGTGACTGCTTAATGATATAAAATCCACATCCAAAGTCGAAACATCGATTGGAATTTTCCCATAACCTTGCACAGCATCTATATGAAATAGTGCCGAAGGATTTGTTTTCTTTAATATCCTTACCATTTTTTCTACTGGCTCTACAGAGCCTATTTCATTATTAACAAGCATACAGGACACTAGTGCTGTATCCTTTCGAATCATTTTTGAAAACTTATCCAAATCGATTATTCCATTTTTTTGGACAGGAATATGGTCGATAGAGTAACTCTTTTTTTCCATATGCTGAAGTGTAGCCATAACAGCAGGATGTTCTACATTTGTACTAATAATGTGTTTGCCACGACTCGCGCTGCATCCTCCTATAATAGCCAAATTATCGGCTTCGGTACCACCCGAAGTAAAATATATTTCAGCAGGGGAGGCTTTGATGGTACTCGCAATTTGTTCTTTTGCAGTTTTTATCAGTTTTTCCGCTTCAATACCTTTTCGATGTAAGGAAGACGGATTTCCGTAAAAATTACACATTGCATCAGCTGCTAAAAGCGCACTTTCCTTGTATACCTGGGTAGTTGCACTATTGTCAAGATATACTGTTTCCAATGCTGATTTCATCGCCTTTCTTTCCGCCCTATTACTGAAAATAACGCCTATCAGCGGAACAGATAAGCGTATTTTATATTGTGATTATTAAATCACCTAATTATATATTATGTAATATTTATTGTAATGTGATGCAAGAAAATTATTCCTTGATTGACTCTATAATATGAACAGGAATTGTTCTTTCAACATCACTGAATGTTTCCATATTGGTGCCACTTTCTGCGTATTCAATTGCAGAATTTACGTATGCCGAGCTATTTTCTGTCATGCGACCAACCTGGCGAAGCTCCGCTTCAAAACGTTTGATTGCTTCAAGAGAGTTTTGACGCATACGCTCCACATCGCTGCGGATTTGCTCAATCTTTTTATTTTCGTTCATGTAGTAGTTCTTTACAGCTCTGCGTTTAATTTCAATCTCGCGGTTTACAAGCTCCTTTTTCTCTCTTGCTTCTTCATCAGCTTTTGTCAAAATTTCTTCCGCTTCCTCGCGGGCAGACTTAACAAGCTCTTTTGCATTAGCCTCAGCAATCTGCAAAACACTGATTATAGCTTCGCGGTTTTCTTGGAGACTTGCAATTTGGGTTTTAAGCGCCGAAATCTCATTATCCTTTTCCAAAAGCTTTGCTTCGGCTTTTTCGTCAATCTCGCAAATATATCCAAATACATCTGACTTTTTAAACCCAAAAAGACTGCTTCTAAGTTTTTTCCCAGCCATAAATTACTCCTCCAAACATATATAAATACCTGATTTTCCTCTATAGTACATTATATATGTTTTTTCGCTGTTAGTCAACTGTTTTTTACCAATTTAGCCGTTAGCTTATTTAACACATTTCTTATTTTATCATATACTTTCATAAAAGGAGGGTATTTATGGGCTACTTAATTCTATTTTGGGAAGCAATCTTTATTGTTATAGGTCTTACTACTCTCTACATCTCTCGGCCATCCCAATCTCCACCCACATATACCGTTTTGCTGATCAGAGACTCGGAAGACTATATTGAGGGCATTGTTCGTAATCTGACAAAGACTTTTCAAAACAAAGCAAGACTTCATACCAATGACAAACTTCTTATCCTTGACCTTGGCTCATCGGATGATACTTTCAGTATATTAAAAATACTGGCAAAAGACTATAACTTTATCAAGATACTTTATGTCCCAAAGGTATCAGGCATTAAATGAGCATTGCCAGCACAAGCGCTCCTGTAATGTTGCCGTTTTCTACATAAGCGCCCAAAACTAGTGTAGAAACTATAAACACAAACTTAAAAAATCTTTTCTTATTGAACTTTACCTTCTTCATAATAATTTCCCTTTCAATTATATTATTACATAATTATTTTCGAAACTTTTCGTTTCGTTTTCCTTAACTTTCCTACATAATAACATAGTTTTGTTTCGTTGTCAACAACTTTTTTGAAATTTTTTATTAAAATCGAAACTTTTTTCTTGCAATTTCAAAAAATGTATGTTATACTAAAATTGTAAAAAACTTAAGGAGTGATATCCTGTGTATAATTTTGGTGACAAATTAAAAGAATGCAGACGTGCAAAAAATATGACGCTTGAAGAGCTTGCCTTAAAATACAACCGCCGTTTTGACGGAGGGCTTAGCAAAGGTACTCTTTCAAAATACGAGAACAACAAGCAAGAGCCGCTCGTAAGTGTTGTAAGTAATCTTACCGAAATACTTGATATATCTTCCGACTATCTTTTAGGACGCAGCGATAACCCTAATATTGAGATTATCCAACCGGAATTTTCGGCAAATGACAATGTTTTTAATATTCCTGTATTTGACAGTGTATCAGCCGGTCTTGGCAGGGTTGCCGACAGTTCGCCACGCGACTTTGTCCCTACCTATCTCCCTTATGGCGCATCACCGGAGGAATATATCCGCATAAATGTGTCGGGCGACAGTATGTCTCCGCTGATTGATGACGGAAGCCAGATTCTTGTAAGGCTTCAGTCCAGAGCCGAAAGTGGTGATGTAGCAGTAGTCCTTTTGGACCAGGTAGACGCTTTTGTTAAAAAAATAAATTATGGTACAAATTTTGTAGAACTTGAATCTATCAATCCTTACTACCCCGTTAAACGTTTCGAAAATGACGATGCATCAAGAGTAACAGTTGTGGGCATAGTAAAAGAAATTACAAAATATCTTTAATAAACAAAACCCCCGGTTGCTAATCAGCAACCAGGGGTCGTTTTAAAACTTATTCTGTTTCGATTAACCCGTAATTTCCGTCCTTGCGACGATAAACTACGTTATCCCTTTGGGTATCGGGATTTAGGAATATAAAGAAATCATGACCAAGCATATTCATCTGAAGAACTGCTTCTTCCTCTGACATTGGTTTTGATTCAACCTTCTTTGTTTTGATAATCTTAAAGTCTGAAGAATCATCATCAACAGGCTCGGGATTTTCGGAGATAGACGCATATTGTGCAATGCTGGGCTGATGCAAATGCTTTGCAAGTTTTGTCTTGTGCTTTCTTATCTGCCGGTCAAGGTTTGACAAACATTCGTCTGCTGCCGAAATAAGGTCGCGGTCACGAGCTTCTGCTCTTAAGATAAGACTTTTATTGATTATAGTTATCTCCATAACAATATCTAACTTTTGCTCACTTACAAGAACCTTACATTCAATGCTTTCGTCAAAGAACTTGTCAAGCTTTTTGAGCTTTGCCAGTAGTTTTTCCTTTCGGCTGTCGGATAGTTCTACCTTCTTACAAATAACATTGTACTTCATACACTTGCCTCCATTCAAACTTAAAATCTAAGGATAAACCTGATTATCCTTTCTAGGTTAATTATACACCATTTTTGTCCAATTTGCAAGCATTTTTAGTGCTAATCAAAAGTCAATCTATCAATCATACATAAAATCTATGTTTATTACCGCATTATATCTATCGTCTGTTTCATGGATTTTTTTGCAAATCAAAGTTTTAGTGCCTTCGATATCATCAAAATCCGGTGGCACCTCGACATCAAAAATAAGGTTGATAGTATTTATTCCATCTGTCATTCTGAAGTCATGGATATTCATTCTTTCGTCAACAGACTTGACGATTGACTTCACATCTTCGCGTACCTTCTGAGTCTTTTCGCAATTTACTGCAATAGGGTCCATATGTATTACAATATGAATTCCCATCTCGCTTTCGATTTTCTTTTCTAAATCATCAATTACCTCGTGAATTTCTACAACATCACAATCATCCGGAACCTCTGCATGGACTGAGGCAAGTCTCCTTCCCGGGCCATAATCATGGACAATCAAATCATGAACGCCCGAAACACCAGGAGCTTCTAAAATATATTTTTTCAGGCTTTCGATAGTTTCTTTCTCGGGCGGCGTTCCAAGTAACAGGCCGATAGTACCAAGAGCTATACTGAGTCCCGAATACATAATAACAATCGAAACCACTGCACCTACCGCCCCATCAATCCAAGGGGCACTAAGAGCCTTGCCTAGACAAGAGCTGACGATAACCGCACCCGTCGCAATCGCATCATTCACGCTATCCCTTGATGCTGCCAGTAATATGCCGGAATTTATTTGTTTTCCTATATATTTGTTATAGCTATACATCCAAAGCTTAATAAGTACTGATGCGCATAAAATAACCATCATAGCGGGTTTTACTTCTATTAAGTCAGGCTTAAAAACTTTTACCGCCGAGGTTTTAAACAGTTCAAAACCTACAAGCATAATTATAAATGCGACAATCAGCGAAAACACATATTCCATCCTGCCGTGCCCAAAAGGGTGCTCGCGGTCAGGCTTCTTTCCGCTTAGCTTTGCTCCGACTATAGATACTACGGATGAACCCGCATCTGACAAATTGTTGCAGGCATCAGAGATAATGGCAATACTTGACATAGCCATCCCTACAACAAGCTTTAAGAGAAAAAGCACGGCATTACAAACTATACCTAAAATCCCTGCAAAAATTGAAAATTTAGTACGTTTTTCTATTATATCAAGGCTTTCGGTATTTTTAAGAAATATTCTAGTGAGTATTTTTATCATATTTTAAATACCCCTCCTTTTATTTACACGGTTTTTACAAAGTCTTCACCCAAGATTTTCTTTAGCCTTTCTACATCGTACTCGTTTGAAACCCACATATTCTTTGGTGCCTGCATAGACTTTTTGGTGTCTTCATAATAAACTATTACTGGTATATTTCCGTTTCTGCCTCTTAATGTTTCCTTTACAAGCTCTAGCTTTTCTTTATCGGTCGAGTTTAACTTTATGTAAAGCTTGGTAAAGGAGAGCATAGAATAATCCATAGGCAAAATACTTTCGAGCCGTATCTTAGTACCTCTTTCTTCCTGAACGTCAAGGTTCCCTGTAATCTGACAGATACTCTCTTCCTTAAGGTACTGCTCAAATCTTTTTACCTGACTTGGGAATACAATAACCTCAATCTCGCCTGTCATATCCTCGAATGTAAGATAGGACATAAGTTCGCCCCGTTTAGTCAGCTGATCCTTACGTTTTGAAATCATACCGCCTAAAGTCACCCTTAAATCAGATACAAACGTTCCGCTTTCGTTTTCCAATATTTCCAAAACACTGGTGCTTGAAACTTTGGAAATCATATTTTCCATTCCATCTAAAGGATGCCCCGAAACATAAATACCCATATACTCTTTTTCCATATTTAAAACTTCGCGTTTCTGAAGTTCCGGAATAATAGTAAAGCTATCTCCTGTCATCTTCTCGTTTTCTTCAAACATTCCGAAAAAGTCAAGTTGACCCGAAACCGCATTTTTTTGTTCCTTAACTGCCGAATCTATGGTTTTTTCGTACACACTAAGAAGTGTCGCCCGAGTAAGACCCAGAGTATCAAAAGCGCCGCTTTTTATCATTGACTCAACAAGTCGTTTGTTAAGCTTTTTGTCTGCCATACGATTGCAAAAGTCAGTAAACGACAAAAATTCACCGTTTCTCTCGCGTTCCTTTGCCATATCATCAATAAACGCCGAGCCTACGTTCTTTATTGCAGCAAGGCCAAACCTTATGTCCTTTCCATCAGGAACAAACCCCGAATAGCTTTTGTTTATATCAGGTGGCAAAAGACGTATTTCTTGTTTTTTTGCAGTGTTTATGTACTTTGTAACTTTGGTTGATTGTCCAAGTACACTTGTAAGAGTCGCCGCATAAAATTCGGTCGGGTAGTGACACTTAAGCCATGCCGTCTGGTACGATACAAAGGCATATGCTGCAGCGTGGGATTTGTTAAATGCATACTTTGCAAAATCCATCATCTCGTCAAATATGGATATGGCTACTTTTTCGTCAATACCGCGGCTCATTGCGCCCTCAACCAATACATTACCACGCTCGTCCTTGATACCGTACACAAAGTTTCTGCGCTCTTCTTCCATTACCTCGGTCTTCTTTTTTGACATAGCACGCCGCACAAGGTCGGCTCTGCCCAAAGAGTATCCGCCAAGCTCGCGGACGATTTGCATAACCTGCTCTTGATACACTATACAGCCATATGTAACGTTTAGGATATTTTCAAGAAGCGGATGTTTGTATACGATACTCCCGCTGTTTTTGTTTTTGATATACTGAGGGATTGAATCCATGGGGCCCGGTCGATAAAGAGAAATCCCTGCAATAACATCTTCAATGGATGAAGGCTTTAGTTCCTTCATAAACTCCTTCATTCCTGCACTTTCAAGCTGAAATACTCCATCGGTATCACCTTTGGAAATCATTTCGTAGGTCTCTTTGTCATTCACATCGATACTGTCCATATCAATTTCAATTCCCCAGGCCTTTTTTATGTTCTCTACCGCATCACGGATTACCGTAAGTGTCCGAAGCCCCAAAAAGTCCATTTTAAGTAGGCCCAGTCGCTCTATGGTAGTCATGGTAAACTGAGTTGTTATTACATCGTCATTTCTGGAAAGCGGAACATATGTTTGAACAGGCTCGCGTGTAATAACCACCCCTGCCGCATGGGTAGAGGTATGCCTTGGCAGTCCCTCAAGTTCGGATGACACATCAATAAGTCTTTTGACCTGCGGGTCAGAATCATACATATCTTTCAGTTGATTGTTGCTCTCCAAAGCTTTTTCGATGGTTATATTAAGTTCATTAGGTATCTGCTTTGCAACACCATCCACAAAGCCGTAAGGCATATCAAGAGCGCGGCCTGTGTCACGTATAGCAAGCTTTGCGGCCATGGTGCCAAATGTAACAATCTGCGCAACCTTATCCGCACCATACTTTTGGATTACGTATTCGATTACCTCGCCTCGGCGTTCATAGCAAAAGTCAATATCAATATCCGGCATTGTAACACGCTCGGGGTTTAAGAATCTTTCGAAAATAAGCTCATACTTAATAGGGTCAATATTTGTAATTTCAAGGCAATAAGAAACAATGCTCCCTGCCGCACTTCCTCTGCCGGGGCCTACCATTATCCCATTTTCTTTTGCAAAATGTATAAAGTCCCAGACTATCAAAAAGTAATCCGTGTACCCCATTTTTTCTATGGTCGAAAGTTCGTAGCTTAGTCTCGCTTTTAATTCGTCCGTCACATCGGGATACCTTTTTACAAGACCAGCATAACAAAGCTCCGAAAGATACTCATAGGACGTATACCCTTTTGGCAAATCAAACTTAGGAAGGTGAAGCTTGCCGAACTCGATATCTACATTACACATATCCGCAATCTTTTGGGTGTTTTCAATGGCTTCAGGTATATACGAAAAAAGCTCTAGCATCTCGGCTTCCGATTTTACAAACATCTGGTCACTTGACATCTTCATACGGTCTTCGTCGTAGATGGTCTTCCCCATCTGAATGCACATTAAGACATCCTGAAATTCAGCGTCTTCCTGCTTGACATAGTGGATATCGTTTGTTGCAACTATCCCCAAATCAAGCTCACGCGCTAAGCGCACAAGCTCACTGTTAAGCATTTTCTGCTCGTATATCCCGTGGTCCTGAATTTCTATAAAATAGTTGTCTTTGCCAAAAACATCAATAAACTGGAGCGCAGCAGTCTTTGCATCGTCATAATTTCCGTTTAATATTTTTTTTGATACTACCCCCATCATACAGGCACTAAGTGCAACTATTCCCTCGCTGTTTTCGCGCAAAGTTTCCATATCTATACGCGGTCTATAATAAAACCCTTCAACATATCCTATGGAAACTATATTTATTAAATTCTTATATCCAATATTATTTTTTGCAAGCAAAATAAGGTGAGAGCTTGACGAGTCAAGTTCGTGGGTTTTATCGCATCTTCCACGAGCAGCAACGTACACTTCGCAGCCTAAAATCGGCTTTATGCCTATACTTTTTGCATATTCATAAAAGTCAATAACACCAAACATACATCCATGGTCGGTAATCGCCATGGCTGTCTGGCCTAACTCTTTAGCTCTATCCAAAACTTTCTTTATTGTACCCTCGCCATCTAGTAAGCTATACGCTGTGTGAGTATGTAAATGTGTAAATGCCATTCCCCCCACCTTCTTTCTTTAGTATTATAATTTGTTTTCTGCTATATCCAGTATCTTTTTTATCCTGTGATTTACCCCGGATTTCGAAAGTTTTGGCTTAAGTTTTTCGCCCAAAGCCTCAAGACTTAAATCCTTGTTTTCAAGTCTTAAGACCGCAATTTCCCTAAGTTCATCAGGAAGGCTCTCAAGTCCGATAGTGCTTTCAATCTTCTCAATCGCCCGTATTTGCCGTATTGCCGCAGTAATCACCTTGTCAAAATTGGCATTTTCACTGTTAAACAAGCGGTTCCAGTCGTTTCTCACTTCTTTTTCTATCTTTACGTTGAGTATTTCCATCTGTGCAGAATATGCTCCAACAGCTGTCAAAACATCACAAATGGTGTCACTTTGTTTAGAATATAAAACAAAGCTGCTTCTTCGTTTTGCCTTTTTAAACTCAAAGCCCATCTCATCAAGAAGTTCTCCAAAATCCTTCTGCACACCTTCGGTTGCTGCTATAAACTCTAAATTATAATTTTTCTTAGGGTCAACCAAAATTCCGCCACTTAAAAAAGCACCCTTTAAAAATGAATACTTGCAACAGTCATCCTTTAAATAAAGCTCCGATAGGCTTTTTTCGGTTGTTTCGGAGCTGAGAATCATATCCATAAGCTTCTTGTGCGGAAGCGAGCACATATAACCGTTTTTCTTTTTTTCGACAATTGTGGCTGTACGGCAACTGCGTTTTACAAGCACTGCAAAATGCTTAAGAATCTCATCACTTTCTGAGCTTATGGTAATGACGTTCCTTGAAATGCGTCCCGAAAACAGCAAAAAACCCATAATTTCTGCATCAATGCAGCAGGGCTTGGTGGGTAAATTTTTGCAAATCGCCTCTTTTGTTATTAACGAAAATGACTTCACGTAAGTTTCCCTCCATTTAAAACTCGCCTACAGTCCTTACTTCTGTTTCAAGAATTACCCCATTTTTGTCGTAAACCGTTTTTTGTATATGCTTTATAAGGTCCAAAACATCCTTTGCCGTTGCTCCGCCTTTGTTCACAATAAATCCGGCATGCTTTTCTGAAACCTCAGCGCCGCCTATTGAAAAGCCTTTTAGGCCGGCTTCTTCGATTAAAGTCCCTGCAAAATAGCCTTCCGGGCGCTTGAACACACTTCCGGCACTTGGCTTTTCGACCGGCTGTTTTGTCACACGTCTTTGAGTAAAATCGCTGATTTTTTCACTTATTTCACTCTTTTTTCCTTTTTGAAGCTTGAAGGTAGCTCCCAAAACAATATAATTCTTTTCAGAAAAAACGCTTTTACGATAGCCAAAGTTACATAAGTCCGCGGGCATTTCAAGGATTTCTCCACTTTCATCCATATACCTTACCGACTCTACTATATCCTTCATTTCAAAGCCGTATGCACCTGCGTTCATATATATCGCGCCGCCAACAGTACCGGGAATCCCTGACGCAAATTCAAATCCCGAAAGTTCTGCCGTTAGTGCACTGGAGGACACCCGCGACAGCACCGCACCACACTCGGCATAAATTTTTTCGCCGCAAAGTTCAATCTTATCCATTTTTTTATACAGCGAAATAACCACGCCGCGTATACCTTTGTCACCTACCAAAAGGTTTGAGCCATTACCCATAATAAAAATAGGTAAGTTATTTTCCTTAGCTGCTGCCATAACCTTTTTAATCTGCTTTTCATTTTCGGGCATCAAAAAAAGGTCGGCATTTCCACCAATTTTAAAGGTGGTATGCTTTGACATAGATTCGTTCCTAAGCACGTTTTCTTTTCCTAATATTTCCTCAAAGTCTTTATGCATTTAGTCTACTCTCCAAAATTAAAGTTGCTTTATATATATGACTTAAAGTTACTTTAAATTCATTCTTCATTCATTTGTCCTAAAAGACGATTATTAAGGGCCTCTGCCGCATTGTAGCCCATTCGTCTTTGGCGGTTATTCATTGCAGCTATTTCAAATATAACTGCAAGATTTCGGCCCGGGCGAACAGGGATTGTAAGAGACGGAATGTCTATCCCCAAAATATTTGTATAGGTATCCGTAAGTCCAAGTCTGTCATACTGCTTGTCCCTTTGCCATGGCTCAATGTTGATTATTAAATCTATTTTTTCGGTATCCTTTACTGCACCCATACCAAAAATTTTCTTTACGTCAACAATACCGATACCGCGCATTTCAATAAAGTGTCTTATTATCTCGGGCGAGCTTCCGACCAAAGTCTTTGATGACACACGTTTTATTTCAACTGCGTCGTCTGCAACAAGGCGGTGTCCACGTTTCATAAGTTCAACCGCGGTTTCGCTCTTACCTACACCGCTTTCACCTAAGATAAGCACGCCTTCACCATAAACTTCAACCAAAACACCGTGGCGGGTAATTCTAGGCGCAAGTTCAACATTCAAAAACGCAATAATGGCACTCATAAATCCCGATGTGGAAAGTTTAGTCCTTAGAATATTCGTCTTATATTTTTCGGCCAACTCCAATATTTCAGGTATTACGTCCATACCCCTTGTAATAATAAGAGCCGGAATGCCCCTCTTAAAAAAGGCATCTATTTTCTCGCGTTTTTCTGCTGATGAAAACTGATTCAGATAGGTATTTTCAACCATTCCAAAAATCTGTATTCTTTTGGGGTCAAAATAATCAAAAAATCCAGCAATTTGAAGTCCGGGACGGTTTATATCAACAGTTTCGATAAGTACGTCTTTTTGAGGCGCATATATCTCCTCCAATTTTAGCTCTTCAATTATTTTAGTAAGCCTGACTGTAAAAACCTTTTCGTTTTGTTCCACATTCCTCACTCCTATAAATAGCATTGTTTAATATATTATAACACACTTTAACTATTTTGCAAATACATATGATAATTTTTATGTTTCTTATTTTATTTTTGCTTTTGCCCTTGACTTTTTCTTTAACTTGTGTTATTATTCATTAGTAGTATTTACGTGGTCCGGTAGTTCAGTTGGTTAGAATGCCAGCCTGTCACGCTGGAGGTCGTGGGTTCGAACCCCATCCGGATCGCCATTTGCTGCCTTAGCTCAGTAGGTAGAGCGCATCCTTGGTAAGGATGAGGTCGGCAGTTCGACTCTGCTAGGTAGCTCCACAAAAAAGTCTGTAATCACAAGGGTTGCAGGCTTGTTCTTTTTTATAAAATTATATTTTGTTTCTTTATTTTTGTCAAATGGTGACTATTTGGTGACTACACCCCAACCCCACAACAAAATCACAACAAAATCACCGGCACAAATTATTTATATGTGCGACAAAGTTGCGACAAATGTGCGACAGAATTGTAGCAATTTTATATATATGGCAAAAGTATGGCAGAAATACACATCAAAAAACAGCTAATTATATTTTTTTGAACAGGCGAGGAACAGGCGAGAAATTAATATTAAAGCCGTGAGGAAGCCGTGAGAAATTTACGTTAAAGCGGCGAGGAAGCGGCGAGAAGTGGCAATTTAACCCAAGAGGAAGCGGCGAGAATTTTATATCGAAGCGGTCGAGAAGCGGTCGAGGATTTCAAACGAAGCCCGAGTGAAGCCCGAGAAAAAATGATTTTTAACTATGAGGAAACTGCGAGAAAAATTACATTGAAGCAAGAGCGAAGCAAGAGAAAATATCAAAATTGGCTGTTTTTTTCAATTGAAGCACGAGAAAAACAATCGAACAGGCGAGAAATTTAAATATTGACTATTTTCCGTCACATCTTACGGAAATTAGTTGGCGTTTGCACAGCAAAGAGAAACAGCCCACGAAGGGGCTGTTATGACAAAAGATTGATTTAAGTATTATTGTACAATATTACTGTTTGTTAACCTCTTAATCTGTTAAGAGTATCAGCGTCTCGTGCTGCTCTAAGCTGAGCTGTCGTTGTATCTTTCGAAGAATTAAAGGTATATGTAGTATTGTATGTGTTAGATGTATTTCCTGCGGTAGCGCCTACCAATATTGGCGATTGTATTCCGCCCGAAATATAAGAAACGCTTTGTTGTAAAACAGAACGAATAGAAGTTACCAAATTGGGAAGCTTTTCCATAAAGCCATTTACAAAGCTTTCACCGCTGTTTTTGCCAAGCTCATAGTACCCTTCAGGAATATTCCCAAAAGTTTCCTGCAGGAGTTTTAAAGCATTTTCCCCATCTATGCTTTCTGGAGTAACTTTTGACATATCATTGTATACATCAGATAAAGCATCTGTAACAAGACTCTTATTTTCTGTGATACCCTCGCCCATTCCGGCAACCATCATTTTACCGATTTCATCCCTGAACAGCGTTGACGGCGAATGAATGCCAAAGAAGCTTTTTATACCATCTACAACAGTTCCACACCATTTTTTGATGTTATTTATAAGCCAATCTTTGGTATCAACTATTCCACGCCATAATCCGCTTATTAAGTCCTTACCGATTTGCACAAAATTAGATATTCTATCAACAAAGCCCTGTATCATTGCAGGTACAATTTTAGCAACACCGACAAGTATAGCCGGTATGCTTTTTATAAGGCCTTCTGTAAGCGCTGCCATTAGCTGAATAGATGCAGCTATTAATTTAGCCAACATTGATGGGTCAGTTAAAGCAATGACTATTTTAGTTATTATTGTCGGCAGTTCTTCCAACAGCTCAGGCAACGCATTTATAAGACCCTCTGCAAGTGCGACAATTATATCTATTGCTGCCATCGCAAGTTGGTCTATATTATCCAGGAGAGTTTTTACAATCTCAAGCATAATATCCACCACTTTGGGAATAAGCTGGGGTAAACTGTCAACAATGCCCTGAGCCAAAGAAAGTATAACTTGCAACCCTGCATCAAGAAACATAGGTAGCAAGTCGATTATGCCGTCAATTATCTGGGGCAGAATTCCACCTATTGTCTGCATCAGCTCTGGCAACGCCGATATTATCCCCTCTGCTATCGAATTTACCGATTCAAGAACAACAGGCAATAGTTCCTGGAATAATACCGGTATTTGAGGCAATAACCCTGCAACAAGATTTAATGCACCCTCTGCAACTATTGTTACTCTTGGCAATAAATTTTCCATAACAGAGCCAATACTGTCGATGAAATTCTCCAGGAGTGCATCAAAATTCTGCGTGTCATCCGCAACACCTGTCAAGAGGTTTTTCCAGGATGCAGCCATCATTCCAAAGCTACCCTGAATTGTTGCTGTTGCCTCTTTTGCTGTTGTCCCGGTTATACCCATTTCTGTTTGAATAACATGGATTGCCTGTGTTATATCGGCAAAGGATGAAATATCATACTCTATGCCCGATAATTTCGAGGCATCCTCAAGGAGTCTCTGCATCTCTTCCTTTGTGCCACCATAGCCCAATTTTAAGTTATCAAGCATTGTATAGTTCTGCTTTGCAAAGCCTTGATATGCCGTCTGTATTGCTTCCATATCAGTGCCCATTTTATTTGCATTATCCGACATATCAATAATTGCTTGGTCGGCATATTCAGCAGACTTTGCCGTATCGTTTCCCAAGCTCTGCAGCAAAGATGCTGAAAAACTTGTTACCGTTGACATATATTCGTTAGCCGAAAGACCTGCAGTTTTATATGCCTCATCAGCATATTTTTTTACTTTGTCTGAACTGTCTTTAAAAAGTGTTTCAACACCACCGGCTAACTGCTCATATTCCGCATAACTGCTTATAGCCGCCTTAGAGATAGTCACAAATGCAGCTGTAGCAGCAGCACCTACTGCAACAAAGCTACTTTTTGCAATGCTTTTTAGTCCATCAAGCCCTTTTTTAAAGCCCTCACTGTTAATCAAGGTATCGTATTTTAAAGTACCATCAGAATTACTTAACAAAATATCACCTCCTTGCGTTTAAATTTTTTAAAAAATAGATGCTAACGTTTCTGCGAAGCTCTCTTCTTTTTCTTCCTCTGAGCGATTGTCAGGAAGTTCGTACAAGCGTTTCATTTGCAGATAATATTTGCGTTGTTCGTTATCTTTTATTTTGCCTATATCAATACTGCGGAAATGCAACGCTTTCCCAAAAGGCGTGCTGGGCGACAAGTTGTCAAACAAACTCCTGAACGTCCACCAATGCAGCGTTTCTTTTGAAAGGTCAATATGATATTGTTCAAAGAAAGATGAAAAAATTAATGCTGAATCTACATCAAAATCAAAAACCATCCTTCTTTCCCTGGTCTTTTTGCCATTTTTTTGTTGCCTTTGATTAGCTCCGGTATAAAACTCAAACATTGCCGTTATTGCTTGTTCAGGGTTTGGCGGGATTTCTTTATATACCGCACACAAAGCTTTAGCAATACTCATAGACGTTATCTCCTGCAGAAAAAATTCCTGGGTGAGTTTTATCCATGTCCGAAAATCGCTATGTATTTCATATTCCACACCATCAACCACAAGCGCTGTAGGCATTTTTTGTTCTGTCAATAAACTCATTTTTTACCCCTGTAGCCCTGTGTTTTTTTCTGGAAAACTGCACCGATTTCGCTGCGAATATACAGAATAATATCCGTAAGGTCAAGTAAAGTAATCGGAGTATCACCAAAAATCTCACTAACAGCCCCTTTGCCTATAATGTTTTCTATGCCCTCTACCAAAAGATTATAAACACCCTCAACAACCTCTGTAGAGCTGCTTGCCTGTTTTAATTTCGGCAAAGCCTCTGTTGCATCATTCTTCAAGCGGTCACAAGCACAAATTACATCATTTGTTAATGCTATTTCATACACCTTACCGCAAATATCCAATGACGCGGAATTCTTTTTTAACTCAAATTTAGCCATTATATTATCCTCCTAAAATGTAAACTTTTTTATAAATTATCTACCAGGTTTGGCCCCTGATATTTTTGCAGCACCGTTTAAAATATCGTCCTTGTGGTCTACTTTCATTCGTTCAAAAAAGTGTGGACCTCTTTGACCGTTGTTTCTTGCGACCTTGCTTCGTTTTTTTGCGTAAGGTGTATTGACAACGACCTCACCGCTGCCAATATCGGTCGCAATAACCATACTTTCAATCATTATTCCGGTAAGTTTAGGCATATATGGTTGCATATATCTCATAACCTCACTATCAACATACTGCTGAACTATGCCACCCTTTTCAAGACCCCTTTTTTTGAGTATTTCTTCGGTGCGAGCTGATTCAAATTTGAAGGTCATTCCTCCGCTTTGTGCCAAAAACTACCTCCTAGTTTTGTCTTTATGACAAATACAATATTTTATGCAAACACAATTATTTATTAATTAGGCAACCCCATTACCTGACGTGCAATCTGTGTTTGTACATCGTCTTTTATTTTGTCAACTGCATCTGATATATGGGTGGGCAAACTTGCAAAGTCATCACTAAAGACCATACCTCTGCATCTGCCAAAGTAAACAACATCATTGAGCAGTTCCTCAAGACTGATGAAAGATGTGTCCTCGCTTGTTTCAATGTTCTGTGCATTGATAATCAGTCTAGCAATACATTCCTTTGCCGGCTCTGTGTAATCGTTAAACTTATACGGTTTAAGGTCAATTCCAAATCCCTCAAATGCTGCCTTGATTGTAGTCATTACCTGGTAATTGCCTTTGAATTTGTCTCTGATTCCGTAAATAACCGCCTCAGGTAGTTTGCCCTTTGCCGTATTTACGGCCGTAAGTGTTTCCGTGAACTCCGGCACATCAAAGTCAAGAATATTTTCGGTTTCCGCCTCAAGGTCTGCGACTGCCTCTAACTTTTCAGCAATAAAGGCTCTTGTGCCCTGCAGCTCTGCCTGATATGCAGAATTGATTTCAGCAATCTTTGTACTGCGGAACTCTTCAGCCAATCTGTTATCCATTTCATAATTAACTTTCTGTTCTTTGTACTTTAAAGCAGTTTCGACCTGCTTTTTGATGCGCAAGATAATATCGCAAATTATATCCTGTGCAGGTTTATGATTGATTTTATTCATTTGTCTTACTCTCCTTTGTTATCTTAATTTTATTTTGATTGTTCGGCTTTTCGCTTTTCAAATTCTGCACGCTTATCCATATCCTGAATTTCGTAGTCGGTGGCCGTAGCGTGTTGCACCTGACTGATACACATTTCCTCACCATTGGGAAGTTCTGCACGGCCTATCATTCTGCCCTTATATTCACTCACTCTCTCACCCTCTTTCTTTTTTTGTAATGGTCCCCGATTTAAGTTAATACCACATTTTAACCACCGCCTTTAATGCGTATATTTTTACAGTGAAGGCAATCCCATTATCTCACGCACTTCATTTTCATCCGTTGCAAAACTGCCGCCCCCGACAGTAGGACCAACTGCAACTATTTTAGGTATACCGCCGTCAGGTATTAAAATATTATCCCTGCCATCAACAATGCTCTGGTATATGTCAGCATCAGCCTTATCCTTGTTGTCCTTGTCCTGGAGAGCTGCCCTGAACTCGTTCTCAATTCCCTGCCTTGTTAGTTCATTAATAAAATTATCCTCACGGCTCACAGCTGAAAATCTTTCACTGAGAGCACGGTCAGCCTCTCTTCCTTCATACTCTGTCAACCTCTGCTTTGCCTCGTCAAGCTGTGCCTGAAGGTTTTCTCCCTCTGCCAATTTTCGGTTAGCCTCTTCAAGCTGCTGTTGCATTTCCTTAAAACTGCCCTTTGCTTTTCCTATATCTGCAGAGTTAATGTCAAGAATTTGCTTTAACTGTTCATCTGTAATACCTTCGACTATTCCCCTTAACTCGTCTCTTGTCAAAATTTCACCCCCTTTCAAAATGTTAATATTTATTAATAGTTTTGTTTTTCAAGCTCTATAATTTTTAATGCTGCCCACTCGGTTGAGCTTGTCCACATATTATTAAAAGCAGTAACCCCGATGTGCCTATAAGCAAAGTCCTCACGATAGCACTCCCTTACCTTTTGGTTACGCCTTAAATTTCTAAGTGCTTTCTTTTCATGTTGTCGGACACTTTCTTTTGTAACGCCGTGAGATTTGCCAATACTCTCCAACGTCTCATTCTTAAAAAAATGCCGCTTTACCGCCTCGCATTGTTCAGGTGATAGTTTGTCTACCTCGTCAAGCAATGTCTTATAATATGCGGTATTTTCTACATCCTCAAACATTTCTGCACTTCTTTTGTCTTCTATTGAATCCCCATAAAATGTACCGTCTTTTCCCGCTATCTCTTCATCAAGTGATATATTGTGCTGTGGTTTCTTTCCGCTGCGTATCCCTAAAAATTCCCTGATAGTATTGCTTGTATAGAATTTCAGGTATGTAATAAACTTATAGCCTTTGTCCGGGTCAAAGTCTTTTATAAGTTTTTCAACACCTATCCACGCTGCAGACATTAAATCGTCCATTCCCCATCCAAAGTCAAATGCAAGCCGCAAATATTTAAAGCACAGTTTATAAAGCAATCTATATATAGCCGTGTAAAGCTCATTTTTGCGGTCTGCTCCGTTTTGAATATCAATAACAATTTCCTCAACTGTTGACATTTTACCGCCCCTTTGGTATAATATTCCTGCAGGCATAACCGCATATTATCCATAGCAGCGGTTGAATTGAGAGGGTGGTAAACCCTCTCTTTTTTTATATCTGTCCAGTATTCATTTTTTCCGTTCTATGTAGGTATGTTTAGCATATCAATTATAAGGTGCTCCAACACCTTTGGAGCAGTCCCTTTGTGGTAGACAGCCTATTATGGCTCAAAGGGGTTGCAGCTGCTCCCGGTGATTTTATTTTACTGTAAGCGCAGCATCTATACTGTCAAGATGTGTGTCAATACTTTCTAAGACTTCGCCCAACTCCTGCAGGCTTACAATCTCCAATAGCTTTAATGCCTGCACAATCGTCTGTGCCTTGCGGTCATTTATAAGCTGTTCGGCAATTTCGGCAAGCTCTGTTGCTTTTCTGTAGCCTGCTGTGTTTCTGATGTCCTCTATGTGCTGCAGTTCTTTGAGCTTTCGCTCAACCTCTTGCAAAAGGTCCTGTTTTATATTTTCAATACACTCAAGCTTTTTTGCACCCATCAACTTTCTTTTCTTGATGTATTCGACTGCATCTTCAAAGGTGTCTGCATAGAACACACGCCCGGAATGTTCCACACACCATCGTGTTGAGCATTCGTCTCTTCCCCATAGTTCACACTTCAGATGTACCGGAAGATTATTTCGCCTCGATATTTCTTTACTTGCTAAAATCATTGTTTTTATCCTTTCTGTGTTTTAAGTCAGCAGCAGTAGCAGCAGTTTTCTTTTCTTTTCTCTACTGCTAACCTATACTGACCTAACCTTACTCTATCTCTATCCTAACTCTTACTCTAACTCTATACTTACTCTTACCTTACCTGTGTATCCAAAATGGATACAATATGTATACATTGAGTTTTATTTATACCTATAACCCTTGTCGCCAGCGGTTTCAAGCTGTTTCTTTTCTTCTGTGCAAAGGGTTTCTTTGTATCGGTCTTTTTGGATGTAGTTGTGCACTTTCCAATGCCTTACAACTATCACACCGCTTGCAAAAGAAAGTAAATACCTAAAGTCAATCAAGGTATTCAAATCTTCCTCACTTGCCTCAATCAGCTTTACAATTCTTTTTGGTGCATTGACAAAGCCGTCATCATCCGCGCGCATTGCTAAGTGAAAGTATAGAGCTTGTGTAGACAAGGGCATTTCTAAAAACGCATCACTGTCTATAATTGTTTTAGCGAACATTCTTCTTTCTGCCATTTTATAACCTTTCTACCTTTTTTTTGTATTCTTCAACCGTTTCAAGTGTTTTCAAGATATTTTTTGCCCTGCTCCGTTCCCGGTTAATATGTGCGTTTACCTCTGCCATTGTTTCCGGCTTAAAATATCCGTTACAGCTTGAAAGAATAACCTTGCCGGAACGGCGTAGATATTCAATGCTTATCGTTATTTCACGGACAGATAACCCCGTGAGCTTAACAAGTTCTTTCTGATGTATGGCGTTCTGCTCCCCTGTACCTATAAGGCCATAAATCTCAGTATGTATTTTTTTATTTGACAAAGTACCCTTGTCTGTGGTATAATTATTACAGTCAAAATGTTCGGTACTTTGTTTTCCGTGAGTGTGTTTTTCCTCAAACGCCTCACGGCTTTTTCTTTGTTTATTCATATTTCACTCTCCTTTTGTTCGTTCTTCTGAATAGCTCCGGCAGGGAATACAAGGACGTTATTACCGCCAATGTGTAATCGTTTGCTTTCATACATATCAACCAAAATATGGCGTTTATAAGCAGTATTTTAGTTCTTTTCATTGTCCTGTTCCTCCAGGCGAGATTTTGCCTCTTGGTGCAATTCTTCAACAACTTTTTCTGTAGATTGAATAATCTCTTTAAGCTCGCATAAATAATCTTCCAAAATGTTTGATGCTGTCCTTTGCGTGTCAAAAGTACTTAAAATCAACCCCTCGTTACCACTACTCAAAATAACACCAAAATAATTGGCTATTTTGTCTGCAGCATATTTTGCTTTGTTCAGTGTTTCTGATGCGCGTCCAATATCATCAAGTAAATTAGATAATTTTCTTTCGTTGTTTTCCATTTCAATTCTCCTTTACAAGCTCATTACCGGGCGTATTCCCGATACTTTTTCTTTTGTTTCTCCGGATTCTGTTTCTGTACCGTTCAAGAATGACATAAAAACGTCATAGTTGATTAAATATTTTATACCGCTGCGGATATGTTTCAGTTCTCCGCTTTTTACCCATTTACGAATAGTATAGGCTGATATGTTTGTTTCCTTTGCCAATTGGTCTATGGTGCAAATGTGTGGTTTTTCTTGCATTTTACGTTTCTCCCTTCTATAGTTTAATATAATTAAACTTCCATGTTAAAAAAATAGGAATTTATTTCATTATCTGGTATGCCTAACAGCTCCTTAATTTTAATAACATCATTACTTGAAAAACGGGTTTTATTATTCATTTTCCTAGATAATGAATTTTGTGAAACACCTAAACTTTCAGCAAATTTAGCCTGAGAGCCGTACTTTTCAATAATTTTTCCGCGTAAACGTTTAAAATTAAAACTCATAGTTCATATTCCTCCTTTTTACTTATTTGTAAGCTCTTACATAAATAGTTTAACATTTTTAAACTTATTTGTCAACACTTTTTGTTTAAAAAAATTAAACATTTTTATTGACATTTTAACATTTTTGTATTATGATAAAAAAAAAGGTTGGTGATTTCAAAGATGTCAAGCCTTATTGACGAATTAAAAAACAGATTAAAAATAGCACTCAATTATGCTGGTATGAAACCAATAGAACTATCCGAAAAAACAGGGATTCCAAAAAGTTCAATTAGTCAGTACATGTCAGGGTATGCTAAGCCTAATACAGAACGAATATATTTAATATGTAAAGCTCTAAATGTAAGCGAATCTTGGTTAATGGGATTCGATGTTCCCATGGAAAGAACCTCTTCTGAAAAATTAGTCAACGACCCTAAAAATGACATCATTGCTGATATAGTTTTTAAGTTACAGTCCGATGATAGTTTTAGACATACCATTCATACTTTAACGAAATACGGCGAGTTATCAACTATAAAAAAAGATTTAATTAATTTAGTTTATGATATGACCGAAGCCGAAGCCTCTGTTATCCTTACAGCTTTAAGAATCGGGCGTGAAAATGAAAAATAATTGACAAAAAATAACCTTTGCTGTAAATACATTTTGCAGATAAAGGGTTTATTATATATATTTTTTTGCTTTTGTCAATAGATTACTTGAAAATACTATACAACATAAAACATTATAACAAATAAACACAAAAAAATTCCCCTGTGCGACCAACACAAGGGAAATCAGCAAACATACACAAAGGAAATTATGCAAGTTTACCACACAAACAAATTATACTGCATTTTTTCCTTTGTGTCAATGCTTTGTGCATTTTTTCACAAAGGAGTTTTTTTATTATGGCAAATGTAATCAAAAGAGGTAATAGCTACAGGATAACAGTATCTTTAGGTTATGATGTATTTGGCAAAAAAATAAGGGAAACAACGACATTTACGCCCGACCCTAAACTTACACCTAAACAAGAGCAAAAAGCCCTTGATGCTTATATTTATGAATTTGAAAAAGCAGCCAGAGACGGACAGCTTTTTTCTGGGCGGAAAATAACACTCCAAGCCTACACAGAAAAATGGTTAAAAGAATATGCTACAGTGCAGCTCCAACCGGGAACGCTTGAAAGGTATAAATACGAAATATATAATAAACTTCTTCCTGCTTTGGGACACCTGAAACTATCAGATATAAAACCAATACACATACAATCGTTTTATAACAACTTGCTTGAAGACGGAGTACGGAAAGACAAAAAAACTTGCGGCTACAGTTCCGCATCTATCCGCAAATACCATAACATACTCAGCATTATGTTAAAAACAGCCGTAAGATGGCAAATTATAGATTCTAACCCTTGTGATAGGGTAGACATACCAAAACAAGCCAATCAGACGGAAAACATTAAATTTTTCACCACTGAGCAAGCAATACACTTTTTGTCTCTGCTTGATACTGATTTGAATTATCTATACAAAGGGCATTCCAGGATTGACGATACAGGAAAAAGCTACAATGTAGGCAATTATACCGAAACAAGAAAAATACCTTTTCAGTTTAAGGTGTTTTTTAACCTTGCAATTTTCGGCGGTTTTAGAAACGGAGAGCTACTCGCTCTAACTTGGGATGATATTGACTTTAAGAACAATACCGTATCAATCAACAAAGCTGTTTCTTTGGTAAAAGGACAGCACACCATAAAAGAGCCTAAAACAAAGACATCTATCCGCACGGTAACACTCCCCCAAAGCGTAATGTCATTATTAAGGCAGCACAAAACACAGCAATCAGAACAAATACTAAAACTTGGCGATTATAGGCAAAATAATAACTTGTTATTTACGCAAGACAACGGCAAAATGATGCACTATCACACACCATATCATACATTCAAAAAGCTGATAAAATACTATAACAAAAATATCGCCTGCAATGTATCAGAGTTTTTGCCAGACATTCCTCTTCACGGATTGAGGCACACATCGGCAACACTTTTAATATCAGAACAGGTCGACATCAGAACAGTGTCAGCTCGTCTTGGCCATTCTCAAACAAGTACAACTATGAATATATACGCACACGCATTAAAAGAAAATGACAAAATTGCATCTGATAAACTCGACCGTCTTTTAATGCAAAGTATGTAATTTGGTGACTATTTGGTGACTGTGGTGACTAAAAATTACTTTAATACACTACAAGAGAGAAAAAACAAAAACTCTGCAAACCGCATAATACCGCACTTTACAACAAATTACTTGAAATTACAAAAAGTAAAATATTGCTTTGGTAAGGATGAGGTCGGCAGTTCGACTCTGCTAGGTAGCTCCACTAAGACACTGCATTACTTTTGTAATGTAGTGTTTTTTTGCAACAAACCCGGGATGTAAAGCATCCCGGGTTTATAATTTTATTTACTTTCTTTTGCTTTTTCCAAAAGAGTGTTGCGACGGTTTTTAACCTCGTCACTCATAGGCTTTATTTCGCCTGCTGCGGTAAGCGCCATTTTGGTAAACAGCGGTCCAAAGAGTTCGTAGATAAGAACTGCAAACAAAGTAATGTTTCGGATAAGATTTCCTTGTTCGCCAAGTTGCATAGCTGTAGTACACATACCAAGCGCAACTCCGGCTTGCGGAAGAAGCGTGATGCCAAGATAACGGCAAATTGACGGCGAACACTTTGTTGCCTTTGCACTAACATAAGTACCAATATATTTACCCAACGAACGAAATACTATATAGACAATTCCCATAACAACAATTGCAACATCAGTAAATACGCCCAACTCCAGCTCCGCACCGCTTACTACAAAGAAGACTGCAAAAAGTGGCGAAGTCCATTTGTCCGAAGCCTCCATAAGATTGTGTGAAAGTGGACAAATATTACAAAATACTGTTCCAAGCATCATACAAGTAAGAAGCGACGAAAATGTAATGTGCACCGGTCCTATCCTAAAATCAAGCATAGAAAGCGCAACTGTAAGAAATACCACAGCAATAGTTAGATTAAGACGGTTGGTGTTCGAATTAAACAGCTTCTCTAAGTAGGTAAGAACAACGCCCATAAGTGCACCCAATGAAAGCGAGCAGATAATTTCTACGAAAGGATTAATAATAATTGATGCAATGTCCACAGTCCCAACCATAAGTGTTTTTGCTATCCCAAACGAAACCGCAAAGACTATCAGTCCTACTGCGTCATCAAGGGCAACTATTGGGAGAAGCAGCTTAGTAAGAGGTCCGTGCGCCTTATACTGACGTACAACCATCAATGTCGCCGCCGGCGCAGTAGCTGTCGCTATTGCACCAAGTGTAATTACTTGTGATATTGAAAGCCTTTCCGGCATCAAAAGATGTAATCCATAAAGTGCCAAATCCACAAACAGCGTTGCAACCAGTGCCTGTAGTATACCTATAACCAAAGCCTGTTTGCCAGTCTTTTTAAGCTCGCTGGCTCTGAATTCATTACCAATCGAAAATGCAATAAACCCAAGGGCTACTTCTGAAATCATATTTAATTTTTCTACATCAGCAGCTGTTTTAAAACCTATATTCAAAAAGTCTACTGCACCTAAAAAATATGGTCCAATCAAAACTCCCGCTATCAGATAAGCTGTTACCGCAGGCAGTTTAAATATCTTAAAAACCCTTGTCATTAAAAGTCCTGCCAAAAGTGCCACCGATACCGATAAAATTCCATTCATTAAAAGTCATCTTCTTTCGTGAAAAATATTGTGTAAAATTAATTGTTTTGTTAAGTTATTTAGTTTGCCATAAATGCCTTATATCCCTTATAAGCCATATAAATATCAAACTTGCCGGCAATTTCATATGGCGAATGCATTCCGAGTAGTGGAACACCCACATCAATCACCTCAATATCAAGGTTAGCAAGGTAACAAGCGATAGTTCCGCCGCCGCCCATGTCGACTCTTCCAAGCTCTGCGCATTGCCATTTTACATCATTTTCTTCAAACACACGGCAAATTTTTGCAACAAATTCGGCATTTGCATCACTTGCCGAGCTTTTTCCTCTTGCGCCTGTGTACTTGGTAAGAAGCACACCCTCGTTCATATATGCACTGTTTCCTTTTTCGTAAACTTCGGGGAAGTTTGAATCAAAAGCCGCTCCCACGTCAGCAGAAAGGCACGCCGAATTTGAAAGACAGTCACGGAGCATAAGCTCTGTGTATTTATCAGTCATTTTGCTAGATACCCTTGCAAGAGTGTTTTCAAAAAATCTTGACTGCATACCGGTATTACCAAGACTTCCGATTTCTTCCTTGTCAACAACCAGGCATACCGCGGTTTTTTTAGGCATTTTTTGGTCAATGATAGCTCTTAGCGCAGTATATGCACACACTCTGTCGTCCTGACCGTACCCTGCAATCATACTGCGGTCAAGACCTGTATCCCTTGCCGCAAATGCCGGAACCATCTCAAGCTCGGCACGAACAAAATCTGTCTCGCATATCCCATATTTTTCGTTTAGCAACTCTATCACAGCATACTTGACCTTGTCTTTATCAACGTCTGCCGGGATATTACCTACCAAAACATTCAGCTTTTCGCCCTCAAACGCTTCGGAAAGCTTTTTACCTGACTGGCTTTGTGCTAAATGCGGAAGCAAATCCGAAATGCAAAATACTGTATCCTCGGGGTTTTCGCCGATATTCACATTAACTTTGCTGCCATCCTTTTTAACAATTACACCATGTAAAGAAAGCGGAATATTAAGCCACTGATACTTGCGGATTCCACCATAATAATGGGTCTTAAAGTACGCCATTCCGCCATCTTCGTAAAGCGGATTTGGCTTTAAATCAAGCCTTGGCGAATCAATATGCGCTCCAACAATATTTACACCACTTTCTATAGGCTCCGAGCCAATAACAAATGCAGTAACTCCCTTCCCACGATTTACTGCATAAACACGGTCACCTGGTTTTAGTTCAGATTTTTCTTCCAAGGGCAAAAATCCTGATTTTTCAAGCATTTCTACCGACAAATCACAAAATTCTCTTTCCGTCTTGGCATCAGAAATCGCTACCCTGTAATCCTCGCAAAACCTGAAAATCTCGTCCTTATATTCGCTCTCTATGCCAGCAAAACCGTTTTTTCTTTCAAAAAGCAAATCCTTTTCCATTTTCGTTCCTCCTTATTCGCTCATTTTGTATAGTCTGTTGTAAATATCAAAGGTCCTAATCACCTTTTTGACATATTTCTCTGTTTCCTTGTACGGAATTTTTTTAAGTCCGCCTTTGCCATCTGCAAATTCCGAGTCATTTAGCCATTTTTTCACATTGCCAATGCCGCCATTGTAGGCCGCAAGTGCCATCTCGGCATTTCCATATACATCAATCAAGTGTCTTATATAGTAGCACCCCATACGTATGTTTCGCTCTGCCTCAAACAAATCTTCGGGGATACTGTAGCCAAAGTCGCCTTTTGTGTTGCACTCTCTTGCAGTATTGTCCATAAGCTGCATAAGCCCTTTTGCCCCAGCAATGGACACGGCACTCTCGTCAAAACTACTTTCCACCTTAATCACAGCATAAACAAGATTTTTATCAAGCGAATATTCCTTTGAATACTCCTCTACATATTGCTGATACTTTACAGGATAGATTTTTTTCATAATAATGGTTTTCCCATTACCAATGCAAAAGTACAAAAGCGTAAGTGCAATCAATATTAAAAAAACAAATCGTATGCAGCCAAACCTCTTTTTCACAATTTAAACCCTCTACCAAAATATCTTTTACAGTTCTTTATATATTTTATTCGCGAAATCATGTAGCTTGTCTAAGTCTCCATCATTTTCAAACCAGACATCAGCTAGCGTTTTGTACTCATCATTGCTAAGCTGATTTTTCATTCTTGCGCTGGCTTCGTCCCGAGAGATGGCGTCTCTTTCCACGATTCTCTTGATACGGATATCGTTATCCGCAATTACAGCAACCGTAAGATCGCATTTTATAGGGAAATCGCACTGAAATAGTAGCGGAACGTCCAAAACAGCCACCTTATCTTTGCAAGAGTTTATCCGCTCCTCAATCTCGCTGAATATATGTTTATGCGTTATTTTTTCAAGCAATGCCAGCTTTTCGGGGTCGGCAAAAACAATACTTCCCAGCTTATTTCTGTCTATCTCGCCATTTTCATCGAGTATTTGGCGTCCAAAACAACTTACAACTTCGCTGAATGCACACCCATCCTTTTTGGTAATGCGCCGCGAAATTTCGTCTGCATCAATAACTTCTGCACCAAGTCTTTTAAACTCAGCCGAAAGAATACTCTTTCCCGCGCCTGTGCCACCAGTTATTCCTATTATCTTTACATCATTATTTTGTTTCATACCACGTTTTTCCTTTGTTGCAATCAACTTTAAGCGGAACAGTAAGTTCTATCGCTTTTTCCATTTCCTTGGTCAAAAGTCTTGTAACCAATTCCTCTTCACCTTGCTCGGCCTCTACAATCAGCTCGTCATGCACCTGCAAAATAAGCTTGGACTTTAGTCCCTCTTTCTTTAGCCTTTTGTAAACATTTACCATAGCGATTTTTATAATATCCGCAGCCGTACCCTGGATGGGTGCATTCATGGCTACTCTCTCGCCAAACCCCTGGGTAATCTTGTTGCTCGCCCGAAGCTCGGGTATATATCTCCTGCGTCCAAGAAGTGTTGTAACATAGCCTTTTTCGCGACCCTCATCAACAATATTCTTCATATAATCGTGTATGGCCGGATAGGTCTTAAGATAACTATCAATATATGCCTTTGCCTCTTTTATGGAAATCGAAAGGTCCTGGGAAAGCGAGAACTCACCAATGCCATAAACTATTCCAAAGTTAACTGCTTTTGCGCCCGAACGCATAGCCGGCGTTACTTCTTCAAGCGGAACTTTAAATACCTGAGAGGCGGTCTGGGTGTGTATATCTTTTCCGCATATAAATGCATTTTGCATATTTCCATCCGCCGCAATATGAGCCAGGACTCTAAGTTCAATCTGCGAATAGTCAGCATCAATCAATGTTTTGTCGCCCTCTGCAACAAACATCCGTCTCATTTCTCTGCCACGTTCGGTACGGACGGGAATATTCTGAAGATTTGGCTCGGTACTGCTTATACGGCCAGTTGCAGTAACAGTCTGCTTGAAGTTTGAGTGAATTCGGCCTGTCTTTTCGTCGATAACCGAAAGAAGTCCGTCCACATATGTGGATTGCAGTTTTGTCAGGCTTCGGTATTCCAGTATCTTTTCAATTATCGGATGAACGCCCCAAAGCTTTTTAAGAACTTCGGCATTTGTTGAATAACCCGTCTTTGTCTTTTTGCCGTGGGGAAGCTCAAGGTCAACAAAAAGTATTTCGCCAAGCTGCTTGGGAGAATTTATGTTAAACTCTCTGCCAGCAAGGTCATAAATGCCCGCTTCAAGTCCTAAAATTTCGGTCTTCAGTCCCTCGCCAAAGTGAATAAGCGCATCCTTATCCACAAAAACACCTGTATGCTGCATATCCGCAAGAACCTTGACAAGTGGCAATTCTATTTCGTAGTAAAGCTTTTCCTGACCATTTTCTCTAAGTTTTTTTGCAAATAATTCCTTCAATTCACAAATTGCAAAAAGCTCCGCTGCTGCATCTTTGGGTGGGTCTTTTTTGCCAAAATCAAAGGAAAGCTGCCCGTTCTCAGCTTCGGGCTCTGAACTTTTAAGGGTATACCCCAAAAAGTCAAAGCTAAGTCCCTCTATATCATAGCTATTTCGGCTAGGCTCCAAAATATACGCACCAATAGAAACATCAAACGAAAGGCCCAGGTAATCTATACCATTCTCTTTAAGTAAAATTATATCTTCCTTGGTATCAAAGCCAATCTTTTTGATTTTTTCATCTTCAAAAATCTGCTTTAATGTCCCAAAACTTATGTTTTCGGTATAATAAAAGTCTTTTTTATCTGTTGTTATGGCTAGGTCAATTCCTAAGTCTGTTTTATATATTTTGTACACCATCTCTCTTAGTGGTGCTATTATTTTCAAAAGTTCGTCTTCGCTAACTTTTTTACTCTCGCCTTCAAAACTGACTGAGGGCATTTCTTTAGTTTTTATGTCAAGCTTACTTAAAAAAGACTTAAAGTTGAGCCTCGTGAAAATTTCATAAAGCTTTTCGTTATCAAACTCCTTAACCACGCAATTTTCTATATCAAGGTCCATAGGTACATTTCGGTCAATTTTCGAAAGCTTACGGCTTAAAACAGCATCCTCTTTTCCATCTTCCAGCTTTTTCCTTACAGAAGGTGTAAGTTCAAGAGAGTCAAGACTTTTGTATAGATTTTCGATACTTTTACATTTTTCTATCAAGCTAAATGCAGTTTTCTCGCCTATACCCTTTACGCCCGGGATATTATCCGAGGAATCCCCCATAAGTGCCTTTACGTCAATAAATTCAGTGGGAGTAACGGAATACTTTTCCAAAACCTCGTCTTTTCCGTAAACCGTTGTGGTGGTAGCACCCATACGAGTGATTACCAGCTTTATTTTTGTCTTGTGCGACGCCAGCTGCAAATCGTCCTTGTCGCCGGTCAAAATCGAACACTCTACATTTTTCTCTTCACAGAGCCTTGACACCGTACCTATAATGTCGTCTGCCTCATAGCCCGGCATTTCAAGACAGACGCAGTTCATTGCCGAAAGAACTTCTTTTATAATCGGTATCTGCACCAAAAAGTCATCGGGAGCAGGCTTTCGCTGTGCTTTATATAAGTCATACATTTTATGCCGGAATGTCTTTTCCTTTACATCAAAGGCAACGCACAAATAATCCGGAGTATCTTCCTCCAGATTTTTAAAGAGAATATTCAAAAAACCATAAACGGCATTTGTAGGTGTACCATCAGGGGCAGTCAGCATCCTGATTCCGTAATAGGCACGATTTAATATGCTGTTTCCGTCTATTATAAGTAGTTTCCTCATACTTTCAGCACCGCCTTTCCCTCTGCAAATAAACAAACCACAAGCCCTCTGTGCCTTTTGCAAAGAGGGTTGTTGGAATTATATTAACCTGAATCTATTCAGCAGAAAAATCTGTTACACTTGACATTTCGCCATTTTTAGCTTCTTTTTTTGCCATAAAACTATCCTTTAGCTCGGCTAATTTATCAATTGCGACAGGTATCATATCCAAAACACGATCATAGATATTGGTGTCAGGATTTACCGGCATCAGCCTTATCTGACCTTTGCCCACTACCATAAATGCAACAGGAGTAATTGAAACACCGCCGCCGGCACCGCCACCAAAGAGATTTTTGCCGTCTTCGGTTTGTTTTGAATGCTGCGTGGCATAATCCGAGCCGCCCACACCAAAGCCAAGTCCAACCTTGGAAATAGGTATTATAACCGTGCCGTCCGGTGACTCTACCGGGTCACCTACAATTGTGTTTACATCAATCATATCACGTATGCTTTGCATTGCTGTGTACATAAGTCCCTGAATAGGATGCTGTTCTGCCATTTTACTTCGCTCCTTTTTCTTTTTTATGTTCTTTGTATATTTTTGCACTGCGTAAAACCGCAGTAATAATATGCACAGGCTTTGTAGTAATTATTCCCTCTGCCTCAATTTCAAAGGCTTTTTCGTTAAATACGGGTTCAAGCTCAAGTTTTGGAAATTCAACACGGAAAAAACGACATAAAAAGCTGTATAGATTGCCAACAAGCGACCATATTGCACCATAAACCATACCGGTAATCGCAGCCTCACCCGTCCCGTATCTTACTCTTACATATATCCCCGAAAATTCGGCCTTGTGTCTTACCAGATTAAGTATTTCGCCTAAGATATCCTTAACATTTCCGTAGTTATCCTTAAAATCCCTTAGCCTTCCAAAAGCATTACCCGAGGTTTTTTCATTTCTGATAGTCACCTCTTTACTTTTTTTGCCTCTGAATCGTGAGTCATCAATCGTGACCTTTATAAAAAGGCACTTAAATACCAATTTTAACTTTGAGGCACGGTACTCGGCTGTTATCTTAAGCGGTGAAAACAAAAATACCACCAAAAACACTGATATCACTAATATTAACGCTAATACATACTTCATCAAAATCACCGGCTACAATTTATTTCACCAAAGGCCCTTCTATATTTAAAACAGCCTTTGCCATTTCTTCCTCGGTTTTTTCGTCAATTGCTGACATATAGCCTTCTTCGCCCTCAAGCGAAATCTGCTCCGAGCTTATTTTATCATAGTCAGGAAGGTCCGTAATGCTGGAAATCCCAAAGCACCTTAAAAACTCGTCATTAGTTCCAAAAAGCATAGGACGCCCCGGGGTATCAAGTCTTCCTATTTCCTGGATTAAGTTTCTTTCAAGCAGACGATTAACCAGCGAATCACAGGATACGCCTCTTATTTGTTCGATTACCGAACGGGTAACAGGCTGCTTGTAGGCAACAATGGATAAAACCTCCATCGCTGCATTCGAAAGCACCTGAACACGCCTTGGCTCAGCAAGTCTTGATATGTAGCTGTTGTATTCGCCCCTCGTACACATCTGGTACGAATCCTCAAGGCGGATAATTTTAAGTCCACGGCATTCTTCGTCGTACTTGTCCGAAAGTGCAGTAAGTACCGCCCTTGTGCTTTTTACGTCTATGTCAAGAATGTCTGCTATTGTTTCGATATCTACGGGGTCACCCGCGGCAAACAAAATGCCCTCGATTATTGCTTCTGCATCTTTTAATTTCATATTTTAAGCTACTAAGAAATACTCCCTAGTCCTCCAATTCCTCAAAATTAAATTTGTCACTATCTGATATCTTTGTAACTGTGTAGTTTTTGCCGTCGTCGGTCTTATCAACAGTAATTTTGTTAAGCTTTATCATTTCAAGCACTGCTAAGAAAGATGCAACCGCTTCTGGCCTTGATTTTGTGCCCCGGAAAATATCCCTAAACAGCATTTTACCTCTTTTTATAAGCTTGTCCCAAATGTTTCGTACACGTTCGCGCACCGAAACCTTTTCGTGTCCAACAATCCCCGAAAAAGACCGTTTTGGTGGCGGGAGTTTTCGTTCGAGTTTTGCAAATGACATTTTGTAGGTATCCCTTAGATTTTCGGGAGTAAGCGTTGAATAGTCCATTACCGCAGGCGGTCTTTCGATTATTTCGGGAAGCTTGAAAAACAGTACCGAATCCGAATTTTCGTGTTCGCGAAAAAAGTCTATACTTTCCTTGATGCGCTGATACTCAACAAGCCTTCTTACAAGCTCGGTACGTGGGTCTTCTGCCTCTTCCTCGTCATCTTCCTGTGGGAGAAGCATCCTTGACTTTATCTGAAGAAGAGTTGCTGCCATGACCAAAAACTCACTTGAAAGCTCTAAGTCAAGGTCCTCCATCTGTTTCATAACTTCAAGATATTGTTCAAGTATCTCCACGATAGGAATGTCATATATGCTGACTTTATTCTTTTTTATAAGCATCAACAAAAGGTCTAAAGGGCCCTCAAACGAATCCAGTTTAAACGAAAGCTGAGTCATCTAAAAATTCTCCCTAAAAGTTTAAATTCTCAAAAACGGAATAAGCTCTACCAGCCAGAAAAGTCCCGATATAATCAGGCTCGAAATTCCATTCAGAATCCGACTGAAAATCGGCAGATTTATAATAATAAGCAAGGCTATAAAGCCATATCTTTCATACTCCATTATTTTAAAGTAAAGTCTTGGCGGCAGTATTGCGTTAAGTATCTTCGAGCCGTCAAGCGGGGGAACAGGAATAAAATTAAATACCATGAGTCCAACATTCATAAAAATAAGGGTGTATAAAATATTAAATACTACCGTATATATTTTTTGTCCTATCGACCCTGTTTCGGGCAAAAACGCATAACAAAAATGAAGCAAAAGCACCGCAAAAAATGCCAAAATCAAATTACTTATTGGTCCTGCAAGTGATGTCAGTACCATGCCGGACTTTCGCTTGCCAAGCCGAAAGTTATTAGGATTTACAGGGACAGGTCTTGCCCATCCAAAGCCGAAGAGAAATAAGCAAATCGCACCGATTGGGTCAAGGTGACTAAGGGGACTGAGGTTCAGTCTTCCCATACTCTTTGCTGTATGGTCCCCAAGCTTATATGCCATATAGCCATGGAAAAATTCGTGTACCGAAAGCGAAAGAAATACACAAAACGCAGTCATCAGAAGTTCGGCAATGCCCAGCCAGCCATTACCAAACCAATGTCCTAATCTGTTTAACATATCAAACTCTCCTTGATGTAAAAAATCCAAACTTCTTCAGCAATTTAATTATAACATAGTTACCATAGATTGTCAAACTTTGCAAATAGGTAATATGTCTTATTTAGTCTTATTTAGTCTTATTTTTCTGATAATTAAGCACAAATATACCTATGCATATAAGGAGCAGTGCAATAAGAACATTCAGCATAAAAACATTGCTTTTTCACTAAGCATGATTTTTGAAAGTATAACACCAAAGACCGGTGTCATAAAGCTGAAAACAGTAACCTTTGACACAGGATTATGCTTAAGAAGTATACCCCATAGTGCATAAGCAACAGCGGATAAAAATGCTAAGTATGTAAGGATTCCTACGCCTTTTATGCTTTCAAAGCTTATAGTCCCACCAAAGCTAAGACCAATGGCAATCATTACGCTTCCGTCCAAAATTATGTTTGTTACATATGGTATCCCGTGAGACTCGGCATCAAAGTGCCTGAAACCGTGACGCTTTTACCTACATACTTTTTAAGTTTTCACAAGGTATATCGCAAGTTGCGCAGGAATTTATATCGCTGCTTTCATTTTCGATGAAATCATTATATCACCTAAAACAAAAAATGACAACACCCCAAAGAGTATTGTCATCTTATTATTTATGAAATTTTTGATTTTTTCTTTGAAATTAACTGAAATAATACCACCATCGCAACAAGTCCTACACCAATTGCATCGGTAACAAGGCCCGGGTGTATAAGCATAAGTCCGCCGACTAAGCTCAGATTTCTCTGATACCAAAGCATATGTCTTAATAAATAGCCTTCCAAAGATGCAGAAACAGCAAATATACCAACGATTGATGTAATGCTTATCTGCACAACTTCCCATACAGTTGTATCAATAAACAGCATCGCAGGATTAAGCGCAAACATATATGGAACTATAAATGCAGCGATTGCAAGCTTTGTTGCAGTGAGTGCTGTCTTCATCGAATTCGCCTGAGCAATAGCCGCTCCCGCGTACGCCGCAAGTGCCACCAGCGGTGTAAGGTCTGTAACTATACCAAAGTAGAACACAAAGAAATGTGCCGCAATATCAGAAACACCCATTCTAACCAAAATAGGTGCACAGGTTGCCGCTATAATACAATAGTTAGCAGTTGTCGGAACGCCCATACCAAGAATGATACAGCATATCATTGTAAGGAAAAGTGCAATAATTACCTGATTTCCTGCCAAAGCTACGATACCGTTAAACATCTCATATGCAAGCCCTGTCATCAAAATAGTCCTGCGACGATACCTGCAACGCCACACGCCGCAGCAACGGCAATCATTCCCTGACCACCAGAAGCTAAAGCTTCCCATATACGTTTTGGGGTAATGCGGTTTTCTTTATTGAAAAGACTGACAAAAATAGCTGCCAAAATCGCAATAGATGCCGCACCCATAATTGGTGATATAATCTGACCGACTGTTGATGCAGATGCTTCTGCAGCAGCCGCAAATTCAGGCTTGTAGCCTGTGTTTTTCATAAGGGGAATTGTAACAGAGCCTGAGCCTACTGTATTTGCAACAGATGAACCTGGCACCATACCCTCCAAAGCACTTGCAACAACCGCAACCTTCGCAGGGCCATCTGAAAATCCACCAACTACTGAGTTTGTTATTTTAATGAAAAAGTCTGCAATTCCTGTTCTTTCCAAAAATGCGCCAAAGATAATGAACACTACAATAAACTTAGAGCATATATTTATCGGTGTTGAAACAATACAACAATCCATAAAGGGATTGTCTTTTTTGATTTATGAAATTTCATTTATTTGCCTGTTTTACCGCTTCAAAATCTTCTTTAATTTCTTTGGACGGTGCTTTTGTCAGCAAAGATACAACAACAATTAAAAGTGATGAGAAGATAAACGCAGGCAGAAGTTCGTAAATAGCAAATACACCGCCTAGTTTGCTGATAACAAGTTTCCATAAAAATACCATACCGGCACCACCGATCATACCGGCGATAGCGCCACCTCTGGTCGTTCTCTTCCAAAACAGAGAGAACAGCATCAAAGGACCAAAAGTTGCACCAAAGCCTGCCCAGGCAAAAGATACCACCGTAAAGATAACACTGTTTTCATCCAAAGCAATTACCATCGCAATCGCCGCAATCACTAAAAGCGTGATTCTGGTCATAAGCATTACCTGCTTATCTGTTGCATCCTTTTTGCATACGCCCTGGAAGATATTCTTCGCAAACGCGGAAGCTGCAATTAAAAGATAAGAGTCTGAAGAACTGATGGTTGCAGCCAAAATACCTGCCATAACAAAACCTGCAAAAATGGGGGGTAAGAAGCTTGTGGAAAGCTGAATGAAGATGCTTTCTGCATCAGATTTCGTAAGAAGCGCTGCGCCTTGTAAAACATCCGGATTGTTCATTGTAATTACTCTGCCGGCAATACCGCTAAATACGGCAACAGCCAGAGAAATAATGACCCAAACCATTGCAATTCTTCTGGAACGCTTTAATTCTTCTTCTTTGCGGATTGCCATAAAGCGCAAAAGCACCTGTGGCATACCAAAGTAGCCTAAGCCCCACGCAAGTATGGAACAGATGGTTAACGCACCATAAGGTGTTTTTTCACCGAATACAGGAACGCCGTTTGCTACAATCTGCGTTCCTGCTTCATCAACGACAGGAGCAGCCAATCCAAAAAATTCTAAAAAACCAGGGATTTGTCTTGCGTTTTCAACAACCTGACCAAAACCACCTGCCTGTATCGTGCTGATAATAACAATCACAGACAGAGCGACAATCATTACAATACCCTGCATAAAGTCAGAAGCACTTTCTGCCAAAAAACCGCCCAAAAGGGTGTATAAAAGCACAAATGCCGCACCCACAAGCATCATGGAAACATAAGGCAAACCAAACAATGTGGAGAATAATTTACCGCATGTTACAAAGCAGCTTGCTGCATACACCGTGAAGAAAATAAGGATGAACGCTGCAGCGAGCGTCATAATCACTTTTTTGTTTTCACGGAATCTGTTTGAGAAAAATTCCGGCAAAGTAATGGAGTTATTGGCTCTGATACTGTAACGGCGAAGTCTTTTGGATACGATTAACCAGTTTAAATATGTACCGATTGCAAGACCGATTGCCGTCCATGCAGCGTCTGCCAGACCGTACCAGTATGCAACGCCGGGAAGACCCATCAAGAGCCATCCGCTCATATCGGATGCCTCAGCGCTCATTGCCGTGACCCACGGACCTAACGAACGACCGCCAAGATAATAGTTTTCGGAGCTTGTATTTGCTTTTTTTGCAAAAGCAACGCCGATGACGATGACTACTGCCATATAAATGACCATAGCAATCAAAATCTGAATGGATTGACTATTCATAAGAAAACCTCCTTAATATGTTTATTGGAATTATACCACGAATTTCAATATAAAAACAATTCGATGATTCGTGGTGCAATAAACGTTTTATTTCCCAATTTCATTCCAAAGGAATGAAACTCAGACTACTGACAAACCCACCATTTTCAGGTGGGTTTGTGTCGTATATATCAGATTTTTAATAATTCTTGATAGAAATTGCTTATCTCTTTTCCAGAGGATATTTGCAATCTTTTTCATATTCTGTACCGCAGCAGTAAA
>JAZNSF010000043.1:0-29093 GCA_045591095.1 Clostridia bacterium | reverse complement strand
TGACAAAAAAGAATTATGAATCGGCTATTGAGATTATGTTTAATTCAGAATCAATTTCGGTTGGCGGCGAAATCATTCCCCGTGAAATTGTTCGCAGACGATTAGAAAATATCAGCTATGAGCATATCGTCTATGTTGATAATAATATGCCGAGGAAAATTGTTGACGGCAAGGTCGAAATCCAAGTCAGAAAACCTGTTCCATATATCATAAATGCTCTGTACAATGCATTGTGTTATATATTTATTTTTAATAAAAATATAAAAACCAAAACCTATAACTCAATTTTCTGTGAAACGGACTTTTTGTTGAAATCTCAAAAAGATTTTATGGTTGATATGTAATTATTTGCGAAAAGTTGATTGTATTGACTAAAAGCAATAAAAATGATAATATAATCTACAAGAAAACACTGTCAAAAGCCTCCCTTGTGTAAAGGGAGGTGAGTTGCGAAGCAACTCGGAGGGATTGTAATGTACTATAAACACAACAAAGAAATTGTACCACTTGCAAAAGCACTAAGAAAGAATATGACAAAAGAAGAAAAGCACCTTTGGTATGATTACCTAAGAAAATACCATATTAGGTTTATAAGACAGAAGGTTATAGAAAAATATATTGTTGATTTTTACTGTGCCAAAGCAAAGCTTGTTATTGAATTGGATGGCTCGCAGCATTATGATGATAAAGGAATAGAAAAAGATGTTTTGAGAACAGAGTTTTTAGAACAATATGGATTAAAAGTTATAAGAATATCAAATCTCGATATAAACAAAAACTTTGAGGGGGTATGTATATTTATTGATAATGAAGTCAAACAATCCCTCAGTCAACTCCGTTGACAGCTCCCTTTACACAAGGGAGCCTTTTTTATAAGTGTCATTTATAGGTGTCGGTTTTTCCCGGAAGATTTTCCAAACCCAATTTTTTTGCTGATTTTACCCCCTAAAAAGTATAGTTTTTTAGATAAATTAATAGGCAAATATATAAAAGTGTTGTTTTTTCCTTCTTTGGGGATTTTAACCAAAATAAGATAACCAAAGAATTAAAATAAAAACTTTTAGTATAAATAATTTTATAAAACAAGTTGAAGAAATTTACCAAATGGAAAAAATATCTAAAAGTACTTGCAATTTGGGAAAAGATGTGTTATAATAAAGCCAACAAATAAGAAAAGGGGGAGATACCAATGGTAAGTAATTTTTCAAAGAGGTTTGACTCGGTTATATTGCAGCTTTGGTTGTGTTCCTCTGATAGTATAGAGATGTAAAAAATAAAGAAAAGTTAGCAGCGTAACGTATAAGTCAATCCTCTTTGAATAGGGGGTTTGATTTATGCGTTTTTTTGTTATTTGGGAAAGGTGGGATTACGTATCATGTGGCAAGAAAAAGGAAGATATGTATAGGAAAGCGAAGGATTTTGAAAGGAGAAAAATATGAAGAAGATTGTTAGTTTGATTTTAGTTTTCACAATGTTGTTTTCTTTGACAATAACATCGAATGTTTCGGCTACGAATATTGAAACTGAAAAAGTTTCGGCTGACATAGGAACTTACAAAGATATAAATGGAGATATAATGACTATTGAAAAAATAGAGACATCGAATGTGCGTGCATCAGGTGATTCAAATGCAAACGAAGCTCTTGCCTTTGAAATTACGAGAAATGGGGTATATGAGGAAACTATAATTGTTGATTTCTACAATGATAGAATAACACATGAGTATGCAGATGGAAAAATAAAAGATGATGTTTTATCTGATGTAGTTACTATAACTCCTATAACACCATCTGCAGATGAAGAAGCAGATGAGCGCTCTGTATTAGAAGGAGAAATAACTCCTCTGTCAGTTGATTATGTAAATAGTGAGCATTTTGATATATTGCCGAATGGTGACCAAGCAATATTAACTGGTGGAGTTGTTTATGATGGATATAGAGCGATGGGTAATAGAGGTGGATATTATTATGCGCCAGATCTGTTTGGATATTTACAACGTCAAAATTCGGGAATTATAAGATACGATTATTCTAATAGATTTGGTTTTTCGGCAGGAACAACAATATCTACTGCTGTTGCAATTATAGTTGCTGCTGTTACTGGTTCGGGTTGGTCAATCCTTGCTGATATTGTTTCGGAATTAATTAGCCCACTTGTTGACACAATAACATATGATTATGATTTGAATTTTGAAAAACGAACATATAAATGGTCATATCGTGTAAGATTAAATTCTAACACTGGTTCGATTATATATACGACATATAGAACTAAAGATTATTGGAAAGCACATAGACCGGATAATGGAAATGCAACTTTTGAATACGCAGGTTCTCGTTATGATGATGGGTTTATGCTTGCAAATACGGAGTTGATAAAAGCTGCTATAGATTCCTATATAGAGGCAAATTTGAAATGATAATTTTATATATTTATCTTGGTATAGTTATTGTTTTGAATTTAGTGTTGTTTATACTGTCGTTTAGATATGATAATATATTAGCTAATAAAAATATATATGATGATTTTTTTGATGAAAAAGAAAAAGAAAAATTTTTTTCAGGGAAAAGATGTTGCTTTTTGTTATATGCTTTTATAGCAGCAGCCGTATGGATTATTCCCAATTTTAGGCAATCAGAGTATATATTAATTGCGATTTATATCGTATTAGGGTTTAAATTATATTTGAACAAGAAATACCTTGGGAGATGGAGAGAAAGAAAATAGAAAGAGGGCGTTGGCTTTAATTGAGTCAACGCCCTCTTTTAACGGTTTACCCGTTCGCGTATATCGTGTACGGGTAAACCGTTATGTTATAGTTTTTATGAATATGTTGACAAACATTTTCGGTTATGGTACAACAGATTATAAAATAAAGGTGGCTAAAAAATTTATAATTTATATGGTGGGCAAGTTTGCAAGCTTGCCCATTTTGTATCGTAGAAAAATTAATTTTTGTGCGAAATATTAACAAAAAAATTATTCCACAGAAAATAAAGTTATAGGCTTCAAAATTTGTGCTTGACAACATCTTAAAAAAGTATTATAATTTATTGGTTAGAAAAATCCTTACTTTCGGCGCGTCCGAAAGTCAAAGTCCACAAGGAGGTGAAAAGAATGGTTGAAGTTATCAACAAGTACGAGACATTGTTTATCATCAGCGCTGCAAAGACTGAAGAAGAAACAACAGCTCTCGTTGATAAGTTTAAGTCATTAATCGAAGCTAACGGAACAATTGAAAGCGTTGACGAATGGGGACGCAGAAGATTGGCTTATCCTATCGATGATGTGGCTGAAGGCTACTATGTTTTGGTAAACTTTGCGGCAAAGGCTGACTTCCCCGCAGAGCTTGAGCGTGTATTCGGTATTACCGACGGCATCTTAAGAAGCATAGTCATCAAAAAAGAAGAGAAATAATTATGCAAAAATGCATAGAAAGCGAGATTGCTTATGATTAACAAAGCGATTTTGATGGGCAGACTTACACGGGACCCCGAGCTAAGACACACAAATAGCGGTACCCCCGTTTGCAGCTTTAGCATTGCTATCGACAACGGCTACGGCGACAACAGAACGACAGACTTTATAAACTGTGTTGCCTGGAACAAAACTGCCGAATTTGTTGAAAAGTATTTCACAAAGGGCAGAATGATTATCGTTGTCGGCAGAATTCAGACAAGAACCTGGGAAGGTCAGGACGGCAAGAAGAACTACGCTACCGAGGTTGTGGCAAGTGAGGTTTCTTTTGGCGAGTCTAAGAGAAGCGCAGATGATGGTGCATCCACCTTTGCCCCCTCAATGAGTGCAGCTTCTGTTCCCGAAATGCCCGAGGCAGCCGAGGATGATTTTGTCACATTGGAAACAAACGATGATTTGCCGTTCTAACACGCGGCTGTACGTAACATATTATTGATGGATAGGAGGAAATTTCGATGGCTGAAATGGAAAGAAACGACAAAGCAAGAATGAAGAGACCTAAGAGAAAGGTTTGCGCATTCTGTGCTGATAAAGTAGACTTTATTGACTATAAGGACGTTGCAAAACTCAGACGTTACATCACAGAAAGAGCTAAGATTCTTCCCAGAAGAATCAGTGGCTGCTGTGCTAAGCATCAAAGAGAGCTTACAGTTGCAATAAAGAGAGCAAGATATATGGCATTACTGCCTTATTCTGCTGACTAAGAAATTTTAAAAGACCGCCGATTTGAGGCGGTCTTTTTTTGTTTAGACTAGTTAAAACTCTTATCTTTAAAGGCCATATTCGCTGCAAATTTTGTTGCTTCATCTTTTGTTGGGTTTGATTCAACAAATTTTTCAAAAACTTCCTCTCTGGCTTTTTCAAGAGATTCTATCGTTTTTGTAATTTCGTTAAAAAGTTTAAAGTAAAGCTTTTCGTAGTCAAGCACTTTAAATGCTCCTTTAATTAAAAAATGCGCAGCCGAAGCCACGCACGAAAAATACATAGCTCCGATTGTCGCCAAACAAAATCTAATACATAAGCCCATTGAGAGTATGCAAAAGAATGGAGCACATGCATTTTTACCAAATGTAAAAACGCTCCTCTCAATTGACCTTTATATATTAAATCCTGTTTGGCAAGTATATTATAACAGTATTTGAAAGAAATTGCAATAGTTTCTTGTAAAATTATGTAAATTTTTCAATTTATATGGACAGGATCAGCCTATAAAAATAATATTTGCGATTTAAATAAAGAGACCGCTTTAAAAAGCGGTCTCTTTATTTAAATCTTTTCTAGCTTCCAAATCTTCTCATTATAATCCTCAATCGAACGGTCACTCGAGAAAAACCCCGCTTTTGAAACATTGATAATTGCCTTTTTGTTCCAGATATCAGGATTCATAAAATCCTTTGCAACCCGGTGGCTTGCATCAAGATACGGTGAGAAATCCCGAAGCAAAAGGTATCTGTCACTAAAACCGCCGTTTCCAAAAACCAACTCACGATAAAGTTCGCTGAAGAGGTTTTGATTTTCTTCTGAAAACGTGCCGTCAATCAGCGAATCCACTACGGATTTTGCTACCATATTCTCTGCATAAACCTCGCTACTTCCTGATTTTCCTGACCGATAGGTATTTAGAACCTCCTCGGAGGAAAGTCCAAATATATAGATATTATCCCTTCCTACCCTTTCGGCAATTTCTACATTTGCGCCGTCCATTGTCCCGATTGTAAGAGCACCGTTTAGCATAAGCTTCATATTGCCGGTACCCGAGGCCTCCTTGCTGGCTGTCGAAATCTGCTCGCTTAAATTTGCCGCAGCAACAATTTTTTCAGCTAGTGAAACACTGTAGTTTTCAATGAATACTACCTTTAGTATATCCTTTGTGCGAGGGTCTGAATTGACCTTATTTGCCACGCTGTTAATAAGCTTGATTATCAGCTTTGCAGTGTGATATCCCGGCGCGGCTTTTGCCCCAAAAATAAAGGTTTCGGGCAGCATGCTTGCCTGACCGGGATTTTCGGTAATCATTTTATATCTATAGATAATATGAAACACCTTTAAAAGCTGCCGCTTATACTCGTGAAGCCTTTTTATCTGTACGTCAAACAAAGACTCGGGGTCAACCTCTATTTGATTTGCCTTTTTTATATATTCCGCAAGCCGAACCTTATTTTCACGCTTAATTTGGTCAAATCTGTCTCTGAACGCTTTATCATCAGCAAATTTTTCTAATTTTTCAAGCTCGCCTGCATTCTTTATCCAAGTATCACCTATCGCTTCGGTTATAAGATCTGCGAGTTTGGGGTTTGCCTTTAAAAGCCATCGTCTTGGGGTAACACCGTTGGTTACATTTTTAAACTTTTCGGGGTATACGCTGTAATAATCCCGAAACGTTTCGGTTTTTAAAATTTCGGTGTGAAGTGCTGCAACACCGTTTATGCTGTGACAAGCCGTAAGACAAAGGTTAGCCATATTTACATTTCCGTTTGATATGACAGACATATACTCAATTTTCCCTGTGTCGCTTCCGAATCGCTCACTTAAAAACATCCTTTGCCTGCGGTCAATTTCTTTTATAATCATTGTAACTCTGGGGAGCAAACTCTCCACCATGTTCACAGGCCATTTTTCAAGTGCTTCACTCATAATCGTATGATTTGTATATGCAAAAACCTTTTGAGCAATCGACCACGCTTCATCCCAACCAAACCCCTCTTCGTCCATCATAATCCGCATAAACTCGGGAATTGCGATAGTGGGATGAGTGTCATTTATATGAATCTGCACATATTTGGGCAACTCCGAAAGCCTGTGCCCACGCCTCTTTTGCTTTGCCAGAATCCACTGAATTGTAGCTGACACAAAGAAATACTGCTGTTTTAACCTCAGTAGCTTGCCCTCATAATGATTATCCTCGGGATAAAGGATTTGCGACACCACTTCGGCAATTTCCTTGTCCTTTACCGCCATGGCGTAGTCACCACGGTTAAACTCTGCCATATTTATCACCTGAGGCGACCTCGCACGCCAAAGTCTTAGGGTATTAACAAGCTTTGAATCATATCCCGAAATGGGCATATCGTATGGTTCGCCTATTACAGTGTTATAGTCCACATGGCGAAACTTCATTCTGTTATCCTCAAAATACTCCTCAATTCTGCCGTTATAATGGACTTCAACGCTGTCCTCAGGGCGCTCAATTTCCCATACATTTCCTACCTCAAGCCACGGGTCAGGAAGCTCGGTCTGGTAACCATCGACAATTTTTTGCCGAAACAGGCCGTATTCATATCTTATTCCACAGCCAAAAGCAGGTAGCTCCAAGGTTGAAAGCGAATCCAAAAAGCACGCCGCAAGCCGGCCAAGGCCTCCGTTACCAAGTCCTGCATCGTTTTCTGTTTCCTCGATTTTTGAAATATCAAGCCCCAGTTCCGAAAGCGCCTCACTGTACGCATCGGTTTTAAGGATATTTAAAATATTGTTTCCAAGCGCCCTGCCCATTAAAAATTCGAAAGAAAGATAATAAAGCTCTTTTTTATGTGCGTTTTCAAGGCACTCTCTTGATTTTGCCCATTTGTCCATAAGCTCGTCACGAACTGTCATAGCCAAAGCCTTGTAAAGCTGTTCGGGGGTTGCAGTTTCTACAGTCTTTGCATAATATCTGCGAAGTTTCCCCAAGATATTACTTTTTATTTGTTCTTTTAGCTTTGACGCATCATCTTTTTTGGCCGTTCTTTCAGATTTTGTATTTGCCATTTTTCCCTCCCTAGGTCTCAAAACTTCTAATTTTTATAAAGCATCTCGTACTTTTTTGCAGACTCTGTCCATGAATAATCCTGACTCATCGCTTTTTTTACCAAAGAATCCCAAACATCTTTTTCAGAATAAAAATGAAGAGCACGCCTTAAGGTATAAAGCATATCGCTTGCATTTAGTGGCGCAAAGCTAAATCCATATCCTTCGGCGGTAAATTCGTTGTAAGGCTCTACCGTGTCTTTAAGGCCACCTGTTTCCCTCACAAGGGGGATTGCCCCATAAGCCATTGCAATAATCTGGCTGAGTCCGCAAGGCTCAAAAACTGACGGCATCAAAAAGATATCCGAGGCAGCATAAATCTGATGAGCAAGCTCGTTACTAAAGGTTATATTGGCAGAAACCTTTCCGCCGCTAATTCTTTCGTAATACCTAAACATCTCCTCGTATTTTCTTTCGCCCGTTCCAAGCACCACCAGCTGAATATCAAAACCCATAAGCTCATCCATGGCGGCCGCAATCAGGTCAATACCTTTTTGCTCGACCAGTCTTGATACTATCCCAATCATCGGTTTTTCGCTGTCTACCAAAATTCCAAGTTTTTCCTGTAAGCACGCCTTATTTTTGCGTTTGCCTATCCTCACATTTTTTTTGGAATACCTTTCAAAGATATACGGGTCAATCTCGGGATTATATTCCTCGTAGTCGATACCATTAAGTATTCCAAAAAGTGAATTTCCTCTGGCTGACAAAATCCCGTCAAGCCCCTCACCGCCTAAAAGGGTCTTTATCTCCTCGCTGTAGGTAGGGCTTACTGTTGTAACCACGTCCGAATAGACAATCCCCGCCTTCATCAGATTGGCATTTCCATGAAATTCAAGCTTATCGTCTGTAAAGTACGAATAATCAAGAGAAAAAAATTCTGCCGCATCTTCAATTGAATATATCCCCTGATACTTTAAATTGTGGATTGTAAAGACGGTTTTTATACCTCTGTAAAATTCATCTCGCTGATAATACGCCTTTAAAATTACAGGCACCATCCCTGTCTGCCAGTCGTTACAATGGATTACATCGGGCTTAAAATCAAGTCTTTTTAAGATTTCAAGGGATGCTTTGTCGTAAAAAGCAAAGCGTTCCAAGTCGTTCCACTTATAAAGTTCCCTATCCCCAAAATAATATTCGTTGTCCAAAAAGTAATAAGTTACACCTTTGTCGCAAAGAGAAAATACGCCGCAATACTTGTTTCGCCACCCAAGAGGCACATAAATATAAAACAAAAACTCCATTTTTGAGATGTATTTTGGGTCTATGCATCCATATTTGGGTAAGATCACCCTTACGTCCATCCCTAGCTTTGAGAGTTCTTTGGGGAGTGCCCCCACTACATCGCCAAGTCCGCCGCTTTTGGCAAATGGTGCGGCTTCAGACGAAAGCATCAATATTTTTTTCAAATCCTTTTCACGTCCTTTAAACAATTGTTCTTTTGCCAATCACAATTGGATATGTGCTTTGGCCAATCAGTCTTTTTCCACTGCACAGTATAACCTCTTTGTCAAAGATTGCGTTCTCTACATGGCAGTTATCCATTATCCTTGAATTTTGCATTATTATCGAGTCTTTGACAACCGATTTTTTCCCTATCTTAACACCTCGGAATATTATGCAATTTTCCACACTTCCCTCAATACTGCACCCATCCGCAATCAGCGAATTTTTCACATCCGCTCCCGTACCATATTTAGTTGGAACACTGTCCTTTATTTTGGTTTTTATTTCTCTTTTATCCTCAGTCCCAAAAAGCTCGTGTCTTATTTGGGGTTCAAGCAAATCAAGATTAAACTCAAAAAACGATTTTATGCTGTCCACCGTCTTGTGATAACCATTAAATTCATAGCCATATATCTTCAGTCTTTCAACCCCCGAAAGCAGAATGTCCTTGGAAATACTGTGACGGTCATGCGAGAGCGAGTCCCCCACCATATCAATAAGCAAATCTTTTTTTATAAAGAACATATGCATATATGCCTTATCTGTTTTTTGGCGCTTTGGGTATACCTGAATATCCTTTACCCGACAGTCTTCGTTTAAATCAAGCATTATGCTGCGGGAAAGCTCCTTTGGCGTAAATTCCCCAACTCTTGAGTATACCACCGTAATATCCGCATCCTTTTCGAAATGCATTTTGGCTACATCCTCAAAATCAATATTGCAGATTGTGTTACAGTCACATACAAGAACATACTGCTGATGTCCACGATTTAAAAAGCTCATTGCCGAATTTATAAAATCAATCCCTTGTGGGCCCTTGGTAATAAGGTCGCTGTTCTCGGGCGGTGGCAAGAGAAATAGTCCATTCTCCTTGTGGGACATATCCCACGCTTTTCCGCTTCCAACGTGGTCGCTTAAGGACCTATGCCTAAGGCCTGTGGTGATGCCTATATTCATTACGCCTGAATTAACCATATTTGACAAAATAAAATCCACTATGCGATACCTTCCGCCCACGGGAACAGCCGCAAGCGAACGCACCTTCATAAGTTCACCAAGACTTGCCTCTGGGTTAATCGAAAAAATCAGACCCATTGTATTGTTGTTTTCCATCAATACCCCTCCTCTTAAGCTATTATATTTTCAGTCTTTTTTGCGCGCTCAGCTATTGTCCCGGCAGTTTTAACACTGTGGCAAACCATCGAGCCGGGCGCAATCTTTACATTGCTTTCAAGAATCACATCGGGCCCGATTAATGTTATTCCATCCGAGCACAGCTTCTCATCAACAAAGTCACGGTTTGCATCGCTGCTCTTCGTTCCCACCTCTACACAATCTGATATATATGCATTTGTCCCTATCAGTGACTTTTCTATGGTAGCGTTTCTTTTTACAATTGTCCCCGGAAACAGCACCGAATTTTTTACTCGTGCTCCTGCCTCGATTTTTACACCGTTGAATATAATAGAATTCTCTACCCAACCCTCAATCTCGCAGCCTGCAGTAATGTAGCAATTTCTGACGCTGGAGGACGGAGCAAGGTAGTGTGGGGGCATTGCGGGATTTCGGCTGAAAATCTTCCAGTCATCGTCATCCAAAAGATACTCCGGGTTTTCAGAAAGCAAATTCATATTCGCCTCCCAAAGACTCTGCACTGTACCTACATCCTTCCAGTACCCGTCAAACTTATATGCAAGCATAGACTCTTTATCCAAAAGCATTCTGGGAATCACGTTTTTGCCAAAATCGTTGTCGGACTTGGGGTCATTTTCGTCAGCAATCAGGTATTTTTTCAGGATAGACCATGTAAAAATATAAACACCCATGGACGCAAGGTTGCTTTTGGGGTTCTCAGGCTTTTCTTCAAACTCAATTATGTTCATATTTTCGTCGGTGTTCATGATGCCAAATCGAGAGGCCTCCTCCATTGGCACTTCGATTACCGCAATAGTGGCTGCTGCATTTGCCTTTTTGTGTGCTTTCAGCATTTTGGAATAATCCATTTTGTATATGTGGTCGCCCGAAAGCACGGCTACGTACTCGGGGTTAAAGCGGCTGATAAACCCGATATTTTGGTAAATCGCATTGGCTGTTCCCTTATACCACTCACCTTTTTCTGCCGAAACATATGGCGGAAGCACATATACCCCTCCGTCGTTTCGGTCTAAGTCCCAGGGCTGGCCGTTTCCGATATAAGTATTAAGCTCCAAAGGCTGGTACTGAGTAAGTACCCCAACCGTTGTCAACCCCGAATGAGCACAGTTGCTTAAGGGAAAATCAATTATCCTGTATTTACCGCCAAAAGGTACCGCAGGCTTTGCTACATCCTTTGTAAGTATCCCAAGGCGGCTTCCCTGACCGCCTGCCAATATCATTGCAACACATTCTGTCGATTTCATGCATATTCCTCCGTTTTCAAAATTCTTCATTCCTTACTCTTTTTAGTCTTCTTTTTTGCCTGCACTTTTTTTATATAAAATGCCGAGAGTTCGGGCAAATCAAGCTCAATTACGTGCGAAAATTCACCTATTTTTTGTTTCTTTGCTCTCAGCTTTTTAAAGCATTTTTTATCTTCACTGGAAAGCACTATCTCGTATTCGCCATCTCTTGGCACACCTATTTTGTACTTTTTATGTTCCTTTGCCGCAAAATTAATTACGACAATGGTTTTATCCCTTTGGCTTTTGCTAAGTCTCATAAACGAAATCACATTTCTTTCGCTATCCTCGGGATTTATCCATTTAAAACCCTCCCAGCTTTGGTCATTTTCGTACATCGAACGGTTTTTTGTATAGTACTTATTAAGCTCTGATGCAAATTCCCAAAGTCTCCTATGGCTTTCGTAGTCAAGAAGCATCCAGTCAAGTGATTCTGAAAACCGCCATTCTACAAACTGCCCGAACTCTCCACCCATAAAGAGAAGTTTCTTCCCCGGATGCGCGTACATATAAGCAAAGAGAATTTTGATGCTTTTAAACTTTTGCTCGTAGGTACCGTACATTTTGTTTATCAGCGACCCCTTGCCGTGAACCACCTCGTCATGCGATAAAGGCAGAATATAGTTTTCGGAAAATGCGTACATCATCGAAAAGGTCAAAAGGTTGTGGTTTGACCCACGAAAGTATGGGTCCATACCCATATACCTTAAGATATCGCTCATCCAGCCCATATTCCACTTGTAATTAAAACCAAGTCCCCCATCGTGTACGGGCGTGGTCACGCCGCCCCAGGCGGTAGACTCCTCGGCAATCATAAGTATGTTGGGAAATCTTTTGAAAACCTCGGTGTTAAGCTTCTTTAAAAAATCGATAGCTTCAAGATTTTCATTGCCCCCGTATTTATTTTTAACCCACTCACCGTTTTTGCGGTTATAATCAAGATACAGCATACTCGAAACCGCATCAACACGAAGTCCATCTATATGATATTCCTGAAGCCAGAAAATAGCATTTGAAATCAGGAATGAATGGATTTCGGTCTTTCCCCAATTAAAAACCAGTGTCCCCCATTCCTTGTGCTCGCCAAGCCTTGAGTCAGGATGTTCGAAAAGCGGTGTACCGTCAAACATCCTTAGGCCGTGGTCATCTTTGGGGAAGTGGGCAGGCACCCAGTCCATAATTACCCCTAATTTATTTTGATGGCAGACATCGACAAAGTGCTTAAGCTCGGCAGGGCTTCCATATCGGCTGTTTGCCGAGTAATACCCACTTACCTGATATCCCCACGAGCCGTCAAATGGGTATTCAGAAATTGGCATAAGCTCGATATGGGTGTAGCCCATTTTCTTTACATAAGGAACAATTTCCTCTGCCATCTGGCTGTATGAATAAAAGCTCCCGTCCGCGTTTTTCTTCCAAGACCCCATATGCAATTCATATATGTTTATGGGGCTCTCATAAGGAGGCTGGGTTTCCCTCTTTTTCATCCACGAAGAATCTTTCCAAATGTAATCCATCTTTGCAACCACTGATGCAGTTTCGGGCCTTAGCTGGCTTTCAAAGGCAAAAGGGTCTGCCTTTAAAATAATATCTCCTGACCTTGTCTCAATACTATATTTATACCTTTCCCCATATGTTACTCCCTCCAAAAAAGCGTACCATATACCACTATCTTGATTTTTCTCCATTTTGTTTTTTTCTCTGTTCCACAAATTTTGGTCGCACACAACAGAAACCGAAACCGCACTGGGCGCCCATACCGAAAAATGGCATCCGCATTTAGCAGGATGTGCCCCAAGCAGGTTATATGCTCCAAAGTTTTTGCCCTCATTATATAAATACATCATCTCTTTTGAAAGCCCAAAACGTTTCTTTTCAAAGTTACTGCTGTTCATTCTTTTTATACACCCTTTCTAATGTTTCTACCGAATAGGCATCAAAACTTATTTCAAGGCTATCTTTAGTATGCTCAATGCTCGCTGTTTTAAAAATACTTTCGTATTTTGCGTTTTCCCCAACCTTTATGCTGAATTTTTTCGGATAGTCGCTTCTGTTTATACAACAAATCACTTCTCCTGTTTTTGCCTTTTTGCCAAAAACATCCACTCCATTTCTAATCTCCCGCTTATATACAAGCACATCGTCCCTGGCATACAGAAACTCTATATCGCCTGTTCTTAAAGCGTCGCAGCTATTTCTAAAAGCAGTCAATGCTTTGTACCACTCCAAAAGTTCAAAGTCTACCCTTCGCCACGAGAACGGTTTTCGGCAAAACGGGTCTTCTAAGCCTTGCATCCCTATTTCATCGCCGTAATATATTGACGGGACGCCCACAAATGTCATCTGAATAAATGCGGCTATCCTCATCCGCCTAAGTGCAAGGCTTTCCGCCTTGCCACTGGCTTCAAAATTTTCTCTTTGCGCTTTGGGCATACCCTTTGGGGGAAACTCACCACTCAAAACAGTTTTAAGGCGGCAGGTATCATGGCTTCCAAGCAGATTCATGCTCGCATACAGCGCTTCTTTTGGGTAGTTTTCCATAATCGAAGACATTTCCTTGCAAAAGTCCTCTGCCGATTTTTCGCACATTAAAAAACCCAAAACGCTATCTTTGAATGGATAATTCATTACTCCATCAAGCTCTAAGCCATAAAGATACTCCCTCTCTTCACCATAACTTACCTTGCTTGACGCATCCTCCCACACCTCGCCAATTATTATGCTGTCGTTTTTTTCTGTTTTTAGCTCTTTTCGTAAAATCTTTAAAAACTCATCAGGAAGTTCATCTGCTACGTCAAGTCGAAAACCCGATGCCCCAAGCCTTAGCCACTTTTTTATTATAGCATCGTCCTTGGTCAGAATATGGTCGAGATATGTCGGCTCTGTCTCTGTAACATTTACAAGGTTTGAGCATCCCCACCAACTTTGGAACGAGCCCTCTTCACTTTGGCAAAACCACTTTTTGTACGGAGAGTTGGGGTTTTGAAAGGCGCCTACGTTCTCGCCATAGGTTCCGTACTTGTTAAAATAAATACTGTCACTTCCCGTATGGCTGAAAACCCCGTCAAGAATAATTTTTATGCCCATATTTTCAGCCGTTTCACAAAGCTCCTTAAAATCTTCCTCGCACCCTAAGATGGGGTCTATTTTACTGTAATCTGCGGTGTCATACCTATGATTTGAAAATGCCTCAAAAATCGGATTAAGGTATATTGCGCTTATTCCAAGTTCTTTTAAGTACCCTAGTTTTTTCTCTATCCCTTTAAGGTTTCCTCCGTAAAAATCGTTGCAAGCAGGGCCGTCTTCAAAAGGATGCTTATCAAAAAAATACCCCTCATACCAATCCTCGTGAAGTCTATGAAAGGTTTTTTTGTCCAAAAACTCCGACTGCTTTCCAGACCGATAAAATCTGTCGGGAAAAATCTGATACATAATGGCATTTTTAAACCAGTCGGGCGTTTCAAAATCCTTATGATAAACCGTTATCTGATAGGATTTATAAGAAGGGCTATCCTCCACAACGCCCTCTCCGCCAAGACCTTTTTGGTTATTTGAATAGTACTTTTTTATCCCGTCAAAATCAACCTCGAAATAATACCACAAAAGACCTGGCTCGCTTGGCATCAAAATTTCTGCTGTATACCAAAAAGCCCCGGTCTTACTGCTCTGCTTTAACATCTTGACATAGTGTTCGTTCCCATCCCAAAGGCGCAAGACTACACCATCAGGCGGCATGTCCGCATCCACTTTTAGCGAAAGGCGTACCGTCTCGTCTGTCTTTACTGCGCCTTTGGGGAATCTGTAATTTTCATCCTGTGAATTGTGATAAATATTCATATCTTCTCCTTTATAAAGGTTTTTGTTGCATTGAACGTTTTAAAATGTTATAATGTTTAATATAATCATCCTAATATATATGCTGGTATCTTAAGTCATATTATAATTTTTTCTAGAAAAGGAGTATGAGGGAAATGCTTAGTTTTTTGCTTTCGTCTTGCGAATCTTTAAAGTCAGACGAAATATATCGTCGGGCGCAAAAAGACGCGCAAAACAACAAGTCGGTTTTTATACTTGTCCCCGAGCAGTACTCCATGTGTGCCGAAAATGAGCTTATCGAAAAATTGGGGCTTTCGGCACAAAATAAAATTCAGATTCTTACATTTTCCAGGCTTACCAATATGCTTTTTTCAAAGCTTGGTCCTCTTCGCACCAAATATATCGACAAAGCAGGGAGGTATCTCCTTGCCTGTCGAAGCCTACAGCTTTGTCAAAGCGAGCTTTCATTCTTTGACAAAAATGTAGCTCAGCGTGGTTTTGGAAGCCTTGTAGTGTCTTTAATTTCCGAGTTTAAACGCTATGGTGTTTCGGCTTCTGACCTGGCTACCCACGCCCAAAAGCTCCCCGATGGACTTCTTTCAGCCAAGCTTTCGGATTTATCAGTCCTTTACAAAAAGTTTGATGACCTGTTAAGCGAAAACTGGGTCAATGCCGAGGATAACCTCGCCCTTGCCCTTTCTAAAATTCCTAAGGCGGACTTTTTGTCGGGGCATCTTTACATAAACTACTTCCGAAGCTTTACTCCGTTAGAATATCAGATAATTGAGGAATTTTTAAAAAAAATGGACATCACCGTTTCCCTTTCTGCCAATTCACTCGAGGATGACCACCCTGTTTTTTCAGTACAGCGCTCTACTTATCGTAATTTATGCGAAATTTCTTCAAGGCTTGGCATGGATATTAAGCCACCGGTTTACTTAGATGAAAGCAAGGCATCAGACGCTAGCCCGGAAATCTTACATCTTAAACAGAACTATTTTTTACCAAATCCAAAAAAATATTTAGGTCCTACTAAAAATGTTCACATGGTAAGACCGCAAAACCGATATGCCGAAGTAGAGTATACCGCAAGGCTTATTTTAAGGCTTTGCCGTACCAAAGGCTACTCGCTTAGCGACTTTCTTATTCTTACCGGCTCGCCCGAAAGCTATGAGCTTATTCTGCCTGCAATTTTCCAAAGGTTTGGCATCAGTTTTTTTCTTGACCAGAAGCTAAAGCTTTCCAAAAGTCCGTTTATAAGAATGATTCTTTCTATTCTCGAAATCCTGGCGTTTGGTTTTTCGTATGAACGCATAATGACCATACTCCGCTCAGGATTTTGGGACATTGAAAAATCCGAAGCAGACATTTTTGAAAATTATCTTCTGGCATCAGACCTTACCCACAAGCAATGGCGAAGCACTGACGACTGGATATATAATCCGGACAAGCATATGTTTGACATGGAAATCATAAACGGCATAAAACGAAAAACCGTCAATAAAATTTTGGAGCTTAGCCTATCATTCAGCGGACGGAAAACCGTAAACGATATAGCGAGTCGCCTCTTTGACTGGCTAAGTGCTATTTCTATGCCAAAAACTGTTGAAGACAAAATTTCTTCGCTTAGTGCTGAATTTAATCTCGAAAGCAGCGAAGAGCTTAGCCGTGTATGGGATAGTTTTGTCTCGCTTACAAATCAAATCACCGATTGTATGGCAGACACCTTTGTGACCTTTACAGAATTTTACGAGCTGTTTTCTGCTTGCTGCAATGAACTTAGTATAGGGATTATCCCGCCCACTCAGGACAAGGTAACCATCAGCGAAACAAGTCGTTTTCGCACTACGGGCGAAAAAGTCGTTATTGTTCTTGGAGTGCTTGATAAGAGCTTTCCTCAAAGCCATGCTAGCGAGGGAATACTCACAGATTCCGAACGTCTCGCTCTTAAAGATGCAGGGCTAATTCTTGCTCCCGATGCATACAGTCAGCAGAAAGAAGAGCAGTTTTTGGTGTATTCGGTATTTGGCGCTGCAAGAGATGAAATATATCTTTCTTCCCCTATCTGTGACCTCGAAGGAAAGAGCCTTGGCAGTTCGGAAATCATAAAAAGAATTACTACCTCTATTTTCCCTGACATCTCTATAGAAGAGGATACTGACCTTGACCTTATTGAGGGCAAAGACCACACGTTTTTTGGGCTTTGTGCGAAGCTTTTTGAATGTTCGTTTGACCCATCCAGATTGCCCGGGCTTTGGCAGTCGGTGTATGCTGTTTTTAATTCGGACAAGTACTACTCAAAACGACTTAGTGAATTTCATGAAATGTATAATCTAAGTGACACGCCTGATGCCATTTCCAAGCAAACGGCAAAAGCACTTTACGGCACGCCGCTTACATTAAGTGTGTCAAAACTGGAAAAATACAATTCCTGTGCGTTTTCGTTTTTTATGAAGTATGGACTTTTGGCTAATAAAAGACTTCTTGGCGGTCTTAAAGCTACCGACACCGGTACAATACTTCATGACATCCTGCAAAAATATTTTAAGAATAAAGCTGACCTTGGCTCTGACTATGGCACGATTAAACGAAGCGATTGTTTCAGCGAAATTTCAAAGCTGGTAGACGACTTTGTAAAAGCATCCGACAATGCTATGTTTGACACTTCAAACTACTACAAGTATATGCTCGTGCGACTTAAAAACATTGCCGCATCAACTGCTTGGAAGCTGGTTCGTTTCTATTCTGAAAGTAAATTCAGACCCAGCGGCTTTGAAGTAAGCTTTGGCGAGCATGGTACTCTTCCGCCTTACAAACTCTCTACCAAATACGGTGAAGTATTTCTTAAGGGATTTATTGACAAGGTGGACAGCGCCAATATAGACGGTAAAAACTATATTGCCATCACCGACTATAAGTCCTCTGAAAAAAAGATGGACTTTGATATGATTGACGCCGGTATAACTTTGCAGCCTCTAATCTATGCAAACGCAATTGCAAAAGAAACCCCCGATGCAAAACCTGCTGCGCTTATGTATATGCAAATGACCGACCCCTTAATGAGGTTTGAAAACCCACCCTCTGACGAAGAATGGGAACTTGAGATGAGTAATAACATAAAGGTCCATGGCCTCTTTTTGAATAGTCCGGAGGCTTTGGATGCACTTGACCCCCATGCAGATGACAAAAATGCCCCGCATTTCATTGCTTGCGACAAAAAGACGAGGCTCGCTGAAGAACTGTTCGAAAAACGCCTTTCAGATGCCGAAATTTCTGCCATACAAACAGCCGAGAATATATCAGACGGCATTATACACCCAGAGCCGCCTAAAATTTCAGGCTTTGACCCTTGTGAGTATTGTCCGTACGGAAGTGTTTGCAGGAAAGATTAAAATTAAAAAAGGTATAATTTTACTTTTCGTAAAATTATACCTTTTTGATTTAAGTTTTTATTTTATCTTGCTCTTTTAAGCATATCTTCAAGGTCTGCTTTTGTGTAATTATATGCCTTACTGCAAAACTGGCAAACAATTTCCGCCTCACCTTGCTCATCGATAATATCCTGTATTTCTTTTTTGCCAAGGCTCACAATCGCACGCTGCATCCGCTCGTCACAACAGTCGCAAACATACCCTACCTCAGTTTCTTCCAAAATATCTATCTCAAAATCCTGCATAACAGCTCTGATTATTTCTTCGTTTGAAAGGCCTCTTTCAAGCATCGATGTAACACTCTTTATATTTTCGGCAGCTTTTTCAAATTTTCTTAGGTTAAACTCGTCACAATCGGGCATAATCTGCACAATAAAGCCACCTGCCTGCTTTACCGAATAGTCCCTGTCCACAAGCACGCCAAGCGCCACAAGGCTTGGCACCTGTTCGGACTGTGCAAAATAAAATGCCAAATCGTCGCCAATCTCGCCGGTCTGGATAGGAACCTGACCGATATACGGCTCTTTCAGCCTTAAATCCTTTACAACGCTCATATATCCATTTCCAACGCCGCTACCAACATCAATTTTGCCAAAACGGTTAAGCGGCAAATTAGCAAAAGGATTTTCTACATAGCCTTTTACCTCGCCTTTTGAGTTTGCTACTGCCAGCACCCTTCCTAAAGGGCCATCACCATGGAGTTGCAAGGTAATTGATGAATTTTCTTCCTTCATCATACTTCCCATAATCACCGCTCCCGTAAGAAGTCTCCCAAGTGCCGCTGTTGCAAGGGGAAGTGTTTTGTGATAGTCATGTGCAGCCTGAACGATATTTTTTGAATTGACTGCACATATACGTATAAGACCGTTTTTTGTAACAGCCTTTGTCAGCTTGTCCTGCATAAAAATAGTTCCTTTCCAATAAAAAATCGACTCATACGCATGAGCCGATTTTAAGTCTTTTTTGTGGTTTAAATATATTAAAAGGATTAAACGCGGGTAACGTTTGCTGCCTGCGGTCCCTTAGCACCTTCTACAACCTCAAATTCAACTTCTGCGCCTTCTTCCAAGGTTTTGTAACCATCCATAGCGATAGCCGAGAAGTGTACAAACACGTCTACTCCATCTTCGCTTTCGATGAAACCAAATCCCTTTTCAGCGTTAAACCATTTTACCTTACCTTTTTGCATAATAAAATTCCCTCCAATTTCGGCCAACTCCTGATGACCACTAACACAGTATACCACGCGAGGTAAATTATGTCAACACATTTTTTTTGAAATTACAAAAAATATCCGCTCATCACTGTCGGTAATTGTCGAAAATTCAAAAGGTCTGTAAATTCCTGCAACGTCCAGGCCTGCGCCCTTTACCAAGGTCGAAATTTCTTCGGGCGAATATGCGCGTTCTGCCTGAAATTCGTCAAATCTTTTGTAGCTTTTGTCCTCTTGCTCGCAGAAGAAATTCAGCTCAAACTCGCATATTTTTTCGTCTTCAAAAAACTCGCTTTGCCAAACATAATAAATGCCTTGCTCTTCCATTACATAGGTATTCCCGCCAAGTATATCCCGAAGCTTATGCTCGGTATTTAAGTCAAAAATCATCACTCCGCCGGGGTTAAGGTAGTTTTCTACGAGCCTGAAAATCTGTTTTAAATCCTCGGGGTCTGTTATGTAATTTAAGCCATCAAGCGCACACACAATGGCATCAACCGTGCCAAAAAGCTCCATCTCGCACATATTCTGATTTAAAAATAGTATATCAAGGTTTTCTTCTGCCGCCTTGTTTCTTGCAATGTTAAGCATTTCGCACGAAAGGTCAAGCCCTATCATATCATAGCCACGTTTTGCCATAGGAATTGTAATATTCCCCGTTCCGCAGGCAAGGTCAAGAACAAGCTTTGGTTTTTTATCAAGGCGCTCAAAAATTCTCTCATAATAATCGACAAACGCTTCATAGTCAGTGTCTTGAAGCTTGTCATAGACTTCTGCAAAATCATTATACATAAAATCTTGCCTCCACCTTTTATATCTTTTCAAGCTTTACATATGCTGCCATCAGATTTTTTTCGCCCACCTGGTCAAACTTTACTTTTAGGAACATATCCGCGCCCAATGCCTTTGCTTCAAGCACAGTCCCCTCGCCGAATTTTCGGTGAAGAACTCTGTCCCCGATAGAAAAATCAAGTGCATAACCGTCTGATACCTGTTTTGACTGTGCATTGATTTTAAATGCAGACGTATCCATGCTGGGTCTTTTAAACGCGACTGTCTCAAACAGACTTTCGTTTACACTGCGATACTTTTCTTCATTAACAAAGTCTTTGGGGATTTCTTTTAAAAATCTTGACTTCATATTATATTTGGTAGTTCCAAAAAGTGTGCGTGTGTCGGTATAACTAAGGAACAGCCTCTTTTTCGCGCGAGTAATTCCCACATAACAAAGGCGGCGTTCTTCTTCCATTTCTTCCTCGGTATTCATAGACCTTAACCCAGGGAATATCCCTTCTTCCATACCAATAAGGAATACATTTTTAAACTCCAATCCCTTGGCACTATGAAGTGTCATAAGCGTAACTGTTTCCTGTGCTTCGTCAAAGCCGTCAACATCCGCAACAAGGGATATATTCTCCAAAAGGTTTTCTAGATGTGTCTCGGGGTCTTGTTTCACAGTTTCGCTTACCATCGAGACAAATTCCTTAAGGTTTTCTATGCGTGTTCTGCTTTCGACAGTATCTTCTGTTTCAAGTGCCGACATCATTCCCGAGTCATAAAGAACTGTCCTTACAAATTCTTCAAGGCCTTGCCCATCGTCAAGTCTTTCTCGCATATCGCCTATAAGTTTGGCAAATTCCTTTAATTTTGCCGCCGCGCGCGAAAGTTCAGGATAATCGGATGCATTTTTAGAAATTTCAAGCGCACTTAGGCCATTTTCTTCGGCCAGACTAAGGACTTTTTCTACCGTAGCATCGCCGATACCTCTTTTAGGTTCGTTGACGATACGGACAAATGCAACATTGTCGGTTTTGTTTTGCACGAGTCTTAGGTACGAAGTTAGGTCCTTAATTTCTTTTCGGTCATAGAACCTCAGTCCACCAAAAACTTTGTAAGGAATTGCGTGTCTTAAAAGCGTATCTTCCACAACTCGGGACTCGGCATTCATACGATAAAGTACCGCATAGTCATTGTATGTAGAGTCTTCTTTATGAAGCTCGGCAATCTTTTCGGCAATAAACCTTGCCTCGTCGTGCTCGTTGCTTGCGTTGTAAACTGTAACAAGTTCGCCCGCGCCGTTACCTGTCCAAAGTTTTTTGCTCTTTCTGCCGCGGTTGTTTGCAATAACTTCGTTTGCCGCACTCAAAATATTTTGAGTTGAGCGATAATTTTCCTCAAGCTTGATTGTTTTTGCATTTTCAAACTCGTCCTCAAAGCCCAAAATGTTAGAAATATCTGCACCACGGAACTTGTAAATACTCTGATCATCGTCGCCAACTACACAAATATTTCTATTCTTTGCCGCTAATAAACTTACAAGCCTGTATTGGGCGTGGTTGGTGTCCTGATACTCGTCAACCAGAATATACTTAAACTTGTTTTGGTAGTACTCCAAAACATCAGAATTTTCCTCAAACAACTGAACCGTACACATGATAAGATCATCAAAATCCAGCGCATTATACTTTTTGAGCCTTTTCTGATAAAGCTTATACACCTTTGCGACAATTGATTTATAAAAGTCTGTCTTAAAAATCTCCTCGTATTCATTTGGAGTAATAAGCTCATTTTTTGCCTGGCTGATAGCGGCACCAATTGCTTTGGGGGCATAGTCCTTGACGCTTATGTCAAGGTCCTTCATACACTCCTTTATAAGTGTCTGGCTGTCCTGGGTGTCAAAGATAACAAAATTTTTCTCGTAGCCTAAGCGATCAATGTCACGCCTTAAAAACTTTACGCAAGACGAATGAAAAGTGGATGCCCAAACATTGTCTCCCATAGGGCCAAGCTTTGCCGAAAGCCTAGCCTTAATTTCTGCCGCCGCCTTGTTGGTAAAGGTTATGGCTAAAATATTATACGGATTTACCGCATCAACCGAAAGATACCCCAAAAGCTCGGGCGGAAGCTCGTCTACCTCGCCTTTAGAAAACCAATCCAGTATTTCAAGTTCCTCGTCTGTAAGTCCCTTTGGAACCGAAGTATCAAAATAGCTTTTTCCGTAAAGCATAAGATGCGCAATCTTGTGGATGATAACAGTGGTCTTGCCTGACCCTGCCCCTGCAATTACCAAAAGCGGACTTTCGGTTGTGACTACCGCTTCAAGCTGCTTATTATTGAGGCTCTGCCAGCTGTTTTCTATTATTTTTTTTCGTATATCCAAAAAGTTCATTTATATTTCCCTTCCAATGTTAAACTACCCTTTGATAATTCCGCCGCCTATAACCATTTCCCCATCTAAGGAATAAAACACAACCGCTTGTCCGGGGGTTATTGCCCGCTGCGGCTTTTCAAATATAACTTTTGCCAAATCCTCGCCCTCGATGGTAACTTTCGCTTTTGCAGGTTTTGCGCTGTAACGGACCTTTGCCAAAACCTCTAAAGGCTCTTTTGGCATATCAAACGGAATAAAATTAAGCGAATCTGCTGTTAAAACTGACGAAAACTCTGTCCCCTTTTCGCCCAGGACAACCTGGTTTTTTTCGGCATCTATCCTTATAACAAACATTGGCTTTCCAAAGGTAATTCCAAGACCTTTTCGCTGCCCTATTGTATAGTTATCTATCCCTTTGTGTCTCCCCAAAATCTGTCCGTTTGTATCCACAAAGTCCCCTGGGGGGCAATTTTTGCCAGTATGTTTCTGGATAAATCCTCTATAGTCATCATCAGGGATAAAACAAACTTCCATGCTGTCTTTTTTGTCCGCAACCTGAAGTCCAAGCTCCTCGGCGATTCGTCTGGTTTCGGCTTTGTCCTTGATTTCACCAAGTGGCATCAATGTATTTTTAAGTTGAGCCTGAGTAAGCGAATAAAGTACGTACGACTGGTCCTTTTGTGCTGACTCTGCTACTTTCAAAAGGTATCTGTTTAAATCCTCGTCGTACTCAATCTTTGAATAGTGGCCTGTTGCAATTTTCTCTGCACCTAAAGATTTCGCAAAACTCTGCATGGCATCAAACTTAAGGTATCGGTTACACATAATGCAAGGGTTTGGTGTTCGGCCCATTTTATATTCATTTGCAAAATAGTCCATAACCTTATCTTTAAATTCGGCACTGAAATCTTTGGTATAATGCTCTATCCCAAGTTTTTTGCACACTTCTTTTGCATCACGCGACGCACTCTGGTCACTTCCCCAAAGAAGCATAGTTATCCCAATCACTTCATAACCGTTTTTTAAAAGAAGTGCAGCAGCAACGCTGGAATCCACTCCACCTGACATTCCTATTGCAACCTTTTGTTTTTTCATTTACCTACTTTTAAAGGGGGCAAAATACCCCCTTTCCTTTCTATTCTTTTAGTCGTTTTCGTGATGTCCGTGGCAGCACGCACAATCACCATTACATCCTACAATCCCGGTCGGGTCGATGCCCTTACGGTTATAGTAATCCGCTATCGCAGAATGTATTGCTTCCTGCGCAAGATTGGAGCAATGCATCTTTACCGGAGGAAGCCCGTCAAGAGCCTCAGCTACCGCAACGTTGGTAATTTTAAGTGCCTCGTCAATAGTCTTACCCTTTACCATCTCGGTTGCCATACTTGATGTCGCAACTGCCGCTCCGCAGCCAAAGGTCTTAAACTTTACGTCCTCAATAACCTTGGTACTGTCGTCTATCTTCATATAAATTTTCATTATATCGCCACATTTAGGGTTTCCTACCTGTCCTACGGCATTTGCATCCTCAATCTCGCCTACATTACGGGGATTTGAAAAATGGTCCATTACTTTTTCGCTATACATTGTTTCTTCTCCTATCTATTCTTTGCTGACCGCCTCATAAAGTGGCGACATTTCTCTTAGTCTTTTAACTATAACCTTTAGCTCGTCCACAATTTTGTCAACATCTTGAGTTGTGTTGGAGTCACCAAACGACACCCTGAGTGAGCCATGCGCAATCTCGTGTTTTAAGCCGATTGCAAGCAGTACGTGCGAGGGGTCTAAAGAACCTGATGTGCAAGCACTTCCGCTGGATGCCGAAATCCCTTTCATATCAAGCATCAGAAGAAGTGATTCGCCCTCGATAAATTCAAATGATATATTTGCGCTGCCTGAAAGCCTTTCGGTCGAGTGTCCATTGAGTCTTGTGTAAGGAATTTCATCCAACACTCTCTTTATAAACCTATCACGCAAAATTCTTAAGTTATCACATTTTTCTTTTATGTTTTCGGTCGCAAGCTCGATAGCCTTGCCAAGTCCCACAATGCCGGGAACATTCTCGGTGCCTGCTCTTTTCGCTCTTTCCTGAGCGCCGCCGGTTATGAAATTTTCAATCTTTGTACCTTTTCTGACATAAAGCGCGCCAACACCTTTTGGACCATAGAACTTGTGCGCGGTAAGGGACAAAAGGTCAATCCCCATTTTGTCTACGTCAATTTCTACCATGCCAATTGCTTGTACTGCATCGGTATGAAAGAGTATGCCCTTTTCCTTGGCTATTTTGCCAATCTCTGCTATTGGCATTATTGTTCCGATTTCGTTGTTTGCAGTCATAACGGTAATTAATATGGTCTTGTCGGTAATTGCATTTTTTATATCCTCTGCCGATACTCTTCCAAAGCAATCAACCGGGAGATAAGTTACCTCAAATCCCTCTTTTTCCAAAGCTTGGCATGTATGAAGCACCGCATGGTGTTCTACAGCTGTTGTTATTATATGGTTACCTTTAGCTCGATTGGCATGGGCAACGCCCCGGATAGCCCAGTTGTCGGCTTCTGTTCCCGAACCTGTAAAAAATATCTCATTTTCGCTTGCCGAAATGGCTTTCGCTACCTTTTCGCGTGCCTCAGTTATTGCCGCCTTTGCACATCTTCCTTCGGCATAAACCGTAGATGCATTTCCAAAGTTTTTTTCAAAATAGGGAAGCATTACATCTAAAACGCACTTTTTCAAGGGCGTTGTCGCTGAATGGTCAACATATATTCTTTTCGCTTCCATTTATCAAAACCTGCCTTTCTATTTGCGATGCTTTTCTGTCTCCATGACCGCTAGGCGATCACATCTTTCGTTCTCGGGATGGCCTGCGTGGCCTTTGACCCAAACAAGCTCTACTTTATGTTTTTCCAAAAGAGCTAGCAGCCTCTCCCACAAATCTTCGTTTAAGGCTCTCTCTCGTTTTGTACGCATCCATCCATTATCGCGCCATTTTTTTGCCCAACCCAAGTTAATGGCATCAGTTAAGTATTTAGAATCACTGTAAAGCGTAACAAAGCAACGCTCCTTTAAAGCTTCAAGCCCTGCTATAGCGGCAAGAAGCTCCATTCGATTGTTGGTAGTTTCTGCGGCGCCACCCGAAAGTTCCTTCTCTACGCCATTATACCTGAGAATTGCGCCATAGCCTCCTGGGCCGGGGTTACCGCTGCACGCACCATCGGTAAAAATTTCAACTTTTTTTAATCCTTCCATTTATGGTACTGCTCCAAATTAAATTTTGGTGTTTTTAAGCATACTTATTTAACGGATATTTTTCCCACATTCCACACCAAAATACATTGTATCACAAGTCGCAAAAAAAATCCACACTATTTTCAGGAAAATTTAAATATATTTAAAATTTATATTCGCTTGTCGTTTTCATTTTAAAATGCAAATACTATAGGCAAATTCAAAAGCGGAGTAAAATCACTCCGCTTTTAAATTTTCTTCAATACCGGAAACCAGTTCACCTAATGGCATCGAAAACACTTTTGAAAAAATAACCAGGTCAATATCTGTAACAAATCTTTCTCCATTTTCTACTCGTCTAATAAAATAATGATCCACATCAAACCCCAATAGTTGCATTTTTTCTGCTAATTTTCGCTGCGAAAGTTTTTGACCTTTTCTGATTTCAGCAACCCTTTTTCCTATAAGATTATTGGTTCCATCAGCTGCTTTTATCTTAAACATAAAATTTTCCTCATTTTTTGTTGAATACTATTTACTTTATTATTATATGATACAATTACCAAAGTATTGGTTAATAGTGTTTACCAATTGTTGATATTAGTAAACAATTAGTGTAAAGGAGAAAAAAGCATGGCATTGTTTGACGGCACAAAAAATTTTATGAAAAATAACACAGATGAGCCGAAAGAGAATACAGCTAAAAATAAAAAAATCACAAACACACCTATGGAAGAGAGGATTAAGATGCAGCCCGGAGGTGTCAAATATTGTATTGTTAATAATACCGATATGAAAAATTTGTTTTTTGTTCCCTTTGCATTTGATGAAAAAAAAGCAACTAGCGCAAATGTAGCGAATAATGTTTTAAATACATATCTTAAATCCCTAATTGTTTCTTTAATTTCCGCTAAAAAAGCAACTCCAAACATAGATGTTGCTCTTGTTTGCAATATTAAAATTCCAAGGGATTATGAAAGTTTATTAATTGAGAATGATATTCTTATTTATACTGAAGAATTTGATTCCTTCGTTTTCGATAATGATTATCCTTGGTGTTTGGCGTATTATAAATTATGTGCACTAGAAAAAATGGTCAACAAATATGATTATGATAATTATATTTATACCGATGCTGACGTTTTTGTTCAAAACCCACTTGATAATATAATTTTAGAATTAAAAGACAATATTTTGCTTTATGACATCAACCACGGGCTTGCTGTATATAACTACAGGACTACAATTGAACAATTCAAAAGTTTTGGAATCGATTCATATATTACTCAGTATGGTGGAGAATTTTTTGGTGCAAATCGTAAAAACGCTAAAGAATTTATTACTTGTTGCAGAGAAGTATATAAGGAAATGATTAATAAAAAATTTAGAACCACAAAAGGTGATGAGTTTATTATATCAATTGCGGCATATAGAATGAAAACCAGTATAAAAAATGCAGGAGCATACATATTTAGATTTTGGACCGGGGCATTTTATCTTGTTTCAACTTGTTTTAAATACAACGAAATTGCAATTCTGCATTTACCTAGCGAAAAGCAAAACGGTATTTTAAAACTATACGATTTTTTTGTTAAAAATCATAAATTCCCTGACAAAGAAAGGGTTTATAAAATATGTCATCTTACACACAGACCGATAAAATATGGAATATCGCCCAAGATAAGAAAGTCTTTAAAAAATAGCTTTATGAAAATTATACCTCGATAATTATAGAAATATTTTAAAACTCCTTGTTTTGCAGAGACCAAACAGCATAAATTTGCAAATTAGGGAGTTTTTATATGTTTAAAATCCACCATTTTCCTTACATAAAAATTCCTTGTTTGCACAAAATAGCAATGTAAAATCAAATAAAAGGAGCAATTTATATAATGAAAGCAACAGGAATTGTAAGACGCATCGATGACCTTGGAAGAATTGTAATCCCAAAGGAAATACGCAGAACTATGCGCATTCGCGAGGGAGATCCTTTGGAAATTTTTACCGAAAGTGGCGGAACTGTTATATTTAAGAAATATTCGCCAATCGGGGAGCTGTCAGAATTTGCATCCCAATATGCCGAATCTTTGGCAAAAACAACGGGCCTTGCCTGCTGTATTTCTGATACCGATACCATTATCGCGGTATCAGGCGCACCTAAAAAGGAACTTGCAGACAAAAAGCTCTCTGCTGATGCAGAAAAAATTATGCACCAAAAAACCGAGTTTGTTGCTTCAAAAGACGGCAAGGATGTGTCGGTAATTGATGGTAACGACAGCTACAAAGCAGGGGTTATTGCCCCGATAGTATTCGAAGGAGACAGCATTGGAACAGTAATGATTTTGTCTTCGGACGGAAGCAGAACCTTTGGCGACGTCGAATCAAAGCTCGCCCAGGTTGCAGCAGGGTTCTTAGGAAAGACAATGGAGTAATCACTAACTTAAACCGATGGGAGATAAATTCCTGTCGGTTTTTCTCTTGCCAAATTTTAAAAGCTATGCTAAACTGTTACTAAAGACATTTACAGGAGTTTTAAAAATGAGCAAAATTACTCTTCCGCACACACATAGCGAAAATACAAATCTTGATTTTATTTCCAAACATATTTCAAGTCTACACGAGTTTCGTCTTGCAGCTGATACCTTTAAACAACTGGGAGACAGTAGCCGCCTTCGTATTTTTTGGCTTCTTTGCCACTGTGAGGAATGTGTTACAAATATTTCTGCCATTGTAAAAATGTCAAGCCCTGCAGTTTCGCATCACCTCAGGCAGTTAAAGACAAGTGGGCTGATTGTCAGCCGCCGCGAAGGTAAGGAAGTTTATTACAAGGCTTCCCATACCGAAGAAAGTCGACTTCTGCATCTTGCAATTGAAAAAATCCTGGAAATTTCCTGCGGTAAATAAAATATTTTAATCAAAAAACTGACACCATAATTTTGCGGTGTCAGTTTTTTAATTGTATAAACTTATTTTACCAAAACTTTTGCGTTTACTGCCTTTGGATGTTCTGCGTAAACCTCTATAACTGTATCCTTATCCTTTCTTACAAACCACTCTGCCTGAGAGCCGCCCATAGAAGGAAGCTTTTGCAGGTCGTATACATTAGG
>JAZNSF010000042.1:0-17903 GCA_045591095.1 Clostridia bacterium | reverse complement strand
CCTTGTACCCCCTGTCCGTCGCTCAAAGCCTCAAAAGATGTAGATGCTCAAATTTTTTCATTACGCCACCGCTCGAATACACGCACCCAGCGTGTGCTCTCGCTAAAAATATCGGCCGCAAAGGAAATCGATTTCCGCTATTTTTTGGCTAATTCAAAAAATTTGCGCAAACATCTTACTTTCGGCTTTTCTATGGCGAGTTTTAAGACCCTCAAAGAGGGTCTTTTTTCGCTTATGAACGGCGATTGGTGGGTGTTTCGAAAATTGGTGAGGACATAGGAAAATCGGTGGTGCAATCAATTTCTGCTGCAGGCACCACTGATTTAGCGAGGCACTTAATAAGTTTAAGTATCCGAGCGCTCCATACCGCAGACAATTTGAGTATTACAACCACCTGAGGCGTGAATCGGCGCGGCACGGGGTTTAAAGGGGACTTTGCTGCTGAAGTCCCCTTGTAAATAAAATTATTTAAAAGTGGTCTAAGGGCGCGCATCCCTTAAATATAGATTTTAAAAATCATGACAAACCCCTGCGTCGAGGTTATATTTTTCAAAAATTAAAACAATTTCTTCCACCACTTGAAAGTCGTCAAGTTCGTTGCTATGTAAAACTTGTTGAATTTCGCCAAGCACTTTTATAGCGGTTGAGTCTGCGATTTCATTTGCATCGATGCCGAAGTCGTGGATGCTATTACAAATCATATCTGCGATATAAGTTTTGATGATGTCGGTTTTTATGTTCATGATATACTCCTTATACATTCGTATGAATGTTGTTTTGAATTATTATATCGCAACCGTGATAAACTGTCAATACATTTAATTGGGTGTATTGAGGTGTTAATATGGCATATTATCCAAGGCTTAAAGACTTGAGAGAAGATTGCGACAAAACGCAAAAGGAAATTGCGGAAATACTTTTTATCACACAACAGCAGTATTCTTTGTACGAAAGAGGATATCGCGAAATTCCATCTTCCGCACTTATTACGCTTGCAAAATTTTATAATGTTTCGGTAGACTACATTCTTGGTCTTACGGATACTCCTAATAAAAACTAACAATGAAATTTGAGTGATAAGAATGAAACAATGCTATGAAAGACTTAGAGATTTGCGTGAAGATAGTGACCTCAAGCAAAAAGAAGTTGCAGAAATTTTAAATACGACTCAACAGGTGTATTCTCGTTACGAAAATGGTCTAAATGAAATTCCTACACATCATCTTGTGACTTTGTCAAAATTTTATAAAGTTTCAACCGATTATATCCTTGGACTTACCGACAATCCCAAACAAGTTTAATTTTTTTTACAAGGGGAGAGCCCCTTGTACCCCCTTTTCGCTGTTCGAGGCTTGAATATCTGTAATTGCTCAGCCTTTCCAAAGACTCAAACATTCGAATAAACAAACCTATTGTTTGCTCTCATTAAATCGGCGTCACCAGCAAAGGAAACTGATGTGACGTCGATTTTTGTGCCTTTGTCAAGGCTTTGCGAACAGCTATCACTCGCCTCTCCTTAATGCGAAAATCTGTTAGGGTATTCCTTAAGGGATTTTAAACCCGCCATAGAAAAGCCGCAAGTAAGATGTTTGCGAAAATTTTTGAATTAGCCAAAAAATAGCGGAAATCGATTTCCTTTGCGGTCGCTATTTTTAGCGAGAGCACACGCTGGGTGCGTGTATTCGAGTGGTGGCGTGATGAAAAATTTGGAGCTTCTACATCTTTTGAGGCTTTGAGCGGCGCGGGCGGGGGTTATAGGGGGGCGGAGCCCGCCTATAAATAATTTATATTCATAAGGAATTGCAAGGGTTTCCCCATGGTGGAAGAAGAAAGATGCAGGGGTATTCCTCTTGAAAACATTTGTATATTATGTTACAATGACATAGAAGTCAAAATCTAATAGGAGGACATAAAATGATGATGCAATTAGAGGCATTTTTAAATAACTACGGAATCTTATTTAAAGCAGAGATGCTTCTTCGAATTATTATAGCTACCGTTTGTGGTATTGCAATCGGCTACGAACGAAAAAGCCGTGGTAAAGGCGCAGGGCTTCGCACCCATGCAATTGTTGCGATTTCGGCGTGCCTTATGACCATAATAAGCCAGTATGGCCTTGAAGATTTTTTCAACGAATTTCAAAATAACAGCGTGGAGCTTAAACTTGACCCGACACGTATTGCAGCGCAGATTGTTTCGGGCATAGGTTTTTTGGGCGCAGGGATGATATTTATTCAAAAAAATGTAGTTACAGGCCTTACAACCGCCGCGGGCATCTGGGCGACGGCAGGTATTGGCATGGCAATTGGTGCAGGGATGTATTTTCTTGGGATTTCGTGCGTGGTTATTATGGTTTTGGTGCAGGTGATTTTACACAAAAACCTGAAGTTTTTGCATGTTCCAACCGAGCACGAGCTTTCTTTTGTGACAGTAGGCACGGACGACGCTTTGGAAAAACTGCTTGATGCAATTTCGGAGTTTGATGTGACCATTCTTGGCTTGGAATACAAAGACAATGGTGCGGGCTTTTTTGAAATTTTGATTACTGTGCAGGAAAATAAAGAGCTCGACAGGTTGAAGCTGCTGTCAGCGCTAAGCAAAGAAAAATATATGAAATCGGCGTCTATCTGACAGTTTACCTTTGGGGAAAGACAAAAAAGACTGTTAAATTTTTGAAATTTTACTTGTATTAAGCAAGAAACAATGGTATAATGTTTCTAATTGTAATTATATTAAAACATAGGAAAGGCATGATTTTTAATTATGGCTGATATAATTAAGCCAAAAGGCTATCGAACTTTACTTAACCTCAGGGATACACAGATTGCGATTAAAGCGACAAAGGATTATTTTGAAAATAATTTAGCACGCGAGCTAAAGCTTACCCGTGTGTCGGCTCCGCTTTTTGTTGATTCGGAGTCAGGGCTTAATGACGACCTAAACGGCACCGAAAGGGCCGTTTCATTTGACGTAAGAGAGACCGGAAGAGAACTGCAGATTGTCCACTCCCTTGCAAAATGGAAGAGATATGCCCTTAAAGAATACGGCTTTAATCACGACGAGGGACTTTATACAGATATGAACGCAATCCGTCGTGATGAGGATACCGACAATATCCATTCAATTTATGTTGACCAATGGGACTGGGAAAGGGTTATTGACAAGGACGAAAGAACGGTTTCGACCCTGAAACATATTGTTAAAAAGATTTTCTCGGTCTTTAAAATGACTGAGAAGTTTATAAATTCGCTTTATCCACAGATAGAACCAAGACTTCCCGAGGAAATCACATTTATCACAAGCCAGGCTTTAGAGGATATGTACCCCGACCTTACACCAAAACAAAGGGAACACCAAATCGCAAAGAAGTACGGCGCTGTATTTTTGATGCAGATTGGCGGAGCGCTCGCGTCAGGAAATCGTCACGACGGTCGTGCACCCGACTATGACGATTGGGAGCTTAACGGCGACATAATTTTCTATGACGATATATTGGATATACCCTTTGAGGTTTCGAGTATGGGCATAAGAGTGTCGGAAGAATCGCTTAAAAAACAGCTCAAAATCGCAAACTGCGAGGACCGTTCGACTTTGCCGTTCCACAGGGATTTGCTTGCAGGAAGACTTCCGTATACAATCGGTGGCGGTATTGGTCAGTCAAGAATTTGTATGTTCATACTTCACAAAGCGCACATCGGCGAGGTTCAGGCATCTGCTTGGCCAAGCGAAATGATTGAGGAGTGTAGCGAAAATGGAATTACACTGCTTTAAACAACTCCGGTTTGATGGCTTAATTTACCATTAAACCGGACTTTTTTTGTGAAAAATAACAAAAATTCTAAAAAGCTTGAAAAACAATAAAAAATACAGTATAATTAATGATATACGATTTATCTACGAAAGGATAGAATAAAATGAAAAGGATCACAGCTATTATTTTGGTATTTATAATGCTTCTTTCGACCACAGCATTTGCGGCAGATTTTAAGGATATGCCAAATGACTGGTCGACTTCGGCGCTTGAGGCGGCAGTTAAAAACGGACTGCTTACCGGCTCTTATGGATATATAAAGCCGGCGAACAATCTTACAAGGGCAGAAATGGCGGCGATTATGGTGCGTGCCGTTGGCGCGAGCAAAACCGCCGATATCTCGGCATTTACCGACGCAAGACAGGGCGAATGGTACTACGACTATATGTCCAAGGCGGTTGCTATGGGTGCTTTTGCGGGTGACGAAGGCAAGCTAAGACCCAATTCGCCTATCACAAGACAGGAGGCATTTTTGGTGCTTTCAAGGGTTTTTGGACTTACGGCAAGCCTTGATGCAAAACCCGAAACTTTAGACCAGTTTAAGGACAGAGAAAAAATTGCCGATTGGGCAGAAAAAGGCGTTCTTGCGATGGTGGCAAGAGGTTATGTTGCAGGTGACAACGGCAACATAAAGCCCCTTGTAAGTATTTCTAGAGCAGAGTTTGCGGTTGTTATGGATAGGTTGGTTAAGTATTATATAGATAGCTTCAGCGATCAACTCCCCGAAGATGGGAACATAATGATAAGAATTCCTGCAAAATCACTGGTAGAGCTTAAAACCGACAAAATGGTAATCCTGGGTGACGGAATGGGCGATACTGAAATTGTGCTTAAAGATTGTGAGTCGTCCAAACTGGTTGTAAGAGGGGCAAGCAAGGTTACATTAAGTGGCGGTGATTATAACGAAGTGAGCGTGCTTGTGCCGGGTGTTAATCTGGACGCATCTTCTTCAACAATCAAAAAGGCGTATAATTGCAAGGGAAGTAAGTTTGTTCTTCCTGCAATAATTGGCGGCGGCGATGCAGAAGAATAACCCCGAAATTTTAGGTGTGCCCCAGAGAGGCAAATACGTAATTGCGGGAATAAAAACGGGTATGATTCTTCGTCAAGGATGGACTACAGAAAAGCAATCAAGACCATATTCCTTTGATTTTGATGGCGAGCCGGAAATTACTTTGGGGCTTGAGGACGAATATATCGTCGAAAAAAAAGAAGAATTCCCTATGCTTTCTTTAGACGACTGCGAGTATATGTATACGGGAAGCATTTTCTGCACAAAGCTTTTAAGCTTTGACGGATTTATGCTTCATGCATCTGCGGTTGTTGTAGGCAATAAAGCGTATTTGTTTTCTGCGCCCAGCGGCACAGGAAAGTCAACGCACACCTCGCTGTGGCTTGAGACGTTTGGCAAAGATGGCGCGTATATATTAAATGACGACAAACCGGTAATCCGCATTATTGATGGCGAGATACGGGTCTTTGGGACGCCTTGGAGCGGCAAGACCGACCAGAACCGAAACGCAGAAGTTTCGCTTGGCGGGATATGCTTTTTAGAGCGTTCAAGTGAAAACTGGATAAAAGAGGTTAGCGATAAGGATGCTCTGTATGGCATTTTGAACCAGACCATAAGACCTCATAACGAAAGGGAAATGACAAGACTTCTGGAAGTTTTGGATAAAGCTCTGAAACACATAAAAGTATGGCAGATGGGCTGCAACATATCCAAAGATGCGGCAATAATGGCTTTTAATGCAATGAAGGGAGAGAGCCTTAGGTGAAGATAAAGAAGCATTTTGTTTTAAGGGACGTTGCGGGGCAAAGTATAGTTGTTCCAATTGGCGAAGCGGCAATTACCTTTAATGCAATGATTACCTTAAGCGAAAGCGGAAAGTTTTTGTGGGAAAATCTTTTAAATGACATAGACGAAGACCAGCTGGTGGCGGCGCTCCTGGATGAATATGACGTGGCGGAGGAAGTTGCAAGAATAGACGTTTTGGAATTTTTAAACAAAATGAGAGAGGCGGATTTGCTGGATGAATAGCCCTGGTCAGAGGATTCGCCTGGAAGATATAATCACTATCTTGGAAGAAAAACTGAAAGATGGCGCTACGGTGACATTTTCGCCTGATGGGGTCAGTATGCTGCCGCTTATCCGTCCCGGGCAGGACAGCGTAACACTGTCGGGGACCGTAAAACCAAGCGTGGGCGATGCAGTTTTTTACAAAAGGCCAAGCGGACAATTTGTGCTTCACAGAATTGTGGCAAAGGAAGAGAATAAATTTGTCCTTTGTGGCGACAATCAGTTGGTACTTGAAAAAGGCGTGGGAAACGAGTGGATTATTGCTACTGTAACTTCGGTATGGCGAAATGGCAAAGAACTTAAAAGAGATTGTGCGGGAATTTTTGTTTATTTAAAAATTATTTTGCCATGCTATAGGTTTTACCTGAAGGTAAGAGGCATTTTGGCGAAGATTAAAAGAAAGATAAAAAGCAACCGATGATTAGCGGTTGCTTTTTTGCTTTATAAGGAACGAAAATACGGCTTGGATTCTGAAAGTTTCACCTCGATTTCGGGGAAGTGATGATAAAAAAAGTCGGACATAAATTCAAGAATAAGGTTTTCGGTTTCAAAATGCCCTGCGTCTATGATATTCAGGCCAAGCTCGCGGGCAATTCGACCGTGGTCGTGCTTTAGGTCAGCGGTGACAAACACATCTGCGCCCGAATTATATGCGGCAAAAAGCTCCGAGCCACCACTGCCCGAGCAAAGTGCAACAGTCTGCACCTGCTGAAACAGGTCGCCCGAATATTTAAGGGCAGTGCTGCCCAACGAAGCTTTTATATGGCTGATAAACTCGGACATAAGCATAGGTCGTTCTAAAATACCCACTCGACCAATGCCGTCAAGCTTTTCGCCGCCCTCTAAGATGGCTTCATCGGGGGTAAACTTGCGGATGTTTTCAAGACCAAGTTTTTGGGCAAGGAGGTCGTTCATTCCGCCGTCGGCATTGTCAAAATTGGTGTGCATACAAAATGCCGAAATATCCTTTTGGATAAGAGTGCGGATAATGGAAGATGTAATGTTACCCTCGGCAATACTTTTAAGCGGGTCAAAAATAAGTGGGTGATGCGAGATAATAAGGTCCGCTCCAAAATCGGCTGCAGCCTTTACGTTTTCGCCCGTTATGTCAAGGCACAGAAAGATGCGGTTTATCTTCTGGTTCTCGTCGCCCACCAAAAGACCTACGTTGTCCCAATCGCACTTAAGTGACGATGGCGCGATAATTTCAAGTTCTTCGATAATTTTTGAAAGTCTAAGCATATCAGTTCTCCTCACTTTTTAAAATTTCAAGGATTTCTTTTACATTTTCAAGCTCCAGCTTGTTTTCGGCTAAGACCGATTTTGAAAGGCCCATAAGGCGCTTTTCATATTTTTTTATTATAGTAGCTTTCTGCTTTTCAAAAAGGCTGAGCGATGTCTCGGGGAAAACTTTTCCCAAAATCAACTCTTTTTTGGAGTAGTCGCCCAAGCTAGCGCCAGCTTGGGCAAATCGTGCACATATAATGGTATAGATTTTTTCGTCCTCCGAAACCAGATGCTCGGACTCAATCGAAAAGCCGTTCTTCAAAAGATATTCGCGCAGCTCCTGTGCGGCAGTCATAGGCTGAAGGATAAGAGTTTTTGCGGCATGTGCTATGGATTTATCTTTGTTTAGGATATTAGAAATCAAAATGCCGCCCATTCCCGAGATGACAATTACTTCAGCTTCGCCCACCGCAAGAGTCGAAAGCCCGCCACCAAGTCTCGGGAAAATTTTATCGACCAAACCAAAACTGCAAACATTTTTTTCGGCGCGTTCTACCGGACCGCGATTTATGTCCGAAGCAATCGCTTTTTTTGCACTGCCGTTTAAAACAGTCCATATTGGGATATAGGCATGGTCTGTGCCTATGTCTGCAAGGCACAGGCAAGACGGGACAAGCTGGGCAATCTTCAAAAGACGCGGGTTTAGCTCGGGAAGCTTAATCTGATTGGTTTCGGTCACGGTTATTACCTCAATTTCAAGTGATTTATTAAAAATATTATATAGGTCATCATGAGGTTTTGTCAACAAAAAAAGGGTTTTTTGACATAAATGGAGAAAATAACCTAAGATAAAACTGTTTTGAAAGGAAAATATATATGACCTTGCGTGAGAGAATAGAGGAGCTTGAAAAACAGACTCTCAGCCCATATGCTACACTTAGCACGAGCAGCCGGGGCAGAGTAAGAGAGGAAGAGGAATGTGATATCCGGACGGCATTTCAGCGTGACCGGGACCGTGTTATACACGCCAAAGCGTTCAGACGGCTTAAACACAAGACCCAGGTCTTTCTTGCACCCGAGGGCGACCATTATCGCACACGGCTTACCCATACTCTGGAGGTATCGCAGATTGCAAGAACAATCGCAAAAGCACTGTTTTTGAATGAGGACCTGACAGAAGCAATAGCACTTGGCCATGACCTTGGCCACACACCCTTTGGTCACACCGGCGAAAATGCTTTAAATGCCCTCTGCCCGCAAGGCTTTCACCACAATGAACAAAGCCTTAGGGTTGTAAATATACTGGAGCGCAAGGGTGGACTTAATCTTACCTTTGAAGTAAGGGACGGTATACTTTGCCACACGGGTGAAAAGGCCCCGCAGACACCTGAGGGGAAAATTGTCAGGATGGCTGACCGGATTGCCTACATAAACCATGACATAGACGACGCAATCCGCGCTAAAGTAATCAGTGAGGATGATATCCCCAAAGAATATGCAGAAGTTTTGGGAAGAGGACATTCTGCAAGAATAAACAGCCTTATACGCAGTATGATTTCGGCAAGCACTGACAGCCCTGAGATTAAGATGGAGCAAGATGTTTATAAAGCCATGATGGGACTTCGGGAATTTATGTTCCAAAACGTTTACAAAAACCCTTATGCTAAAAGCGAGGAAGGAAAGTTCTACGCCGTGGTAGAGGCGCTTTTCGAAAGACTGAGCCAAAAGCCCGAACTTATCCCTGAAAAAGTCCGACTTGCAAGCTGCAGTGATGATATATCGGTAATCGTAAGAGATTATATTGCCGGCATGACCGACCGATATGCTGTATCTTTGTTTGAAGAAATTTTTGTGCCAAAGGCGTGGAATATTTAAAAGTGATACCTAAATTCGCACAAGGAATTTTGGACTTTGTGTCGAATAATTACTAAAGAGGTGATATAAAGTGAAGCAGTCCGTTGATTTTCAGGACTTTATTGATGAAGTTATTGCAAAAAACGATATAGTGGACCTGATTTCACGTTATACCACATTAAAAAGGGTGGGCAATCGTTATCAGGCGCTTTGTCCGCTGCACAATGACAAAAAAACGCCGTCATTTTCTGTTTCGCCGGACAAGCAGCTTTTCCACTGCTTCGGCTGCGGCGCAGGGGGGACGGTTATCCATTTTATTATGGCCAAAGAAAACCTTGACTTTATGGAGGCTGTAAAGTTCTTAGCCGAAAAGTCAGGCGTGCCGGTTCCGGATTTCAAAAGCCCGGCAGAACGGAGCCAGGCGGCCAAGGTTCACGAAAAGAAAAAAAGAATGTACGAAATGAACCGTACGGCTGCAAGATACTTTTTTTCACAGCTTACCGAAAAGTCAGGCGAGGAAGCGCTTCGGTATCTTAAAAACAGGGGACTTTCCAATGCTACAATCAAGGCATTTGGCATCGGGTTTGCGCCAGATGCGTGGACAGGCCTTGTTGATTTCATGAAAACAAAAGGTTATGCCGAAGCAGAGCTCCTGGAGGGCGGGCTTGCCAAAAAACGTGAAAACGGCAGCATTTACGATGTGTTCCGCGGCAGGGTTATGTTCCCGATTTTTGATATCCGTGGCAACGTCATAGCCTTCGGCGGAAGAACGCTACTAGACAACCAGGCAAAGTACCTTAATTCGCCCGAGACTCTTATTTACAAAAAGAAAGAAAATCTTTTTGCTATGAATATTGCTAAAAACAGCAAGGCAGGGCAGTTTCTAATTATGGAGGGGTATATGGACGTTATATCGCTTCATCAAAATGGCTTTGACAACGCGGTGGCATCATTGGGGACGGCATTTACTCCAGAGCAAGCGGATATGCTTAAGCGCTATGCTGACAAGGCAGTTCTTTGCTACGATGCCGACGAGGCAGGCCAAAAGGCTGCAGACCGGGCGGGTGAGATACTGCGAAATGCAAACATAAAGACCAAGGTTTTGACAATTACCGACGGCAAGGACCCGGACGAGTTTATAAATACCAGGGGCGCAGACAGTTTCAGGCTGCTTGTAGACCGCGCAGAGAGCTTTATTGAGTATAAAATTGGCAAAATTGAGAAACAATATAATCTTGAAGATGCTGTTGAAAAGCTGGAGTTTATTGAACAAATTGCAAAAATCCTTGCAAATATAAAGAACGATGTCGAACGGGAAATTTACATCAAAAACATTGCCCGGAAAACCGATATATCATCCGAAAGCATTATGGCCCAGGTGTCAAACATAGCCTTAAAGGAGCGGCGAAACAAAGCCGCAAAGGACCAGAGGGCTGACAAGAGGGCGTTTGAGGCACGGACCGGCGGAAGAACGGACCTTGAAAGAATGCGGCTTTATAATGCCGAAAAGCTGATGCTTAATTTGATTACGGAAAAAGACGTATTCCTTACGGTCAGTGATAAATTAAGTCCCGAGGATTTTTCCGAAGGGTTAAACCGGCGCCTCGCCGAGATAATATTCTCTATGCACGAGAGGAATGAAAAAATTAATGTTTTAGCGATTCTTTCCGAGTTTCCGGAGGAAGATGCTGGCAGGGTATCAGAAATTCTTTCTGACGACAAGAACGTGGACAACCGAAAAGAAGCAGCATTGATGCCGCTTAAGATAATAAAAAACTATCGGATGAAGCAAGTAGAAAAAGACGCTTCTTTAGATGGCGACACCGAAAAATTACAAGAAATTATGAACAGACTGAAAAAAGATAAAAAGCAGAAAGGCGAAATGGTATGAATAACAAAGAAAAAGCCGAAACAAACGAAAATGCAAAGACTATATCCAAGGATGCTCAAAAACAGGCAATTCAGGAGCTTGTGGAAATGGGCAAGAAAAATGGCGAACTGTCTTACAGCGACATTACTTCAAAGCTTGAAGCCGTGGATATGGATGCCGAGCAGATAGAGTTAATCTATGACTTTTTAGAAAAGCAGGGCATCGAGATTATGGGTAATTTTGGTGATGAGCTTCCCGAACTTGAGGATGACGACAACTTTGAAATCACCGAGGACGAGCTTACCGACCTTAGCGTACCTGACAGCGTCAGTATTGATGACCCTGTGCGTATGTATCTTAAGGAGATAGGAAAAGTGCCGCTTCTTTCAAGCAACGAAGAAGCCGAGCTTGCCCAGAAAATGGCAGACGGCGACAAAGATGCAAAGCAAAGACTTGCTGAGGCAAACCTAAGACTTGTCGTAAGTATAGCAAAGCGTTATGTAGGCAGAGGGATGCTCTTTTTGGATCTTATCCAGGAAGGAAACCTTGGCCTTATTAAGGCTGTCGAAAAGTTTGATTACACAAAGGGATATAAGTTCAGTACCTATGCTACATGGTGGATAAGACAGGCTATAACACGTGCTATTGCCGACCAGGCAAGAACAATCCGAATCCCCGTTCATATGGTTGAAACTATAAATAAGCTTATTCGCGTTACTCGTCAGCTGGTGCAGGAGCTTGGCCGCGACCCGCTTCCCGAAGAAGTTGCAAAGGAGCTTAATATGCCGATTGACAAAGTGGGCGAAATTATGAAGATTGCGCAGGAGCCTGTTTCGCTGGAAACTCCTATAGGCGAGGAAGAGGACAGTCACCTGGGTGACTTCATCCAGGACAACGAAACATTAGCGCCTCAGGACGCAGCAACATTCAGACTGCTTAAAGAGCAGCTTGTTGATGTTTTAAGCACGCTTACCCCAAGGGAAGAAAAAGTCTTAAGACTTCGCTTTGGCCTTGACAACGGCAGAGCAAGAACCTTGGAAGAAGTAGGTAAGGAATTTAACGTTACCCGTGAAAGAATTCGTCAGATTGAGGCAAAGGCGCTTCGCAAGCTAAGACACCCAAGCCGCAGCAAAAAGCTGAAGGATTATCTTGAATAGGAATTATTTGGTTTTTAAGGTTATATATAAATTATATATGCCAAAATGACTTGAAACGGAGGAAGAGTTATGCACATATTGGTTACAGGTGGTGCGGGATACATAGGCAGTCATACAACCGTGCAGCTGCTTGACGCAGGTTATGAGGTTACGGTGGTTGACAATCTTTCCAACAGTTCGGAGGAAGCTTTAAAGCGGGTAGAAAGAATAACAGGAAAGACAGTGAATTTTTATAAAATAGATATGGTTGACAAAGAGGCTTTAAGAAAGGTTTTTTTGGAGAATAAGTTTGATGCGGCAATTCACTTTGCAGGGCTTAAAGCTGTTGGCGAATCGGTTGCGATGCCCCTTGCTTACTATCACAACAATCTTGTCAGCACCATAAACCTTTGCGAGCTTATGAGTGAGTTTGGTGTGAAAAAGTTGGTGTTTAGTTCGTCTGCAACAGTTTACGGAAAACCAAAGACTGTTCCAATCAGCGAAGACTTTGAGCTTTCGTGCACCAATCCTTATGGCCGGACAAAGCTTATGATTGAAGAAATTCTAAGGGACTTGGTTATTGCCGACGGTGAGTGGAGCATTGCAATACTCAGGTACTTTAACCCTGTTGGCGCTCACGAGAGCGGACTTATTGGCGAAGACCCACAAGGCATACCCAACAATCTGATGCCGTATATTGCCCAGGTTGCTGTAGGGAAACGCGAGTATGTCCATGTTTTTGGAAACGATTACGACACCCACGACGGCACGGGCGTACGCGACTATATACACGTTGTTGACCTCGCAGACGGCCACTTAAAGGCACTCGAAAAGATTACCAAAACGACCGGAGCGCTCGTATACAATCTCGGTACCGGCACAGGCTACAGTGTTCTTGATATGATTGCGGCATTTGAAAAGGCATGCGGAAGTGAACTTCCCTACAAAATAGAGGCAAGACGCCCCGGCGACATTGATGCTTGCTTTGCCGAGCCTAAAAAAGCTAAAGCGGAATTGGGCTTTGAGGCGAAGAAGACCCTTGAAGATATGTGCAAAGACTCATGGAACTGGCAACAGCAAAATCCCAACGGATACAAGAACTGATAATTACATTTTAAACTTTTTGGAAGGAAATAAACTTAAGTGAACGAATACCAAAAAAATATACGCAATTTTTCGATTATTGCACACATAGACCACGGAAAGTCAACCCTGGCAGATCGCCTTTTGGAGCTTACAGGTGCGCTGACAAGCCGCGAAATGCAGGCGCAGATACTTGACAATATGGAGCTTGAACGCGAGAGGGGCATTACCATCAAGGCGCGCGCAGTACGTCTTTTGTATTCTGCAAGAAATGGCGAGAAGTATGTGCTTAACCTTATCGACACTCCGGGACACGTTGACTTTAACTATGAGGTGTCCCGTTCTCTTGCTGCCTGCGAGGGAGCAGTACTTATAGTGGATGCGGCGCAAGGCATAGAGGCTCAGACCTTGGCAAATACCTACCTTGCACTCGAGCACGACCTTGAGCTTGTCCCTGTAATCAATAAAATTGACCTCCCCAGTGCCCAACCTGAGATGGTTAAAAAAGAAATCGAAGACGTAATCGGAATTGAAGCAGAAACTGCTCCGCAGATTTCGGCTAAAAACGGAATAAACATAGAAGCGGTTTTAGAAAAAATAGTGGAAACTGTTCCACCACCCAAGGGCGATGAAAACGCGCCCTTAAAGGCTTTGATTTTTGACTCTTATTATGACAGCTACAAGGGCGTAATTGCCTATGTGCGTGTTGTTGACGGCAAGCTAAAACCCGGCCAGACCATCAAAATGATGGCAACAGGCGGATGCTTTGACGTGGTCGAAGTCGGGTATCTCAACCCTGTTGGGATGCTGCCTGCAAACGAGATAAAAGCAGGCGAGGTTGGCTTTATTGCAGCCAGCATCAAAAACGTGCGGGATGTTCGGGTTGGCGACACAGTTACCTTGGCTACAGGTGGTGCTACCGAACCACTCCCAGGATATAAAGAAGTAAAGCCCATGGTATATTCGGGTGTTTATCCGGCAGATGGCGCAAGATACAACGACCTTCGTGAAGCCCTTGAAAAGCTTCAGCTTAACGATGCTGCACTTCAGTTTGAGGCCGAGAACTCGGTTGCTTTGGGATTTGGTTTCAGATGTGGATTCTTGGGCCTTTTGCATATGGAAATCATTCAGGAACGACTGGAGAGGGAATACAATCTTGACCTTGTTACAACAGCGCCTTCGGTTGAATATGTTGTAGTCAAAACCGACGGAACCGAAGAAAGGATTTCAAACCCCACAAACCTCCCATCCCCACAGGAAATTGACTATATGACCGAGCCTGTTGTTTCGGCATCCATTATGACCCCAAAGGAATTTGTCGGCAGCATAATGGAACTTTGTCAGGAAAGACGCGGAACATATATCGATATGACATACCTTGACGATACCCGTGTTACTTTAAATTACGAGCTTCCGCTTAACGAAATTATTTATGACTTTTTTGACGCGCTTAAGTCAAGGACAAGGGGCTATGCATCCTTTGACTACGAACTTAAAAACTATCAAAAGTCCGACCTTGTGAAGCTTGATATACTTTTAAATGGCGATATGGTGGACGCTCTTTCGTTTATCGTTCACAAAGAAAGTGCATACAGCCGTGGCAGACGCATTGCTGAAAAGTTAAAAGAATCAATACCAAGACAGCTTTTCGAAGTGCCGATTCAGGCTGCGATAGGCAGCAAAATTATCGCACGCGAAACCGTAAGAGCAATGCGAAAAGACGTGCTTGCAAAGTGCTATGGCGGTGATATTACCCGCAAGAAAAAGCTACTCGAAAAGCAAAAAGAGGGTAAAAAACGTATGCGTCAGGTGGGCTCGGTTGAAGTTCCGCAGGAAGCGTTTATGTCTGTGCTTAAATTAGATTAACTCGAAAATGTATTTTGTTAGCTTCAACTAACCAAAACAAAACAGGAGAAAAACATGAACAGTTTAGGGCTTTATATTCACATTCCTTTTTGCAAAAGCAAGTGCCTTTATTGCGACTTCAACTCGTTTGCAAAAAGGGAAAGGGATATAGAGCCTTATTTTTCTGTTCTCAAAAAGGAAATTTCAGCTTGGGCAAAAGACCTTGGCGAGAGGCCTGTTGATACCATATATTTTGGCGGTGGAACTCCGTCATATGCGGGCACAGAGAAACTTTGCGATATTATCCGTGCGGTCAAAGAAAAATTTGTTGTTTTGGATGATGCCGAAATCACGGTGGAATGTAATCCCGGGACGATAGATATTGATGGGTTTAATACTCTCAAAAAAAATGGCGTAAACCGGCTAAGCATCGGGCTTCAGTCAACTTGTGACGATATGCTCAAAAAGATGGGAAGGATACATAATGTCAGCCAGTTTGAAAAGTGTTTTCTTGATGCAAGGCAGGCAGGATTTGAGAATATCTCACTTGACCTTATGTATGGACTTCCTGATATGACCATTCGGGATTGGGAAAAGACTTTGGACAAAGCAATCGCCTTTGATGCTGAGCATATCTCGGCTTATGCTTTAAAAATTGAAGACGGCACACCATTTTCAAAGATAAAGCTTAATTTGCCTGACGAAGATTTGTGCGCAGATATGTACGAGCTTTTGGTAGAAAAATTAAGAAAAGCAGGCTATCAAAGATACGAAATTTCGAATTTTGCTAAAAAGAGCTTTGCTGCGCGTCACAATCAAAAATACTGGGAGTATGCAGACTTTCTTGGCCTTGGCGCCGGAGCATATTCGTTTGTGGACGGGGTAAGGTTTAGCAATTGCACGGATATTTTGGATTATGTAAAAAGGGTAGAATGTGATGGCAAGGCAGTGAAAAGCTGGGAGAAAATATCGAAAAATGAGCAAATGAGCGAGTTTGTGTTTTTAGGGCTAAGATGCGAAAAGGGCATATCACTTAAGGATTTTGAAGAAAGATTTGGAATAAAGCTCCTCGAAAAATTTGGTAAGCCTATAAAAAAATATATTGACTTAGGATTTTTGGCTTTGGAAGATGGCTATCTTAGTTTTTACGACAAAGGTTTTTTTGTCAGCAACATAATCCTTTCGGATTTTGTTTAAAAAGACCTTGCATAAAAGGTCTTTTTGTGATATACTAAGCCTTGTAAAATTTAAAACACGCCCCTGTAGTAAAGAGGATATTACAAGCCCCTCCTAAGCGGAAGGTGTGACGTTCGCCTGTTATTCAATCAAAGTTAATATTTATACATGTCCCAGTACCTCAGTAGGATAGAGGGTTCGCCTCCTAAGCGAAACGCCGTAGGTTCGATTCCTATCTGGGACGCCAAAAACCACCGAAAACATATTCGTTTTCGGTGGTTAATTTTTGTTCTCTAAACTTTTATAATTATACAATTTAGTGTATATTTTGCCTACAAATAAATCTTGTTTTTCAGCTTTAAAGCGTGTTTTGCATACATTTGCCAACTAAACGGGGTAAAACTACATAAAATCAATTAACTCGTTTAGGTACAAATTCAAGCTTAATAGTCATATCCATACCCTCTGCCAAACGCTTCAGCATTCCCAAAGTTGGGTTGCTGTTTCCGTTTTCCAGTTTGCTTATATCGGATTGAGCTATGCCTGTTTTCTCTGATAATTCCTTTTGTGTCATATTGCTGGACTTTCTTGCATCAATTACAGCCTGAATAATGGAGAACTCCGGTGCAAGCTTTTCATATTCTGCACGAAAATCTTCGTTTTTAAGCTGTTCGTTTAAATAATTTCTGAAATCAGACATAATCATTCTCCTTTCTGTCTGCTCAAATACAGGTCTCTGTATTTTTTTGCTGTTTCAATCTCATTTCTCGGAACTCTGTTTGTTTTCTTTGTGAACCCGTGTGTAAGTATTATTTTTCTCCCGATACAGAAGAAATATAACACTCTTGAAATATCGCTGCCTTGTTTCGTGCGAAGCTCAAATATTCCACCATCCAAATGCTCTGAATAAGGCATACCGAGCATATTACCGTTTGTTTCAAGCAAATTTATTGTCCATAATATTTTTGCACGCATTTTGGCATCTAAAGAATCAAGATAATCTTTTACTGGATAATTTCCATTATCCAGTTCAAAAAAGTCAATAATAAAGTTTTCCAATTTATATTCTCCTTAGTATAGGATATATCCTATATTTATTATATTAGATTAAATTCATTTTGTCAACACATTTATTCAAGCAATTCATTCAATAGTTCAGGATGTTGCTTAATTAAAAGCTTTAATTGGGCAAGAGTAGAAGAATCTATATTAGTATTTTCAGATGTATCATCAACTTTGGCAAAGAAACCGGAATCCATTTCCTTGCCTATAAGTTTTCTGTCATCATCAAAACTATGTGCATAAGTGTCAGTTACCATCCGCGCCTCAGCGTGACCGGTATCACCTTGCACAGCTTTAATATTGCCTTTACTGAGCTTTAGCTTTAAAGATGTACTGCTGTGCCTTAAACTGTGAAAAACAACGGGAGGCAGTGATTTTTCTTCTATTAGCTTATAAAACATTTTATCAATAGTTCTAAGTTCGTATGGCATACCGTTTACCTTTGCAACAACTAAATTGTAATCGTGATATTCGTTTGCTAATAAAGCCATATTCTCTTTTTGGGTTTCCCTTGTTTTAATTAATTCGTAAATAACGGCTTTTGGTAAATACACAATTCTATTGCTACTTTGTGTTTTCGGAGCTTTTAATACAACAGTAGTTGTTGCTTTTTTAGGCATGATGAAACTATTGTTGAAAAACAAAGGTCTTTAGAATTAGCAACAGAAAGAATTATAAACGCTATAAACGATTCCATAGAAAGTATCAATAGACAAATAGGTTACTGTATGGTATTATATAGCTATGAGAATAAGGGTT
>JAZNSF010000041.1:0-62789 GCA_045591095.1 Clostridia bacterium | reverse complement strand
CAATATGACGGCCTTATGAAAAAGCTTCGCGCAATGGGTATTCACTTTGGCAAGGAATGTTAAAAAACGATTAAGAAAGAGATTGATAGAAAAAATGGAGAATTCTGACTTTAAGATAGCAATTATTGGTCTTGGAATAATAGGTGGGTCTATGGCATATGCCCTTAAGGGTTTTAAAAATGCCAGTATTTGGGGTTGCGACATTGACACCCAGACCCTTGAAAAAGCTTTGGAAAAAGGTGCAGTAGATTTTGCAACTGCTTCACCAAATGAAGCAATAGAAAATGCTGATTTGGTGATTCTTTGCACATATCCCGATAATATTATTGATATCATAACAAAAAACAAAACTTACTTTAAAAAGGGCGCTATTATAACCGACGTATGCGGAGTAAAAAACAATCTTAGCAAAAAAATTGAAACCGCTCTTTCCGAACATTGCCAGTACATTGGAAGTCATCCCATGGCAGGCAAGGAAACCCACGGTTTTGACAGTGCAAGTCCCGAGCTTTTTGGTATGTGCGGCTATATAATTACTCCGGGTAATTCCTCCACTCCCGAGGGGCTTGGGCTTATAAAGGATATGGCGCGTTTTATAGGTGCAACGCGTATCACCGTCGCAAGTCCTGATGAGCATGACAGTGTAATCGCCTATACCAGCGACCTTATGCATGTTTCGGCAGCTGCACTTTGTCTTGAGTATAACCAGAATATGAACAGAGCCTACACCGCAGGGGCATTTAGGGACTGCACAAGAATTGCCAACATCAATCCCGAGCTTTGGAGCGGACTTTTCCTTGAAAATCGGGATTTTTTGCTTAAAGAACTTGACCAATATATAGATTCTTTGGTAGAATTTAAAAAAGGAATTGAAAATCGTGACCGCGCACGGCTTAAAGAACTTCTTCTAAGAGTGCGAAAAAATAAACTTGATATGCAAAATAAGGAGCCTGATAATCTATGAAGACCTTAAAAGTAAATATCCCAAATCGTGAATATGATATAAAAATCGAAAAAGGTCTTTTAGAAAGGGCAGGCGAACTGCTTTTGGAAGTGACCAAGCCTTGCAAGGTCGCAATCATCAGCGACAGCATTGTTGCTCCGCTTTATGCAGATAAACTCTCTCAGTCGCTTAAAAAATCAGGATTTACTCCATTTTTGGTGACTGTTCCCGCTGGCGAAGCTTCCAAATCCTTAGCATGCCTTGAATTTTTATATACTGAGCTTTTAAAAGAAAAAATCACCCGAAGCGATATGGTAGTTGCTCTTGGTGGCGGAGTTGTCGGTGACCTTACGGGCTTTTGCGCTTCAACTCTTCTTCGAGGTATACCATTTGTGCAAATTCCGACAACCCTCCTTGCCCAAGTTGACAGTAGCGTCGGCGGGAAGGTTGCGGTAAATCTTTCGATGGGCAAAAATCTTGTAGGTGCGTTTTATCAGCCTAAGATGGTGATTATAGACCCTGACACTCTTAAAACACTATCCGACAAAATTTTTTCAGACGGAATGGCAGAAGTTATCAAGTACGGCGTTATCCTTGATGAAAAATTTTTCGAAACTTTGGAAAAGTCTCCATCCCGAACAAAAATTTTTGAGATTATCGAAGATATTATCTATACTTCCTGCGACCTAAAACGCATGGTTGTCGAGGAAGACGAGCTTGACACCGGCAAAAGAATGATACTAAACTTTGGCCACACATTTGGTCACGCAATCGAGAAAGAATATAATTTTGAAAAATACACGCACGGCCAGGCTGTTTCCGCCGGTATGGTTATGGCAGCCGAGTACGGCGAAAATATGGGACTAACCAAAGCGGGTACGGCTAAGCGTATACGAGGATTGGTTTCGGCATTTAACTTACCCGAGGAAATCCCGCTTACAAAGGAAGCACTTTCGGGTGCAATTGCGGTTGACAAAAAAGGTAAGGGCAACAAGGTATGCCTTATTATCCCTCAAAAAATCGGAAAAGTTTCAATTATAGATACGGAGAAAGACAGCATATGGATAAAGTAAAAATTACGCCTACATCTCTTTCGGGCAACGTAAAAATCCCGCCATCAAAAAGTTATGCACACAGGGCGATTATTGCGGCGTTTCTTTCGGGTGGGCCTTGTACCATAAAAAACATATGTCTTTCTAAAGATATTCTGGCTACACTTAACTGTATAAAGGCCCTTGGCGGATATGCTAAATATAACAAAAAGGCAATGTCGCTAAGCATAAAAAATGGCACCCCCAAACTACATAAAAAGCATCGGCTTTTCTGCTTGGAAAGTGGCTCGACCTTAAGGTTTTTTATACCTATTGCTCTCTCGATTTTTGAAAATGTAGAGTTTTTTGGAAAAGGGAGACTTTTAGAAAGACCTCTTACTCCCTACTTCAAAATATTTGATGAAATAGGAATCAAATATAAACAAACTTCAAAATCCCTTGTGGCAAACGGGAAACTGACCCCCGGCGAATTTTCTATTTCCGGCTCGGTAAGCTCGCAGTTTGTGACAGGACTTTTATTTGCTCTTCCTCTTTTAAACGGTGACAGCACTATAAATATAATAGGTGAGCTTTCGTCAAAGGCTTATATTGATATTACTCTGGATGTGCTTTCAAACTTTGGGATTGAAATTGAAAACATTGATTACAAAACCTTTATTATTAAAGGTAATCAAAAATACAAGGCTACTGACTACACTGTGGAGGGGGATTTTTCTCAGGCTGCATTCTTCCTCACAGCCGGAGCTTTGGGCTGCAAGGTATCTGTATCCGGACTTAACCCAAAGAGCCTTCAGGGCGATAAAAAAATTATTGATATTTTAAGCGAGGCGGGTGCAAAGGTAAGCTTTGAAAATGGCTTGTACAAGGCGTCTTTGACACAAAATATGCACGGAATAACTGTTGACGCAGACGAGATACCTGACCTTGTTCCAATACTCGCAGTTCTTTTCGCATTTTGCAAGGGCGAAAGCCGTATTGTAAATGCGAGTCGTTTAAGGCTTAAGGAAAGCGACCGCCTTTTTGCCATATCGGATGTACTTAAAAAGTTGGGTGCTGAGATTGAGGAAGGCGAGGACTTTTTGGTTATACATGGCAAGCAGGTGCTAAGCGGTGCTACTGTTTCGTCACATAACGACCACCGAATAGCAATGTCTGCAGCTATTGCGGCTTTACGGTGCGAGGGTGATGTAACCATAACGGGCGCCAAAAAATCGGTGAAAAAATCATACCCTGACTTTTTTGAGGACTATAAAAAACTTGGAGGGCTGGTAAAATGAATACATGGGGAAACAATATTAAAATAAGTATATTCGGCGAATCCCACGGTAGCGGCATTGGCGCTGTCATTGATGGAATTCCGTCAGGCCTTGAGATTGATATGGACTTTATTAAATCCGAAATGTCAAGACGTGCCCCTGGGAAAAACGCTCTTTCTACCCCCCGCAAAGAGGCTGATGAGGTAGAAATTCTTTCAGGTGTATTTGATGGAAAAACATGCGGCACACCTATCTGCGTGGTTATCAGAAACACCAATACTCGTTCTGGTGACTATTCTCCAAATATCTTAAGACCCGGCCATGCTGATTACACCGGATTTATGAAATATGGCGCATCTCACGATTTTCGTGGCGGCGGACATTTTTCGGGCAGAATTACAGCAGGGCTGGTTTTTGCAGGCGCTATATCCAAGCTTTATCTTAAAACCCAAGGGATAACAATTGGCTCGCACATCAAAAAGATTTATAGTGTTTCGGAAGACTCATTTATGGATACAAAGCTTTCTGCTGATATTTTAAATACCCTTACTCAAAAAGACTTCCCGGTGCTTGACGATTCCAGGGGCGAAGAAATGAAAAAAGCAATCCTTGATGCCGCATCGGATAAAAATTCGGTAGGTGGCATAATCGAGTGCGCGGCTTTGGGACTTCCGTCGGGGCTTGGCTCACCATTTTTCGCATCCATCGAAAGCCTTATTTCGTCGATTGTTTTTTCAATCCCGGCAGTTAAGGGAATTGAATTTGGCAGTGGCTTTGATTTTGCGGATATGACCGGCTGCGAGGCAAATGATGAGTTTTCGACAGACGGCAAAATTATCTTTACCAAAACCAATCATAATGGCGGAATTAACGGCGGTATAACCAATGGAATGCCCATAGTTTTTTCGGCTGTAGTGAAGCCCACTCCATCTATCGGGAAAGAGCAACAGACTGTTGATATTGACAAGATGGAAAACACCACAATCGAAGTTAAAGGCAGACACGACCCGTGCATTGTTCAGCGCGCTGCTGTGGCAATCGAAAGTGCAGCTTCTCTTGCTATTTTAGAAGCACTGCTTTCCTGATTTTTACCGAAAGGACCAAGGATATAATGTACGATATTAAAATCTTAAGAAAAAAAATTGATAAGATAGACAAAAAGCTTCTTCCTCTTTTCTTAAAGCGAATGGATGTAAGCCGCAAGATTGCAGAATATAAGCTTTCGAAAGGTCTTCCCATTCTTGACAAGCCCCGCGAAAAACAGATACTTGAAAAAAGAACCAAAGGTGTCAGCAAAAAGGACCAAGCCTTTGTACGCGAATTTTTTTCTGCAATAATGAAAATAAGCAGAAGTGCCCAAGGAGAAGATTTTGCAAAAAAAGTATCTTCCCCTGATTTACTTAACGAATTTGACCAAAAAGAACTGAATTCCGATCCTCTGGTCTGCTACCAGGGTATCCCCGGTGCCAACAGCGAAACGGCGCTTATAAACTTTTTCGGCGAGTCTGCAGAAAAAATCAATGTAATGACCTTTGCCGAGGTTTTGGATAAGCTTGACGAGGGAGCGGCAGACTTTGGCGTTATCCCAATCGAAAACTCTTCTACCGGCTCTATTTCTATGAGCCTCGACCTTCTTGAAAATCGCAGCTTCTATATTGTAGGAGAAATCTCGGTTGACATTGACCATTGTCTGGTAGGCCAAAAAGGCGCACAGCTTGACCATATAACCAAGGTATATTCTCACCAGCAGGGGTATATGCAATGTCAGGATTTTTTTGCAAAGCATCCAAAAATGGTGTTTGAACCTTATCACAATACCGCTATGGCTGCAAAAATGGTTGCAGGTCTTAATGACCTAAATGTCGCCGCCATTTCTGACCCACGTGCAGCCGAGCTTTACGGGCTTAGTATTCTTGCAAAAGATATAAGCTCGGTGCCTAACAACACAACCCGCTTTGCAGTTGTTGCAAAAAGGGGAATTCTTAACAATCAGTGCAACAAAACCAGCATCCTTTTTGCGCTTCCAAACGAGAGCGGTGCTTTGAGCGAAGTTCTTTCTGTTTTTGCTAAGTACGGCATCAATCTTCTAAAGATTGAATCCCGTCCAAGCCACAATCAAACATTCAGCTATATTTTCTTTGCAGATTTTGAAGGAAGCCTTCTTGACGAGAGTGTAGAGAGTGCTTTATCGGAGCTTAAGCAAAAAACTGCATCTCTTAAAATTCTTGGTTGCTTTCCAAAACATCAAGAGGTGAAAGCATGAAGAATATTATCCTGATAGGAATGCCCGGATGTGGCAAGACCACAATAGGTAAAGAACTTTCAAAAAAATTAGGGCTTTCATTTGTTGACAGTGACCAGTATATTGAAGAAACTCAAAAAGTGACGATTTCGCAAATCTTTACGGACTTTGGCGAAGAACACTTCCGACTTATTGAAATGGATGCTTTAAAAGAGCTTTCAAAAAAATCCGGTATGGTACTTTCTACCGGCGGCGGAGTGGTTGAGCGATGCGAAAATATTGACATTTTAAAAAATTCGGGTATAGTAGTATTTATAAACCGACCGCTTGATATCCTTTTAAAAACAATTGATGCCTCAAAAAGACCCTTGTTAAAGGATGGTAAGGATAAGCTTAAAGAGCTTTACTCGCGTCGGATTGACCTTTATCGTGCTGCTTGTCATATAGAGGTTTTGAATGATTCAGAGTTAGAACACATAGTAGAAAATATTATAAAAGAGGTGCTTAAAATTGAAGAAAATACTGGTTATTAATGGGCCAAATCTTAATATGCTTGGCGTCCGCGAGCCACAAATCTATGGCGAAAAAACCTATGCGGATTTAGAAAACTATATCGAAGAATACTGCGCGCAAAAAGATATCGAGGTTACAGTTTTGCAAAGTAACAGCGAGGGCGAGATTATTGATTTTATCCACCACGCATTGGGGAATTATGACGGAATTGTGATTAACCCGGGTGCGTATACTCACTACAGCTATGCTATAAGTGACGCGCTTAAATCAGTAGAGGTTCCTGCGGTTGAGGTACACCTAAGCAATATCCATAATCGCGAGGAATTCCGTAGCACTTCTGTAACTGCCTCATCCTGCATCGGTCAGATTTCGGGGCTTGGCTTTTGTGGCTATCTTCTTGCTATTGATTACCTTGCTCAGGAGGAAGTAAGTTGTGACTAACCTAAGACTTGACGTAATTGGTGACCCAATAGGCCACAGCAAGTCACCGCTTATCCACGAAACTGTGCTCTCGGAGCTTGGTATCCCTTATGAATATCGCAAGGTCAGAGTAGAAAAAGGTAATCTCAAAAGCTATCTTGACGAGGTAAAGGCGCTTGGGATTTCGGGATTTAACCTTACAATACCTCATAAGGCTGATATTATCCCTTATCTTGATTATATTGATGACGAAGCAACGCTTTTTAATTCGGTAAATACGGTTAAAGTCAAGGACGGAAAGCTTTTTGGATATAACACCGACGGCAGAGGCTTAGTTGAAGCAATGACTAAAAAGGGATTCAGCGCCGGTGGAAAAAACGTTGTCATTATTGGAGCAGGCGGTGTAGCCTCTACAATAGCGCTCAAAATGGCGTTTGAAGGAGCATCCTCTATCACCATCGTAAACCGTACCTTGTCAGCTGCCGAAGTGATTTCTCAAAATGTTTTTGAGCATACAGGCAAAAAAGCGAAGGTGCTGCCATTTGCTGAGGAATCTTTTGAAGATATTTCTGAGCACTGCGATATACTGATTAACTCTACGCCCTTGGGGATGCAAGGCATAGCTGCCGATTTTGAGGATTTGACATTTTTAAAAGGGGTAAAACAAGGAGCGCTTGTTTACGACCTTATTTACAACCCCAGCGAAACAAGTCTATTGCAAACCGCAAAAAGTCTGGGGCTTAATACCCTAAATGGTCTTGGAATGCTTATATATCAAGGTCTTTTGGCGGATGAAATATTTTTAGACCGTACTTTGAATTTTGAATATTTAAGTACCAAAATTGAAGGCGAATTTAAAAAGTTGAATTTTTTTTAAAAATATCTTGCAATTACAAAAAGTATGTGCTATAATGTTTAGGTCTGTTGAAAGACTCTAGTTTTTTGACGATTTTTATTTGATTGTAACACTCGAAAGAAAGAGGTGAAATATAGAGATGAAAGCAGGAATACATCCCGATTACAAAGAAACAACCATTAAGTGTGCTTGTGGCAATGTTATTGAAACAGGCTCAACAAAAGAAAATGTTTCTATCGAAATTTGCTCAGCTTGCCATCCTTTCTACACAGGCAAGCAGAAGTTAGTTGATACGGGCGGCCGTGTTGACAAGTTTAGAAAGCGTTTTGGTCTTACCGAAGAGAAATAGTATTGTTACCAAAACATTTATTTAGGAAATGTCAGTTTTATCGAAATTCAAAAAATTCAAAAAATTCTACACAAAAATAGTCAAGCGAAAAGCTTGACTATTTTTATAAAAAAGTTTAAAATAAAAGTATACACCGTCAAATTTAATTGACAGAAAGGGCCAAGTTTGCTATGAAGCTTTATAACTCCCATGTTCATACTCACAATAGTATAGACACCGATTTTTCTCCCATAGAAATGTGCAAAAGCGCAGCTATTAAGGGGCTTTCGGGCGTTTCTTTTTGTGACCATTGTCATGGCGGCAGCTTTATTACGTATAACACATACGGTGTTTTAAAGGGGTCTAACCGTGATGCCGAGCTTATGGCAAAACAGTTTGACGGTGTTTTGGAAGTCTTTAAAGGCGCCGAATTTGACGAGATTTTGTGGTCTCCCGAATATATAAACCGACTTATCGAGTCCTCCTCGCTTGACGTGGTTTTGGCATCTGTGCACCGTGTGCGCACAAGCCTTGACAAAAATTACATTTCTCGCGTGGACTTTTCGGCATACACCCCAAATCAGCTTCGAGAACATACAAAATGCTACTTTGAAGACGTTTTGGAAACTGCCGAAAAATGCGATTTTGATGTCCTTTCGCACCTGACGCTTATTTTGAGGTATGTAAACGGAAGCTACAAGCTTGGACTTGACCTTTCAGAGTTTATGCCCATTATCGACAAAACCCTTAAAGTCATTATTGCTCGCGAAAAGGCACTCGAAATCAACACGTCCGAGTTTAAAAACATCGGTTTTATGCCTGATAAAGAGATATTGGAAAGATACCGCGCACTTGGAGGCGATCTTGTCACCATAGGAACCGACGCCCACAAACCCGAAAAAATAGACTTTGGTTTTCTTGATGTGGTAAAGCTTCTTAAAAATTGCGGTTTTGATTCTTATTATTATTACAAAAAAAGAAAACCCCAAAGAGTATACTTTGATTAATTTTAAACCCAAAAAATCTTCTTTTTCCCAAAAAAATGAAGATTTTTTTATTTTTATCTTTACAAATAAAAAAACTTGTGATATAATAAATTTCGTGTTTGGGGGTGTAGCTCAGTTGGGAGAGCACCTGCCTTGCAAGCAGGGGGTCAGGAGTTCGACTCTCCTCATCTCCACCAAGCAAAAAGACAACTACTTTTCGTAGTTGTCTTTTTTTGTTTTATTTTCGTGCCAATTAGTGTCTTGTGTAAATTTGTTTAGATTGTGCGTTTTAGCGAGCGAATCTATACTTTGTGTATGTGAGTGAGCAGAAAACACGCGAGATGAGCGGATTTACTCGACACTTAGTGTCGTGTGTAAATTTGTTTAGATTGTGCGTTTTAGCGAGCGAATCTATACTTTGTGTATGTGAGTGAGCAGAAAACGCGCAAGATGAGCGAATTTACCAGACACTACTGGATTGCGTTTCTCTTTATCTTGTTAGTCGTAGTCTTTACAAATTCTTCTTCCCTTATGTTTATTCGGCTTACCTGCTTGTATACCGGAAGAGGCTTACAAACCTTTATAATATCCTCTTTTACTTTAGCATCTTTTTCGGGGTCATTTGCCATTTCGCTTTGTGGGTCAAGGTAAACGTGTGCGCAAAGTCCCGTTTCTTCGCCGTTTTCGTCGTGCCATGCAGTTACTGCAGCTTCCGAGACATAGGGGATTGACAAGATATAATTTTCGATTTCCTCAGGGAAGATATTTTTGCCGTTTCTGAGGACAATCAAATTCTTTGAACGGCCTGTAATCTTGAGTCTTCCCACGCTATCAAATGTCCCAAGATCCTCGGTATTAAACCATCCGTCCTCCATTACGCGGTCGGTTGCCTCCTGATTTTTGTAATAGCCAAGCATAACCGATGTGCCCTTTACACATACTTCGCCTATTCCGTTTTCGTCGGGGTCTTTAATCTTAACTTTAACCGAGTCAATTGGTACACCTGCAGTATAGCAATCATCATAGCCCTCGCGGGTAATTGCAACAAGTGGCGAGCACTCTGTTATGCCGTAGCCGTTTACGACAGTAACACCGATTGCCTCAAAAAAGTCTGCAATTTCGGGTCTTATGGGTGCGCCACCGCTTATAACCTTTTTAAGCTCGCCGCCAAATGGCTTAAGAATCATGCCAAACATTTTTCGTCTTAGGTCAATGCCAAACTTTCTTAAAAAGTTACTGGCAGCAATCATTGCATCAATAAACGGCTTTTTCTTCCCGATTGCCTTTTGAATTTTCTTGTAAAAAGCTTCAAGATGCGCAGGCACCAAAAATGCAGTCTGGGGTTTAAATTCTTCAAAGTTTTTAAGAAGATTTTTTATGCTGTCGTTTATAAATACCGTAACGCCGCAAGCAAGCTCTGCAACAAGGCCTATTCCCTCGTATGTGTGGTGGTATGGGAGAAGTGAAATTGCTCTGTCATAAAGTCTTGTAAGCCTGAGGCCCGTGTTTATGCAGGTCATAACATTGCGCTCAGAAAGCATAACACCCTTTGCCATACCTGTTGTACCTGATGTGTAAACCAAAAGTCTTAACGCATCGGTGTCACCCTCGATTTTTTCGTAATCGTTAAATCCCGACTCCATAAGTGCCTCACCCTCGGCGAGCAAATCATCAAGTGACAGATATTCTTCTGTCGCTTCGCTGTCAAGGCAGACAAACATTTTTATATTTGGAAGCTCTGCTCTTATTTCATCTAAAATTTTTATATACTTTTTTGTAAAAAACAGCACCTCTGAGTCGCTGTGGTTAAGCACTGTAACAATGTCCTGCTTTGGAAGCTGACGGTCAAGGGGTACATACACGCCGTTTGAATTCATCATTGTCGAGTGAACAATAAGCCAGCGATAGCAGTTTTCGCCAATGCAGGCAACGTGCTTGTCAATGAATCCTCTTTTAAGCAGGGAGTTTCCAAGATAAAGCGAATCGTTGTAAAACTCGCGGTATGTAACGGTCTTTAGCTCTTTCTTCTCGCGATATACAAACGCCGCCTTGTCGCCCTGACGGTCCACATTTCTTTTTACTGCCTGACCAAGGCTCGTAAACTTTTCTACCTCATAACACTTAAATTCTTTCATTTTTATTCTCCTATCCTCTGGAAGTCTGTTTTTTTCCAAAAAAATTATTTAATCCCTCAAGGGTTTTTAATACTACGCTAATATCCTTATCGTCGATATTTTCCAAAACGCCGTCAATCATTTCCCTATGAAGCTTTTCGTGCATTTTGTTTACTTCTTCTGCCTTTTTTTCGGGCACAATTTTGACCACGCGTCTGTCATTTGGGTCATTCTCACGTTTAAGATATCCCTTTTTTACAAGGCAATTTACCGCTGTTGTAAGCGAGCCGGGCGTTATCGAAAGGTACTTTGCAATCTCAGACATCTGGTTTTCGCCATTTTCAAGCAGCGAATACACAGCCTCGATAACATGAAGTTCGCGAAGTGTTATCTCCGAAATCCCCATATCCTTAAAGCTTTGTTCTTCCCACGAAAGTATCTGATTGAAAACCCGTACAAAAAACTGATTTACCGTTGCCTTTTCTTTTTCGATCATTTTTACGCCTCCCAAAAATACTTTTAACTTCAAACTATTTTAACATCAAAGTATAATTTTGTCAATAGTTTTTCCTGAAATTTGTAATTGACAGCAAATAATGTTTGAAATATACTATTAAATAAGATAAAGAAAAGGAATTTTAGACATGGAAAATTTAAAAAGCTGCAGGCTTTGCCCAAGGGAATGTAGAATTGATAGGTTTACTTCGTTTGGTTTTTGCAAAGCTCCCCTAAATCCCAAAATAGCAAGGGCCGCCCTTCACCATTGGGAAGAGCCGTGCATCAGTGGCACAAACGGTAGCGGCACCGTCTTTTTTAGCGGTTGCAACCTAAAATGCGTATACTGCCAGAACCAAAAAATCAGCCAGGGCGGGTTTGGGAAAGAGATTGCAATTGATAGGCTAAGTGAAATTTTTGTGGAGCTTGCTAGTCAGGGCGCTCATAACATAAATCTTGTTTCGCCCACCCCCTATATCCCACAAATAATAAAAGCCGCAAATAAAGTTAAAGACAAAATAAACATTCCTTTTGTCTACAACACAGGCGGATATGAAAGTTTAGACGCTTTGGACGCTTTGCGAGGCACAATTGATATATTCCTGACTGATATCAAGTATAAGTCCAGAGAGCTATCAAAAAAGTATAGCAGTTCCGCCAACTATTTTGACAAAAGCCTTGCCGCCGCCAAAAAAATGATTGAAATCTCGGGAAGTCCAAAGTTTGACGAAAATGGACTTATGAAATCCGGCACTATAATACGCCATCTTGTTTTACCCACCTGCCGAAAGGACTCTATTGAAATACTAAAGCATTTATCTCGCGAAATACCAAAGGAAAGCTTTGTCTTAAGCATTATGAGTCAGTATACACCCCCAAGCGAAAGTCTTGTAAAATTTCCGGAGCTATGCCGAAAGGTAACCACTTTTGAATATGATTCGGTAATAGATGCAGCGCTTAATCTTGGCTTTGATACCGGATATATGCAAGAGAGGTCGAGCGCAGAGCAAAAATATACTCCGCCTTTTGACTTAAGCGGAGTATAATTAAGCTCTATCTTCATCTAAGAAGCAGCTTTCTGACTAAATCTATGGGAATAATCAGCAGCGACATAACAATAACAAGCGACCATTCCCTGGCAGAAAGGCCCGATGTTCCAAGCACGGCGCCACCAAAATAGGTCATCAGAATCTGCACTACGCAAATTAAAAATATTATAACAATAAACGGTTTATTTAATGATATATGGTCTAACAGGTCGATTTCGTCTGTCCGGGTATTGAAAGCATTAAATATACACGAAAACACAAAATAACTAAAATACCCGGTGTAAAATACCGCATCATTCTGGGATTCACGAAAGGCATAGTACATATCCTGAGAAATAAACATAAACAAACTTACAGCGGATATAAACACCGCGCCCACGCCAATTGCGCTCCACATTTTTCTGTCCATTATATTCTCATCGCGGCGTCTGGGCTTTTCAAGCATATATTTTCCCAAAGCACCTTCTCCCCCAAAGGCAATTGCAGCAAGGGTATCCATTACCAGGTTTATCCAAAGCATCTGAGTTATGCCAAGGGGCTTATCCACCCCAACTATTGGACCTAATATCAGCACCGAAATCGCGGCAATATTTATTGTCATCTGGAATGTTATAAACTTTTTTATGCTCCTATATATCGTCCGGCCGTAAAGTATGGCCTTTTTTATTGACGAAAAATCATCGTCCAGTATAACAATATCCCCGGCTTCCCTCGCAATGTCCGTACCTGACCCCATACTGAAGCCAACATCTGCTGTTTTTAAGGCAGAAAGGTCGTTTACCCCGTCTCCTGTCATCCCAACGACCAGACCTTTCGTTTGGGCAATCCTTACAAGTCTGCTTTTGTCAGACGGCAGTGCTCTTGCTACAACCCTGAGGTCAGGCAATATTCTTTCAAGCTCCTCATCACTCATATCCTTCATCTGGTCAGAAGTAATAACTATTTTGCGGCTATTCTCAAGGATTCCCGCCTCGGTGGCAATGGCTACGGCAGTCTCTTTTTTGTCGCCCGTTATCATTACGGTCTGGATTCCTGCACGTCTCATTTCCAAAACCGATTTCTTTATATCAGGTCTCAGCTCGTCTCTTATCCCGATAAGCCCAATCAGCGTAAGTCCCTGGGGCAGTGCGTCATTATTAAAGCTTTCCCCCGTTGCAACGGCTATGACTCTTATTGACCGCCTTGCCATTTCTTCAAGCCTTTTCTTAAGCTTTGAGGTGCTCCCAAGCGCCTGTTTTTTCCCCTCTTTGTCATAGTATTTTTTACAATTGTCTAAAATCTTTTCAGGTGCGCCTTTTACCAACGCTCCGCTAAATGTCCCATCTACCTTTGTCATAGAATACTTTCTTTCGCTGGAAAACAGCACTTCTTCTGTTTTTTTAACAGTTACACCCTTATCTTTATAATCCCCTACAAACTCCAGCAGGGCTCTTTCTGTGGCATTGCCCCCTAATATTTCATCTCCTGAATATTCTGCCTGACTGTTCCCCTTGGCAGATATGTATAAAAGCTTTTTTAAAGGCTCTGGAATATGCGCAAATACGTCCTCCTCATTCCCGCATCCGTCTGTAAAACTTATTGCCGCTAGCTTGCCCTTAGTTATTGTCCCAGTCTTGTCCGAAAACAAAATATTGAGGCTGCCGGCGGTTTCAATTCCAATCAGCTTGCGTACTAAAACGTTATCTTTCATCATTTTTTTCATATTTAGTGAGCATACTATCGCTATCATCAGCGGCAGCCCCTCGGGCACCGCAACAACAACTATTGTAATCCCCAAAATCAGTGAGCTTACAAAGTCCGAAAGCACCTGCGCAGTGTCCAAAAAATACGAGCCAAGCATCAAGAGATTCCCGCCGGTCTGTGGGATTATTCGCCCCAGCATACTAAGAATGGTAATAACTACCGCTCCTGTATATCCGAATGTACTGATTTTTTTTGCTAAGTTCCGGAGTTTTAGCTGGAGTGGGCTCTCTCTTGTTTCTGTCATAGACTCGTTGTTAAGTTGACCGTAAACTGTGGCATCCCCGACTCTGGTTACCTCCATAATACACTGTCCCGAACACACAACCGCACCGCGCAAAAGACTTCTTTCATCCCAAAAATCAACTGTCTTGCCACTGTTATTTAAGCCACTGGCAAACTTCCTTACTTCTTTGTTTTCTCCGCTTAAGGCAGACTGCTCCACCATAACTTCGCCCGAATGAAGAATCCCATCTGCCGGTATCATATCCCCGCTCTGAAGAAGCACAAAATCCCCGACAACAATTTTCTCACACAAAACCTCCTTCAAAACTCCATCTCTATAAACCTTTGAGCTTCGTTTTTGTGCTTCTGCCTGAATTTTTTGAAAAGACTCTTCATTTTTATATTCAGAGAACGCTGCGGCAAGCGTTGCAATAAGAATGGTCAAAAAGATCCCAAAACATTCAAACCAGTCGGCTTTGCCAAAAAAAGTAAATACTACATTTATACTTAAGGCTACAAGAAGTATCATTATAATCGGGTCATCAAATTTTTCGCTGTACTTTTTCCAGAAAGTCGGCCTTTCTTTTTGTGTAAGTTTATTGTTGCCATATTGTTTTTGGGATGCTTTTACCTCTTCGCAATTTAATCCCCGTACACTTTCCATAATAGTATTCCTCCTGTGTCCACTTCAGCTTTAGGGAACTCTTGTCCCACACTATACTTATGCGGACAGGCAGCTTAATATCACCATTTAAATTATCAAAAATGTACTTTTATGGTATATTTGTATTATTTTTGTCCATACTAATTTAAAAGATTAGCCTTTTAGGATGTGATACACGAAATGCTCGAAATAAACGGAAAAACCGTATTTAATTCTCTTGCAATGGGACCTTTGCACTTTCTTAATCCCGAAGAAAGGCCCATCAAACGTCTAAAAACAGATGACCCGCAAAGTGAAATACTAAGACTTAATAATGCGCAAAAAAAAGCCAAGGACGAGCTTTCAAAGCTTTATCAAAAAGCTTTAATCAGTGTGGGCGAAGCAAATGCGCAGGTCTTTGAAATCCATATTATGATGCTTGAGGACGAAGATTATTTTGGCGCAATATCAAATATGATAAAGACTCAATCGGTAAATGCCGAATATGCCGTCAGCTATACCTCGGATATTTTTGCCAAAACTTTTGGAGAAATGGAAGACGAATATATGCGGGCAAGGTGCGAAGATGTTTTAGACATCTCGAAACGGCTAGTAAACATTTTAAGTGGAAATACCGGCGATTCCAATTTACCAAAAACACCATCCATCATAGTTGCCCCTGACCTCTCGCCAAGCGAAACAGTAAAGCTTGACCCGTCAAAAGTTCTGGGGTTTGTGACCTTTAAAGGCTCCTCCACCTCTCATACAGCCATACTCGCACGCACGATGAATATCCCTGCCCTCATCAATACGGACGAAATAGACCTCTCTTACCACGGCAGGACTGCAATTTTGGATGGGCACAGCGGAATTCTTTATATTGACCCTGATGAAGATAAAATTAAAGACTTTCTGCATCGCAAAAAGCTTGAAGATGAACGGGCCGAGCTTTTAAATAATTTACGCGGCAAACCCAACGAAACAAAGTCCGGCAAAAGAATTAATATATATGCAAATATAGGCCATCCCAGAGACATTGCTTCCACTATCTTAGGCGATGCCGGGGGCATTGGTCTTTTTCGAAGCGAATTTTTGTACCTTGAAAAGTCAGACTACCCTTCGGAAGATGAGCAGTTTTCAAAGTACAAGGAAGTTGCCGAGAGTATGGGCGGAAAGCCTGTAATCATCCGTACTCTTGACATAGGCGCCGATAAAAAAATTGATTACTTTAATCTCCCAAAAGAGGAAAATCCGGCTCTCGGATTTCGTGCAATCAGGATATGCCTTACAAAAACCGAAATATTTAAGACTCAGCTTCGTGCTATCCTGAGAGCCTCGGCATTTGGGAATGTTCTTATTATGTTTCCTATGATAATCAGCCCAGGCGAGGTCGAAAAAGCTTTATCGATACTTGAAGAATGTAAACAAGAATTAAAATCCGAAGGAATCCCATTCAATGAGGGGCTAGAGGTCGGCATAATGATTGAAACGCCTGCAGCTGCTATTATTTCGGACATTCTCGCACCCTTAGTGGACTTTTTCAGCATCGGCACAAACGACCTGACCCAATATACTCTTGCGGCGGATAGGCAAAATCACGAGCTTGAAACCTTTGTCGACACACATCATCCGGCAATCTTAAGACTCCTCACACAAGTGGTCGAAAATGCCCACAAGCACGGCAAATGGGTAGGTATTTGCGGCGAGCTTGCCAGAGACCCGAGTCTTACAAAAACTTTTTTAGATATGGGCATTGACGAGCTTTCAGTTTCGCCGTCAGAAATACTGAGGCTTCGCGAAAATGTCCGAAATCTTGATTAAAACTCTATAAAAAGCAATTCCTGAAAGGAGCCCCGCTATGCTTGGTTTTTTAAAAAAGGAGCAAACTCTTTTGTCAATAGCAGACGGAAGCATTATTGATATTACCCTTGTCCCTGACGAAGTTTTTTCAAAAAAAATTTTAGGCGACGGCTTTGCTGTACTCCCTGCTGACGGCAACTTTTCAAGCCCCTGCAACGGCACTGTAACTGACGTTACCAAAACCCTCCACGCCTACTGTATCACATCAGATGATGGCCTCGAAATTCTTGTCCACATAGGGATTGACACCGTTGAGCTTTCGGGCAAGGGCTTTACCCCCCACGTAAAATCGGGTGATAAAATAAAAAGAGGCGAGTCTCTTGTGACTGCCGACCTTGAACAAATCGAAAAAGCAGGCTTTAATACCACCTCGGTAGTTGTGGTGACAAACAGCGAAAAATTAACCGAATATACCGTCCTCGAAAACCCCTCGGCAAAGCAAAAAGACAAGGCCATGATATACAAAATCTAAAAACGAAAGGATTTATATGTATGAAAGAAAAATCTACTAACTCACTATTCAGCATACTCCAAAGAGTGGGCCGGTCATTTATGCTGCCCATTGCACTCCTGCCGATTGCAGGGCTTCTCTTAGGAATTGGCTCGTCCCTTACCAATGCGACGACTATCGAAGCTTATAATCTTGGTGCCGTCTTAGGCCCCGGGACTTTTTTAAACTCGGTAATGCAAATTTTGGCTCAGACGGGTAATATTGTGTTTGCAAATCTGCCCATTATATTTGCTATGGGCGTAGCTCTTGGTATGGCCGAAAAGGAACATGGCACAGCTGTCTTATCTAGCGCTATTGCATTTTTTATTATGCATCAGACGATATCCACACTTCTTTCTTTAAACGGACAGCTTGCCGAGGGTGCAATGCTTTCGGGTACAGTCGCAAACGTAGTAGGAATCCAATCTCTTGAGATGGGTGTGTTCGGCGGTATTATAGTCGGTCTTGGCGTTGCCGCACTTCACAATCGTTTTTACAAAATTCAGCTTCCCACTGTTATTTCGTTCTTTGGGGGGGTAAGGTTTGTCCCAATAGTTTCGACCTTTGCTTATATTCTGGTTGGTATTTTGATGTATTTTGTTTGGCCCTTTATTCAGCGCGCAATTTACTCCCTTGGCGGACTTGTGCTGGAATCCGGATACTTTGGAACATTTATTTACGGAACTATCGAACGTGCTCTCATTCCCTTTGGTCTTCACCACGTTTTCTATATGCCATTCTGGCAAACCGGGCTTGGCGGAAGCATGGTAATAGACGGTCAGACCATTATGGGTGCACAAAACATCTTTTTTGCCCAGCTTGCATCACCCTCGACAACAGAATTTTCGGTTGAAGCAACCCGTTTTATGAGCGGAAAGTTCCCGTTAATGATTTTTGGTCTTCCGGGCGCCGCGCTTGCTATGTACTCTGTGGCAAAGCCCTCCAAGAAAAAGGTCGCAGGCAGTCTTCTTCTTTCAGCAGCACTGACTTCTGTTATAACCGGTATAACCGAGCCTATTGAATTTACCTTCTTGTTTGTAGCACCAGTTCTTTATGTAATCCACAGTATTTTTGCGGGTCTTAGCTATATGATTATGCACATTCTGAACGTGGGCGTGGGAATGACATTCTCGGGCGGCATTATCGACCTGTTCCTCTTTGGTATACTTCAGGGAAGCGCCAAGACCCACTGGATAAACGTAATTTGGGTTGGTATTATTTATTTTGTGGTATACTACTTCCTCTTCCGTTATCTTATCCGAAAATTCAATTTTGTAACTCCCGGGCGTGAAGATGACGAAGCCGAAACCAAGCTTTACACCCGAAAGGATGTAAACGCATCCAAAGAGGATAATTCTGAGCTAATAGTCCGTGGCCTTGGCGGAAAAGAAAATCTTGCAAACATTGATTGTTGTGCGACAAGACTTCGCGTCACCGTAAAGGACAGTTCTTTGGTGGACGATGGGCTTTTAAAGCAGAGCGGCGCGTCCGGAATTATAAAAAGTGGTTCGGGCGTTCAGGTAATTTACGGACCAAGAGTAACCGTAATAAAAAGTAATATAGAGGACTATCTTGACTCTATTTCCTGATATTTTTGCAATAAATGCAAGTTTTTTAAAAATAGGTATTGACAAACCTTCCAAACAGTAGTATACTGTAAAAGCTGTTTGGAAATGCGAGCATGCTGGAATAGGCAGACAGGCACGTTTGAGGGGCGTGTGTCAACCGACGTGTGGGTTCAAGTCCCACTGCTCGCACCAATCCATTGCCGGATTGTGTAAAGGTAGCACAGCAGACTCTGACTCTGTTTGTCTGGGTTCGAATCCTAGTCCGGCAGCCAACAAAAAAGCATCGACTTTGTCGGTGCTTTTTTGTTTTTAAAATTACACTTCTTATTTTATTTTTTACCTTGAAAAGCCAAAATAAGTATGTTATAATGTCTGCATATCAAAACAGAATCCAAAGGAGGCTACACTATGTCAACTCATTCACTTCCTGAACTTAAAGATGTAACTTTGCCACCACTTCCTCACTTCCCTACCCGTATGCAGGCTGCGATTTTTCGTATGTGGGAAACCGTACCTGCAAAAAGGATTTCAGAAGCGCTTGAAATCCCGCTCGACAAAATCTACGAGCTTGCCCAGGATATGGGTCTTGGAAAGCAAAAATATACCGATGCCTGGATGAAATTCGGCTACATAACCACCATAAGAAATCTTTGGTACCTCCTCCCTTACGAACAGCTTTTAAAGGTTCTTGGCTGGACAGATTCCGAGCTTGCCGAAATTCTTGTGAATGACGACTTTTTAAGTGTAAAGCTTGGAAATATGAAGCCCGAATGTGAAAAAGTTGTATATGAGGAGCTGACCGAAGAACAAAGAAAAGAAACCGCAAAAATCAAAGAGGTAATGACATCTCACTTTGGCGAATTTTTTGATGGTGCCGAACCTTTTAAATTTTTTGACGATGTATCGGATGACGACATCGTGAAGTTCGAACATAACGGCGAATCCTTCAGTATGGTTTACTCATTCTGCGGACTTTATGCAAAGGCACTAGACGAAGATACAAACATCTCTTATCCCGACTCGCTTCTTGCTATGTATAACAAAATGGGCGTTAATGCAATCTGGGTTCCAACTGTTTTATATCAGATTACAAAGTTCCCGTTTGCGCCTGAGTATTCTGTCGGCTACGAGGAAAGACAGAATCGTCTTCGCGACCTCATTGCGCGTGCTAAAAAATATGGCATCAAGGTGTTTATTTACCTAAACGAGCCACGCTGTCTGCCTGTTGAATTCTTCAAAAAATACCCTGATTTACAAGGAACAACCCGTCAAAGCGGACTTGCTTCGATGTGCACTTCTGACCCTAGGACCTTGGAGTGGCTCAAAAATTCGATAACCGAGCTTTGCGAACAAGTCCCCGGTATCGGCGGATTTTATATGATAAACTTCCACGAAAATCTCACTCACTGTAAGTCATCCCCATCACTTGCCAACTGCCCAAGATGCAAGGATATCCCACCGTACAAATTGGTAAGTGATGTACTTACTGCCATTTCGGACGCTGCAACAAGCGTTGATGAGAGCATAAGAATAGTGGCATTCACCTGGGCTTGGCAACACTACTTAAATCCGGAAGAAACAAAAACAATGCTTGAAAATCTGCCAAAAAACATTGTGATTATGTCGGTAAGCGAATCAGCTCAACCCTTTGAAATCGCAGGAGTCAAAAACGAGATAGCAGACTACAGTATGTCCATTATTGGGCCAAGTCCCCGAAGTAAGGATATCTGGAAACTCGCTCGGGATGCAGGGCACGAGGTTTGTGCGAAGGTTCAGGTGAATACCACTTGGGAATGTTCTACCATTCCTTATATGCCCACTTATGACCTCATCTGCGAGCATATGGAAAACCTTAATAAAGAAGGCGTTACAAACCTGATGCTCAGCTGGACTTTGGGTGGCTATCCGTCATTTAATCTAAAGCTTGCAAGCGAGTATCTTAAAAATCCTTCGGAAGACACATACAATCGTCTTCTTAAAGAAGAATACAGCGAGTATGCAGACATTGTAAAAACTGCAGCAAGCAAATTTTCGGATGCGTTCCGCGAATTCCCGTTCCATCTAAGAACACTCTACAACGGACCTCAAAACTCAGGCCCCTCGACTATCCTTTACGAAAAACCAAGCGGTCTTAAGTCGACAATGACCTGCTATCCCTTTGACGAGCTTGAAGTATGGCGCGCAAACTTCCCCGAAGAAGTTTTTGTTGACCAGTTCGAAAAGCTTAGTGTGAAATGGGCAGACGGTCTCAAATGCATCGAAAATATGCCCGACTGTGCTTTTAAGGATGCAGCTTATGCAAGCTATACAATTTTCCGTTCTTCTTATCTACAGGCAAAATTCATACAAATTCGCGAAAAAGGCAATAATGCCGAAATCTGCGAGGTTTTAAAAGAAGAACGCGAACTTGCACTTATGCTTTATGGGATCATGCAGCACAACAATCAGATTGGCTATGAAGCCGCTAACCACTACTACTTCAGCAAGGGTATGCTCGCTGAAAAAGTTTTAAACTGCGATGCATTGCTAAATCGTTTTTCTGAATAATTAAATTCAAATCCCCACAAATACGAATCAGTTTTGTGGGGGTTTTTGTATTTTTTAAATGTGAATATTTTGTATCCTTTTTCCTTGTTTTGTTGACAAAAATTCCCTAAGGATTTATAATAAATGTATCTTAATGGTTAAATTTTTTCAGCGAAAGGACTGACAAAAATATGCTAAAAAAACTTGCCGCCTGTATTGGCGAATATAAACGCCCCTCCATTCTGGCGCCGCTTTTTGTTACCTTTGAGGTTATTCTTGAGGTGCTTATCCCGTGGCTGATGTCTTATATCATTGACCAGGGAATTGAAAAAAGTAATCTTGGCACAGTTTTTTTGATTGGGCTTTTGCTTATCGTACTGGTTGGACTTTCTATGCTTTGCGGAGCATTATCCGGAAAATACGCAGCAATTGCGTCCAGTGGGTTTGCAAAAAACCTCCGCAAAAAGATGTTCCATTCGGTTCAGGATTTTTCGTTTTCAAATATTGACAAGTTCTCTACTTCAGGGCTTATCACAAGACTTACTACTGACGTAACAAACCTTCAGCATGCCTATCAGATGATTATCCGCATTGCTGTGCGCTGCCCAGCTATGCTTATTTTCTCACTCTCTATGGCGTTCTTTGTAAACGCAAAGATTGCCCTCATCTTTTTGGCACTGGCTCCGATTTTGGGCGGTGGTCTTATCTTTATCGCGACCAAAGCTCATCCGATTTTTGAAAAGGTTTTCAAAACCTACGACCTTCTTAACCAGGTTGTAAGGGAGAACCTCCGCGGTATGCGAGTTGTCAAAGCCTTTGTCCGTGAGGATTTTGAAGAAGAAAAGTTTAAGACAGTATCTAAGAAAATTTACGACAAATTCAGCTCTGCCGAACGCATACTTGCCTTCAACTCGCCACTTATGCAAAGCAGTATGTATATTTCTATGCTGCTTATTGCGTGGTTTGGCTCTAAACTGATTTTATCCGGCAATATGAGTCAGGGTAACCTTATCAGTCTTATTACCTATGCCAACCAAATTCTTATGAGTCTTATGAACTTTTCTATGATATTCGTAATGATTATAATATCTCAGGCTTCTGCCGAAAGAATAACCGAGGTTTTAAGCGAAACATCTGACCTTACTGACGGAGAACTTAATATTACAGATGTTCAGGACGGCTCTATCGAATTTAAGGATGTGTCATTCAGCTACAGCAACAATGCCGACAAGCTTTGCCTTAAGGATATCAATATTTCCATTGAATCAGGCGAAACCATAGGAATAATCGGCGGCACAGGAAGCTCCAAAACAACACTTGTTCAACTTATCCCAAGACTTTATGACGTTTACGAAGGCGAGGTCAGGGTTGGTGGCCGTGACGTTCGGGATTATAACCTTAAAGCCCTTCGCGACTCTGTCGCTATGGTTCTTCAGAAGAACGAGCTGTTCTCGGGCACAATAAAAGAGAACCTCCTTTGGGGAAATGCTGATGCTACCGACGAAGAAATTCGCTATGCAGCAAAGCTCGCCCAGGCAGACGAATTTATAAACTCCTTTCCCGATAAGTATGACACTCATATAGAGCAAGGCGGAAAGAATGTTTCGGGCGGTCAAAAGCAACGGCTTTGTATCGCAAGGGCACTGCTTAAAAAGCCTAAAATCCTTATTCTTGATGACTCAACCAGTGCTGTAGACACCCGCACCGACAGTCTTATCCGTACGGCATTTAAAGAAGAAATTCCAAACACAACAAAGCTGATTATTGCGCAAAGAATTTCGTCAATTCAGCATGCTGACCGGATTATTGTTATGGAAAACGGCCGGATTGACGCTTTTGATACCCACGAAAATCTTTTAGAAAGTAACCTTGTTTACCGCGAAATATACGAATCACAGCAAAGGGAGGTGGGCGAAAATGAGTAGACCCGGTGGACGTGGTGGCGCTATGCACGCACTAAGGCGCCCAAAAAATACAAAACGGACCCTAAAACGCCTCTTAGGCTACATCTTTGGCAGCTACAAGCTCCATTTTGCTGCGGTTTTATGTTTGATAATCATGAGTGCTGTTGCAGGCGTACGTGGTTCGATGTTTATCCAAGCAGTCCTTGACGATTATCTAACCCCTATGCTTAAAAACGGCAGTCGTGACTTTACGCCACTTCTTATGGCAATTCTCCAGATGCTTGGCATTTATGGTTTTGGAGTTATTGCAAACTTTTTATACAACCGGATAATGATTATTGTGGGCCAGGGCGTCCTCAAAGATATTCGTGACGATATGTTTGTAAAAATGCAAAAACTCCCTATCTCTTATTTTGACACACATTCCCATGGCGACACAATGAGCCGCTACACCAACGATACCGACACCTTAAGGCAGATGATTACTCAAAGTATACCTCATACCTTTAATTCGGTTATTACTATCATTTCTGTTCTTATTGCAATGCTTTCTACCAGCATACCGCTCACCGTAGTTGTTTTATTTATTGTTTCACTTATTTTGCTTATAAGTAAAAAAATTACCGGCAAGAGTTCTAAGTTTTTTATTGCTCAACAGAAGTCTTTGGGTCAGGTAAACGGATTTATTGAAGAGCATATCAACGGCCAGAAGGTTGTAAAGGTTTTCTGTCATGAAAAGCAGACAAAAGCAAACTTTGATAAGCTCAACGAAGAACTGTGCTACAACGCAACGCAGGCAAATATTCTGGCTAATATTCTTATGCCGATTATGGGTAACCTCGGGCATCTTCAGTATGTTCTTCTTGCAATGGCGGGCGGAGCACTTGCAGTCCTAGGTCTTCCTTCACCACTTATCGCAATTGGCATACCCAATATCACAATTGGTATGATTGCCGCATTTTTGCAGCTCAGCAAAAGCTTCACTATGCCAATCAGTCATATGTCACAGCAGATAAATTCTATAATCATGGCACTTGCCGGGGCAGAACGCATCTTTGAGCTTATTGACGAGCCCTTTGAAAAAGATAACGGCTATGTTTCCTTAGTAAACGTGACCGAAGAAAACGGTGTTCTTACCGAAAGCCCAAAGCGTACTGGTATCTGGGCGTGGAAGCATCCTCATAATGACAAAAGCACCACATATACAAAGCTTACCGGCGACATTTTGCTTGAGTCTGTTGACTTTGGATATATCCCCGAAAAGACCGTACTTCATGATATTTCGATATTTGCAAAACCCGGTCAAAAAATTGCACTTGTTGGCGCTACCGGTGCCGGCAAAACCACAATTACAAATCTTCTTAATCGTTTTTACGACATCCAAAACGGCAAAATCCGCTACGATGGCATAAACATAAATAAAATCAAAAAGAACGACTTGCGCTCGGCACTAGGAATAGTGCTTCAGGACACGCACCTCTTTACCGGAACGGTTATGGAAAACATCCGCTACGGAAGGCTTGATGCAACCGACGAAGAAGTCTATGCTGCAGCTCGCCTTGCCAATGCCGACGGATTTATAAAACTACTTCCTGATGGCTATGATACCATTTTAAAAAGCGGCGGCGAAGGCCTTTCGCAAGGTCAAAGACAGCTTTTAGCTATTGCCCGCGCTGCTGTTCTAGACCCGCCGGTTATGATACTGGACGAAGCTACATCAAGTATTGACACCCGTACCGAGCGAATTGTCCAAAAGGGCATGGATTCGCTTATGCAAGGAAGAACGGTATTTGTTATTGCCCACCGCCTTTCAACTATCCAAAACTCCGACGTTATTATGGTTATGGATAACGGCAAAATTATAGAACGCGGCAATCACGATGAATTAATTGCCCAAAAAGGCAAATACTACCGCCTTTATACCGGCTCCTTTGACGCAGATGTCGAATAATAAAACAGCCTATAAAATCCTCTTTGTGTGATTCCGCGCACCGGGAGGATTTTTTGTTTTTTTAAATAATTGAAATTTTTTTAATTTACCCCTTTTATCTTGTCGAAAAATATGGTATACTTAGTAGTGTTAGAAAAAAGGAGCTTAGAGAAATGGGAAGAATTGGATTTGACAATCAAAAATACCTCACTATGCAGTCGGAGCAGATACGAAATCGTATTGCTCAGTTTGGCGGCAAGCTGTTTGACGATTATCATGCATCTCGTGTTTTGCCGGGTTTTGAACCTGACAGCAAAATCCGTATGCTTCAGCAGCTTAAAGACGAGGTGGAAATTGTTATCACCATCAGCGCCGAGGATATCGAGTCCAACAAAACCCGAAGTGATATAGGCATTACTTATGACAGCGATGTTTTAAGGCTTATCGATACTTTCAGCGATTTAGACCTTTATGTTGGTTCTGTGGTACTTACCAGATACAACAGCCAGCCAAACGCCAAAGCATTTTTAAAGCATCTTACCTCTCTTGGCATCAAATGCTACAAACACTACACAATTACAGGGTATCCGTCGGATATACCGCACATCCTTAGCGACGAGGGACTTGGTAAAAACGATTATATAGAAACCGAGCGTTCGCTGGTGGTAGTTACCGCTCCCGGTCCCGGAAGTGGCAAGATGGCTACCTGCTTAAGTCAGCTGTATCACGACCATAAGCGTGGAATAAACGCAGGCTATGCTAAGTTCGAAACATTCCCGATTTGGAATCTTCCGCTCAAGCATCCAGTGAATCTGGCATATGAAGCTGCAACTGCCGACCTTGACGACGTAAATATGATTGACCCATTTCACTTAGAGGCTTATGGTAAGACCGCAGTAAACTACAACCGTGATGTAGAAATTTTCCCGGTCCTTAACACTATTTTTGAAAGAATACAAGGGTCATCCCCCTATAAATCGCCTACCGATATGGGCGTAAACATGGCAGGTTTTTGTATATTTGATGATGACGCTTGCTGCGATGCATCCAAGTTTGAAATTATCCGAAGATACTATACTGTTGCTGCAAATGCCTTCCGTGGCAGATGCGACGAAGCGCAGACAAAAAAGCTTGAACTTCTTATGAATCAGGCCCAAATCACACCCGAGTATTGCCCTGCAGTTCCCGAGGCGCTTTGCAAGGCCGAGAAAACCGGTTCGCCGGCAGGTGCGCTTCTTCTTCCGAATGGGCAAATTGTAACCGGCAAAACATCAAGCACACTTGGTGCAGCATCCGCACTTCTTCTTAATGCGCTAAAAGTCTTAGGTAGCATCGACGACAGTCTTGACCTGATTGATGCGAAAGTACTGGAGCCTATCTGTGACTTAAAGACCAGATACTTAAAACACAAAAACCCAAGACTTCACACCGACGAGGTTTTGCTTGCTCTGACTATATCCGCTCTTTCAAACCCGATTTCGCTCTCGGCAAAAGAAGAACTTGAAAATTTGCGTGGCAGCGTTGCGCATTTTAGTGTGATAATAAGCGAAGAGGACGAAAAAATTCTAAAACGTCTTGGCATAAATGTAAGTTTCGAGCCACAATACGAAACAAAGCGTCTTTATCAAAGATAAATTTTAATTATTGCATACAAAAATCCCACACACTAACCGGTGTGGGATTTTTTATATATTATTTTACTGTAATCCATTTAATAACGACAGGCTCTTCAGGAATCGAAACTTCGCCCATCCTATTTGCTGTGCGCGGAGTTTTGAGAAAAGCATCAACAACTTCCATGCCCTTTGTCACCTTGCCGAACGCTGCATATTGTCCGTCCAAAAATGGTGCATCATCATAGCAGATAAAAAACTGACTTGACGCACTGTCCATGTGGCTTGAACGTGCCATGGAAATTACTCCCCGGGTGTGGCTAAGTGTATTTTTGTCAAATCCATTTGCCAAGAATTCACCTTTTATAGTGTGTTGGGCGCTGCCAGTGCCATTTCCGTTGGGGTCACCGCCCTGAGCCATAAAGCCGTCTACAATGCGGTGGAATGTAAGGCCATTGTAAAACCCGTCTTTTGCGAGCTTTACAAAGTTTGCCACCGTCTGTGGTGCATATTCAGGATAAAGCTCAAGTTCTATCTTTTTGCCGTTTTCCATAGTCATAGTTACTTTAGGATGACCTTTAGGGATATCGGTATATGTCATTATAGACTCTTGGATTGCCTGATTGTAAGCTTCTTCAGCTGCCGCCTGCTCTTTTTCTAAAGTTTCTATCGTCTGAATAATAATATCATCAAGACGATTTACAACAGTAACCGCTTCGGCGCGACTTCCCGTTAGTTTGGGATTAAACAAATTCTTCTCGTCGCCCATCATCAGTTTAAACTCACTGCAACCGGATATAGCTTTTGAAATTCCCTCAGGAAGTTTCATTATTTCGGCATCATCTTTAAATGTGCCCCCATTCTCTGTAAAGCTCTTACCCAATACATTCTCCAGTACTTGTCCAAGCATATATGCCATTTCCCATCTTGCGATGGGCATTTCAAACTCCTCGTAGGTGTCCATCTTTCCAGGCTTAATGCCGTCAATAGAAGGGGTTTCAGATGAAGTCTTCACAAATAAACTTGTGAAAGCATAATAATTTGCCGCCCAATGTATCATTTGGTCCTCTTCATAAAATTGGGGGATTTCGGTCCCTAATCTTTCGCAAATAGTAGCTGTAACAATCTTCACAAACTCTGCTCTTGTGATATCATCATCTGGCCAGAACTTTCCGTCAGGGTCGCCATTTAAAATTTGATTACTGTACCCTCTCTCTATTTCTTCTTCTGCCCAGTGACCAACTACATCACTAAAAGGATGCGCCCAGGCAGTCATGGTACAAAGAACCCCTATCAAAGTTAAAAATGCTATTATTCTTTTCATTTAGTTCTTCCTCATACTATTCAATGATAGTAACCCTTTCCATAACAATCGGTTCAACGGGTGATGCTTCTTCGCCCATAGAGTTAAAGCTGCGCTTTACATCCAAAAATCCGTCAACAGTTTCCATACCTTCAATTACCTTACCAAAGGCTGCATACTGACCGTCCAAAAACGATGCATCGTCATAGCAGATAAAGAACTGGCTTGATGCACTGTCGGGGTTTTGAGAACGTGCCATGGAAATAACGCCGCGAGTATGTGACAAAGTATTTTGTGTAAAGCCATTTGCCGCAAATTCACCGGGGATATTGACGCCACTTCCGCCCATGCCTGTGCCCTCGGGGTCGCCACCCTGAGCCATAAATCCATCAACAACTCGGTGGAAGCCAACGCCGTCATAAAAGCCGTCGGTAACTAAATCCACAAAATTCTGTACTGTCTGGGGAGCGTATTCAGGATAAAGTTCAATCACAAACTCCTCGCCGTTTTCCATTTCTACTAAAACCTTTACATTTTCTTCTATCATTTGTTTGTCCTCCTTGCTGCCACTTTTGTCGATATTCTTATCAGCATCTTTGCTGTCAGCAAGAGTAGTGTTTGTACCAGAATACAGTGAAAGTTTTTCGCCTGTCTTTATCCCACCGCTTGCGCCAACAGCAATAACCAAAGCAGCAGCAACAATCGCCAAAATACCACCGATTATTCCGCCCAAGTTTTTATTCGACATCTTCTTTTTTGCAGCTTTTTTATTTAAATTTTTATTATTTTTCATTTAGTTTTCCTCTTCATTTTTAGTATAAAGATATTGTAATTGTTATTGCATATTTTGTCAATACTAAGAATGTTGCATTTTTATGAATTTTTCACTTTATCTATTGTTTTTCCCTCAGGTTTATGTTAATATTAGTATGTATATTTGGAACATTCTTCCGCACTTTTGGCGGACTTAAAAAATTTACCCAGAGATGGAGGCATTAACTTGAAAAAATATTTGCGAGGGCTTGGGTTTTATTTAATTTTATTTTTGATAATAATCACTATATTTGTACTTACCTCTATGCCCGAAACCAAGGCAACTTATGTCTATTCTGACCTTCTTAATATGGTCCGCACAGGCCAGGTCAAGGAGCTTCAGGTGGTAGATACCGACGCCTATGTAACCTTAAACGACAACACAAAAGTTTCTATCGTAACACCAGGTTACGGTGCGATTTATGCAAGTGTTGGCGAGGATATCGAAAGACAAATCGCAGCAGGAACACTCAAAGTAGACACACCCGTTCCGGCATCACCTCCATGGTGGCTAAGCTTTTTGCCGTCACTTGGGTTTATCGTCATTATGCTGGTTTTCTGGTTCGTCATTATGAAGCAATCCCAGGGCGGTGGTCCCGGAGGTGCTATGTCCTTTGGCAAAAGCCGTGCTAAACTGGTTAATAACGAAAAGAACAAAAAAACCTTTGACGATGTAGCCGGCGAGGACGAGGAAAAAGAGGAGCTTCAGGAAATCGTGGAATTCCTCAAAAATCCCCAGAAGTTTCGCGACCTTGGTGCAAGAATCCCTAAGGGCTTTTTGCTCGTTGGCCCTCCGGGTACCGGTAAGACACTACTTGCAAAAGCTGTAGCAGGTGAAGCAGGTGTTCCCTTCTTCTCTATTTCCGGTTCTGACTTTGTTGAAATGTTTGTCGGCGTTGGTGCATCACGTGTGCGCGACCTTTTTGAACACGCAAAGAAGAATGCCCCTTGCATTATTTTCATCGACGAAATTGACGCTGTAGGACGGCAAAGGGGCGCGGGTCTTGGCGGTGGCCACGACGAACGCGAGCAGACCCTAAACCAGCTTCTTGTCGAGATGGATGGCTTTACTCTTAACGAAGGCGTAATAGTTATCGCCGCTACAAATCGTCCCGACATCTTAGACAGCGCACTTTTAAGGCCCGGCCGTTTTGACCGTCAGGTTTTGGTTGACTACCCCGACGTAAAGGGCAGAGAAGAAATCCTAAAGGTTCATGCCAAGGATAAGCCGCTTTCAAAGGATGTCCGCCTTGACGTTTTAGCAAAAACAACGGTTGGCTTTACCGGTGCAGACCTTGAAAACCTTGTAAACGAAGCAGCGCTAAGGGCTGCAAAGCTTGGGCAAAAGGAAATCACTATGTTTGACCTTGAAGAATCGATTATGAAGGTTATTGCCGGTCCCGAAAAGAAGACACGTATTGTGACCGAAAAAGAACGAAAGCTCACAGCTTTCCATGAAGCAGGGCATGCTGTTGTTTCAAAAATGCTACCCACACAGGACCGCGTTCATCAGATTTCTATTATCCCGCGTGGCAGAGCCGGCGGATATACTCTTTCTCTTCCAAAAGAGGATACTTCCTACACCTCAAAGACCGAAATGTCCGAAGAAATCGTATCGCTTTTGGGTGGAAGAGTTGCGGAACAGCTGTTCCTTGACGATATCAGCACCGGCGCTTCCAACGACATAGAACGTGCTACCGCAATCGCTAAAAACATGGTTGTTAAATATGGTATGAGCGAGAATTTAGGAACACGTACCTTTGGAAGCAGCAACGACGAAGTATTTATCGGTCGTGACTTTGGTCACACAAAGGACTACAGCGAAGCAATTGCAGCAAAAATTGATGACGAAATCAAAAGCATTATTGACCAAGCTTACGCAAAATGTAAGGATATTCTTTCCTCTCAGGCCAGCAAGGTAGAAGCAACAGCTAAGCTTCTTTTAGAAAAAGAGAAAATCGATGCTGACGAATTTGAAGCATTGTTTGGAGAAGCTCCTGCATCGAGTGAGGAAGAGCCTACAGCAGTGGAAAATAACACCGAGTTAAATGACTAATTAAAAAACACAAGAAACCCCGCGCAGCAAAACAAAAATGTTTTCTCTGCGTGGCGTTTTCGTCTTTTAAAAACACTAAATTGGAGTATATTTTTATGAAAAAGCCTTTCACAATCAAATGCCCTGCCAAGGTCAATCTTTCGCTTGACGTTGTCGGAAGACGCCCTGACGGCTACCATAATCTTGAAATGATTATGCACACCATAAGGCTTTTTGATACACTGACTGTAACAGCCTACCCTGCAAGCAGTACCGAAATTAGGATTTCGACTAACCTTGGTTTTTTGCCCATTGACGACAAAAACCTTTGCGCCAAGGCAACAAGACTTTTTTTTGAAGAGACAAAGCTTTTTGCAAAAGTAAATATTGAGCTTAGGAAAAGAATTCCCGTAGGCGCAGGCCTTGGCGGTGGATCTTCGGATGCAGCAGGCACACTTTTGGCACTCAATCACTTGATGGGCGACCCACTCTCCAAAGAAATGCTAGCCCACCTCGCACAAAAGATCGGTGCAGATGTTCCGTTTTTTATTTACGGCGGCTGTATGCTTGCTCAAGGAATTGGCGAAATTCTGTCGCCACTTCCCACATTAAAAGACAAAACATTTCTTATTGCAAAACCAAAGTATGGAATTTCTACCCCTTTTGTTTACAAAAACCTTGTGCTTGACGAAAGCACTCCCCATCCCGACACCAACGAAGCAATCTTAGCTCTAAAACAAAATGACGCAAAGCTTTTGGGGAAATATGCAGGAAATGTTCTTGAAACTGTTGTAACCAAAAACTATCCCGAAATCGCGCAGTATAAAGCAATAATGAATAGCTTCGGGGCAGCATACTCCCTTATGAGTGGCAGTGGCTCGGCTGTTTTTGGAATTTTTGATGACCCGAAGTATGCCGAACTTGCTAAACAAAAACTTAAAGATTTGACTAAACAAGTCTACATCGCATAAAAAAGCGGATGCAAAATTTGCATCCGCTTTTTGTATTTATAAGCAAGTCTATTTTATCTCATAACTGCCTTTAATCATAACAATAACATTGTTATGGGCACTTATACCTCTGCCGTCAGACACCGGAACAATCAAAAGATGATTTGCTGGCATATCTGTGCCGTTTGAAAGGTCAAACCCTGCTGTTGTATCTGCAAGTCCGCCTTTTTCGGTAGCAATAATCTGGGCTTTACCCATTCGGAGGATAAGTTCTGCCCCGGCCTCGCACATAAGCTTTTGACCTGCCGCCAGTTCCACAACCTTAAATTCCACTGCAGTCTGGGTGTTTTGATTACCGCTATTATTAAGACCGCTTATCTTCTCTTCTACATACTGTTTTATCTGTGGCATAAGCACTGTATCAATATATGACTTGGAAATAAGCGGATCGTCCGAGCCACCAGGCTCGGCAAGAACGACCGTAAATACCGACATCATACAAAGTACAATCGCGATAGCCTTGAATTTTTTTGTTTTTTTCATAAGTACCACCTCATTTTTTATAGGCCAAAACTGATTTCCAGTGCCTCATTAACCTGATTCATAAGTCTTTCATCCAGATGTCCGATTTTTTCCTTTAGTCTTTGCTTGTCAATAGTCCGTATTTGCTCCGCAAGAACTACCGAATCCTTAGATAGTCCGTACTCATTGGCATCAATCTCGATATGTGTGGGCATTTTTGCCTTGTTAATCTGAGAAGTAATGGCTGTGGCAATCACTGTCGGACTATATTTGTTGCCTATGTCGTTTTGAATAATCAGCACAGGCCGTATGCCACCTTGCTCTGAGCCTACTACCGGACTTAAATCTGCATAATAAATATCGCCTCGTTTAACTATCACTTTTCTTCACACTCCGCAAGTTTTGTTCTGCCAGAAGTAGTGCATCATTATCAGACTGCACGGCTTCTTCCGCCAGACTCAGATTGATTCGGGACATGTCAAGATAGCCTGTCTTAAGCTCCTCTTCGTACTTTTCTAAAGGCGCACAAGCGGTAGCGTCTGTCTTTTTCCTTCTGCCGCCCAGGCTCATAACCTTCCCCCATTTCTAAGTCTATTACATCTTACGCAAGTGTTTCGAATTTGGCTAATACAAATTCATTTTTCGGGGCTTTATGTAATTTTTTCAGCCCTCCGTAGCAAGAAGATAGTTTGCACTTTTTGCCACTTTGCCGCCTTTAATATAGACATGGGGGATTCGCCTGCCTATCATACAGGAAATCTCATAATTTATGGTACCCATAATTTCGGCAAGCTCTTCGATGGGAATATTCCCCCCGTCGCCGCTGCCAAACAGAGTAACCACGTCGCCGATACCTATATTATTGACAGTTGTAACATCAATCATACATTGGTCCATACAAATTCTTCCCAGTTGCTTTACCAATTTGCCATTAACCAAAACATTTGCTTTTCCGGAAAACACTCTGGAATATCCATCTGCATACCCTACACAAATCGTTGCCAGTTTCGTAGGTGCATCTGTTATGTAACTTTTGCCATAGCTTATCCCCGAGCCTTTTCCCAAAGTTTTTATGTTTATTATTCTGGTCCTAAAGCTCATTGCGGGTTTAAGATTTATCGGAGATTTTTTTACCCATTCGGAAGGGTACATCCCGTACATAATAACACCTGCACGGACCATATCAAATTGCGCCTCGGGGAACTTTATAATTGCGGCACTGTTTGCTATATGCTTTAGTTGAATTTTTATTCCTAAGTCTTCCAGATTTTCAGTCAGCTCTTTAAATTTTCTAAGCTGCTCAAGAGTATATTCCGTGTCCTCCTCGTCAGATGTCGAAAAATGCGAAAATATCCCTTCGATTTCTATTCCGGGGAACTTTGAAATTTCAATTATGTTTTCAATGGTTTTAGCACGCTCGTTCGCATCTTCTCCGTACAAAAAACCAATTCTGTGCATCCCTGTGTCCACTTTGATATGAACCCTTATGGTCTTTCCCACAGAATGTGCGTGCTTTGACAAAGCTTTTGCAAACTCCATAGTAAAAACCGCAGGAGTGATGTCATAGCTGATTAAGTCCTCGATAGATGTCTCAGACGAATTTCCAAGTATCAAAATCGGCGCTGAAATCCCGCATTTCCGAAGCTCAACCGCTTCGTCAACAAAGGCAACAGAAAGCTGCTCTGCACCGTTTTCCAAAATAGTTTTTGCGATTTCGTAAGCACCATGGCCATAGGCATCGGCTTTAACTACGCCCATAAGCCTGACATCAGGTTTTAAACACTTTTTTATTTCTCTCATATTATGTGCTATACGGTCAAGGTCAATTTCTACCCATGCTCTTTGTGTGTTATCCATTTGTTTCACCTGTTTCAATCAAAAATTCCTTTATCTAGCTGTGGATTGCGTTTAAACGTTCCAAACTCTACCACCACAACCGGATTTTTGTCAATATCAAAGGTCGTAAGTTTTAGTGGAAGATATGTATCATTATCAATCTCAAGGCTTTGCATAAATCTTTTTTCTGACCCATTTTCAATATAACAGCTGAGGGTGGTTTTGTCAAAGCCGCCACTTGTCTTAATCGAAGTTTCTTCACTTTTATAGTATCTTTCAAAAAAGTCACTTAAAAACACAGTGCTTTTTTCCTTTGGGAACACAATATCCACCGTCTTTTCTTCACCAAATCCGGATACAAGGCGATATTTCCCATCCTTTGAAGTGTAGCCGCTGCCTGCAATTTCTTCGGGGGAATCAATCACAAACGAAACTTTATCCGGTTTTTCAAAAAACTGCCTCCCAAGATATGTGGATGAAGTTTTTTCGGTTTTGACTGTTATTCTCACTTCTGAATAAAACGATTCTAAGTTACTGTATCTTTTGTATATTTCCTTGTGGTGGTCGTGGATACTGCCACTTTTGCAAGCCACAAGGCTCATCATAAGTACAACAGCGAAAGAAATCGCTACCATACTCTTTTTCATTTTTCACTTCCTAAATTTTTTATTCCAATACTCTTAAAATTGCCTCAGGAACCTTATCTGCAATATCTGACGCGAGTATCCCATGAACGCCTCTCTCTTCCCTTGCAATATCCCCTGCTAAGCCATGAATGTATACGCCCAGTTTTGCGCTTTCAAAAGCATCCATGCCCTGAGCCAAGAATGCACCAATTACGCCTGAGAGCACATCTCCCGACCCCGCTTTCGCCATGCCACTGTTCCCTGTCGGGTTAATAAAACAATCCTTTTCACTATCTGCTACCACTGTTTCGTATCCTTTAAGGGTAACCAAGACTCCGTATTTTTTAGCAAAAGCATTTGCTGTTTCTAACCTGTTTTTTTGCACTTCTTGTACGTTAGAGCCCAAAAGCCTTGACATTTCTCCCGGATGCGGAGTAAGAATGACCTTGCAGGTACGTTCATTCAGAATATCCGGATTTTTGCTTAAAGCATTCAGTCCGTCTGCATCAATGATTAGTGTCTTGTTAAAGCTTCTCAGAAGTTCGGTAAGTATCAGGTGTATACTCTGGCTTTTACCAAGTCCCGGCCCAAACACAATAGTGTCCTTGCCAGCTGAAAGTTTTAACAGTTTCTTCATTGCATCGGTAGTTATCATACCATCTTCATCAATGAGTCCCTCTGTCATAATTTCGGGGTAAAATCCACTGGCTGTCAATCTCTCGGACTCAGGCACAGCCAAAGTAACAAGGCCTGCCCCTGTACGAAGCGCCGCATATGCAGAGAGCGCTGCCGCGCCTATCATCCCCTTGCTTCCTGCAACCACCAGCACTCTTCCAAAGTCACCTTTGTGAGAGTCGCGGGGGCGTTTGGGTATAAGTTCTGACATTTCGTCCTTAAGCAAAACAGGAGTCTTTTTTTCTTCACCAGTTACCACGGCAACTGCAGTGGTGGTGTTATGCGAAATACTAAGGGATACCGGCTGTCTTTCGCCTTTGAAAAAGATACTTGGATTTCCGCTTTCGTCGTGGCTTACAGATACATCAGAAAGGTTAAACCCCCTGATGCCTGTACCCAAAAACTTGGCATAAGCTTCCTTTGCCGCAAAAAATCCTGCCAAAGACTCAAAGCCGTTGCTCTTTTTATTATAATATTCAATTTCTGCATCAGAAAAAACTCTTTTCAAGAATCCATCGTTTTTTTTGATTGCATCTTCAATCCGCGATATTTCGATTATATCGATGCCGCAACGCATTATCTTTCAAGCCTTCTTGCGCCCATTTTTTTAATACCGGCGACCATTTCTTCGCCCGGCGAAAAAATAAGCATTTTTTTTGTCAGGTTTTCTGTATAAATCAAAAAATGTGTATCCTCTGCATCTTTCAGGCGACATGCGTAGACTTTATTTATGCTTTCGTCATTAAGATACTTTTCAAATTCGGGCAAATCCTTACTGTCAAATGCCTCTATATTGGTAAGGTCTACGTGCGTAACCTTTTTTCTGTATTTTTTTGAGGCTATCTTATCAACATCCAGTTCGTAATTTACAAGTGAGTATTCGTACTCCAGATTAAAATTCCCTGCCAGTATATAGGTATAATACACCGAGAGCGCAATAAGCAAAAATATAACAGACGAAAACTGCGGCAAAAGAGGCAGTACCACCATATACAAAACCACTACCACTGCCACGCACAAAGCAACGATTCCAAGTACCATAAGACTATCTTTAGCGTTTTTTTGCTTTTTAACAATTTGTTCAACAATTATATCATTCATTAACATCTTATTATACCTCTCTTTAGTTATCTTTTTTTGAATGCGGCGTGTGGAACCACTGTTTTTCGTTGCGTTTTAAAAATCCCATTATGCCGACCGGAATCCAGGTTATTATATATATCAAAAATCCCGGTGAGTTTTTCATTATATTTTTGTCAAGCTTGCGGTCATTATAAAGCGCGGCAATCACGAGCAGTAGATTTCCCCAGACAAAAGTGGTCAAAATTACCATTTTAAGCGGAGTATCCCAAAACGAACAAAAAGCTGTGTAAATCCCGGAGCTTCTGTCTGCAAACATCCCCATAATGTACACTGCCCAAAATATCATTACAGAGAGCGGGTACAAGGTGTCTCCCCAAAAATTCATAAGCGTGTGAAATGCGAAAAGTGACTTTTCTTTGACGCCTTTTTCGATAAGCGGCTTAACATACCCCATCGCTACCTCCGAAAGGCCCTGCATCCACCGTTTTCGCTGACGGATTGACGTAGTAAGTTCCAGTGGCTTTTCGTCATAAACAACCGCCTTGTGAGCCCATCCAACCTTGATATCACTGAGCGCCAGTTTAAGTGTGAACTCGGTATCTTCGGCAAGGCAGGTTGCACCCCAGCCGTATTTTTTAATAAGTCTCTCAGAAACAGCAAACCCGGTCCCACCCAAGCGGCAGCCTAAATTCAGGTTGCCACGCGCGAGCTGAGACATACGGTTGTTCAGCCAGTACCACATAGAATACGAAAACGCAAGCCAGTTGTCTGTAGGGTTTTTGCTGTCTAAATACCCTTGCACCGCTTCGTATCCCTGGTTTATTTTATCATTCATATGGAGAAGAAAGTCAGGCTTTACCAAGTTGTCCGCATCAAATATGCAGATATACTCATATTCGGTCTCCAAATTGAATATCTTTTCAAAAGCAAATTCCAGTGCAAAGCCTTTGCCACGGTTTTCGGCATCTATTCTCTCCCACACAACCGCGCCTTTTTCCCGGGCAATATCTGCGGTTTTATCAGTAGAGTTGTCGGCTATAACAAAAATCTGATACCTATCCTTTTCGTAGTCCATTTCTTTAAGTGATTCTACCAGCTGTCCGATTACGTTTTCTTCGTTGTGAGCAGCTATAACAAGGGCGAAGGTGTTAAGTCTATCACTCTTGCGCTCGCCCTCGCAAACCAAAAGCGAAAACAGGGCTACTATCGTGTAGTAGCATCCAATCAAAAACAAAACTATTTGAATTATATCGATTAATCCTTTTAAAAACAAATCTGTCACCTGTCTTTTGGGCAAACACGCCCACATATCATAAATATATTTATTCATTTAAACGCATAATATACAAAATCATTATACATTAAAAGTGTAATAATTTCAATAGCTTTTACAAAGTTTTTGTCGGTTTTCGACAAATCCCCGGAGCTGCATTTTAAACGTTTCGGCCATTCAATTAAGCACTAATAGCTTTTACCTGACAAAAAGTCTGAAAATATCGATTATTTTTCGGGAATTTCAAAGAAAGTTCTTTACTCCTGGCATGTTTTGGTGTATAATGTAGTATAAAGAATCAGCGAGGTTTATCTATGAAATTTTTTAAAAATCTAAACGATGAAATAAATCTTGTTTTTGAGCGTGACCCTGCAGCAAAAAACAAAATGCAGGTTTTGTTTTTGTACCCCGGTCTTCACGCAATACTCAGCTATCGTTTTGCCCATAAGCTTTATAAGCTCCAACTCTACTTCTTGGCAGATTGGGTTTCAAAGCGCGCCCGCAAAAAAACTGGGATCGAAATTCATCCGGCGGCACAAATCGGCAAAGGCCTTTTTATTGACCATGGCATGGGCGTGGTTATAGGCGAAACCACCATCATTGGCGATAACTGTACCATCTATCAGGGTGTTACCCTGGGCGGTACCGGAAAAGACAAAGGCAAACGTCATCCAACCATCGGCAACAATGTTACCATAGGCAGTGGGGCGAAGGTTTTGGGGCCGTTTACGGTGGGCGACAACAGCAAGATTGCGGCAAATGCTGTGGTGCTTAACGAAATTCCCCCCAACAGTACATGTGTTGGCGTGCCTGCGCATATAGTAAAGAGGGATAACTTAAAAGTCGCACCTGCAAAAATCGACCTTGACCAGATTCATATCCCCGACCCTGTTTCTATGGAGCTTTGCAAGCTTCGCGTTGAGCTTGAAAAGCTTAAAAAAGAAATCGAAAGTAAAGACTAACACCCCTTTAAGAAAGGAAAATATATATGAAAATTTTCAACACGTTAAGCCGAAAGAAAGAAGAATTTATCCCTGTCGAGAATGGCGTTGTCCGTATGTATTCGTGCGGCCCTACTGTTTATAACTACTTTCACATAGGCAACGCAAGACCATTCATTATTTTTGACACACTCCGCCGTTATCTTGAATACAGCGGATATACCGTTTATTTTGTTCAGAACTTTACCGATATAGACGACAAAATGATAAACAAAGCAAACGAAATGGGTATCACCGTAAAGGAGCTTGCAGACTGCTATATTGACGAATATTTTAAGGATGCAGATGGTCTTGGCATAAAGCGTGCTACCTGGCATCCACGCGCAACCGACAATATTGATGCAATAATCGAGCTTGTAAAATCCCTCGAAGAAAAAGGCTATGCATATAATGTTGACGGCGATGTATACTTCGCTGCAAAGAAATTCTCGGAATACGGCAAGCTTTCGCATCAGCCGCTTGAGGATTTGGAAAGCGGCGCAAGAATTGACATAAACGAAGCAAAGCGCGACCCAATGGACTTTGCGCTTTGGAAAAAACAAAAGGTGGGCGAGCCTGCATGGGAAAGTCCCTGGGGTATGGGCCGCCCCGGATGGCACATTGAATGTAGCGCAATGGCAACCAAATTCCTGGCAAAAACCATTGATATCCACAGCGGTGGTCAGGACCTTATTTTCCCCCACCACGAAAACGAGATTGCCCAAAGCGAATGTGCTCACGGCGTGACTTTCTCTAACTACTGGATGCATAACGGTTATATCAACATCGACAACTGCAAAATGTCTAAGTCACTTGGCAACTTCTTCACCGTTCGTGAGGTTGCAGCCGAATTTGACTACGAAGTAATAAGATTCTTTATGCTTTCGGCTCATTACAGAAGTCCAATTAACTTCAGCAAAGCACTTATGGAATCGGCAAAAGCAAGCTTAGATAGAATTTATAACTGCCTTTCGGATATGAAATTTGCTGCCGAAAACGCCGAAAACCGTACCGAGCTTAGCGATGCTGAAAAAGCTTACATCGAAAACTTGAATGCACTCAAGGCAAAATATATCACAGCTTTGGATGACGATTTAAACACCGCAGATGCTATCTCTGTTATATTTGAAATTGTTTCCGAGGCTAATAAGAATATCACCTCAGGTGAAGGTTTTTCAAAAGAGGTTATCCTATTTACCATTGATACAATCAGTGAACTTGGCAGTGTTTTGGGGCTTCTTTCCAAAAAGGACGACCAAGTGGACGACGAGGTAAATAAAATCTTAGAAGAACGTGCTACTGCACGTGCAGCAAAAGACTGGGCAAAATCTGACGAGCTTCGGGATAAGCTAAAAGATATGGGCATAATAGTAAAAGATACTCCAAATGGTCAACAAATCACGAAGGCTTAGGCGGTATACTTATGCTTGACACATTTATAAAAGAATTTCACTTAGGAGACAAGGTGCCGCCATCACAATACTCACCGCTTGCCCTAGCGTATATCGGCGACTGTGTTTATGAGCTTTTTGTCAGGACGTATATTCTAAAAGACCTCAATCTCCCTGTAAATCGTCTTCATAAAACCGCCATAAAAATGGTCAACGCAAAAGCACAGTCTGACCTTTTTCAAAAGATAAAGGACATGCTTACGGAAGAAGAGCTGGCTGTTTACAAACGAGGTCGGAATACTAGCTCGCACCCACCCAAAAACGCCAATATGGTTGATTATAAATCAGCTACGGGAATTGAGGCACTTATCGGATATCTGTACTTAAAAGGTGACAGCGAAAGGATTTTGGAAATCCTTATGCATCTTATTTAACCAAATAAGCATTTTTACATATGTAACTTAACTTGAGGTGATTGTAAAAATGCTAAAAAAGCTTAAACTTTTTCTTAAAATGGTTTTTGGTACTGTTATTGCATCGCTCTCGCTGAATGTGTTCTTAGCACCTTCGGGCATTGCACCGGGTGGCATCAGCGGACTTTCTATTGCAATAAACCATTTGACAGGTTTACCCATAGGAACACTGATTTTCGGGCTGAATATCCCTGTGTTTTCTTGGGGGTTTAGACATTTTGGAAAAGGTTTTATCCTTTCGTCATTTGCGGGAATGATTTTCTTTTCTACATTTACTGATATATTTGCTTTTTTGCCAAGAGTTACAAATGATATCCTTTTGTCTTCAATTTACGGTGGTGTACTTTTGGGTCTTGGCATAGGTCTTGTCTTTAGCGCCGGTTTTACTACCGGCGGGACTGACATTGTGGTACAGATTTTAAAGGATAAGCGAAAATCACTTTCAATAGGCCGGCTTATTTTGATTATTGACGCCTTTATAATAGGCCTTGCGGGACTAATTTTTAAAAAGTGGGAGACCCTTTTATACTCTGGGATTTCGCTTTATATCAGCAGCTTTATTATTGATTTGATTGTAGAAGGCGGTGACATAGCCAAAGTCGCCTATATAATATCCGACTCACCTAAAAATCTTGCTTTGGCAATCTCAAAAGAACTTTCAAGAGGGGCAACCCACCTCTGCGCATCATCATTTTATACCAATACCGAAAAATCTGTTCTGGTATGCGTCGTTAAAAACTACGAAATTACAAGGCTTAAAACTATCATTAAGGAAACCGACAGTAAGGCCTTTGTTATACTTTCGGATGCCCGGGAAGTTTTGGGCAACGGATTTAAAAACTACTAACTTTAGTAACTAAAATCACATTATATACACGGAGGTTTACAAATGCAAAAAGAAACCATTACTTCATTAAAGATTTCAGCAGCAAAAGTGCGGAAGATGGCTCTTGAAGCAATCCACAGCGCAAAAGCCGGACATCCCGGCGGCGCTCTTTCGTCTGCCGACATTCTTACCTACCTTTACAAAGAGGGAATGAATGTTGATTCCAAAAATCCCAAAAATCCCAACCGTGACAGATTTGTCCTTTCGAAAGGGCACGCGTCTGCAGGGCTTTATGGAATACTAGCAGAATGTGGTTACATACAAAAAGAAGATATTAAAACTTTCCGAAAAGTGGACAGCTATCTTCAGGGACACCCCGAAATGAAAGGGATACCGGGTGTTGATATGTCTACCGGTTCTTTGGGCCAGGGCATCAGTGCTGCCTCAGGAATGGCACTTGCGGCTAAAATTGACAAAAAGGATTACAGGGTTTATGCAATTCTTGGCGATGGCGAATGTGAAGAGGGCCAGGTTTGGGAGGCTCTTATGTTTGCGGCGCATTATAAGCTTGATAACTTAACCGCTTTCCTTGACTTTAATGGTCTTCAGATTGATGGTGACATAACAAAGGTTATGAATCCCACTCCTTTTGACAAAAAGTTTGAGGCATTTAACTGGAACGTAATTACAATTGACGGTCATAGCTTTGAAGAAATTGAAGCAGCCGTTGAAAAAGCAAAAGACACTAAGGAAATGCCCACTATGATTATTGCAAACACCACAAAGGGTAAGGGTGTGTCATTTATGGAAAACCAGGCTGGCTGGCACGGCGTTGCTCCCAATGACGAGCAGTACGAACAAGCAGTAAAAGAACTTGACGAACAAATCAAACTTTTGGGAGGTACGTGCTAATGTATAAAATAGGTGAAAAGATAGCAACCCGCGAAGCATACGGCAAGGCTCTTAGCGAGTTTGGTTGTGACGAAAGAATAATTGTCCTTGACGCAGACCTTTCTAAATCCACGAAAACCGAAACATTTCAAAAGGCATATCCCGAAAGATTTTTTAATGCAGGCATCGCCGAGGGCAATATGATGTCAACAGCAGCAGGCCTTGCATCCTGCGGAAAGATTGTTTTTGCAAGCTCCTTTGCAATGTTTGCAGCAGGAAGAGCATTTGAACAAATAAGAAACTCTATCGGCTATCCAAAACTTAACGTAAAAATCGGCGCAACACACGCCGGAATTTCGGTAGGCGAAGACGGCGCAACACACCAGTGTCTTGAGGATATTGGAATTATGCGCACAATCCCCGGTATGGTTATCTTAAACCCTGCCGATGCGACCGAGGCTCGCCTCGCAGTTAAGGCAGCAATTGACCACGATGGCCCTGTTTATCTTAGATTTGGAAGGCTCGCTGTTCCTACAGTGTTTGGAAGCGACTACAAGTTTGAAATCGGTAAAGGCGTAGAGCTTTCGAAAGGCACTGATGTAACCATCATCGCAACCGGCCTTATGGTTCCCTATGCACTTGAAGCAAAAACAGTTCTTTCAGAGCAGGGAATATCGGCAAGGGTAATAAACATCGCATCCATAAAGCCTATTGACCGTGACATAATCGTAAAGGCTGCAAAAGAAACTGGCGCAATCGTTACCGCCGAAGAGCACAACATCATCGGCGGTCTTGGCTCGGCTGTAGCGGAAGTCCTTGCCGAGGAATATCCGGTTCCTCTTCAAAGAGTCGGAACAAGAGATGAATTTGGTCGTTCCGGCACCCCGGCTGCACTTTTTGAAATTTATGGTCTTGACACAAAGACAATTGTTGAAAAGGCAAAAGCCGTAATTGCTAAGAAAAAATAAATGTTAAAAAATTAAAGGTATGTAAGTAAATCTTACATACCTTTTTTATTTAGTCTATTCTACTCTGTTTCTTCTTTCGCCTCTTAAAAAAGCTTTTATGTTTTCCTTAATTTCTTCCATAAGCCTTACTCGTGACTCGTATGCGCTCCACGCCATATGCGGTGTAAGCAAAACATTGTCAAATTCTAAAATGCGATTAAAAGGCGAGTCTTTGGTCATAGGCTCAACCGGATAAACGTCTGTCGCAAAGCCGCCGAGTCTACCATCCTCTACTGCCTTTGTAACAGCCTCGTCATCCACGATAGCACCCCTTGCCACATTGACTAAGATGGCACCCTTTTTCACTTTAGAAAGCACTTCTTCACCTACCGCATGATATGTTCCATCATTTAACGGTGTATGAAGGGTTATTATATCCGACCTTTCAAAAAGCTCGGTAAGTGTCACACATTCCGCTTCTTCTGTCGGTGTGTTTTTACTCACCAAAATCTTACACCCAAAGGCTTTTGCTATTTGGGCAACCTTTTTGCCAATCTCGCCATAGCCGTAAAGTCCCCATACTTTTCCCGAAAGTTCATAAAAGACAGGGGTAAGATGAGTTGCAACGCCGCTTTTTGTATAGCCGCCGCTTTTGCAATATCTGTCGTATTCAAAAAGATGAGTACAAAGCGAAAGCACCATGCTTACCGTCAGCTGTGCAACAGAATCCGTCGAATAGCCTTTTACATTACACACGGCAATGCCATTTTTGCGGGCATATTTAATGTCTACATTATCAAAGCCGGTAGCGGTAAGGCATATCAGTTTAAGGTTTTTAGCGGTATTCAGGTTGCTTTCATCAAGCTTTATCTTGTTAAGTATGATAGCATCTGCACCCTTTATTCGTTCGGCAGTTTGCTCCGGATTAGTTTTGTCAAACACCGTTACCTCGCCAAGTTCTTCAAATAAACTAAGGTCTATATCCTTACCTATAGTTTCTGCATCAAGTATAACAATCTTCATATATTTTTCCCTTTATTTGCTTGTGCTTCCAAATCCGCCGTCGCGGATACCATCAGCATCGTCGTCCTCGGTAATCCCATATTCCAGAAAAATCCCCTGGGCAAATGCACTTCCGCTATCTACCTCTACAGTCTTACCCTCAAGTGAATTGTTGGTGATTTTTATCATTATATGGCCTTCGTTTGAGGAGTTGTAGTAGTCACTATCTATTATCCCAACCGTGTTGTCAAGCTGAAGTCTATACTTAAAGCCAAGTCCGCTCCTTGGGTAAATTTTAAGCACCCAGCCATCGTCGATGCGTACACGTATCCCTGTCGGGACCTTTATGCTTTCGCCCGGGGAGAGCGAAAATCCCTTTGGCGCATAAAAATCATAACCGGCCGAGCCCTTTGTCGCGCGCAAAGGGAGTTTGATTCCTTCATAAACTTCTTTAAAATCTGCGCTTTGCCAGTCATTTTTAAATTGAGCAAGGCTTACCTTTTCAAACTTTGCTATTCTCTTCATAACTTATTTCTCCTAAAGTTCATTTTCCTCTGTTTCTTCTATCTTTTTACATTTCTTCAAACAGTCACTGCATCCGCATCCGCAGTACTTGCCCTGCTTAAAGTCCCTGACCTTTTTTACGCACACCGCAAAAATGGCGGCAACAATTAAAATCCACAGTATAATCTTCATATTTCTCTCACCTTAGCTAAAATTTGATAAAGTCGTATAAACTCCAAAGGAAACCAGCCATGCTGTGCCAAGCTGAATTAAAATTGCAAGAAGTGTCCACTTTAGCGAGCTTGTTTCGCGCCTGATTGTAGCTATAGTTGCAACGCACGGCACATAAAGGAGGCAGAAAATCATCATCGAATATGCATTTATAGCGCCAAATCCGCTTGCCGAGAGGATAGCAGCAAGACCTGCCATGCCACTGACCGAAGCGATATTGCCTATCCCATAAAGCACGCTCATACTTGATACTACAACTTCTTTAGCGGCAATTCCCGAAATAAGCGCTACCACAATCTGCCAGTAGCCAAGACCCAAAGGCTTCATTACAGGCACTAAAACTTTGCCGATATACGCAGCAAAGCTCTCGGACATATCATCCACCTTGCCGCTCGCGCCAAAGTTAAGAAGTGCCCAAAGCACAATTGATGCAACAAAAATGGTTGTACCGGCTTTTGACAAATAATCCCGTATTTTTTCCCATACATAAATCCTGATATTTCTTGGATTTGGCGTTTTATATTCCGGAAGTTCGATAAGCAAGGTGTTTGTCTCTTTGGTTTTTGAAAACTTCGATAGAAGCTTTGCCACAACAATTGCAACCAAAACACCTATAATATACATAGAATATGCCGCAAAAAGTGCATACTCGGCAAAAAACATCTGCGACAGCAAAACATACACCGGAAGTCTTGCGCTGCACGACATAAATGGAGTGACCATTATGGTCCTTAATCGGTCCTCACGATTTTCAAGCGCACGGGAGGCCATAACCGCAGGCACAGTACATCCAAATCCCAGTAGCATTGGTATGAATGCCCTGCCCGAAAGGCCTATTTTTGACATTATCCCGTCCATAACGTATGCCACTCTTGACATATAGCCGCTGTCTTCCAAAAATGCCAAAGTGAGAAACAGTATAAAGATATTCGGCAGGAATGTAAGCACTCCGCCCACACCTGCAATAACTCCGTCTACCAGCATAGAGGTAAGAATTTCGCCTGCGTTTATTTTCCCAAGATACTCTATGGCTACACCCGAAAACCAATCCAAGAACATTTCAAAATAGCCCTTCAGCCAGTCACCAACCGTAAAGGTAAGAACAAACACCAGTGCCATAATCCCTAAAAATATTGGAAGCCCCCAAATGCGATGAGTCAGGATTTTGTCAATTCTGTCGGTCTCTTGGGCCTTTTCCTCGCGGTTTACCAAAACCTCGCTTACCACTTCTTCAATAAAGTCATACCTCTGGGCGATAATATCCTCTTCATAGCTCCTATCAGCAATTCCCTTAAGATTTAATGGATATTTGCTGCATACCTCTGTGTCTGCTTCCAGTATTTTTATCGCGTGCCACCTGAGACCACTTAACCCTGGGTATTTAGCAGAAAGCAGCTCTGATATTTTGTCAATCTTATCCTCAATTTCGTCGCTATACACCATTGCATACTCGTCATGATGCGAATGCTCGTGACTGCCAGCCTCATGGTGATGTTCAACTCGGTCATAGTTTTTGTCCTTGTGATGCGAGACTGCATGCATCAGTATATTAAGCCCCGTACGGCGTCTTGCGCACACCGGCACAACAGGTATACCAAGCATCTCGGGGAGTCTATGTAGGTCAATTTCCATGCCGCGTTCTTCAACAATATCCATCATATTTAGAGCAAGCACAACCGGCTTCCCAAGCTCGATAAGTTGTAAGGTAAGATAGAGGTTACGCTCTAATGACGAAGCATCCAAAACGTCTATAATAACATCCACCTCATCATCAAGGATATATCGTCTTGCTAAACGTTCTTCCATTGTATACGAAGTAAGGGAATAAGTTCCCGGAAGGTCAACAAGCTTATACTTTCGGTTGTGATATGACACTTCGCCTTCCTTTTTTTCAACTGTCACTCCCGGCCAGTTGGCCACCTTAAGATTGGCGCCTGTGTATGCATTAAAAAGGGTAGTTTTTCCGCAGTTGGGATTGCCGATAAAGGCAACATTTATTTCATTGCTCATATTCTCTCACCCCTCTTTAGTCCTGGCAAGGTTCAACGCTTATGCCTTTAGAAAATTCTGCTCCCAAGGCAAATCTGGTGCCACGGACCTTAATTATTTTTGTTCCCGAACGTTTAGAGTTAAGCACCAGAACACGGGCACTATGAGTCATTCCCAAAATTTCAAGTCTCCTTTTTGCGGCAAGCTCCAAATCTATTGCCTTAACAAAATATTCCTGGTCTGGGATTCCCTCGCTAAGTCTCATACTCTGCCCCTTCCTCTCTGTTAATTTTTAAAATAAACTCTGTAAAATCTTTGGCGGACTTTGGCTTACCCAATTTTTCTACCATTTGTGTAAGCTCGCTGAGCCTCTTTTCGTTTGTAAATATCTGATAAAGCGCCTCGTCAATCGGGTAGGTACTGCTGACCTTAACCGCCGCTCCGTTATTCAGCAAAAACTCAACATTCCGGTCTTCCTGCCCGGGTATAGGATTTGCCATAATAATAGGTAGCGATTTGGCAAGGGCTTCACTGGTTGTAAGTCCTCCGGGCTTTGTAATTATGCAGTCAGCGGCATCCATAAACAAATCTACTTTATCAGAAAACCCAAAATTATAGATTTTATGTCTGAGGTTCATTTTGTCAATCTGGTTTTTTAACCTTTCGTTATGCCCACAAACTGAAATCATCTGAAAATCAACCTGGGTCTCGTCAAGTTGTTTTATCATCCTCGCAATCTTTCCATAGCCCATGCTTCCGCTCATTACAAGTACTGTGCGTATGTCATCAATGCCTAAGATTTCTCTTGCCTCTTTCTTTAGCATTTTATTAGAAAATTTAGGGTCAATAGGTATTCCTGTGTCTATTACAGAGCTCTTTTCTATTCCCTTTTTTACTGCCTGATTGATAAGCAAGTCTGTAGCCGTAATGTAATAGTTTAGGTCGGTCTCTTCCCAATATGGATGAATGGTAAAGTCAGTCACAATGCCCACAGTTTTTATTTTTTCGTCAATTTTCTTTTTTACAGCCGAAACCAGCATCGCAGCAAACACGTGGGTGCATATGATGGTGTCGGGCTTATATTCATTAATGAACTTTTCCAGTTTTCTTGCCATGATACTGCTTGTAATTTTTATAACACGGCTTTCTTTGTTATCAATGTCCCTTTTTTCTGCCAGGCGATAAGCTTTGCCATATACCTTGGGAAGACGTTTTGTGGACATAAGATACCCCTTTGAAACAAGCTCTTTCAGTACAGGATTGATATATTCCAAAACATCCATCGAATAGGTATCGGCACCGCAGTCAAAAAGACATCTACTTAAGTTCTTTGCCACCTGATTGTGGCCTTGTCCTGTTGTAATTGTAAGTATCAGTACCCTCATATCCTTAATCCTTTCTTTTGTTTTTTAGGCCTTTACAAGCTGTCCGCAATCCAAAAAGTATAAGTAACATTCGTCTACATCTTTTGCCAAAATCTCAGCGAGAGCTTTTTTGTAATACTTCATCTGTGTGGTATATCTCTTTGCTATTCTTTCGGCATCTTCTTTTGTTTTTGCCCGGTCGGTTTTAAAGTCCAAAAGAACAACCGTCCCATCCGTCTCTGAGAAGAAGCAGTCCATCATTCCCTGAATAAGAATTTCGCCTTTCTGCTCTGTTTTATAAACCTCACTAAGTGGCACCTTTGTGTAAAATCCAAACTCTTTTTCAACCCTCACCGCATTTTTCAGTCTTTCGCCTATGGGACTCGCAAAAAACTCAAATATTTTTTGTGCATCAACCGCTTCTGCCTGACTGGGAGTTATTATCTGCTCGGCTTCCATTTTCTTTACCAAAGCCATTACGTCCTCACAGGAGTTGATCTCCTTGGGCTTTGCCATCTGCATTAAAAAATGCACCACAGTACCTCGCTCGGCGCCTGTAACTCTTTCTAGTGGTTGGATTTTCGCCAATCTCAGTTCCGAAATAACGGGCGTATAGTCCTCATCTTCCGCCTTAATACACTTTGCTTCACTGACCGACAGCTTAATCGGGTATTTACCTAAAAATTCGTTTGGATAGGTATATTCAAGTTTCTCCTTAATTTGTGCATCAAAATCCTTGCTATCCGCTTCGCTAAATGCTATGGGCATGTCCTTTTCTCTGGTAGGTACAGAGATTTCACTCTGACTTTTATAAAGCTTTGTCATTATGTCAAAGCCTTGCGATTTTGCATCTATCATGCCCTCAAACCCAAAATATTCTCGCAAATTCTTGGCATCAGGATGCATTAATACAGCTGCCAGAATCCAATCACCAAAGCACATTTTGCTTCTTATGTAGCAAGGCTTTGCCTGTCCGCTTTCTTTGTAAAGTGGAAGAGTTGGTCCTTGCTTGGTTTCTTTAAAGGTACAAGTTACTATAAGCTTTTCGCGCGCTCTGGTAAGTGCTACATAGAGAAGCCGCATTTCCTCGGACAAAAGCTCACCCTTAGATTTTGCCGCTACAATTTCTCGCGGAATAGACGGATATCTCACTCTGAGTTTTGTATCAACATAGTCTAAGCCAATACCAATCTCTGAGTTCCATATTATATTATCGCTCAAATCTCTTATATTAAAGTTACGTGCAGTATCAGAAAGTATCACCACCGGAAACTCCAGACCCTTTGACTTATGGATGGTCATAATCTTTACCACATTGTCTCCATCACCCAAAATCTTTGACGGCGCTAAGTCAAGGCCCTGACTCTTAAGGCTTTCGATATACGCCATAAAGCTAAACAGGCCGCTAAGTCCGGTATGCTCAAATTCTGCCGCGCGCTGAAACAAAAGCTTTAGGTTTGCCTGGCGCTCGCGGCCTCGGCTCTGGGCCCCGGCATATGCGTAATAACCATACTCATAGTATATGTGCCAGATAAGCTGTTCAATTCCCGAATGCTCTGATTTTTTTCTTAATATATTAAGCTCATTTAAAAAATCTACCGTTTTCTCATCACCCAGCGAGGCACAGTGGATAACTGCATCAAAAAAGCAGCCTTTTTTCATTTTGCTCCGGATTTTTGCCAAATCCTCGGGCGAAAATCCCCACATAGGCGAACGCATAACCGCAATCAAGGGAATATCCTGACGGGGGTTGTCTATTATCTGCAAAAACGAAAGTACAGTCTGGACTTCTTTTGCGTCAAGGTAGCTACGCCCAACTTCGGTGTAGGTCGGGATGCCCGACTCCTCAAATACACTTTCAAAGACCGGTGCTGCGCTTTTTGTGTTTCGCATAAGGACAACCACGTCGCTGTACTTAATTGGCCGCATTTCTTTTTTTTGCTTGTCAAACACTTTAAAGCCCGAATCAATCATTTCACGTATTCTCTTAGCCGCAATACGTGCCTCAATCTCGCTTTTTGAAAGGTGTTCCTCACCTTCTGCTAACTCCCCGTTAGTGCATGCAAAGTGAAATTCGGGTACAAAATCCACGGTATCTGTTCCAATAGGGTATTCAGCACCCTGAATGAGGTACTCTTCCTCGGTATAATCAACATCGCCTACCTCAAGTCCCATAACAGTGCTGAATGTAAAGTTGGCCACATCTACCACTGCCTTTCGGCTTCGAAAGTTTTTAAACAGCCTGATTAAATGGCCGTCGCCTGCGCTTTGTTCGTAGCGTTGGTACTTGTCAGCAAAGAGCTTTGGCACGGCATTTCTGAATGTATATATACTCTGCTTTAAATCTCCTACCATAAATATATTGCGGTTTTCCCTTGACAAAGCGCCAAAAATCGCATCCTGGATATGGTTTGTGTCCTGATATTCGTCTATCAGAATTTCGTGGTACTTTTCCCTTAAAGCTTTGGCTGTCATGGTTCTTTCTCCATTTTTGCCGACAAGCAGCTCAAGGGCCTCGTGTTCAAGGTCCGAAAAATCCAAAAAGTTCTTTTCTCTCTTTAATTTTGTGTGGTTTCGGTCACATATTAGAACAATATTTTTTAAAGTCCTGATTATGGGATAAGTTTCTGCTATCCTTTTTATCATTTCCTCTTCGGGAATTCTGTATAAAGACCAAAGGTCTGACATATTATCCTTTGCCATCTGCCTTAGTGCCTTGATTTTGTTTTGCAATGCTAAAGTCTTTTCGTCAGGATTACGCATCCCCTGAGGAAGTCTTTGAAACTCAAAAACTGCCACACCGTCACGTACTGACGAATAATCCCTCGTATCCATATGCGAAAAAGTCCTTGCTATACTTGCTTTTTCTATATCAAAAAACTGGATATACGAATGCCCTTCTTCTAAGCTTTGACACTCAAAAAGTATATCCTGATACAGCTTTATAGTCTCGCATTTAAGCTGCTCTGCCTTTTCGGTAAGCCATTTTTGCCAAACGGTACCTAGCAAGGAATTTGACTTTTTTACAAGCAAAAACTCACGTACAGTACTATTCAGCCATTTTGAGGGACTTGCCATACTCTTACTGAAAGAAAGAAGCGAAAGTACTGTTTCACGAAGGGCACTGTCATTCTTTATGCCTCCATAGCCCATAACCAAATCTCTTATGGACTTATCATGGTCAATATTACCATAAAACCGCTCTAAAACACTGTCAAGAGCAGTGTCAATCAGCATTTTATTTTCAATTTCAGAAACCAGCGAAAAGTTCACCGGCAAATCTGTCATATGTATATTATTTTTTATAAGCATCAAGCAAAAAGAATGAATAGTCGATATAGAGGCAGAATGCATAAGTAGCCTTTGATTTTGGAGGTGCTTATTCTCTGGGTTCTCAGATAAAGCCTTTTCAATGGCATTCGATATTTTTTCGCGCATTTCTCTTGCTGCCGCATCGGTAAAGGTCAAAACCAACAGCTCGTTTATATTGATGGGGTCTTTTTCGTGGCAAATAAGCTCAATAATTCTCTGCACCAAAACCGCAGTTTTACCAGACCCTGCTGCTGCCGCAAGCAGAATATTTTCGCCGCTGTATTCAATTGCCTGACGCTGCTCGTTTGTCCAATTCACGCTTTGACCCTCAATCCTATCCTAAAAATTTTTCCCAGATTCGATAACCTTTCCGTTTAAATATTCAAGCTCCCCTGCAGGTGTTTTAAAGTTAAATAGTATCTTGTATGCCTTAAGCATCTGGAAGTCACGCCTGCCATCTTTTTGGGCACCATACTTTACATCTCCAACCAGTGGGTGTCCTAGCCACGCAAAAGATGCACGGATTTGGTGGGTACGTCCTGTAATCAGCTGTACCTCAACCAAACTTTCCCCAAGGCTTTTGTAAAGGGTAAGGCATGGTTTTGCCCCTTTTTGCATTTCTTTAATGAAATACACCTTGCGCTCGGCCTCGTTTTTAAAGGTATATCCCTCTATCCGACCGTTTTTGGGGTTAAGCTCACCTTCCACTTTAGCTATATAAAACTTATCAATCTCGTGGTTTTTCAACTTTTCATTAACTATTCTAAGCGCTACCGCATTCTTTGCTGCAATCACAAGTCCCGACGTATTTTTGTCTATCCTGTTGCAAAGGGACGGTCTGAATGTATTTTCTTTTTGTGGGTCATACTCGCCTTTCTTATACAGATAAAAATGGATACGTTCCAAAAGCGAGCCTTCTTCGCCATGAACCGAAATACCTGAGGATTTATCGACTATGATGATATTTTTATCCTCGTATACAACCGTCAAAGGCAGACTTTCTTTAACCACTGCCTTGCCGCCACTAAAAAACTCGTCGTTTATATAAAGCTCCAGTACATCGCCTTGCTTAATAGTATACGAAATTTCCTGTTTTTTGCCGTTTACCTTAACACGTTTTTTCCTTATCCACTTGTAAATCGCACTCGTCGGCGCATCCTTTAAAAGCTTTGTCAAAAACTTATCCAGGCGTTGCCCGGCATCATTTTGACCGGCGATAATCCTCTTCATCTTAACCTATCCTTTTATTTTTTGAGATAAACCACTAAAACTGCAATATCGGCAGGCGAAACCCCCGAAATTCTTGATGCCTGACCTATGGAATGAGGTCTTAGCTTTTCCAGTTTTTGCCTAGCCTCAAGTCTTAGTCCCTCGACAGCCCTATAGTCAATGTCCTGGGGGATTTTTTTGTCTTCCAGGCGTTTAAACTTTTCAGCCTGCATAATCTGGCGATTTATATATCCCTCGTACTTGATGCTGATTTCTACCTGCTCGGTCACGTCTTTCGGTAAAATAGGCCTATCCTCATCCAAAACTCCAAGACTCTCATAAGTGACCTCGGGCCTTTTAAGCAAATCATTTGCGTGTATTCCGGTCGAAATCGGCGTTGCCGAAAGAGACATTAAAAAGTCATTTACTTTTTGGCTTGGAGGATAGACAATTTTTGAAAGACGCTCCACCTCTTCCTCTATCATACGTTTTTTCTCTTTAAATTTTTGGTATCTTTCTTCTGATATAAGCCCGATTTCGTATCCCATTTTTGTAAGTCTTAAATCCGCATTATCCTGTCTTAAGATAAGGCGATATTCTGACCTTGAGGTCATCATACGATAAGGCTCGTTGGTGCCTTTTGTCACAAGGTCGTCAATAAGCGTACCTATGTATGCGTCGCTTCGGTCAAGGATAAACGGGGCTTTTCCTTTTAATTTAAGTGCCGCATTTATGCCGGCCATAAGTCCTTGTGCCGCCGCTTCTTCATATCCTGAAGTTCCATTAAACTGTCCCGCCCCATAAAGTCCGGGAATATTTTTAAATTCAAGTGTTGCTTTTAGCTGTAAGGGGTTACAGCAGTCATATTCGATAGCATAGGCATTTCTGGTAACCTGAGCATTTTCAAGTCCCGGGAGGGTTTTCAGCATTTCGAGCTGTACTTCTTCGGGAAGGCTGCTTGAAAAGCCTTGGATATACATTTCTTCGGTATCCTCGCCCATCGGCTCAATAAACAGCTGATGCCGTTCTTTGTCTTTAAACCTTACTATCTTATCCTCAATTGATGGACAGTATCTTGGCCCTATGCCCTTTATGTCGCCGCCATATAGGGGCGAGCGGTGTATGTTGTCAAGTATTACCTTGTGTGTCTTCTCGTTTGTGTAGGTAACAAAGCAGCTTACTGTATTTTTAAGCGCGTCTGTGGTTTCAAAGGAGAATGGCGTAATTTCCTCATCGCCTTGTTGTTCCTCAAGATGCGAAAAATCAATGGAGCGACGGTTTACTCTGGGCGGTGTTCCGGTTTTGAAGCGAACCAGTTCAACGCCTATGTTTCTAAGGTTTTCTGATAGCTCTGTCGCCGGGAACACACCGTCAGGGCCGCTTTCCTGGCTGAATTCGCCGATTATTATTCTTGATTTTAAGTATGTTCCTGTTGATATTATGACAGCCTTACAAAGATACTCGGCGCCCATACGGGTTTCAACCGACCTCACACATCCGCTGTCATCAAGATTAACCTTTACAATTTCACCCTGCTTAAGATGCAAATTATCGCACATCTCAATACGGTGCTTCATTTCGTTCTGGTAGGCACGTCTGTCTATCTGCGCACGAAGCGAATAAACCGCAGGCCCTTTGCCCCGGTTTAAAATTCTGGACTGAAGAAGCGTTTTATCTGCTGCTTTTCCCATTTCTCCGCCCAAAGCATCTATCTCACGCACAAGATGCCCCTTTGCAGTGCCGCCAATGCTTGGATTGCAAGGTAGATTTGCCACACTGTCAAGACTTATGGAAAAAAGGCAGGTCTTCATGCCAAGACGGGCTGCCGAAAGTGCCGCCTCAATACCTGCATGTCCGCCGCCTACTACCACTATATCATAACTTCCCGCTGTAAACACACTAACTTCCTCCTACCTTCTGTCCTCTCCCTCGGTGCAAACCTTTAGAATTTCTTCATAAATTTTATCGGCATTCTTCTTAAAATAATTGGCAACCTTTTGTGCCTGGTCTCTTTTTCCCATATTAAGCGAAAGCTCCAGAACCGGAACCTTATTTTCAACTATACTGCATTTTGCCATATACTGCTCCTCTGCTGCAAAAACCACTTCTGCGCGGATTGCATTTGGGTCTATAAGCTCATCATATCTTACCTTACCTATCCCCGAATCTATCCTCTCTCTTATGCTAAACGGGATACGGTCCTTAAAAAACAAATATGCCGACTGTCCGCTTTCGCTTAAATCTAGGGCTTCCTCATTGCGATAAAACTTTTTAAGGATATACCCGTCCTCGATTAGCTCTGCAAGCACGCCGGACAAATCAAAATATTCCATAATCTCTTTGTCCCAGGTAAAAATCTCGTAAAGCCGATTTTCGGGCATAGGGGCCTTGTACTGCTTTAAAGCGTAGACCACCGAGAACTTCATTTCTTCCTTTTCAAGATACATAATCTATCATTCCTTAACTATTTGTGCTTATAATATATTCCAAACACACCTATTCCTGCGTGGCAGGTAATAATAGGGCCAACCTTGCCAATAACTATTTCCTTTGGATTTACCTTATTTCTAATCATTTCGGCAGTAAGCTCGGCCTTGTCAGGTGCATCTGCATGCATAACGTATACTGTACCGTTTTCTGGGTCTTCCATTCTTTCGGCCGCAATATCAACCATTTTTGAGACAGCTCTTTTAAGACCCTTTACCTTGTCAAATGCTTCTACCATACCATCGTTTGAATGAAGAATCGGCTTTATGTCCAAAACCTTGGAAACAACCATTGTTGTAGCCTTTATCCTGCCGCCCTTTTGAAGATAGGATAAATCGTCTACTATAAAGTACACCTTATCCTTTTCAAACCGTTCTTTCAAAAACGCAAGTATTTCGTCTTTTGACTTGCCTTGTTTAGCCATTTTTGCCGCATCAATAACGTTTTGACCTATACCAAGGCTATACATACTTGAGTCCACAATGGTTATGTCAAAGCCTTCTTCTTCGATAAGCTGGCTAGAGATATTACGGGCAGTATTTACAATCCCGCTGCTGTTAGCAGGGATAGTAATATGAATAATCTGGTTTTCCTTGCCAAGAGCGCGATACATATCTTCTAAGATTGCGGGGGTTGCCTGACTGGTTGAAGGCATCTGGTCCAGTGTTTTAAACTTTTCATAAAACATATCCGGTGTGTAGTTTTCATCCGCTAAAATACTTTCATCCCCTGCATTAATGTAAAACGGCAGCATCGCAATATCGTTTTCCAGCGCTATCTCCTTTGGAATATCTGCTGATAAATCTGTCATAATTTTAATCATTTTCTCTCAAAAATCCTTCCTCTTGTAAATTCTTAAACTCGTTTTGTCTTAAAACCTCGTATGCGATAACCGCAACCGAATTGGAAAGGTTTAAAGACCTTTTATTTTCTTTCATAGGTATTCGTATGCAATTCTCTAAGTTTTCCCGAAGCAGCTCCTCCGGAAGACCCTTTGTTTCCTTGCCAAATACCAGAAAAACTTCTGCATCTTCGCCTTTTGGAAAATCCACCCTGCTGTACGTATATTTTGCCTTTGTCGTGCAGTAGTAAAATTTCCCATTTGGGTATTTTTCTTTTACTTCTTCAAAGCTTTGATATTCATGTAAATCTAATTCGTCCCAATAATCAAGGCCCGCGCGTCTCACTGCTTTTTCGCTTATATCAAACCCAAGCGGATGAACCAGATGAAGCGACGCATCAATTACCGAGCACGTGCGCGAAATATTCCCCGTATTTGAAGGGATTTCAGGTTCCACAAGTACAATGTTAAGTCTCATTTTTTCTCCTTTGGCTATCCTTGTTAATGCGCGAAGCGCAATTCATGAGCCATAAGGCTCAATTTACAAAATCTATAATTTCAATTCATACCGCAAGGCAATTCATTGAGTTTGCTTTGCAAACTCATTATATGATTTTGTCAAGTTAGGGACAAAAAAATTATTCACCCAGCAATTCTACTTTTATCTCTCTATAGCTTTCTATTAATACCGAACTCTTTTTAGACAAATCTTCTGTATATGTATTATAACTACCCTTACACGAGATTACGAAATCCACATAATCAGAGTAAGCATAATATAATTCTTTAAATTCATCATATGCGTCTTCGAATTTTTCAGGAGGGTTTTTAAGTTTTCCAAGATAAGTGTCAATTTCGCTTTGCTTATTTCTAATGGCTGTAATCTTGTTTATAAACTCTTCATCAGCAAATAAATTACTTAAAGCCTCATTGAAATCTTTTGCTGTGCTTGTATATTTAGCAGTATTTTCATTACTCTTGTCCCAAATTGCATTATTCCACACAGAACATATCTGATTACCGACATTTTCAGCATCAGCAGACACAGCCATTATTTCATCCACCGCAGTACATATCTCTATATTGTAGTTTTCAGTTCTTGCATTATTTGATGCAAACAATACTATTGAAGTTAACAACACAAAACATATGGCTGAAACCCAAAACCATTTCTTCTTAAATAAGTTTTTATTTTTACTCTTTTCATTATCTTTAATTTCAAATAAATTTAACGGATAGCCACAATTAGGACAAATATCTGTCATGCCATCGGTAACTACTCCACATTCAGGACAACTCACCATTGTTTTTTCTGTATTTACATCATCAATAATTTGATGCCCACATCCCACGCAAACTTTTGCCTTGTCGCTTATTTCCTTATTACAATTAGGACAATTAATTAGTGCCATTGTAATTCCTCCTACCAGCTTTTTCTTGAGTTATATACATTATTCACTGCTTCAACATAGCAGATAAATGATGGGTGATTATAATCATTGCGAACCAAATACATATTTTTGATTTTTTCATACTGCTGCCTTACTAATATCCATTTGCCGCGTTTTTTTATATAATCAACCTTTTCATTTATTCTTTTTGAATTAGGTGCAATATTCCAAAAATACCTATCATGCAATACGAACCCTGTTTTCTCGTGTACTAAACGATAATAATTATCATCTTCATCTCTAACAGTTATACACACATCCATTTTGAATTTAGTACTATTTCCATTAGTAAACCATATCAATTCTGTTGTAAGTGGAACTGTCGAATCATTACAATCACTTAAATCATTTAGATTCAATACTTCGTTAAATGCTTTACGCACACATTCTTTTATGTAACGACAATCTTCAAAATCTTCACACCTGATTATTTCTAAATTATAGTCTAAATCCACAGGCTCATTATTGTTTTGCATAATAAGTTTTCTTTTACCACTTCCAACCAAATAAAAAGTAGCCCCTATGTCATAATCTTCTTTTAAGATATGACATAAATCCTGCATAATATCTCCGCACAAACTTCTCATCTTACTAACAAACTTTTTTTCATCTAAATAGTGATACATATTTTTCTCCTTTCGTTCCCATACCTACCATTTAGATTTAAATCTAAATCGTTACAGAATACACGATTTTATATGTTTTGTCAAGTTTTTTTCGCCAATATCCAATATAATAATTTTGTCCCTTGTATATCAAAGCTTAAAATCAGTGTACATTTTAGATGCCAGTCATTTTAGCTAAATTTTGAACTAAAGTTCAAAGCTAAATAATTCCGCTTCGCTCCATAGCTAAATTGTTTTTTTCAAAACAGCTAAATTAAATTCGCCTTTTAGCTGACCAAAGGTCAATTTAGCTACGAAGTAATTTAGCGTGCTTTAGCACATTTAGCTCGCCATCAGGCGAATTTAGCTGAATAGATTTAACTTTCGTTAAATCTATTCTACCACAAATGCGCAGATTTTTCAAGAATTTTTATCTACTTTTCGCTGTCTGAATCAAAACAAACAAAAGTCCACACCCCAATGGATGCGGACTTTATTTGTTATTTATTGATTAAAATGGGAAGAGTGCAGTTTTAAGTTCTTCAGTAAGAGGATGACCATATTCGCAGATTTCAAAAGCTTCTGCAAAACGAACCTTTGCGCCCTTTTCAGGTCCATACTTTTCGATAAGTTCTTTTCTGAAACGTGATGCAACTTTCGCATACTTAGGCATATAACCGCGGCCCATCTTCTCAACTTCTTCGTCAGTTGTGTCGGCTGTTACATTTTCGCCTTTGAGCCACTCATATCTTTCAACTTCGCCCTCAGGTACTTCCTCGAGGTGAGTATAAGGAAGCCACTCGTAAACCTGAGATACATTAAGATGTGCAATCTGAATTTTGATGTCAATTTCTTTGTCGATATCAACTACGATATCAGCTCTGAACTCAGGGTTTTTGAAGCGGTCTACATTATAAAGAATAACCGGCATCTCACGCATTGCAGGCACATCCGGGCACTCGTGCGGAACTGTCAAAAGATATGACGCATCCTGAACAAGCTGGCCCGATGCTCTGTGGTCAGCATGGTAGTCGTTTGGACGGTGTGCAATTATCATATCAGGTGCAAATTCTCTTATGTATCTGATAAGTTTTCTTCTTGTTTCAAGGTCTGCCATCAATGTGCAGTCATCAATATCCCATACATCATAAGTAATACCAAGAAGCTTTGCAACAGCCTGAGACTCACCAAATCTTCTCTTTGAAGTTTATTCGGGTGTCATAATGTGATGGCCGCCGTTACCGTTGCACATACTCAAAAACTTAACTTCATAGCCCATCTGAGCATATTTATAAGCAAGGGCTCCGTTTCTGAATTCGTTATCATCCTGGTGTGCACCAATCATTAGAATTTTCATAACTAATTCCTCCAAAAATTATATCATTGTTTTATACAACGCATATATTATACATCATTTTCCTCGGTTTGTAAAGTAAAAATCGACAATTTTTACACCTTTAAACCGCTTTTGCAGCAAAGAAAATCCCCCACGGTATAACGCGGGGGAAAATATCCTTTACAGTTTCTTTTCTTCCTCTTCCTGAATTTCAGGGAATACCGAAATCATCGGCTTGATCTGTTTGCCCTTTAGGTTTCTATCAACATAGTTCCTTGTGATTTTTACAACAAGACCCGAAAGTGCAAGAACACCAATCAAGTTGGGAACCATCATAAGACCATTGAAGGTATCTGAAATATCCCATGCAAGCGACGATGTCAAAAGTGCACCCAAGAAGATAGTAACAAGGTGAATTACCTTATAAAGCTTTGTTGACTTTGTGCCAAAAAGATACTCCCAAGCTTTTGTCCCATAGTGGTCCCAACCAAGAACGGTGGTAAATGCAAACAAAAGAATTGCAATAGCAATAAATCTTTCGCCCCATAAACCAAAAATTGTCGAGAAAGCTTTTGCAACAAGGTTTGCATCTGTTGCACCCTGCATAAGCACACCTGTATCAAGATTGATTACTCCTGATGTAAGTACCACAAGAGCGGTCATTGTACAAACAATCATTGTGTCTGCAAATACTTCAAAAATACCCCAAAGGCCCTGACGAACCGGCTCTACAACGTTAGAGTTAGAATGTACCATAACGGATGAACCAAGACCTGCTTCATTTGAGAACACGCCGCGTTTGCAGCCAAGTGTCACAATTTCTTTTACCGCAATACCGGTAACACCACCCCAAACAGCAGGGCCTGTGAATGCGTACTTAAATATAGAAGAAAATGCAGCACCGATTTTTGAGAAGTTAAACCCAACAACAATTATACTTCCCACTACAAACAGCACAACCATAAACGGTACAACTTTTTCTGCAAAGTTTGCAATTCTCTTAAGTCCACCCAAAATGATAAGTGCCGCAATTACAACAAGCACAATGCCAATAATCAAATGGTACATAGTTACCTGGCCAAAAGGAATCGCTGCGAGTGCAGGGATTTGGAATGCATCTACAACATTAACAACAATTTTGTTGATCTGTCCCATCGCACCGATACCAAACGACGCAAGGATAGCAAAAATCGAGAAAAGTACAGCAAGAATTGTACCAATCCATTTGCAGCCCTTCATTTTGCCAAGACCATCTCTCAAGTAGTACATAGCACCGCCTGACCATTCGCCGTCTGCGTTCTTTCTGCGGTAGTAAATACCCAAAACATTTTCAGAGTAATTTGTCATCATACCAAAGAAAGCAGCAACCCACATCCAAAAAACAGCACCGGGACCGCCGCCTACGATAGCAGCAGCAACACCTGCGATGTTACCAACACCAATTGTAGCAGCAAGAGCTGTACAAAGTGCCTGGAACTGAGAAATAGATTTGCCCTTTACGTGACCGGAAACATCCTTCTGGAAAATTTTTCCCAAAGTCTCCGAAAACCAGTGACCGATGTGTGTAATCTGGAAAAATCCTGTGATGATTGTCATCACCACGCCTGTTACAAGCAAAAGATAAAGACCTTTGCCCCACACAAAGCTATTGATTGTGTCATTAAAATTTGTTAACCATTCCATAAAATTTCCTCCTTCAGCAAGTAAAGCAACAAAAAAGCAGAGTTTTTATCAAATACAAAACTCCGCATAAAAACAAAAGCCACCTAAGTCTTTTATCTCCGTCCTTTTGCCTGAGAGATTAACCCTTGCGGGTCTTACACCTTCGGCATCCTTTGGTTTGCAAAGCAAACCGGACTTCTCCGGAGCGCTATCCGTGTGCAGTCTTTGCTTATTGCGCCTGAGAGAGTTACTCCTTCGGCAAGGCATTTGCCTTTCTCCTGCATACTTCACTTAGCTCAAATATTAAATTATAGGTATTATACTCCTTTTTCGACCTTTTGTCAATAGTTTTGACAATAATTATAATCCGCTTTTGTATCCTAATTGATTTATTATCAAAAATATTGCCCTCAATCCGGTATTAACCTTAGGACACAAAAAAAGACTTGTCTTCCAAGTCTTTTTTGTCATATCGTTTAAGTTGATTTTTCTTAATTAAATTGGTGTACATTCATCAATATTCTTTGTGTTATAATAAGTGCCTGGGGGATAAGGTTTTTGAGAAGTGCATTTTCAATTTCGCCTACCGCCCACTCTGACACTGGCAAATCAAAACTTGTTTTTACGGTTTCTTCCTTTGCTACAAAAACTACATCCGAATATTTCTTGTCAGGAAGTTTAACTTTGTCCATTATCTTCGTTGGCACTCTCACTTCATATTCTGTATGTCCGACACCAACCTGTCCCATTCTGTTAGCTCCCCCATATTCAAAAGCTTCCGTCACTTTTTATCACGGCACTGTGCAACGTCCCCGCATTAATGGTATTATACATTGGCGCTTTTGCACTTACTGTAGATGCCGATAATGACAAACACATAATTGCCGCTAATAATATTATACTTGTCAGCTTTTTTCATAAAATTTACCGCCTGCTTATAGGATTGAATAGATAAGATTGTATCATACGTAATTTGCTTTTACAATAATCTTTGATAAATTTTATCAGAACATATGGGTTTCCTCTGCAAACAACAATTTTCAGAGGAAAATAAAAAGAAACGACAACCTATCTTTCGATAAATTGTCGTTTCTTTTTGGTGACTCCGAGGGGAATCGAACCCCTGTTACCGCCGTGAAAGGGCGGTGTCTTAACCGCTTGACCACGGAGCCTGGCTCCCCCTGCCGGGCTTGAACCAGCGACATCATGATTAACAGTCATGCGCTCTACCGACTGAGCTAAGGAGGAATATTTACCCCGAAAAATCGGGGTTTTGTTCCGGCAGCGTCTTACTTTCCCGGGCGGTCGCCCACCAAGTATCATCAGCGCTAAAGAGCTTAACTACTGTGTTCGGGATGGGAACAGGTGTGACCTCTTTGCTATTGCCACCGAATATATGTCAAACACCTTGCGGTGTCT
>JAZNSF010000040.1:0-45602 GCA_045591095.1 Clostridia bacterium | reverse complement strand
ATTCTTAAAGTTTGGATTAATCTCAATATCAAAAGTCTCATATGAATACATCTTATCCTGGGGATTTATAAGTTCCTGACGGTCGGTAAGCGTTTCCTTAAACACCTTTTTTTCTAAGTTTTCAAGGTAGCTTATGTCAATGCCAATCCTAAATCCAAACATATTGCGGCCAGCTTTAAGTTCATCATAGCCAAGGCTTTCAATATCTTTTTTCACATTTTCCATCAAAAGATTTGCATCTTCATTAAGCGAGAAGTTGTAGCTGAAGTTTGATGTTACTACTGACAAAACTAAGCTGTCAACATTTTCAATATTTAGCCTTGCAAGCTCTGTTGCCTTTAGCTTGAATTCTTTGTTTTCGTACATTTTGGACATTACGCTGTCTCTTGTACTTTCGTCAACCCGATACAGTCTTTCCATCGTCTTGCCGTTTGCTAAGTTATATCTGACCCTCAAACTATGATATCTCCCAGTTGTGGATTTGACCACTCCGGAAGAAGTTTCCAAAGCCACCACCTGAGGTTCGTCTTTGTCTGTTGTGGGAATATCCGCTGTCAGCTGCTTATGGATTTTTCGCACCTCTTCAATAAGTGTTTTGTCGTTTACTGTATTATCAAAAACTCTGTAGCCTTCCGTGATTCCGGCACTTACAACTTTGTCAGCATCGGGAACTTTGGTTTCGTACCCAAATACACTGGTGTATGCAAAAAAGCAAATAAATGCTGCAGCGAATGCCATAAATCCGATGAACCCCTTATACGATTTCAGCACCTTGAAGCTTTTGCTCATAAGCATCTCGCATGCAAAATATGCTATCGCCGACAAAACAGTTGCCAGTATGAACTTTGCCGATGCCGCTATGTTCATAGACGAAGTTACTCCAAAGGTGCAGACCGTGGCTGCAGCTGTTATAGCGTACTTAAGAATAGGTCTGAACACCTTAAACGCCGCTACATCCCCTGACGCCTCAATTTTGCGGTTTTTGTATAAGATATACCCCAGCACATAAATTATTGCCGAGCCGATTAAATATATCCACATCCAAATTTCGCCAAAAATGCTGTCTGTAGTTCGGTAGTGACTAAGAGCCTTTCCAAACAGCCATACTATAGGAGTTTTCTCCACCATCTCGTTTGCAATAAAGCCACTTGACTGCACAAATCCAAACAAAAATATATCACTAACGAGGAAAATAACAAGTGCCAAAAGCAGCGGTATTACGTGTAAAAAAGCATTAATCGCAATATGCACGGCAGTATTACCCGTTAAAAATGCTGAAAATGTGGATACTGAAAACATTATAAAAAGTATACTTAAGTTTATAGCTGCCCAGTATATAACCGACCAGGAGGACATAATTTGTCCATATCGGCCAAAACTCATGGCAAGGAGTATGCTGGCATTTATCACCACCGGAAAAGCCATAAGAGTAAATCCTGCGGCAAGGCTCGTTACATAATTTGTAAGCCTCTTTACCGGCAAGCCATGAACAAATACGCTTTGCTTTGGCGAATGGACGTTATTGAATATAAGAACCCCAACCACCGTAGGTACTATAATCGCGAGTAGAAGCGGTATGGTTATGTAATCACTTCTAAGAAGAATCGGGCTTGCCCAGTTTTCTGGAGTGTACCGCTCTGCGAGTCTATCAAAATTATCAACCAGAATAACAAACGGAACACTGAAAAACAAAAACACAAGATACAAAAAGCTGCCCCACTTAAAACGTTTGATGCTGTTTTTAAAAATGCCCCAGTTAAACAATGTCCTTAAATTCATACCCTAAACCTCCCAACTCATATATAAATACTTCTTCCAATGTAAGACTAACCTTATCAAAAACCATGGGGTTATATTCTTTTATTTTCTCCGCAATTTTTTCGCTTTCGCCTTTTATTATAGCGGTATAAACCGAGCCTATTTTTGAAAGATGCAAAATCTCAAGCTTGTCTTTAAGTTCTTCGGGGAACTCCCCGCTAAATACAACCTGAACCTTTTGGATATTTCCTTTAAGGTCATCAAGCGGCTTTTCTATCATCATACGGCCTTTATGGATTATTCCAACATGGTCGCAGATATCTTCAAGTTCCCTTAAATTGTGCGACGAAACCAAAACCGTCATCTCCCGCTCTAAAACATCCGCAATTATTATGTTCATTATCTGCTTGCGCATCACAGGGTCAAGTCCATCCAGCGGTTCATCCAGTACAAGAACCTTTGGCATACACGAAAGCACCAAGCGAAAGGCCACCTGCTTTTTCATACCCTTTGAAAGCCTGCGGATTTGCCTGTTTTCTTCAATATTTAAAATCTCGCCTAAAGCTTCGTATCGCTCCCGATTGAAATTCTTATAGATATTCTTATAAAACGCCGCCATTTCTTTGACGGTAAAGCTGGGATAAAAATACCAGTCATCATTTATGCAAAGTACGCTTTGTTTCAGTTCATCATTTTCCCAAACCTTTTCGCCGTCTATTAAAACTTCGCCGCTATCCTCTTTTAAAACACCTAAAATATGGTTTATTATAGTGGTTTTACCCGCTCCGTTTGGACCAACTAAGCCATAAATGCTACCCTTTGGCACAGTCATATTGAATCCATCTAAAGCAAAAAATCCGCCAAAGCTTTTTGTAACTCCTTTTGCTTTAATCATTTTCCATCCACCCTTTCTTCAAAAACTTTGTCAAGAACACAGTCTAAATCAGCCCTTGTCTCACCATAAAATGCAAGCTCACGTGCCGACTCCAAAAGTGCATCGTAAAGACTTTCGAGGGTTTCACTGTCCGCCTGATGCACTGCCGCAACAAAGCTTCCTTTGCCTCTGATGCTGTATACTATCCCCTCTGCCTCTAAAGTTTTGTAAGCCCGCTGCACTGTGTTTGGATTGACCGTAAGGCTTACCGACAGATCCCTGACAGACGGCAGCTGCTCATCTTTTGAAAGCGCCCCGCAAATTATCAAATCTTTTATTCCTTGGGTTATCTGCTCGTGTAAGGGTCTGTCATTTTTATAATCCAGTTTTATCACAATATCACCTCACATAAACTGTATTATTTGTATTAATACAGTTAAAGTATAGCATAATACTTTTTTGTTGTCAATATGATAATAAGAATTTTTTTGTAAACAAAAAACGGATAGGTTATATTGTCTATCCGCTTTTCCCTAAATACATTTATTATATTGTCAAAACTCCTACTTCAAGTTCCTCAAGCTTTTCCAAAAGCTCGCCTTCTGGGGTTTTATCTGTTATCAGGCAGTTTATTTCGTCAAGTTTAGCAAGCTTTACAAACCCAACACTTCCTACTTTGCTGCTATCACAAAGATAGTACTTGTGTCTCGAATTTTTAAGCATTTTTTTCTTTATTCCGCTTTCCTGCTCGTTGCTTTCAAGTATTCCGCTTTCAATGGTCAGGCCTTTGCTCGAAAAAAACATCTTGCTTGCCACATAGTTTTCAGCAATATCCTGCTCGGCGTGCGAGCCTACAAACGACTGGTTATGACTAAGAACACCACCTACCGATATAACCTTTACTGTCTCGCAGCCATCAAGTTCTACAACAACTCTTAACGAATTGGTTATGATAGTTATGTTACGCATCGATTTAAGTTCTCTTGCCATAAAAAAAGTGGTTGTGGATGCATCAAGAAAGATTGTATCCCCCTCGTTGACCTGAGTTGCCGCAAGCTTTGCTATTTTTTGCTTTGCCTCCACGTTGGTAGACTTACGTTTTTCCAAAGACATTTCGTTGGTATTCTCGTCAACAGCCACCGCGCCACCATGTGTACGCTTCAAAAATTCCTGCTTTTCAAGCTTTTCAAGGTCACGACGTACCGTTTCCTCGGTAACTCCCAGTTCCATGCTAAGCCTGTTTACCGAAACCGCGCCGTCAGCTGACAGAATTTCCAATATCTTTTTTTGACGTTCAAGTGCAAACATAAAGGCACCCCGTTTCTAAAATTTTTACAAAAAAAGCTGTAGCAAAACAGATAACAAGGTATTAAAACACAAAATCCCTATTTATATATTTCGCTGCAGCCCTTGTGCTTTCTTATTTTTTAGGTTTTCTTATAATGGTCACCTTTGAACCATTCTTAAGCCCCGCCGAGTTAGCATCATCAGTGTCAATGTGCATTTCTACATTAAAGTCGTCACGCACTCTGACCTGAACATCATAAAACCTGGTTGGCTTTATTCCCTCGACCTCTACATCAACATAGTCATTATCCTTTATGCCGTTTGCTTCGGCATATTCGGGGGTAAGATGTATGTGTCTGTTGGCAATGATTACACCTTCCTTAAGGTAAACACTGCCGCAAGGACCAACAAGAACGATTTTCTCCGAGCCTTCAACGTTACCTGAAGGTCTTACGGGAGGACTAACCTTTAAAACAAAGGTATCGGTTCTTGAAATCTCAACCTGAGTATTTTTTCTCACCGGGCCAAGAACTCTTACGTTTTCTATAGCCTTTAGGGATGGTCCAACCAAGGTTACAACCTCATTGGAAGCAAATTCACGTCCCATAAGGTATTTCTTTACAGTCAGCTTGTAGCCTTTTCCAAAAAGTGTTTCTAAGTCCTCCTGTGACAGGTGGACATGTCTTTGCGAAACGCCAATCTTAATCTGACCGTCTGTATTTATGTTTTCAATTACGCTTTTTACCGCTTTTGCAACAGTATCTATATCATACATAAGTTTCCACCCGCTTTACTTTTCCATATCAAAAAATTTAGTTAATTCCTCGTGGGGGTTTGCAATTACCTCACAACCATAGGTCTTGCCAAACTGAGACGCCCTTTTGCAACCCGCTTCAACAGCAGCAGTAACAGCCGAAACACTTCCTGCAACAACAATTGTAACAAGCGCTCCGCCAAGTCTTTTTTCTGTGTGAATAACTCTTACGTCAGCTGCTTTTGTCATCGCATCAAGACCCTCTATCGAGGCAACCAAGCCCTTAACTTCTAAAAATCCGATTGATTCCATGCTAGGCTAATCCTCCTCCATAAAGTTCTTTGGCAATTTCTTATTGAATTTATCCTTATTGAAATCCAGAAGATATGCCATTTTTTCAACGCCTTCGCCCGGATTTGCAATTATATGGGATACGATGTACCTGCCTTTTGATTCAGCATATGCTCTGCCCGCTACGATTGCCGCCTTTACCGCTGCAACATTACCCGAAATCTTCACCTGCATAACCAGCGGTGGAGCAGACGGGTCTTTGGGTCTGTTGCGGTCAAAGGCAATAACTTTTACATCCGCGGTCTTAGCACAAATGTCAGCAACGCAAGCCGCTGTCGAAAAGGTGTAAACCTCAATCATTCCTAATGCTTTCATAAATTAAATCCCTTTCGGTAAATTGTCTGTTTGCTAAACTATACTATGTGAAGTCCGTCTGCCATTACGCATCTTCTCTGACGTGTAAACGACCTTGCAGATGTAAGACCTTCGCCTGTCGGACCTGCAATAGTAAATGTTGTATGGCCTTCGCCGCCTGCACCGATACCTGCATAAGAAGGTGCGTTCTTTACAAAGATAGTTGTTTCAACCGCTCTTGCAAATGCTGTAAGACGGTCAACATTCTTTGAATGAATGTGAGCAGAGTGACGGTTGCCGTGTTCTGCCTGTACTGCAAGCGAAATTGCTTCTTCGATGCTTGAAACCCTTACAATCGGAAGGATTGGCATCATCATTTCAACCTGAACAAACGGATGGTTTGCATCTGTCTCGCAGATAATAAGCCTTGGGTCAGCATCGATACCGATTTCTTTTAGGAACTTACCTGCATTTCTGCCTACCCAGTTCTTGTTTATGCTGTACTTGCCGTCTTTTTCTACAAGTGCAACTTTTAAGAGTCTGTCAATTTCTGCGCCCTTTAAAAGGTAAGCACCGCTTTGCTGCATTGCAGAGATAAGCTCGTTTGCAACAGTATTGAATACAAAACATTCCTTTTCAGCAATACAAGGAAGGTTGTTGTCAAAGCTTGCGCCCTTTACGATGTCAGCAGCAGCCTTTTTGATGTCAGCTGTGTCGTCAACGATAACGGGAGGGTTACCTGCGCCAGCACCGATTGCCTTCTTACCTGAAGAAAGAAGCATCTTTACAACGCCGGGTCCGCCGGTTGCAACCAGCATACGAACAAGCGGAGACTTAACCATTGTGTTTGATGTATCCATTGTAGGATTCTTAACCGATACAACCAAGTTTTCAGGACCGCCTGCAGCAAGTATACCACGGTTTACAAGGTCAACTGCGTAGTTTGCAATTCTCTTTGCATTTGGGTGGGGGTTAAATACAACCGCATTACCACCAGCAATCATACCGATAGAGTTACAAATTACAGTTTCACTTGGGTTTGTCGAAGGTGTAATACTTCCAATAACACCAAAAGGCGCCATCTCGATAAGAGTAAGACCATCGTCGCCTGTCTTTACTGAAGGCTGAAGGTCCTCAGTACCGGGAGTTTTATTTGCAACGAGCTGATGCTTGATAATTTTATCTTCAACTCTGCCCATACCGGTTTCTTCAACGCCAAGCCTTGCCATTTTCTCGGCTTCCTCTAATGTAAGCTCGCGGATTTTAGCAATCATCTTTTCGCGCTGCTCAACTGTATAGCTCTTAAATTCAATATATGCCTTCGACACAGCTTCAAGAGCTTCTTCCATCGTTTCGAAAACACCCTTTAAATTCTTATCGGGAGCTACGTCGATATTCTTTATAACACTTTCAACTATACGACTTATGTACTTTTCATCAACCATTTTAAATACACACCTCTCTGTTTCGCTGTAATAGTTATATTATGGTTTCCCACAGTTTGTCATCAGGATTTGCAATAACCGAGCTGTCTAAGAACATTGCTCCGTCCTTAACCTGCATCTTTGCCTTTTCGATAGCGGCCTCAACCGCTGCAACCTCACCGGTAAGGAGCATATATGACTTACCGCACATACCTCTTGCAACTCTAAGCTCGATAAGACTTACTATAGATGTCTTAGCTGCAATATCAGCTGCGGCAATTATTGACGCTGCTGAATAAGTCTCCAAAACGCCAAGCGCACGTTTGTCCTTAATCTCGCTGCTGCCATAAATAGCAGGGAAGATTGAATCGTGAGGATTGCCTAAGACAAAGCTGTCAATCAGTTTGTCCGGGAACGCGGTCTTTACTGTGTCAACAGATGCACGAACCGCACTTAAATCACCCTCAATAAGCACTATGTACTTACCGGGGCAGACAACCTCGGCCTCAATAACTTTTACTTCAGCCGTTTTTATCATCATATCAGCAGCGCGAATACCGGTGGAAACCGTAGTAAACTCTGCCATTGCTAACGCTTTTCCCATTTTTCAGATTTCCTCCTTATTCTTTACTGCTTAATATTATAAACTTATCTGTAATTTCTTTTACTTTTGCATCTATTGGGCTATGAATTTCTGCGCCCAAGCCCTCGCAAGTAGCTATCTTTTGGAAAGCTGCTACCTCGTCGCCCTTTTTGACAATCGGTTTTGCCGGCTGTCCAATGTGCTGCGAAAGAGCAATCTTTAGTTCCTTCTTGGTGCATTTCATATCGCTGATAGGCGCTTCTTCGTTGTATTCGGTAACGCCAAGTCTTGCTATCAGCCTTTCCATCGGAACAACCCTAAATTCTCTTTGCGGGTCAACGCCCCTGAACTTTGGTTCTTTGGGGAGTTCGATACCTTTTGCTCTTAACTGGTCCTTAAGTTCGCCAATCATAGTTCCGGGCGAAAGTCCCTGCGGGCACGCATACATTTCGCAAAGCTTACACTGCGAACAATACGCCGTATTTACAACCGCCGCGATATCCGATGTCATTCCTTTTGAAACAGCTCTCATTACCGAATGTGGCTCAATCGGATGACCAAGTAGATTCCTCGAGCAAAGGTCTGTGCACATTCTGCACTGACAACAAGAACTCATCGCTCTGTATATATTAATTTTTGAATTTGCTTTCTTCTTCATAATGACCGGATGGTCTTTAGGCAAAACCAAAACTGCATTTGTGGTCTTTGTTACGACCTCGTTTTTGTCTGCCAGACGTCCTGTCATAGCACCGCCGTTTATATATTCGGTCTCAGAAATTGACTCGCCACCTGCCATTTTTACGGCATCCTTAAGGGTGATACCAAGCGGTACTTTTAATGTGATAGGATTTTTTACAGCCCCTGCAACAGTTACGTATTTATAACAAACAGGAGTGTTTTCCTTTAGGGCATAATATGCATTCAGCATAGTTTCTACGTTAAATACAATAACGCCCTTACTGATAGGCAGTTTCCCTGGCTCTACGACTCTGCCTGTAGTTTCGTATATGGTGACTACCTCGTCACCTGCCGGATAAATTTCGGGGAGCAACGAAATTTTCATACCCTTGTACGAATCAAGATGCTCCTTAACTGATTCTATCGTCTCGTCATAAGATTCTTTTACTGCAATAATTGCACTTTCTGCCGAAACAGCCTCTCTTACCTTGTCAAGCGCCCACATTATTTCTTCTGCAAACTTTGCAAGAAGCTGTCTGTGAAGTCTGAAAAGCGGCTCGCACTCGGCACAGTTTAGTATAATTGTATCTGCCTCAGCATTAAGCTTGGCATACGAAGGGAATCCTGCTCCACCGGCGCCGACTATTCCGCAGTCTTTCAATACTTTTGACATTTCCTCAATCTTCATTGGTAAGCAATCCCCTTTCTCTTAAAGTATTAATACTAATTAAAACTTTTCGCCATCGTCAATGATACCAACAATCGCTGCATCAATTGGTGAAAGTTCTTTTCCGCAGCCAATACGAGCAGCGCTGCCCAAAGCAACCAATACATACTCGCCGATACCTGCGCCTATATTATCAATCGCAATTATCTTTTCTTTCTTACCCTCGGTAGGCTCAACAATCATAAACTTGCTGCCAACCAGGTTTTCGTTCTTGCGTGTGGAAACAACGCTTCCAATTACTTTTCCGATAATCATAACTAAAAGTTTCCTTTCTGTATATAGCATTCGGGGCGGAGCGAACGTCCGCCCCCATAACTGCCATATAGCTTTGCCATTAAATAAAACTATTTAAGAACAGGCAAAATTTTCTCAACATCCGAATGAGGTCTCGGAATTACGTGTGTAGCGATGATTTCGCCAAGCTTCTGAGCGCTTGCGCCACCAGCTTCAACAGCTGACTTAACAGCACCTACGTCACCACGAACCATAACACTTACAAGACCTGAACCAATCTTTTCAGTACCAATAAGTGTAACGTTTGCAGCCTTTACCATTGCATCAGCAGCTTCAATTGCAGCTACCAAGCCTCTTGTTTCAATCATGCCCAATGCTTCTTGTGCCATTTTCTTTTCCTCCTTTAAAGGTTTATTTTGTGTGGCCTCGGTTTTTACCTTGGCTTCATTATTTTTCTTTACTTCAGTTTTTGCAATAACTGTCTTTTTTGTTGTAGAGTTATTTGCCATTTAAAATCACCTCTTAGAACTTGGGAAGAATCTTCTCAACGTCTGAATGAGGTCTGGGGATTACGTGTGTAGCGATGATTTCGCCAAGTCTCTGAGCGCTCTGACCGCCAGCTTCAACAGCAGCCTTAACTGCGCCTACATCACCGCGAACCATAACACTTACAAGACCTGAACCGATCTTCTCTGTACCGATAAGTACAACCTCTGCTGCCTTAACCATTGCGTCTGCTGCCTCAACTGCTGCAACAAGACCTCTTGTTTCTATCATACCTAATGCTTCCTGTGCCATTTTTAAAATCCTCCTAAATATTTAAATTATTCATTAATTACTGCTATTTTAAGACCTTCCATCTTGATGTTTGTTGCAAATGCTTCGTTTATCTGTTCCATCGGGAACTTGTGAGTGATAAGTTCCTTAATAGGAAGACCGATAGCAATTGCTCTCTTAAGGAAGTCAAATGTAGTTGCATAGTCTCTGAGTGTGTATACCCAAGAACCAACCAATGTAATTTCCTTTGAGCAAAGATCAAAGTGGGGGTTGATGGTAGCGTCGCCACCATTTATAAAGAAGCCAAGCTCGCAAAGGCCGCCGCCGCTTCTTATAAACTTGTAGATGTTGCTGTGAGCAACAGGTGAACCTGTACACTGGAAAGCAAAGTCTGCCAGGTGTCCGTCAAAGCTTGCTTCAACAGCACCAGCTAGTGCTTCAATTCCCTTGTGGTCCTTAAAGTTTACAGTCTTGCTTGCGCCCATACGCTTTGCAAATTCAAGACGTTTTTCTTCGCCGTCAACAGCTGTGATATTTTCAACGCCCATTGTTCTTAGTACTGCAATACATATAAGACCGATAGGTCCGCAGCCCTGAACAACAACGCGGCTGTTGAATCTTAGTATTCCAGTAGTCTTAGCTCTTTCAACTGCATGAACAAGTACTGCGCAAGGCTCGATCAAGATTCTTGAATCAAGGTCAAGGTCAGATACATTAAATATAGTTGCGCCCTTACCGATTACTATGTAATCTGCAAACCAACCGTTGAAGTGAACTTCGTCATCGGGAAGTAGTCCGAAAACATCAGCGCCTCCTACGTTCTGTTTGTTAAGGTCAAACATTGTGATGTTTGGGTCATCCTTAAGGATTACGCTTGTAACAATCTTGTCGCCAACGCCAAGAGCTTTACCTGCGCTGTCTGTCTTAACATTCTTACCAATCTTTACGATTTCGCCTGTGCCCTCGTGTCCAAGAACAACCGGGATAAGGCCGAATGGGTCACGCTTGTATTCGTGAGCGTCGGTACCGCAGATACCACAACCTTCAACTTTTACCAAGATATCGTCATCACCGATTTCGGGAATGTTGTATTCCTGAAGCTCGATTTTTTCGATAGCGGTAAGCATTGCAACACGTGCAGATTTAGGAACCGGACCTGCTGCCTTTGGGCTAGCTGCCATAGTCTGACCCTGCATGCCTGCAATGACTTGTTTTACAATTTGTTCTATTTCATTGTTATTCAAATCAATAACTCTCCTTTCATTTATTTTAATATCTAAAGGAATTAACCGTTCATTATTTCGTTCATTAAAGATGCACCGTATGCCGAAAGCGCTGTATCCTGCTCTTCCGAGCCACCGCTGACACCAAGACCGCCGACAATCTCGCCGTTATAGATAAGTGGGTCGCCGCCACCGAATATAACTATCTGACCCTGGTTTGTAAACTGGATTCCGTAAAGGGAACCACCGGGTGCTGCAAGAGTGCTTAAAGTCTTTGTTGACATCTTAAGTGCTACAACCGTGTAGGCTTTGTTTAAAGCTACATCATAGCTTGCGATGTAAGCATCGTCCATACACTCGATAAGGATTGGTCTTGCGCCGCGGTCCGAAACCGCAACCACTATGTTAAGACCCATTTCCTTAGCCTTCTCTTGAACCTTAGCCGCAATCTTCTTTGCCTGTGCCAAGCCGAAATTGCCGGATGGCTTTTGCGAAGAATTATCGCCTGCCAGGCCTCGCATAACCGCATCAGTAATACGATTTATTTTTTCTTTATCCATTAGGCCGGCCTCCCCCCGCAAATTATTTGCCGAGCTGAGCCATAACCTTTTTGGTAATCTGTGCGATAAGCTCTGCATCTTCGCCGCCTTGTGCGTGGCCGTGACCACCGCAGCTTCCGTTGCAGCTGTGGCAGCTTGACTTACCACTCTTTGCATTGGGGCAAAGGTTTGCAGGATGCTTACCTGTCATGCCGAACTTTCTTCTGATTTCGTAAAGCTGTTCAACCTGCTCTTTGGTGAATTCCTTAGGTCCGCCGAGTTGTCTTGCCTTGTAAAGAAGTTCTGCATAGAACTCTACAGATTCCATCTTGTGGTATGCAGCAAGAAGTGAATCTGAATATGTGAGTGCACCGTGGCTTTCGAGAAGTACTGCATCATAGTACTGAAGATACTTTTCAACTGCATCGGGAATTTCTTCTGTTGAAGGTCTGCCGTATTCAGCAATCGGGACACAACCAAGTGCGATAACTGCCTCAGGCATAATGGGCTGTGTAAGCGGAATACCAGCGATAGCAAAGCTTGTTGCAAAAATTGGATGAGCATGAACGACAGCTTTTACATCAGGACGATGCTTGTAAACTCTTAAATGCATCTTGATTTCTGATGAAGGCTTGAATCCCTTGTTTGCCTGAAGGATATTGCCATCGCCGTCAATCTTACAAATGTAATCAGGAGTCATAAAGCCCTTACTTACACCTGTGGGTGTGCAGAGGAATTCGTTGTCGGAAATTTTTACTGAAATGTTACCATCATTTGCAGCAACCATTCTTCTGTCGTAAATCCTCTTACCAATGTCACAAATCTGTTTCTTGATTTCGTATTCTGACATCATAGTCAAACACTCCTTTATATCTTTAAATTTCTTTAATTTACTTTGTTTCTTCCTATATACTATCATATAATAATATAATAGTCAATAGTTTTCTGTGATTTTTTCTGTGTTTTTGTGTTTTTTTGTTGGTTTTTATTCTTTTTTGAGATGTTCAATCAAATCTTCTATACCTTCGCCAGTATAGGCAGATACCAAAAACACCTTTTCGCACCCTGCAAGGCGTAGCCAGTTTTCGGCTCTTTCCGGTCTTGCATCCTCGTGGTCAATTTTTGTAACAATTCCTATAACCTCGCGGTTTGCCTGGGCTGTGCAGCACGGAGCATATAACGAATACTGCTCGGTTGCACTGAGCAAAAGTCCAACAACGTCTGCCTCGTAAGAATAAAGTGCAAGAGCCCGTGCAAGCTCTTTGTTTTCGGCGTACTCCCCGGGTGTATCAATAATGACATCGTGGTAGTTTATGTACTGAGTCTTATGATACTTGGGTCTCCCGCCTTTTAAAACCTGGGTAAGGGTGGTCTTTCCGCTTTCGCTTCTTCCCACCAATATCAGCTTTCGCATCAGGTTTTAGTTATGGGGCAAACAGTAAAGCCTAAGGTGTGCTCGGCATATTCACAAAGCGCACGAAGTGATGCCTCCACCTCCGAAACAGTTCCCGTCATAATCAAAGTGCCACTGAAACGGTCTACAAACCCAATCTCTGCGCCCGAAGCCTTTATTGCTATATCCGCTGCGATAATAGCTGTCTCGGACGGTGACATTGTAACAATGCCGATTGAGGACCTTTCATCAAGGTTTGGGTCAAGTCCCAATTTTTTGTAAAGAATCTTGTCAGGATTTGCAATTATATGAGCTAAGGTAATCTGTTTGCCCGGAACAAGCTCCTGAATAATTCTCATTCTGTCGTCAAAGTTTGATAAGTTTGCCATTCGCTATCCTCCTATGTGGCACATAAGCCCCTCGGCCTCAACCACCTGTTTGAGCTTTTCCATATGTTCTTTGGGAATACTTCCCACATCCCCCATCAGATACTCTCTACCAAGGCCCTCATATTTAGGCTCGCCAAGCCGGTGATAAGGAAGAAGGTGAAGCTCTTTAACATTGTCCAATGTAGATGCAAACTGTGCGATTGCTTTTATCTCATTTTCAGAGCAGTTGAATCCCGGAATAACCGGAACACGAATCACGAGTTTCGTACCGCTTTTTGCAATTTTTCTTGCATTTTCCAAGATAAGCTCGTTTGGCTGGGTGGTGTATTCCTTATGTTTGGCACTGTCTATATGTTTAATGTCCATCAGGCAGATATCCAGGTTTTCAAGCAGTTTTTCAATCTTGTCAAAGCTTGCAAAGCCTGTAGTCTCGATAGCGGTGTTTATTCCGCGGTCGTGACAGGCACGAAGGAGGTCTGCCGCAAATTGGGGCTGAGCAAGGCACTCGCCACCCGAAAGAGTGACGCCACCGCCGCTACGACGGTAATAAATGCGGTCTCTTTCCAAAATTTCCACAACCTCTGCAACCGTTACGTCCCTGCCTACAACTTTCTCTTTTCCATTCATGGTCATTGTCTCGATTTCGTAGCGCTGTGACTCGGGGTTACAGCACCAACGGCACCGGAGGAAACAACCCTTTAAAAAGATTATTGTACGGACACCCGGGCCATCGTGGACTGAAAAACGCTGAACGTCGAATATTCTGCCCTTTGTTTCCAAATAGTTGTTCATAATTAAATTCCTTTTTGTTCGGTTCTTTCGATAATATCATCCTGAAGTGACTTTGAAAGTGTAGTAAAGAGCGCACTGTAACCCGCAACACGCACGATGAGGTTTTTGTAATTTTCAGGATGTTTCTGTGCATCGCGAAGTGTCTCGCGGCTTACAACGTTGAACTGTACGTGCATACCCTTTTGGTCAAAGTAACCACGAAGAAGTGCGACAAAGCTTTCAAGTCCTGATGTTCCCTCAAGCGCTGACGGATGGAACTTCATATTGAAGAGCGTACCGTTTGACGCAATAAAGTGGTCAAGCTTTGCAACCGAGTTAGCGGAAGCCGTAGGACCGTTTACGTCTCTGCCTGCTGCAGGCGAAACACCATCAGCAACAGGAGTATATGCGTATCTTCCGTCGGGAGTCGCACCGGTCTGTGCACCAAGGGGAACGTTTGCCGACACAGGATAAAGACCTGCCTGGTAGATACCACCTCTTGGGTTACGGTATTTTTCAACCGGTTTTGTATATGTATAAGCTACATCTCTCGCAAATGCATCAACTTCGGGGATATCGTTACCAAACTTTGGAGTTCCCTCAATCATACCAAGGATTTCCTGATATCTTCCGCCGTTTCCGCCCGAAGTGCCTACGCCATTTTCAGCACTTACATTTTTGTAGATGTTTGCAATCTGTTCTTCAGTTACATTGACGCCCTTTTCAGCGAGTGCCTTTACAACGCCAACTGTTATAGCCTTTGCTGCGTCGTTTCCGCCAGCTACTGCTGAGTCTTTACCGAAGTTATTCAAAAGTGCTGCTTTAAGTTCTGTAAGAGTAAACTTCTTTTCGTCAAATACAAGCTGCTTGATTGCATAAAGTCCATCCGCAACGTTTGAAATACCAAAGCCCTGAGGGCCGGTAAAGTTGTAAATTGCGCCACCCTCCTGAACACTCTTTCCTCTGCCGATACAATCTTCTATCATACCCGAAAGGAACGGAAGCGGACATCTTTGCATATGTGCAAGGTCAATTGCATTGTCAGCATCTGCCATAAGCGAAATCATATACTCCATCTGAGCCTTGTACGCATCGTAAAGCTCATCAAAGCTGGTCATCTTTTCAACTTCGCCGGTTTTTATACTTATCTGTTTACCATTGTCAACACCGTTTGAGAAAACAAGCTCCAAGGGTCTACACATATTAAAGAATGCAGCATCGTGCCAGCCGTCTGTTTTACCTGACTTTTGGGGTTCAACACAGCCGATGATGTTATACTGTCTTGCATCCTCAAGTGTAAGACCACGGCTTATAAGCGCAGGAATAATAACTTCGTCGTTGTAATAAGCAGGAAGACCGCAGCCTGTACGGGTAAGTCTTGCCGCTTTGATTAAAAGCTCGTGAGGGGTTTTGTTCCATACACGCATCGAAAGCGAGGGCTGAGGAAGCTTTGTGTTCATCGAAGCGTTGATACACATAAACGACATATCGTTTGTTGTATCCTCGCCGTTTTTATCCTGACCGCCGACAACCAGATTCTGGAACATACTGTATCCTGCAAAACCCTCAGCAGATGCAGCATCACGGCATTTGTTGAGGTCGTTTAGTTTTACCCAAACACAGTCAACAAGTTCCTGACCGGATTCACGGGTAATTATGCCCCTATCAAGGTCCTTTTTGAAGTAAGGATACATATAAACGTCAAAACGTCCGGGCGAGATTGAGTGACCGTTAGATTCGGTCTGGATAAGAAGCTGAACAAACCAGAATGACTGGCAAGCTTCATAAAAGCTTTCTGCACCGTTTTCGGGAACGCGTGAGCAGTTCTTTGCAATTTGCTTAAGTTCTTCACGTCTTACCGCGTCTTGGCACTTTTCTGCCATTTCTTCAGCGAGGCGAGAATATCTTTTAGCATATGTAATCGCACCTTCGTAGCTTTCGATCAAAGCTTCAAGGAATATACGTTTCTCATTGGCATGTGCTTCGGCAAGGTCAAGTTTTTCAAGCTCTTTTTGTGCCTTCTTTATGATACCGCCAAAACCGATTTCCAAGACTTCGCCATAGTTTACGCTGACGTGCCCTACACCGTTATAGAAATAGTTACCCGGAGTAAAAATATTGTGAGCAATTGCATCAAGTGTCTCGGCCTTCATATAAGAAGTTGCCAAATCACTTGTGGTTTTACCTTTCCAGTACTTATAAACCTCGCGGAGAGTCGCCTTTGTTTCGTCCGAAAGATAAAATGGGTCTGCAGACCTTGTTGCAACCGTGTCAATCTCGTCCTCCATCCATTCAAACGAGAACTCAGGGAACATCTGACAGCCTCTTGCGCTTTTTGCCGAGCTGCCTACAATAAGCTCGTTGTCCCTAATAGTAATAGGAAGCTTTTCCATAAGTGCGCGGAAAGCCTTTGCTCGTCTCGCAATCATAGGAAGGCCCTCTGTCTCCTTGTAACTTTCGGTCAGTATAACCGCACGGTCTGCCTCGATTTCGGGCATTTTCTGAAACAGTGCGTCCCTTAATTTTTCAATACGCGGCGATACCGGTATATCAGCTGTATAAAATTTAGCCACTGTAATTCCTCCTCTTTCTATATGGAAATACAAATTCGTTCTAATTATATGTATACATCATACCTTAAAACAGAAAAAATGTCAATAGAAACACAGAAAAAAAAAGAAAAATTTATAAAAATCAAAAAAAATTCTTGAAAAACACAAAAAAATGACTGTTTAAGTGGATTTTTCCTCTTAGACAGTCATTTTGGGTGTTAGTGGTTTATGCCACAATGTTTTTGACTGCACTCTTTTGCATAAGGACAGCCTATACATTTTTCTCCACGTTTTTTTGCCTTATATAAATACAAGCCTATGCTGGCGACTATAACGAGAAGAATTACAATTAAAATTATATCTGTCATAAAATCACTCTATTCATTAGTTTTTCGAAGCGCTCAAAGCATATTCAGCTTTAAGCTTTTTGTTTGTCTTGTTTATAAGACTCGCAACGATTGCCACAATAGCCACAACAATCACAAGTCCTGTAGCAGCCGCACCTATATTGAGAGATGCAGGATTGGTAATAAGTGTACCGATTGTGTAAACTAAGTACGAAACAGTATATCCTACTCCAAGCTGAAGTCCAATTCCGCCCCAAAGCCATTTTGCACTTTTCATTTCTGCATTCATAGCACCGATAGCCGCAAAGCAAGGAGGAGTATAAAGGTTAAACATCAGATAGCTAAGTGCTGCAACCTTTGTGATTGCAAACACTGTTGCAACTTCTGCACCTGCGCCTTCCATAAGGGCAAGCTCTTCGGTATCAATAATGTTTTCAAGTCCGACAAAGCAAACCGCAAGCGTCCCAACAACATTTTCTTTTGCGATAAAGCCTGTAACCGCTGCTGCTGCAAGCTGCCATGAAAGGACACCAACGATAGGAACAAGGAGATATGCGAACGGTCCGGCGATAGACGCAAGGATTGAAGCATCGGCTGTTTCTGCAACCTGAAAACTCCAAGTGAAAACTTGCATAATCTGTACCGCCATATTGCAAAGCAGGATAATTGTAGCTGCCTTAACTATGTATGCCCAGCCACGACTGCACATTGATTTGAAAGCACCCCAAAGTGAAGGCACTTTGTATTCCGGTAATTCAATGATAAAGAAAGATTTTCTTGCTTTATAGCCTGTGATTTTGTTAATAAGCAAAGCCCCCAAGAAAATCAAAACAATACCCGAAAGATACATCAGCGTACTAACCCAAGGAGCATCATCAAAGAAAGCACCTGCAAAAAGAGCAATTACAGGAATTTTAGCACCGCAAGGCATAAACGGGGCAAGCATCGCCGTTGCTCTTCTTTCACGTTCGTTTTTGATTGTACGACTTGCCATAATGCCGGGAACCGCACAACCTACTGTAATAACAAAAGGAATTACCGATTTACCCGAAAGACCTACCTTTTTGAAGATAGGATCAAGAACAACTGCAACCCTTGACATATAACCGCAATCTTCCAAAAGTGCAATCAGGAAGTACATTACCATAACAAGAGGCAAGAAACCAACAACTGCTACGACACCGCCGATTACACCATCAACAAGAATTGCAGAAAGCAGAGGATTTGCGTTAGCTAAAAGTTCGCCAACCCAACCTTGAAAAGTTTCCAAGTATGCAACCAAAGTGTCTGCAAGCCATATACCAAGTCCTAACGGTCCATCTGACTGTGAAATGTGGAATACTAGGAACATCACAACCGCAAAAATCGGAATGCCAAGCCATTTGTTTGTAATTACGGCATCAATTTTATCACCGAAATTTTTGTTTTTTGTAAGAACCTTACGACTTTCAACATCTTTTACAATTCTATTCACAAACTCAAAACGCTTACGGTCAGCAGCTTCAACTGCATCTTTGCTTGTAAGGTCAATATTTTCTTGTGAATAAACAGCCTGCTGCAATGTTCCTATCTGTTTTACAGCAGCTTCTACAACTGTCCCAAGACCATTTGCAGAGGTTGAAACAGTTTCAATTACAGGACACGCAAGCTTTTCGCTAAGTTTTTGGGCATCAATTTTTGTATCTTTCTTTTCGTTGATATCACTCTTGTTGAGGGCAACAACAACTGGCACTCCAAGCTCTAAAAGCTGAGTTGTAAAGAAAAGTGAACGGCTAAGGTTTGTAGCGTCCACGATGTTGATGATAACATCAGGGTTTTCCTTCTTCACATATGAGCTTGTGATGCTTTCTTCAGACGTAAACGGCGACATCGAATAAGCACCGGGTAGGTCCACGGCGATAAGTTCTTCAGCTCCCTTATAGTAAGCCTTTTTGATTGGGTGTTCTTTCCTCTCAACGGTAACACCTGCCCAGTTGCCGACCTTTTCACTTTGGCCTGTAAGAGCATTATACATTGTAGTTTTACCCGAATTCGGGTTTCCCGTTAAAGCAATTCTCATGATATATTCCTCCTTACATTTTGGTGCTTTTTAGGACTTATTTTACTCTTTTTCAGTTAGCAACTGCTAACTGAATTTTAAAAAAAATAGACAATATCAAGTGGGCAAATTTTAAATCAAAATTGCCTCTGCCAATTGATTGTCAATATTATATCTTCCGTCTTTGATAGAGATTGTGCATCCGCCCTTGCCATGCGAAATAACGGTAATGGGTTCTCCACTATAGCAGCCAAGAGAAAACAAAAAGGCATTTAATTCTTCGTCATCGGTTTCAATATTCTTAATTATGTATTCCTGTTCTTCGATTGCCTCTGTCAAATTCATATTCTCACCATCCCTGTTTCTATGTAATTCAGTTAGCAAATGCTAACTGAATTACAGTATACCATAAAAACAAATTTTGTCAATACCTTTTTTTGAAAATTTTTCATTTTTCTATTTTCTTGATTTTTTTCTGAAACTATGATACAATAAAAAAACTAAATCCATTTTGCAAAGGAGGCTACCGCTTTGAAAGAATCCGGAGAAATGTATCTTGAATCCATTTATGTTTTGTGCAAAAACAGTCCCCGAGTTCGTTCCATCGACGTTGCCGAGCATATGAACTATTCAAAGCCAAGCGTAAGCCGTGCCGTTGGTCTTTTGAAAACTGCCGGATATATCACGATTGACCCTGACGGATTTATCAAGCTTACCGACCTTGGCAAAAAAACTGCAAAACGCATCTTTGAGCGGCATACAATTCTAACAAGAATGCTGGTCTCGCTTGGAGTAAGCGAACAAACTGCAGCCGAAGACGCCTGCAAAATGGAGCATGACATAAGCGACGAAACCTTTGATGCAATGAAAAAACACCTCAAAAAGTATGAATAAAAAATCAGCTTGGAGCAAAGACTCCAAGCTGATTTTAAGTTTATGGCTACTCCCACTCTATTGTCCCAACGGGCTTTGGTGTAAGGTCCAAAAGGACACGGTTGATTCCTTCAACCTCAGCAGTTATACGCGCTGTGATTTTGTGAAGTACTTCGTAGGGGATTTCTTCGATTGTAGCTGTCATCGCATCGGTTGTATTAACCGCGCGGATAATTGCCGGCCAACCCTCGTATCTCTTGTCGTTTCTTACGCCAACGCTCTTAAAGTCAGGAACAGCAACAAAATACTGCCAAACCTTTCCCGCAAGACCGCATTTGTCAAATTCCTCGCGGAGAATGGCATCTGCCTCGCGAAGAGCATGGAGTCTGTCGCGGGTAATTGCGCCAAGGCATCTTACTCCAAGGCCGGGGCCGGGGAACGGCTGACGGTAAACCATCTCGTCAGGAAGGCCAAGAGCACTGCCCACAACTCTTACCTCGTCCTTGTAAAGAAGCTTAACAGGCTCAACAAGCTCCATTTCCATATCCTCAGGAAGTCCGCCAACGTTGTGATGAGCCTTTACGCCGTCGCTCTCTAAGATATCAGGGTAAATTGTGCCCTGTGCAAGAAAATCTATGCCCTCAAGCTTTGCAGCTTCTTCATCAAACACTTTAATGAATTCGCCGCCGATAATCTTTCTCTTTTTCTCAGGCTCCGAAACATCTTTAAGTAGGTCCAAAAATCTGTCTGTTGCATCAATATAAATAAGGTTTGCGTCAAGCTCTTTGCCAAACACTTCGATAACCTGCTCGCTTTCGCCCTTTCGCATAAGGCCGTGATTTACGTGCACGCAAACAAGCTGTTTGCCGATTGCTTTGATTAAAAGTGCTGCAACAACCGAGCTGTCAACCCCGCCCGAAAGTGCAAGCAAAACCTTTTTGTTGCCTACCTGAGCACGAACCTCGGCTATCTTCTCTTCAATAAACTTATCCGCCAGTTCCTTTGTTGTGATACGTTCCATGGTATCGGGTCTTACATTTGAGTTCATAGTTTTTCCTCCTGTAGTTTTTTATTTTATCCAAATAATGGTGTTGAAAAATATCTCTCTGCTGTGTCGGGAAGCACGGTCACTACCGTCTTTCCTTTTCCTAAAAACTTTGCAAGCTTTATCGCCGCCGCAACGTTGGTGCCGCTTGATATGCCGCACATAATGCCTTCTTTTGACGCAAGCTCTTTAGCTGTTTTTATTGCTTCCTCGTCCTTTACAAGACATATATCGTCATAAATACTTTGGTTTAGGATTTTTGGTATAATACCATCGCCAATCCCCATCTGAATATGCGTACCTATCGAGCCGCCCGAAAGGATTGCCGCGTGTTCGGGCTCGACCGCCCATATAACCATATCGGGGTTTTTTGCTTTTAGAGTTTCGCCAATACCGGTAATCGTACCGCCCGTACCAATCCCCGAACAAAATCCGTGAATAGGGCCATTAACCTGCTTTAAAATCTCCTGTCCGGTAACTTCGCGCTGCACCGAAACATTGGCAGGATTTTCAAACTGCTGTGGGACGAAAACCCTCTCGTCTTCTTGTTGCATCTTAAGCGCTGTAGCAAGACACTCCTTGATGCATTCGCCTATATCTCCTGCGTCGTGTATCAAAATCACTTCTGCCCCGTAATGTTCAACCAGAAGGCGTCTTTCTTCGCTTACTGAATCAGGCATAATTATTTTGGTTTTGTAGCCTTTTACAGCGCCCACCAGCGCAAGACCAATACCCTGATTGCCGCTTGTAGGCTCGACAATAATTGTGTCCTTATTAATTATACCCTTTTCTTCGGCATCGCAAATCATATTATATGCCGTACGTGTTTTGATAGAGCCTCCGACATTAAGCCCCTCAAACTTTACAAGAATTTCTGCACCATCGGGGTCTGCCATATGTGAAAGCCTGATTATTGGGGTATTCCCCATCGCTTCTAGAATATTATTGCATATCATCGTTTTCCCCCAAAACTTTGCCAAATGCAAATTTTTTATCTATATATTATACTCTTTCCGGCTTGTCTTGTCAACAGAATATAAAAAGAAAAATCCCTTAAAATTTAAGGGATTTTTCAAAGGGTTTAAATTGTTTTTAGTTACATTCAGCTGTAAGAGGACCAGCAAGTTCCTTAAGGTAGAAGAGTTTACCCGGGAATGTAGGCATAAAGCTTGATGTTATGCTCTTGTCAGGTCCATAGTGAAGTGTTGTAAGGAAGCTCATTCCCTGCCAGCCCATGCCACGGCCCAAAGCACCGTCTGCACCGCCGATGATGTAGTCAGCCTGAAGGAAAAGACCAGGCCCAACTGTGTTTGCAGTACAAGGAACAAGTGTTGTACGGCTCTTAAAGCTTGTGATAGCATTCTGCTCGATTGTCATTGGGTTAAGCTTTGCACCTATGCGGTAGCACTGCTTCTTCCATTCTTCAACTGTTTCAAATTCGTCAGCAAAGTGTGGTTCCCAGAAAGCGATGTGGCAAGCACGACCGATACCGAAAACAAGTACGAGCTTTACACCCTCTGCCTTAAGTGCCGCAATCTTCTCGGGGTATGTAAGAAGATTTTCCTTTGTAGCGAAGTTACGCTGCGCGGGAGGAATTGTGTTTTCGCCAAGCTTATCAAAGAATGCAGCCTTCATGCTGTATTCAAATGATGCAGGATTGTCACTTGGAAGAGTGTTACCCTCGCTGTCAGCCCATTCGTCCATGTTGAATGTGTAAACATGGTCACACTTTACGTTCCATTCTTTGAGGAAGTAAACTGCCCAACGATACATACCTATAGGACCTACCGGCAAAATCATAGCCAATTTTTCGCCGTTGTCACGAGCTTCTTTGATTTTAAGAGCGATTTCGTGACCCATAAATGTGTCAAATTCGTAAATATCTTGACATTCAATAGGAGTAAAGTCCTTGTGCCAGAAATCTTCACGCTTAACGCCCATCTCGCAGCACTTGTCGATCTTTTCAAGATCCCAGCCCTTTGGATAGAAGTTTTCTAACATACTGCCTTTTACTGTTGTTAAAAAGTTCATAATTTTCTCCGTTCCGCCGCCCCCATCGGCTTATATTTTTATTTTAAATCTTTTATCTTTGGGGTAAATAATAAAAGATATATTTTTTTATATCATTTGCAGCAAACTTCACTTTGCGCATTTTACAAGTGTTCCGCCATGGCTTATAACGTCTTTACTTGGGCGATGGTCGAAGCTTATTATTCACATGCCGTATTAATATGCTGCAACTATTGACTTATTGCTATTTTTATCATATAATAATTTCGATAAAATGTATTTGACAATAAGCATCTTTTATTTAACATTTTTTCCACGAGGTGTATTTATGTTCAGGCTTCAGCCAATAACAAACGAGTTTGAAATACTGGGATTTAACAGCATATACTACTTTGAATTCGGCAAAAATTTTACCCACACCCCCGAAAAACACGATTTTTGGGAGATGGTGTACGTAGACAGCGGCAAGGTCCTTGCCATTACCGACGGAAACAGCTGTACCTTAAGCCAAGGCGAAATAATATTCCACGAACCGGGTGAAATCCACGCCCACATCTCGGACACCGAAACTCCCAACAATATGTTGGTCATTGCTTTTTCGGCCAAAGGTGACAGTATGGACTTTTTCAGAAAAAAAACATTTGCCACAAAAAAAACCGCACGTACACTTTTGTCGCTTTTTATCGACGAGGCAAAAAATGCGTTGGGCGACATTCCACGCGAATATTCTGACAAGTCTGACCTTGATTTTTCGGGTGCAAAGTTCGGGTCTATGCAGCTTCTTTCTTGCTATTTTACCGAGCTTCTTATCAGCCTTATTCGCGAAAATTCTGACTTTGACAACCGCATAATTGCTACCGAAAAATCACGCGCCATAGCGCAAAGCTCTATTTGCGAGCTTGTAACTGAATATATGAACGAAAATCTTTACTCCAACCTGACCCTGACCGATATATGTACCCATTTCATGATTGGGAAATCCCGTCTCAGCTATATCTTTAAAGCCAACAGCGGAAAAAGTATTATGGAAGGCTATACAGCCCTCAAAATCGCCGAGGCAAAACGCCTTTTGCGCACCGAAAAGTATACCGTCAGTCAGGTATCGGATATACTTGGCTACTCGTGTATCCACAGTTTTTCCAGGGGCTTTAAAAAAGCTGTAGGCATTTCGCCCATGGCTTATAAAAATCGTATTATGTAGTATTTTAAAAGGGAACGCAAATCATGCGTTCCCTTTATATTTTTTAAAGCTTTTCAAAATCCGCTGCACCGTGCTTACAAAGCGGACAGATAAAGTCTTCGGGAAGAACGTCCCCCTCATACACATATCCGCAGATTTTGCATACATATCCTGATTTTTCCTTTTTCTCGGGTTTTGGCTTTATATTGTCATGGTAGTACTGATAGGTCACGCTTCTTTTCCCCGAAAGCACCTTTGCTTCGGTCACCTCGGCAATAAAAATGGTGTGAGTTGTGCAGTCCACCTCCTCCAAAACTTTGCACGAAATAAATGCGTTAGAATATTCTGTAAGGTACAAAATACCGTTTTCACTTCTTTGGGCCTTAGTGAACCCCGAAAACTTGTCCGCATCTCTTCCGCTTTGGAAGCCAAATCTTTCAAAAACCGAAAAAGGCGCACTTTCAGTAAGAACTGATACATTAAACTCACCTGTAGCCTTTATGATATCATGGGTGTAATTATCTTTATTCACTGTTACCAGAATTCTTAAAGGCTGACTAGTTACCTGCTCTACTGTATTGACAATACAGCCGTTGTCCTTATCCCCTGTTTTGGCAGTCAGAACAAACAGTCCGTACGAAATTTTAAACATAGTATTATTTTCTATCTGTGGCATAATTTTGACCTCCCTTTACCTATATAATTACACAAAGTTTTCCAAAATCCTTTTTAAATAACTTAAAACAGTTGTATTTTGCCAACATTTGTGATAATATACACATATAAAGTAAAGAAAAGTTCAGAAACGGAGAACCTTTATGAAACCAGTAGTAGCTATTGTAGGCAGGCCCAATGTCGGTAAGTCTACATTATTTAATAAAATTTCAGGCAAGCGTATCGCAATCGTAGAGGATACCCCCGGCATCACACGTGACCGTATCTATGCCGACGCCGAATGGCTTGGCAGAGAATTTACATTGATTGACACTGGCGGAATTGAGCCTGAGAGTAAAGACATCATTTTGTCACAAATGCGAAATCAGGCAAATCTCGCAATTGAGACGGCTGATGTTATTTTGTTTATGGTAAATGTCCGTGACGGGCTGACTGCGGCGGATAAGGATATTTCGGCAATGCTTAGAAAAAGTAAAAAGCCGGTTATTCTGGTCTGCAACAAAGTCGATAACCCCGGAAATCCCCCGATGGAAGCTTACGAATTTTATAACCTCGGTCTTGGCGACCCTGTTTTGGTTTCGTCCTCGCATGGTATGGGCGTTGGCGACCTTTTGGATATGGTAGTTGACCACTTTCCCGAGGACGCGAGCGACAAATCCGATGAAGACATCACTTATGTCGCAATTGTGGGTAAGCCCAATGCCGGAAAGTCATCCTTAGTAAATCGTCTTCTTGGCGAGGAGCGTGTTATCGTAAGCGATATCGCTGGCACGACCCGTGATGCCATTGACACAAAGCTCGAGAAGAACGGCAAAAACTATGTCCTGATCGACACTGCCGGTATGCGTAAACGCGGCAAAATCGAAGAAGACGTAGAAAGATACAGCGTTGTCCGCGCACTTGGCTCTATTGACCGCGCGGATGTGTGCGTAATAATGATTGATGCCGCCGAAGGCATAACCGAGCAGGACACCAAAATTGCAGGTTATGTTCACGACAGCGGCAAGGCTGCAGTCTTTGCAGTTAACAAATGGGACTTAATCGAAAAAGAAACCAACACGATGAAAAACTTTAAGGACCGTTTACTTGAAGGCTTTAACTTTATGATGTATGCCGAGTCTATATTCATTTCTGCTAAAACCGGACAAAGAGTTGATGGGCTTTTTGAAATGATCGACCTTGCAGTAAGCGAAAATAAGAAACGTATTTCAACCGGTCTTTTAAATGACGTTATCAACGAGGCAATCGCACTTGTTCAGCCTCCGTCAGACAAGGGTAAGCGCCTCAAAATCTATTACTGCACACAGGCATCAATCCAGCCGCCCACATTTATTCTTTTTGTAAACAATGCCGACCTTGCACATTACTCATATGTAAGGTATCTTGAGAATAAACTTCGTGATGCCTTTGGTTTCAGGGGCACTCCAATAAAATTCATCATACGCGAAAAGGGCGACAAACCACAATAAGCCTATGGCGCAGAAACGGAGATATTTTTATGTTAGTTAAAAACCTTATTGTGCTTATCCTTGCCTATCTTTTGGGGAGCATAAGTACATCGATTATTGTCTCAAAAATTATGATTGGCGACGACATAAGAAACCACGGAAGCGGAAACGCCGGCGCAACAAACACACTTCGTACTGTCGGTAAGCTTGGGGCAATCTTGGTTATCCTTGGTGATTGCCTAAAGGCCATACTAGCAATTCTTATTGCAAAAGCGATTACTCAAAATGCTAATGTTGCCATCTACATAGCAGGAATTGGCGCAGTTCTTGGACACAACTTCCCGCTATATTTCAATTTTAAGGGTGGCAAAGGCATCGTAGTTTCAACTGTAGCCATCCTCTTTGCAGACCCCACTATCGGCTCAATTGTAGTAGTGATTGCAATTTTGATTATGGCAATTTCGCGTTATGTTTCTTTGGGAAGCATTTTGGGCGCTGTGCTTTTTGTCCTCTTGAGCCTTATCTTCAAAACTCAAAACAGCGAATTTATTGCATTTGCTTTTATCCTTGCAATCCTTGCAATTTATATGCATAAAAGCAATATAAAAAGGCTTCTTTCGGGTACTGAGAGCAAGCTTTCATTCAAGAAATAATTTGTAGGAGGATTAATATGTCAAATATCTGTGTTTTAGGTAGCGGCGGTTGGGGAACAGCCATAGCTCTTCTACTTTTGGAAAATAATCATAATGTAACCCTTTGGTCATTTACCAAAGAGGAATGCGACGAAATATCTTTACACCGCGAAAACAAAAGATGCCTTCCCGGTATAAAAATCCCCGAAGAAATAAATCTTACCTGGGATATAAATGCTTGCAAAGATAAGGACATAATAGTAATCGCAACACCATCCCACGGTGTCAGGGGCGTTGCAAAACTTATGGCAGGGGTTGTCCCGGACGGCCAGATTGTACTCAATATTTCAAAAGGCATCGAAGAAGGTAGCTACCTCACAATGTCTCAGGTTCTTAAAGAAGAGCTTCCAAATTGCCGAATTGCTGTAATGTCAGGTCCAAGCCACGCGGAAGAAGTTTCGCGGAAAATCCCGACGACCAATGTGGTAGCTGCGGATTCAGACGAAGTTACCGAAAAAATTCAGGACGCCTTTATGACTCCCAACTTCAGAATATATACTAATGACGACATTTTGGGCGTCGAGCTTGGTGGCTCGATTAAAAACATAATAGCTCTTTGCTGTGGAATTTTGGACGGTCTTGGCTGTGGTGATAATACAAAAGCGGCCCTTATGACCCGTGGCCTTGCCGAAATGCAAAGGCTTGGCGTCGCTATGGGGGCAAACACCGAAACATTCTCAGGACTTTCCGGTATGGGCGATTTGATAGTTACCTGTACCAGTATGCATTCCCGAAACCGTCGGGCCGGCATTTTAATCGGCCAGGGTAAGTCCGTGGATGAAGCTCAAAAAGAAGTAAATATGGTCGTTGAAGGTGTAAGAAGCTGTAAGGCAGCAAAAGAGCTTTCGGACAAAATGAATGTAGAAATGCCTATTATAAATGAGGCATTCGAAGTTTTATTCAATGGCAAAAAACCAATCGAAGCCATTGGAAATCTGATGAACAGAGCAAAAAAACACGAAACAGAAGCCTGTTTTTTGAATAAGATGTAATAAAAAAATTTTTAGGAGATCTTTTAAATGTCAATAAGTATAAACGAATACAAAAGCTTTATACCAAAGCTTTTAGAAATTTTGCCTAAAGGAGCATTTCTTACTACTAAAAGTGGCGGCAAGATAAATACAATGACAATCGGTTGGGGAAGCTTTGGTTTTGAGTGGGGGATTCCGACAGCCGAGGTCATGGTGCGCGAAAGCCGCTACACTAAAAAAGCGATGGATACCGAAGACAGTTTCACCATTACTTTTCCTTTGGACAACTCTATGAAGTCTGCCCTTGGCTACTGTGGTCAAAAGTCCGGACGTGATACCGATAAAATCGCTGATTGCGGTCTTAAGATTATCCCTGCAAAAGAAGTTTCGACCCCGGTTGTCGCTTGCAAGGGGATTGTTCTTGAATGTAAAATCATATCTAGTACAGCTATGAACGAAAAATCGGTAAGAGCTGACATCTTGGAAAAGTGGTATAAATCCGGCGACCTTCACACATTCTATTTTGCAGAAGTGGTTGCAGCCTATGAATTAGACTAAGATTTAAAGAGCATCGACTTAATTGTCGATGCTCTTTTTAGTTAGCCAAGACTAATTTGGGGATATACATATAAATTCACGAAGTCCTTCAAAAACTTTTACTCCTATTCCTTCTACGCACATCAAGTCTTCAAGTGTCCTGAATTTGCCCATCTTCTCACGTTGACGAACTATCTTGGAGGCCTTCATGCTGCCTATCCCAGGAAGCCTTCTGAATTCCTCCTCGGATGCGCTGTTTATGTCAATCTTAGCTTCTCCTGTCTTGATTTTTTCGCCTGACCACTTTTTTGCCGGATGCAACTCCTCCTCTGTATCATCCATCTCCTCTTCAAGCACCGCATATGCTTTATCTTTTGGATAAAGCTCGGTATAGAAATTGAAAAAAATACAAAAAACTGATACCACAATTATAATAACCGGCACAAACATAAATCTCTCAAAAAACTCGTCTTTTTTCATACCTGTCCTCTTTAGGTTTTTCTAAGCCCCACTATTTTTTACTGTTGCAATGGTTGCGGCATATACCGACTTTGCTCCTGCTTTTTTAAGAGCCCTCGAACATTCCGAGATAGTCGCCCGTGTAGTACACACATCATCAATCAAAAGCACCGTCTTTCCATAAAGGTCAACGGTTTCTTTGACCCGAAGACTGTCCTTCATATTTTGGAGCCTATCTTTAAACTTAAGTCTACTTTGCTTTTTTGTCTTTCGGGTTTGTTCAAACAAACCGCTTTCAACCGGAATCCCAAGTTTTGTAGAAATGCTTTTTGTCAGAATCCCTACCTGGTCAAAGCCATTTTTCTTTTTGTTATGTGGTGGTGCGCCGCATATAAGGTCAAAGTGGATACCTCCGTACTCTTCAAAAATCCTTGCCATTATGCTGTCTGCAAACACATCTGAGTACGCACGAATGCTTTTTGTTTTAAATTTAATAATGGCGCTTCTTACACTACCCTCATAACAAAAGCTCGATACAATTCTGTTAAAATACTTACTTTTTCCATTTACACAAAAATAGCATAACGGCCTCTCGCCAAACCCTAAAATGGGCTTGCCACACTTTTCGCAGCACAAACTGTCCGAGCAAAATTCAACATCTTCGCCACATTCACCACAAATATGCCTTTCGATATTTGGTTCAAGTGTCCTCTCGCAAAAAATGCACTTAGGCGGGAAAATAATATTTTTTAAAATTCTAAAAATACCCGCCATATTCTCACCTTGTCCTTTGCTCCAAATTTTTATATGCAAAATTTTATCAAAATCCCTCAATTTTGTCAATAAAGCGCAAAAAAGAGCAGATGAAAATCTGCTCTTTAATATAAGGGTTTATCTTGTATTTAGAAATATCTCTTGAGTAGTCCTTCCAAGCCTCTGCCATGCCGAGCTTCATCGCGAGCCATTTCGTGAACGGTATCATGGATTGCATCAAGACCGTTCTTTTTAGCGCAGGAAGCAAGGTCAAACTTACCTTGTGTTGCACCATATTCGCAGTCAACTCTCCATCTTAGGTTGTCTTTTGTTGTAGCCTTCATATTTGGCTCAAGGTCTTCGCCAAGAAGCTCTGCAAATTTTGCAGCATGTTCTGCTTCTTCAAATGCAGCCTTTTCCCAGTAAAGTCCTACCTCAGGATAGCCCTCGCGGTGAGCAATTCTTGCCATGCAAAGATACATACCAACTTCTGCGCACTCGCCGTTGAAGTTTGCCATAAGCTGCTCAAAAATATACTTCTTATCTTCTTCGCTTATGTCAGGATTGTTCTTCACGGTTTTGCCATAAACGCCATATTCATGCTCTGCTGCAAGAGCCGCGCCCTCTTGCATTTCTTTAAACTTTTCAGCCGGAACCTTACAAACCGGGCAAGCCTGAGGAGGAGCATCTCCCTCGTGAACATAACCGCAAACCGAACATACAAATTTTTTCATAATACTTTTCCTCCTAAAATTTTGTTTATTATTTACACTTTTCACACTTGCCAAAAAATATGGTTGAGTGTTTATAAATTTCGCCTTTAAACTGCTTTGCTGCCCAAAGATTGACTTCTTCAAGAGGCTCCGCTTCAATGTCGTCTATGGCACCGCAGACTGTACACACCACATGATAATGCGGTATTGGGTTGCCGTCAAAATGCTCGGTCGATGTCCCAGCACCTACCTTGACAATTGTTTTTTCGTCCGAAAGCTTTGCCAGATTGCGATAAACAGTGCCAAGACTGATGTTGGGTATTGTTTTTTGCACCTCTTTGTAAATCGCATCAGCCGTCGGATGACTTTTTGTGCTATGGAGCACTTCTAAGATAGCGTCACGTTGTTTGCTCCTTTTTGACGTGTTCATAATCTGACACCCCCTGACGTTTTCTTTCTAAAACAGTAATGATTATTATTACTGTTATTATAGCATATAATTTTTGTTTGTCAATAGGTTTTTCTAAAAAATATAAAAAATTTTTTATATTACATAAAACCAATAAGACTGGCCGCCATAACCGCCATTCCCAGGGCAAGACCGTACACAGCAAGATGTGTATGATTGTCTGCCTGAGCAGAGGGCAAAAGCTCGTCTACAGAAATAAAAACCATTACTCCGGCAACCGCAGCAAATACATAAGCATTAAGAGTGTCGCTTATAAACGGCATAAGCAAAAGATACCCCGCTATCGCACCAATTGGTTCTGCCATTCCTGATACAAAGGAGTACAAAAAGCCCTTTGTCTTGCTCCCCGTAGCGAAAAAAACTGGCACAGCCACCGCAATTCCCTCAGGGATATTATGGATTGCGATTGCTACAACAATAGGAATTGCCATCGTCGGCGACTCTAAGCTTGAAATAAATGTTGCCATACCCTCAGGAAAATTGTGGATTCCAAGTGCAAGGGCAGTAATCACACCTGTCCTCATAAGACTGCTTTTGTTCTTTTGGGGATCAGTATCACTAAGTGGGGGCGTTTCGGGGATAAGTCTGTCAATCAGCGCCGTCAGTGCCATCCCGCAAAAAAACCATATCACCGCATAAGTAGTCCCAGGCTTTGCGCCATATGCGTTTCCTAAAACATCTACCGCCTTTGCCATAAGTTCCATAAAAGATACATAAAGCATCACCCCTGCCGAAATTCCAAGGGTAAATGCCAAAAATTTTTTGTCTGTCTCCTTACTAAAAAAAGCGAGCAATCCGCCGATACTTGTAGAAAGTCCTGCAAGTGTCGTCAGTACTATCGCAATCAATACATTATTCATTTTTACTCAACCCTTCTATATAAATATGCTATTAACATAATATACATTTACTTAAGGTTGGTGCATTTTTTGTCGGCTTTTACACAAAAAACGGGATTGCTTTTGCAATCCCGTTTTTATATTACCAAAATTATTATTCGCAGTCGCATTCTCCGTCACAGCAATCGCAATCGCAATCATACTCAAATTCAAACTCGATTTTTTCACCGCAATTGGGACAAAGAACTTCGCCGTCCATCAAATCTTCTTCTGTAACGATGAATTCCTCGCCGCAAGCATCGCAGCAAATTTCAAATTCTTCGTCATCATATTCTTCGTCATATTCGTCAAAAACTTCGTCGCCGATCATTTCAACTTCTTCTTCAAGCTCGTCAAGCTGGTCTGCGATAAAGCCCTGTTCGTCGTCAAGTGCTTCAATCTCGTCTGCCATATCGATAAGCAAATCGATAATCTCCGAAAGAAGCTTGCCCTCGTTCTTTTCTGTATCCAGTTTCATTCCGTCAGCTAAGCCCTTAAGATAAGCTGCACGATTTGTAAATTCTGCCATAATTAAAATCCTCCGTAATCTAGAAATTTATGTTACGATTATATTTTACCATAAATTTAATGGTTAGTAAAGGTATTTTTTGTAAAAAATAATTCCGCCGTTAATTAACAGCGGAATTAAAAAGCAAATTAAACTCTTGAAAGATACTCTGAAGTTCTTGTATCAATCTTGATTTTGTCGCCCTCGTTGATGAACATAGGAACAGTAACAATTGCACCTGTTTCAACGGTTGCAGGCTTTGTAACGTTTGTTGCTGTGTTACCTTTTACGCCAGGCTCTGTTGCGATAACTTCAAGCTCTACAAATGTCGGGGGCTCAACAGCAAATACATTACCTTTGTGTGAAAGGATTGTAACTGTCATATTCTCCTTAACAAACTTAAGTGCATCGCCAAGCTGGTCTGCGCTTAGCGGAACCTGCTCGTAATCCTGGTCCATAAAGTAGTAAAGACCGCCATCCTCGTAAATATATTCCATATCCTTTCTTTCGATATGGGCTTTTTCTACCTTTTCGGTAGGATTGAAACTGCGTTCTACAACACCGCCGGTCACAACATTCTTCATTTTTGTTCTTACAAACGCTGCTCCCTTACCCGGCTTTACGTGCTGGAATTCTACAACCTGATAAACGTTTCCTTCGAATTCGAAAGTAATGCCGTTTCTGAAATCACCCGCTGATATCATTGGTATTTCCCTCCATAATTTATATTTCTTATACCATTGTATACTACTATTTGGAAAAAATCAAGGAAAATTTTACGAAATTCCTGATTTATACCTAATTTATAACTCAATTAAGTCTTTAGATGCGCTTGTGAAGTTTATATATCCGTCTTTCTTTACTGCGACCAAGTCCTCTATTCTCACGCCACCAAACTCAGGAATATATATCCCCGGCTCGCAAGAAACGACCATATTTTCTTTCAAGACAAATTCAGACTTTGGCGAAAGATTTGGTAGCTCGTGCACCAAAAGTCCAACACCGTGACCAAGTGAATGTCTAAAATATTTTCCAAAGCCTGCATTTTCAATTATATTCCTTGCGGCAGCGTCTACGTCTTTTGCCAAAGCGCCCTCACGAATAGTCTCAAGTCCTGCCGTTTGGGCATCTCTGACTGTATTGTAAATGGTTTTTTGTTCAGAGGTTGCTTTGCCAAGAACAACCGTCCTCGTCATATCTGATGAATATCCGTCCAAAGTGCATCCAAAATCAAGGGTGATAAAATCACCTTTTTGTAGCTTCTTTTCGCTTGGCACACCATGAGGAAGACTCGTCCTTGCGCCCGAAATCGCAATTGTTTCAAATGCTAATTTCTCGCCGCCCAATCTTTTCATGTAATATTCAAGCTCGGCAGAAAGCTCTTTTTCGCTTATCCCCGGTTTTATAAAGTCAAGTATCCTATCAAACGCCCGGCAGCAAATATCCTCTGCTCTTTTGATTTTTTTAAGTTCGTCCTCGGTTTTTATCATGCGAATTTTGTTGAGGGCATCAGACCCCGAAGCAAACTCAACATTTTGGAACTTTTCTTTAAGCTTAAAATACAAAGAAGCGCTCACATTTTGGTCTTCGAAGATAATCTTTACTTTGGGATTTGTTCCTATAATATTATAAAGCGCATCCAAATAATCATTTGTTTCGATTACCTCAAAGCCCTTTGCTTCAATTTGGGCAGATTCAATATATCTTGAATCGGTAAAAACAATCCGCCGATTATTTGACACCCAAACAGCCCCCTCGCCGCCCGAGAAACCGCTGAAATACCTCATATTATATGGGGTGGTAATAAGCACTGTGCTATTTTCTTCCAAAATACTACTTAGCCTTAAATTCATCCTCCCACCTCCTAAGGATTTTTTGCATCTCTACTGCATCACGGGTCTGTGTGCCGCGCGACTCGCAGATTATTGTGGGCGAAAGATTTCGCTTTGCAATTATCTCGGCAATTGGTTCAAACTCAGGTTCAAACTCGGTTTCATCAAAACGGTGATGCTTTTTCTCGCCTGCATTTGTATACTCAATGCGGCTGTAGTGAGCATGGAAGCTTGCCGCCCGCCATCCGCCTAATCTTTTTTCCAAAATGTCAAAAATCTTTTCAAAATCAGCTTTTGTTTTAAGTCCGCCCAAAGTCATAGCATTCACGTGCCCAAAATCAATTGTCGGAATCAGCATTTCATCTAAAGCACAAAGCTCGGCCACTTCCTCGACAGTGCCAAGCTGTTTTACCTTGCCCATAGTTTCGGGGCAGATAAAGATATCACCAAACCCCGCTTTCTTAGCTGCTGCCAAACTTCTTAAAAGAGTGTCTTTGGCAAGCTCCATTGCTTCTCTTCGCGTAATCTCCCCTGCTGTACCCGAATGCACAACTATCCTTTTTGCGCCCATGGCTTTAGCAACTTTTAAAGTCTTTAAGATATAATCTATGCTTTTATCACGTTTTTCGCTTTCCGTGGACGAAAGACTTATATAATAAGGTGCATGCACAGAAAGAGAAATGCCACATTCTTTGGCACTTCTCCCAAGTTTTTTTGCCGCCTCTTCCGAAATTTTTACACCCTTACCGCATTGATATTCATAGACCAAAAGCCCATGCTTCAAAACCCACTCGGGCGCAGAAAGCGAAGACTTATTCCCCGCCTCGTAAAAATCCTCACAGTTTCCTGCAGGGCCAAATAAAGTGCCCATATTTTCACCTCTTCGCTTTCGAGAGTATCCGTCTTTCGAACTTTCGTTTAAACTTTACAAAACTGTCTTCAACATCCGAAATGGGATTTACCAAAACCGTGGTCATACCTATCAGCTTTCCGCCCCATATATCAGTAAAAAGCTGGTCACCTACAAGAGCGGCTTCCTTTGGCTTTACTCCCATCATTTTGCAGGCTTTCCTAAGATATATATCCAAGGGTTTTAAAGCCTTCCCAAAATAAGGTATCCCCAGATTTTCCGAAAATATTCGCACCCTCTCGCGGCTGTTATTGGACGCGATAAATACACCAAAGCCCATTTCTTTTAGGCCATTTACCCACTTTGCCGTTTTTTCGTCAGCAATTGGCATAGCATAGGTTGCTAAGGTATTGTCAATATCAAAAATAAACGCTTTTATGCCAATCTTTTTAAGTGCCTCTAAATCAATATCAAAAACCGTTTCGGCAAAAATATCGGGCAGAAAAATACTCCTCATATCCATTAACCTCTGGTCTCTTACGAAAGTTTTTCTTTTACAATTGCGTTTATCATTTTGCCGTCGGCTCTGCCACGCGTCTTTGGCATAACAGCCGCCATAATTTTGCCCATATCCTTCATAGAAGTTGCACCAACCTCTGAGATTGCGTCAGTTACGATAACCTCAAGCTCTTCGCGGGTAAGCTGTGCAGGCAAATACGCTAGCAAAGTTTCGATTTCTTTGTTTATATCCTCTATCAAATCTTCTCTTCCGCTTTTTTCGTACTCAGGAAGTACATCCTTTCGCTTTTTAAGTTCCTTTGCAATCACGTCCAAAACGCCATCATCGTCAAGCTCGCAAAGATTGTCTTTTTCGTACTGAAGAACAGAAGAACGTACCATCTGAACAGTGTTTTTGCGGATGGTATCCTTATCCTTCATTGCAGTCTTTAAATCGTCCATCAATTTTTCCTTTAATGACATAATTTTTACCTCCATAAAATTTAAACCGCCGTCAATAGACGGCGGTATTAAATAATCAATAATTAGTTATCTGAACTTACGCTTTCTCGCAGCCTCTGACTTCTTTTTGCGCTTCACGCTGGGTTTCTCATAATGTTCCCTTTTTCTGACCTCTGAAATAACACCTGCTTTTGCACAAGAACGTTTAAAGCGGCGAAGAGCACTGTCCAAAGATTCGTTCTCTTTAACTCTAATTTCAGCCATTATTGATTTCCCTCCCTCCAATAATAAAATTGGAAATGTGGATTTTCTTTTGTCAAATATACTTCAAAAAATTCTACCTTTCCATTATAGCGACTTTTGTTTATTATGTCAAGCATAATTTTATTACTTTTTAAATTTAATTTTTTGTTGATATATTACAATACTTATGTTATACTTAAATATTATAAATATTTCAAAAAACGGAGGTTATCCAATGCCTATAAAAGTTTCTGACGCATTGCCTGCTATTGAAATCTTAAATAACGAAAATATATTTGTAATGACCGAAACCCGTGCACTTAAGCAGGATATACGTCCTCTTGAAATTGCGGTTCTCAACCTGATGCCCACTAAAGTCGAAACCGAAACTCAGCTTTTAAGGGTCCTTGGCAACACGCCACTTCAGATAAATGTTCAGTTTATACACACCAAAACGCATGTTTCCAAAAACACTTCAAAGAGTCATATCGAAACCTTTTACAAAACCTTTGACGACATAAAGGACAGCAAGTTTGACGGGCTTATCATCACCGGTGCACCGGTTGAAACTATGGAATTTGAAGACGTTGACTACTGGGAAGAGCTTTGTCAGATTATGGAGTGGTCAAAGGAAAACGTAACCTCCACCTTCCACATCTGCTGGGGTGCTCAGGCTGCGCTTTATTACCACTACGGCATACCAAAGTGTCAGCTTCCCGAAAAAACTTTTGGCGTATTTGCACATAGCATCCCTGACAACAAAAAGCACAAAATGCTTCTTCGTGGTTTTGATGATGTGTTCTATGCTCCGCACTCCAGACACACCGAAGTCAGAAAGAGTGATATAGAAAAGGTTTCCTGTCTTGAAATTCTGGCAGAGTCTCCTGATGCCGGAGTTTATATAATCACCGACAAAAATGAACGGAGATTCTTCATCACCGGCCACTCCGAATATGACGCGGACACACTTCAAAAAGAATATACCCGTGACGTAAATAAAGGCCTGGACATAAAAGTCCCCTGCAATTATTTTCCGGATGATGACCCCAAAAAAGACCCTAAAGTTCTTTGGCGTTCCCACGCAAATCTGCTTTACTCCAACTGGCTAAACTACTTTGTTTACCAAACCACGCCTTATGACATAAAAACAATATCGAGGTAACTAATATGAAAAAACCAAAAACAATCAGCGTCACCTGCCCTGCATGTCTTGAAGAAGGAATTTTTAAAACAGTTCCATTTATTGATGCAAGCATTGACCCTGAAATTAAGGAAAGCATTTATAACCGTGGTATTTTTCGTTTCAGGTGCGAGGAGTGCGGCGAAGAAATCCTCGTTTCTTACGAGTGCACATATATTGACAAAGATAACAATTTTATAGTTTCCCTTATCCCCGAAAACGACGATTTGGCATTTGAGACAACCGGCTATACCGTAAGAGTTGTCCGCACCATAAACGAATTTGTCGAAAAAATTGCCGCTTTTGAGGACGGCATTGACGATCGCGTTATCGAGCTTTACAAAATTATGCTTGAGGACCAGTTCGAGGAAGAACGCCCAAATGCCGAAATTATCGGCATATACTATGGCGGGCAGGACCTCTCTGATAAAAGTCTGCTGTTTTTTATTATAACTGCATCCTCCGAAAATGTCCGCGCAATGCTTAGCTTTGATACTTATCAGGCTATCTCGGGGCAATTTGAAAATTATCCCCAGATGAACAAAAACGAATCCGAAATCAATCGTCTTTGGGCTATTAAGACATTGCAAAACGGATTTAAAGAGACCGAAAAACAGTAATTTTTAAAAACAAATTCATATTCCTATACCCCTTTCCATACACTGTATTGGAGGGGGTTTTTTATGTTTATTTCGTTTAGGCTGAATCGCACAGTAATACTTATTTGCGTTTTGGCAATTTCCCTCTCCTCATTAGCTTTAGCTTACTTTAAAAACATCTCGGTTGCCACTGACGAAAAACCAGTCCCGACCAAAAATTCAGAAAAAGTCCCCAAAAAAGAGTTTATAAAATGGGTAGACTTCAGGATTACCGATGCCGCCATGCGAAAGGCAATGAAAATGGATATTGAAAGCAAAAATTCCCCTGTTCACCTTGACTGGATTGAGCTTTTAGCAGCTTTAGGTAATAAATATGGCGGTGATTTTTCAAAATTTCGTTCACAGGACCTTGAGACCATTGCCAAGTGCCTGACAGATGGCGAAAAAATATCCGACATTACCAAGGATATGAAGTACTATCCTTATTACTACGAGGCATATTCAGCCGTTTTGGGGGAGTTTTTGGGCAACTATGAAATCGAAGAGCCTGGCAAGGAAGGTGGCAAAACCGAAACCGTAAAAAAATACGGGCTGAAAGTCTTTTCCCCAATTGCCCGAGGGTACGGGTACTCCCACTACGACGATTTTGGTGCATCACGTGCCTATGGTTATAAGCGAAAGCATCTGGGCCACGACATGATGGGGAATGTCGGAACTCCAATAATCGCCATCGAAAGCGGAACAGTGGAAGCAATCGGCTGGAACCAATACGGTGGCTGGAGAATTGGCATACGAAGCTTTGACAAAAAAAGGTACTATTACTATGCACATCTTAGAAAAAACCACCCCTATCCCATTGACCTTTCCATCGGGCATACAGTTAAGGCAGGTGACGTTATCGGTTATTTAGGCATGACCGGCTACAGCGCTATAGAAAACACCAATAACATTGACACGCCGCATCTTCATATGGGGATTCAGCTGATTTTTGACGAGTCCCAAAAGGACGGCAATGGCGAAATCTGGATTGACTGCTACGAAATTGCAAAGTTTTTGAGTCAGAATACTTCTCCCGTAGTTAAGGATGAGTTTTCGGGCGAATTCAGGCGAAAGTTCGACTTTTTTGAAAAATCAGTTGAAAATATGGAATGATAAAAGAAAGGATAGCAAAATTATGTTTATTATAAAAATGAAGACCATCATTTATTACCTAGCAGTTTTTGCGCTTGTTGTTGCAAGTATCGGTATTATTCGTCTTTATAGCCTTGATGTTCCTACCTCCGCGACTATGCCCGCCGGGGCCGAGGCAGACAATCTAAAAACCGATGAAGCTCTTGACGAAAGCCTTCCCTCTGCCGCAAAGAAAGAAACCGTAGAGGTGCCTATCCTTATGTATCACAGTATACTTAGGAGTACCAATACACACGGGAATTACATAATCACTGAAGCCGCCTTTGAGTCTGATTTGAAATTTTTAAAGGATAACGGATATACAACCGTGGTTATAAAGGACCTTATAGACTTTGTCGAAAGTGGCAAAAAGCTCCCCGAAAAGCCGGTAGTGCTCACTTTTGACGACGGCTATTCCAACAACTATCTTTATGCCTTTCCGCTCCTTGAAAAATATAATTCCAAAGCAGTCCTTTCGATTATCGGCTACTATACCGACCTATATACCAAGACCCCTGACGAAAATCCAAGCTATTCCCATGTCACATGGGACAATGTAAAAAAGATGATTGCATCAGGCCTCGTGGAAATGCAAAATCATTCCTATAACCTGCACACAACAGACAAAGGCCGAAACGGCAGCAAGAAAAAACGTGGCGAGTCTGACCAGGACTATAAGGCTATGCTTACCGAGGACCTTGGCAGGCTTCAAACTCAATTTAAAGAAAATACCGGCTATACACCCACTACCTTTACATATCCTTTTGGAAGTGTAAGCAATGCATCCTTTGACATCATAAAGGAAATGGGATTTAAGGCATCTTTTTCCTGTGAAAGCGGAATGAACACCATAAGTCGCGACCCCGAATGTTTGTATATGCTAAAACGCTACTTAAGAACACCAAAAAAATCTGCCGAGAGTATTCTTAAATAGAGTTATTCCACGACAATCTCAACTACTACCCGTCTGTTTTTGCTGATTGTCCTTACAATCCCACTCGGGCCCCAGTCAGATGCTGTAATGCTCATTATGTGGTCATTATATGGTGCATTTTGAGGGTAATACTTTGGCGATTTGACCTTCACCTTTATCCTCTTTGTGTCAGGGTGTACCACCTTTGCTATTTTTTCAGCCGTTTTTGCATCTTGCCCGGCTACATAGTTATAATCATTTACTTCCGACACAGCCGAAACAGAAAAGCAAAAAACCATTACTGCCGCTAAAATAGGAGTATACTTTTTAAATACCTTGCCGGCGGCACTGTCAGATACCAGCCCAAGCCCCAAAAGGCTGGGGACTACGTTTCGCAAATTAATAACGCTGTTTTCTGCAACAAAAAATGGCATCAGAGGAATCACCACTAAGGCTGCTCCCAGGAGCAGCTGTTTTTTTGAACGCTTTTGTTCTTCGCTTTTATCACTCGAAAAATTTGCGAAAAGCATACAAAAAACTGTAAGCAAGCTAAGCCAGACAAGCGAAAAATCCAAGGCAATAATTTTAAACCCACGGGAAAAACCATTAAAAATTATTTTAAAGTTTATGCGTCCTAAAATATCGGCAAAAGCGACGATAGTATTAACTACATTATCTATGGCTTTGCCTGAAGGTATCACTTTCAGCCTGTCAGCATTTTCTCCAAAATTCCCAAACTTAAAATAAAATACCAAAAGCGACAAAAATATAATGATCGTAATGCATAGTATCTTGGGGGACTTTTTAAATATTCCTGCCAAAATTCCTATAAAGAAAGAAAGCACTGCCGTTTGCTCGTAAAACCAGACCGACAAAAAACTAAACAGTGAAAACAATATTTTCCTGTCCTCTGATATAGCCCACGCAGAAAGCGATATCAAAAATAACGACACCACAATCCTTGAGGATGCCGAAACCCAGTAAGTCCCCTCGGAGTTTAAGGGAAGAAACAAATACACTGCAAAAAATACCGCTCCGACTTTTATTCCAAGCTTTTTCAGCGCCTTATAAAAAAGTACTCCTGACATCCCATAAAGCACCGAGATTACTAAAGCCGCGACGCCAAGATTTTGATAAAACCTACTCCACAGAAAAAAATCGCAAAGCCCAGCCAAAGGCCTTGTGGAAAGAACACCTGCGCCTCCCGCCAGAATATTTTCCCACGGATTTTTAAAAGACGGATAATATGAGTACTGAACATAGTCATCAAGATAAGGAGTGTAGGAAAATCCAAAATATGAATATCTGAAAAAGCTAAGCAGCACTACCAAAAAAAGCATTATGTTCTCGCGCTGGCTTTCCGAAAATCTCAGGGGTTTTCCCACTTCCTATTCTCTCCTTTATCCATCAGTCAATCAAGATATTCTTAAAATAGTTTAGCAATTTTGGCAGCATTTATGTATCTAAAAGAACATTCTCCCAAAAAGCCACTCGAAATCCCCTTTTTTTGCGCTGCCTAAAGCTATCGATACAGCAAAGTAAACAGCCGCCATGATCAAAATCCCCAAAGTTATCCCAAGATGCATTCCTGTGCCCGAAACAATTATTTTTGCCAAAAATACCGTCAGGGCAGCCGCCACAATATGTCGCCAAACTCTGCCGCTATCTTTGACACCTATCTTGGAAAATTTTATTACACTTTTGTAGGTAAGCATTAGCGTCAAAGCATTGCTGAATATGATAATAAACAAAAATGCCGATATGCCAAACCTGGGAACAAGAAAATAAATCATCAAAAGCCTTGAAGCAGAGTCAATAAAGCTAAATAAGAACAGTCTTGTCTGTTTGCCCATTCCGTTTAATATCCCTGCCGAAACCGAGTCAACAAACATAATCGGCGAAATAACCGCAAGAATTTTTAAGGTCTTGGAGATTTCGGGGGCTTTATATACTAAATCCGCAAGTCGCTCACCAAACGCCAAAAACACCGACATAACAAAAAAACCAAAAAGCGTACAAAATCTGTAAAGCCTTGCGACTAAGGTTTTAAGCCTAATTCGGTTTTTCATTGCATAGGCTCTTGAAATTTCGGGGACAAGAAGCGTAAAGCAGGATGACAAAAGGGTTAAAGGAAATACAATTAAAGGCATCGCCATACCATGCACTCCTCCATAAATCGAAAGCGCCTCACTTTTTAAAGCGCCTGACTTTTTTAGTCCCTCAACCACCAGGACCTCTTCCTGCATTCTTAAAAATGACCCTGTAAGCGAAGTTGCCATAATCGGCACAGAAACCTTTAGTACGGATGCTAAATCCGCTCCCTTGGTATTCCTCTCTGACTTTATCTCTTTTATGTCCTTCAGATAAAATGCCAGTAGATACACGCAGGACGAAAGCTCTCCCACCGATATTCCCAAGAATACAGCGGCGCATCCAAACTCTATGCCGAGCGGAAGTAGCCTGGGAAGCAAAAAGGTTATTGAAGTTATCTTTATTAGCTGCTCCAAAAATTCTGAACTTGCAGGGATAACGACTTTTCTTGTGGCATAAAAATATCCCTTTGTGCAGTAAGAAAGTCCCATAAACATTACACTTGGTGAAATAGCCATAAGGCTTTTTGAGCATCTTTCTTCCTTTAAAAAACTTAAGGCAATTTGGTCCGAAAACAAAAAAACAACAAGGATTGCAACCAAACTGAGTACAAAAACTGCACTCAGGGCAATCCGCATTGTCTTTTTTATGTCACCTGTACGGCCCTGGCTGAAACATTCCGAAACAATCTTTGACACCGCAACACCAAGACCGCCTGTCGCAATATTCAGCATAATTCCATGCACCGAAAAAGAGAGCGAGAATATCCCCATAGCCTCACTGCCCAACGCCCTCGAATAGTATGCCCTGAACAAAAAATCAACAGTTTTTGCCAAAACCCCCGAAAGAGTCAAAAGCATCGTACTTCTCAGCATATTCTGTTTCTTCAAAAAAACACCCCTCTTTGAATGTATATCAAAAAGGGGTAATTATTATGCTTGCAGGGTTATCAATCCACAAAACTTTTTTCTTTTTCTTTTATGTAGGAGAAAAGAAAGTCCACGCATTTGTCGGTTTCTAGGGACGAAGTATCCATGCAAAGATTATAGTTACCTACATTCCCCCACGAATTGTTGGTGTAAAAGTTATAATAATTCGAGCGTCGTTTGTCAGCCTTGTTTACTGCACTGCGGGCTTCTTTTTCGGTCATTTTGTCCCTTTGCATCAAGGTTTTCACCCTGTCTTCAATAGAAGCATAGAGAAACAGCTTTATAAGTCCCTTCTCCTCCCGAAGAATATAATCTGCGCATCTTCCGACTATAACACAATTGCCCTCGGTTGCAATTTTTCTGATTAAATCCGCCTGGAGCTTAAAAAGATTGTCTCCGTTTAAAAAATCATTATACTGATAATAAAGACCCTTTGTGGACTGAACTCCCATAACAAGAGAATAAAGCAAACTGTTGGTAGGTTTTTCGTCCATCTCGGCAAAAACAGCTTCGCTTATGCCATTCTCCTTTGCGACTCTTGCAAGTATCTCTTTGTCATAAAACTCGTAGCCAAGTCTTTCAGCCAGGAGCTTACCAATAATCTTTCCGTTCGACCCAAGCTGACGCCCCAAGGTAATGATTGTATTCATAAAATGCCCACCTTTCTTTTTGGTATTATATCGGACTTTCCCTAATTTTAACATATTTTTACTGGCTGGAAAAGAATTTTCGTTTTAATTTTTCACAATTTGTATATTTGTATAATAATGCGACAGAATTTCTGTATATTTTTTCCCATTCTTTGCCATTTCGTTTGCTCCAAACTGGCTCATCCCAACCCCGTGTCCGTACCCTCTGACATTAAACCTTAGGGCACGTTCGGTTGCTGCCACATCAAAATCCGAGGACTTAAGTCCAAATATTTTACGGATATCTGTACCTTTGTAAGTTTTCCCCTCAAGCTCTATGGTTTTTACGTTTCCGCCCTCTGTGTATGTGATTTCGCCTATTTTTATGTTGCCTTTATCAAAGGATTTAGAAACGCCCAAAAGCCTTCGGGCTTCCTGATTTTCAACTTCCATCGCCGAGGTGAACTCAGGGTGACTTTCATCCACCTTGCTTTCTACCGACCTTAAATAAGGTCGGCTCTCTCCCCACACGTCCTCCGAATTTTCGGTCCTTCCTCCGCTGCGGGCAAAAAAGAACGCTTCAATTACCTCATCTTCATAAATCATATACTCTCCGCCCGTCTCTTTCACCGCTTTTTCAAGCTTTTTCCAGTAACTGTCCGCCTTATCTTTTCCCCAAGAGTCTTTTGCCGTTTTTTCGTCAAAATAACCTTTGCAATGCTGTGGGTTATTGCATATGTCTGCTCCCTTATGGTCTTTTTCATTTGTGCCCAGATTACTTAAAATAAAGCTTCTTGTCGCAACCGCCTGTGCCTTCAGCGCCTCAATATGATACTCGGCAGGCATTTCAGCCGAGAGTACACCAGCAAGGTATTTCTCTATATCAGTGTCATGCACCTTCCCTGTCTTTACGTCAAGGTATTTTATATTTGTACTAGGTTTGGGAAGAGACCCTTTTTCGCCCATATCTTTTGCACAATCATCCCGAAAGCACATTCCCATACATACAGGAAGTGCAATTAAAATAATCCAAAGACTTAAAAAAATAAGAAAAATTTTTTTCATAATATACAACTATCCTTTGAAAAGTTTTCTTAAAATATATTCTGGGCGCATCCAAAATATTCAAGTGCTTCAAAACCTATAACTCGATTTTCTGTGGAACAGACTTTTTGTTGAAATCTTAAAAAGATTTTGAAGTTATATATAATTATTTGCAAAAGTTGATTGTGTTGACTAAAAGCATTAAAAATGATAATATAATCTTCAATAAAACACTATCAAAAGCCTCCCTTGTGTAAAGGGAGGTGGGTTGCGAAGCAACTCGGAGGGATTGTAATGGACTATAAACACAACAAAGAAATCGTACCACTTGCAAAAGCATTGAGAAAGAATATGACAAAAGAAGAAAAGCACCTCTGGTATGATTACTTAAGAGAATACCCTATTAGGTTTATGAGGCAGAAAGTTATAGGAAAATATATTGTTGATTTTTACTGTGCCAAAGCAAAGCTTGTTATTGAACTTGATGGCTCACAACATTATGATGATAAAGGTATGGAAAAGGATGCTTTGAGAACAGAGTTTTTAGAGCAATATGGATTAAAAGTTATAAGAATATCAAATCTTGATATAAACAAAAACTTTGAGGGAGTATGTACATTCATTGATAATGAAGTCAAACAATCCCTCAGTCAACTCCGTTGACAGCTCCCTTTACACAAGGGAGCCTTTTTATAAGTGTCGTTAATAAGTGTCGGAAAATTGCCGAAGATTTTCCGACCGCAATTTTTTTATTGATTTTACCACTTAAAAGCCATAGTTTTTTTAAAAAATTAATAAGCATAAGGGGGTAAATGGTCAAAAGTGTCGGTTTTTTCCTTCTTCGGGGATATCGACCAGAAGGAGCTTAGCACAACAGGGCGATGTGCCGATTTATGTAGAAAAACTTGACTTTTTTGCATATAAGAGATATAATTACAAGTAAAAGGAGGGGAATTAC
>JAZNSF010000039.1:0-45258 GCA_045591095.1 Clostridia bacterium | reverse complement strand
GTACTCAATTAACTCTTTTTCAAAATCTTTAATATGTCGATATTTTCTTTGCATAACAAAACCTCCTATGGTAGTTATTTTAATTCTACCATAGGAGGCTGTTTTTTTCTATTGTCCATTTTTACTGGACCTGTTCAATTTTCGTTTCTGCCGCTTTTAACTTAAAATGAACGGTATTTAAGTTGTTTATACATCCATGATTACAGGAAGAATCATGGGTTTTCTTTTTGTTTTGCTGAAGATAAAACCGCTAAGCTCGTTTTTAAGATGCGATTTTAAGCTTGCCCAGTCAAGCGTGTTGTGAGAAAGACAGTCGTCTAGGACTGTGCTTGCTTTTTCGCGCATACTTTCCATCAAATCCTCGGCCTCGCGCACATACACAAAGCCACGGGATATAATGTCAGGACCTGACACAACCATCTTCATTTCGTGGTCGATTGTACATACCACAATAATGATTCCGTCTTCTGCTAAGTGCTTTCTGTCGCGAAGAACGATGCTTCCAACATCCCCGACGCCAAGACCATCAACCAAAACTCTGCCGGCAGGGACGCTGCCGGTAATCTTGCCCGAAGTTTTGGATACTTCCAGCACATTTCCGTTTTCCATCATAAAAATATTTTTAGACGGTATACCCATTTCAAGTGCCAGGTCTCTGTGACGGCTGAGGTGCTTGTATTCGCCGTGAACCGGCATAAAATACTTTGGCTTTGCAAGAGCAAGGATTATTTTTAGTTCTTCCTGGCATGCATGGCCCGAAACATGAACATCGGCAAGGGATTCATAAATAACCTCTGCACCGTGCTTTAAAAGCTCATTAATTACGTTTGAAATTGCCTTTTCGTTACCCGGGATAGGACTTGCCGAAATAATAACCAAATCATCAGCTTCGATGTTTACCTTTTTGTGCCCAGAGTATGCCATACGCGAAAGCGCGGACATTGTCTCGCCCTGACTTCCGGTGGTAACAATAACAAGCTGGTCTTTTGGGTATCTGCCGATTTCGTCAAGCTTTATAAGAGTGTTCTTTGGAATATCCATATACCCAAGCTCAATTGCAGCCGTGAGGACGTTCTCCATACTTCTGCCTGATATTGCGACCTTCCTGCCATACTTGACAGCCGCATTGATAATTTGCTGAACACGATGTATGTTTGACGCAAAGGTCGCAACAAATATACGCTTTGTGCAGTTTTCAAAAACGCTGTCAAAGGTGTTTCCGACGGTACGCTCGCTCATTGTGTAGCCTTTGCGCTCGGCATTGGTGCTGTCTGACATAAGAAGAAGAACCCCTTTTTTGCCAAGCTCACCAATTCTGCCAAGGTCAATCATCTCACCATCAATGGGAGTCGAATCAATCTTAAAGTCCCCTGTGTGTAAAACTACACCTGCAGGAGTGTGAAGCGCAACCGCAACAGCGTCTGCTATACTGTGGTTAGAGCGGATAAATTCAACCTTAAAATCACCAAGTGAAAATGTTTCGCCGGGGTTAATTACGTTCAGTTTGGTAGAATTTAAAATTCCATGCTCGGAGAGCTTGTTTTCGAGTATTCCCAAAGTAAGTTTTGTGCCAAAAACCGGCACGTTAAACTCTTTAAGAACATAAGGAATTGCCCCGATATGGTCTTCGTGACCATGGGTGATAACAATGCCCCGAATACGATTTTTGTGTTTCTGGAGATAGGTTATATCGGGTATAACCATATCAACCCCAAGCATATCGTCATCGGGGAACGCAAGTCCCGAGTCCAGAATCAAAAGGTCGCTTCCATACTCGAAGACTGTCAAGTTTTTACCGATTTCGTGCAGTCCGCCGAGTGGGATTATCTTTATTTTTTTACTTTTTTGCAAGCAAATATCCTCCATTTTCTAAAAAATAAGACCGTTCATATATATCACAAAAGCATAGCATGCTTTGCAATTATCCTTTTTTAAGTATACACCAATTTCTTAAAATTTGCAAGAGTCTTGCCAATATTTACACATAGATTTTTTCCTAAAATGCCTTATTATATGCAAAAAATCAGTAAATTTTTGGAAAATGTATTTTATATTGGAGAAAAATATTAAAATATTCAAAGAATTAAGGCTTTAGGGGTTGAAATTCTCGGACAAAAATAGTATAATGGACTGATAATGGGCAAAATATGACTATTTGCTCATTTTGAAAGGATGGAAATTTGATTAATGGCAAATAAAAGATATAGATTACCCCTTATTCCCCTTAGAGGACTTACGGTTTTTCCGGGGTTGGTTATCCATTTTGATGTAGGCAGACCCAAATCAATTGCAGCAATTGAAGAAGCTATGTCTATGGACAGGCTCGTTTTCTTAAGTTATCAGCGCGACAGCTTTATAGAAAATCCCGTACGTGAGGATATTTCGAAGATTGGCGTTATTGCTGAAGTCAAGCAGATACTAAGACTTCCTGACGGGAACTTAAGGGTCTTGATTGAAGGTATTTCAAGAGCGGCAATCACAAGATTCTATGACGGCGAAAAGTTTATGGAGGTAGGCGTACACGAAAAGGATGATATACCCTGCGAGGATTCTTTGGAAGAACAGGTCCTGATGCGAAAAGTGCAGAACCTTTTGAAGGATTATTTTGATTTATACGAAAAAATCAACCCTCAGGTGATGACCTCGATTATGGAAATCGAGGACGGTGGTGAGCTTGCGGATATCACAGCCTCAAACTATCCCTTAAAGCCACACGACCAACAAATTGTCTTAGAAGAACTGGACGTAAGACTTAGGCTTGAAAAGCTGATTGCTCTTATGGAAAACGAAAATAATATTCTTGAAGTCGAGCAGGGAGTTATGTCAAAGCTTAAAACCAGCCTTGACAAAAATCAGCGTGACTATATTCTTCGCGAGCAAATGAAGGTCATCCAGGAAGAGCTGGGCGATTTTGAATCAGGTGCGGCGGAAGCGGATGACTACCGCGAGAAAATGAAAAACCGCAGTTTTCCACAAGAAGTCAGCGAAAAGCTAAACGAGGAACTTGCAAAGCTTTCAAGGCTTTCGGTGATGTCACAGGAATATGGTGTTGTGCAAAATTATGTTGAGACTGTGATTAATATGCCCTGGGACAAAGAAACAGAAGAAAATAACGATATAGCTTTGGCTAAAGAAATTTTAGAGCGTGACCATTATGGTCTTGAAAAGGTAAAAGAACGTATTTTAGAATATCTTGCGGTAAAGACCTTGGCACCTGAGAGTAAGGGGTCGATAATTTGCCTTGCAGGCCCTCCGGGAACGGGTAAAACTTCGATTGCAAGGTCACTTGCTGAGGCTTTAGGCAGAAAGTATGTAAGAGTAAGCCTTGGCGGCATCCAGAACGAAGCCGAAATCCGAGGTCACAGAAAGACCTATGTCGGCTCTATGCCGGGAAGAATTGCCGCTGCCCTAAAACAGGCAGGCAGCAAAAATCCGCTCATTTTGCTTGACGAGATTGACAAAATGTCAAGTGATTTTAGGGGCGATCCGACAGCTGCCATGCTTGAGGTCCTTGACCCCGAGCAAAACATCGCGTTCAGGGACCATTTTTTGGAGCTTCCGTTTGACCTTTCTAAGGTGCTGTTTGTAACAACAGCAAATTCAATCGAGAATATCCCAAGGCCTCTTTATGACCGAATGGATATCATCGAGATTTCTGGTTATACCGAGCTTGAGAAGTTAAATATTGCAAAAAAATATCTTCTTCCCAAACAGCGAAAGAAAAACGGACTTGATGCAAAAATGCTTAAGGTTCCGGACAAGATTTTGAGTCTTTTAATTGAGGGCTATACCCGTGAATCGGGCGTAAGAACCTTAGAGAGAAAAATCGGCGCAATCTGCCGAAAAGCTGCAAAGGCAATAGTAGAAGAAAATAAAAAGTCCATTACGGTAACTGAAAAGCTTTTGAAGGAATACCTTGGCGGTAAGATATTTATATATGACGAAGCGCCAAAACAGGATATGATTGGTATGGCAACAGGCCTTGCCTGGACCGAGGTTGGCGGCGACACCCTTATGATTGAGGTCAATATTATGAAGGGGACAGGTAAGCTTGAACTTACCGGAAACCTTGGCGATGTGATGAAAGAATCAGCCCGCACTGCGCTTAGCTATATTCGTGCAAACAGTGAGAAGCTGGGCGTTGACCAAGACTTTTACAAGGAAAAAGATATACACATCCATGTACCTGAGGGTGCAGTGCCAAAGGATGGACCGTCTGCAGGTATAACGATGGCAACAGCTCTTATCTCGGCCCTGAGTGAGAAAGGCGTAAGACACGACGTGGCTATGACAGGCGAGATTACCCTGCGCGGCAGAGTCTTAGGAATTGGCGGACTTCGTGAAAAGTCGCTTGCTGCATACCGCATGGGGATAAAGAAGATAATTATTCCCTTTGAAAACAAAAAAGATTATGACGAGCTTCCCCAAAACGTCAAAGAAAATATCGAGTTTATTTTTGCTAAAAATATAGATGATGTTTTGGCAAAGGCAATAGTAAGGTAGGGAGGGTAAATAATGGAATTTGTTGACGCAAAACTTTTAATTACTGCTGTAAAGTACGAGCAGTATCCATCAAAAGACCTTCCCGAGATTGCTCTTGTAGGGCGCTCGAACGTTGGAAAGTCGTCGCTTATCAACTGCCTTACAAACCGAAAGAACCTGGCAAGAACAAGCAGTACCCCGGGAAAGACCGCTACCATAAACTTTTATGAGATAGGCGGGAAGTTTCGCATAGTGGATTTACCCGGGTATGGATATGCCAAGGTTTCAAAGCAGGAAAAAGACAAATGGGCAGGGATGATTGAAAATTATCTTTCCAAACGCGAGAATTTGGTTCAGGTAATTCAGCTTGTAGATGCAAGGCATAAGCCGACAGCCGACGACAAGATGATGTTTGACTGGATAAAGACCTACAATTACGAACCGTTTGTAGTTGCTACGAAGCTTGATAAGCTGAAAAAATCCCAGATTGAGGGAAATCTAACAGCGATTTATGAGGATTTAGAGCTTGGTGAAGATTCGGTGCTTATTCCGTTTTCAGCCGAGAGCCGTGAGGGCAGAGACGAGGTTTTAGAGCTTATTGATTATGTTCTGGATACTGAGCAAAGCCCCAAGGCAGAATAGAGAAAGGACAAAGGACAAATGATTACAAAACCAAGAGGTACAGAAGACGTATTGCCACAGGAGAGTAAGCTTTGGCAGTATGTAGAAAACACTGCAAGATGCGTGTGCGAGAGATTTGGTTATAAGGAAATCCGCACACCCGTTTTTGAAGAAACTGCACTTTTTCAGCGCGGGGTGGGCGATACAACCGACGTTGTGCAAAAGGAGATGTATACCTTTGAGGATAAGGGCGGAAGAAGCCTTACCCTAAAGCCCGAGGGTACAGCGACTTTGGTTCGCAGCTACATCGAAAACTCACTTTATGCAAATCCGCAGCCGACAAAGCTGAGTTATATTATCCCGTGCTTCAGGTACGAAAAACCACAGTCGGGAAGACTAAGAGAGTTCCACCAGTTCGGTATTGAGTGTTTTGGTGCAAGCTCTCCCGTTACTGATGCCGAGGTTATCTCGCTTGCGTATATGTTCTTAAAAGAACTTAAGCTTATGGGGATTGAACTTAATATAAACAGCATAGGCTGCTCTGTGTGTAAGAAAGATTACAATCAGAAGCTTCGTGAATATTTTGAGAATTACCGCGAAAAGCTTTGCCCCACTTGCCTTGAAAGACTTGAAAAAAATCCTATGAGGATTATTGACTGTAAGTCCGAAATCTGCTCAGAGATTGCAAAAGGCGCACCCAAAATGGTTGACCACCTTTGTGGTGACTGTAGCGACCATTTTGAAAAAGTTAAAGCCCATCTTGACAATATGGGAATTGAATATAAAGTAAACCCCGATATTGTACGTGGACTTGACTACTACACAAAAACAGTTTTTGAATTTGTGTCTGATGCACTTGGTGCGCAGTCTACGGTTTGCGGTGGCGGAAGATACAGTGGCCTTGTCGAACAGCTTGGCGGGAAGCCTGCCGACGGCATAGGCTTTGCAGCAGGACTTGAAAGACTTATCCTGGTTATAAAAAAACAGCAGGAAATTTCCCAGATGGATGTAAAGCCCCGACTCTTTATAGCAACCATGGGCGAAAATGCCGAAATTTTTGCGCAAAAGCTTATTTTTGAGCTAAGGGAGATGGGAATATCTGCCGAGCAGGATTTATGCTCAAGAAGCCTTAAGGCACAGATGAAGTATGCGGATAAATTAGGTGCAAGATATAGCCTTGTGCTTGGTGATGACGAGATAGCTACAAAGAACGCAAGACTAAAGAATATGGAAAACGGCGAAACTATAGATACAGAGCTTTCTTCCAAAACTTTGGCAGAAAGTTTAGGGGAGGTATAAAAATGGAAACAATGCAAGGACTAAAAAGAAGCGATATGTGCGGTGAGCTTTCGGCAAAGGATGCAGGCCGCGAGGTTGTGCTTTGTGGCTGGGCCGCAAAGAATAGACTACTTGGTCAGCTTATATTTATGACACTCAGGGACAGAACAGGTATTGTTCAGGTGGCATTTAATGATTCGACCGAAAGAACGGTATTTGAAAAGGCCGAAAAGGTAAGAAGCGAATACGTTGTAGTTGTCCGCGGCAAAGTCGCACTTCGCACACCCGAAAACATAAACCACGATATGAAGACAGGCGAGATTGAGGTTATTGCCGAGGAAATACGTATCCTTAACGAATCTGAAACTCCTCCCTTTTATATCGAAGAGGGCATTGACACAAACGATGCATTAAGACTTAAGTATAGATACTTAGACCTAAGACGCCCCGATATGCAGAGGAACATAATTATGCGTCACAAGGCGGCAAAGGTTGCAAGAGACTACTTTGACCAGCAGGGATTTTTGGAAATTGAAACACCAATGCTTACCAAAAGTACCCCAGAGGGCGCGCGTGACTATCTTGTTCCAAGCCGTGTGCATCCAGGAAAGTTTTATGCGCTTCCTCAGTCGCCACAGCAGTACAAGCAGCTTTTGATGCTTGCAGGGTATGACAGATACTTCCAGATTGCACGTTGCTTTAGGGACGAGGACCTTCGTGCTGACCGTCAGCCCGAATTTACTCAGATTGACCTTGAGCTTTCATACGCTGATATTGATACTGTTATCGAGATTAATGAAGGATTTTTAAAGAGAGTATTTAAGGAAGTTTTAAATCGGGATATCGAAACACCATTCTTAAGACTTCCTTATAAAGAAGCGATGGATAGATTTGGCTCTGATAAGCCTGATACCAGATTTGGTATGGAGCTTATTGATATAACAGATGAAGTTAAGGACTGCGATTTTAAAGTATTTACAGGCGCAATCGAAAACGGCGGAAGCGTAAGATGCATAAACGCCAAAGGCCTTGGCGCATCACTTACAAGAAAAACCCTTGATTCACTTTCGGAATATGTGAAGACTTATCGCGCAAAAGGCCTTGCTTGGATTGTGGTTGAGGAAGACGGACTTCGTTCGCAAATAACAAAGTTCTTAAGCGAGGATACAGTAGAGAAAATCCTTAAAAAAGCAGAGGCCGAGGTTGGCGACGGAATTTTGATTGTTGCCGATACCAACCAGGTGGTTTATGACGCACTTGGAAGCTTAAGACTTGAAGTTGCAAACAGATTTGATATGATTGACAAAGACAAAATGAACTTCCTTTGGGTAACCGAGTTCCCGCTCTTTGAATATTCCGAAGAAGAAAATCGTTTTGTTGCAAAGCATCATCCGTTTACATCACCAATGGACGAGGATATCGAAAAACTGGATACCGAGCCTGAGAATGTTCGCGCAAAGGCTTATGACGTTGTGCTAAACGGTACCGAAATCGGTGGCGGAAGCCTTAGAATTTATAGCACAGAACTCCAACAGAAGATGTTTGAAAAGCTGGGCTTTACCCCCGAAGCTGCTTGGGAGAGATTTGGATATCTCTTAGAAGCATTTAAGTACGGCACACCTCCTCATGGGGGCTTAGCTTACGGACTTGACAGACTTGTGATGATTATGGCGGGCTGCGACTCTATCCGTGATGTTATTGCATTCCCCAAAGTACAGACAGCGGCAGAACTTATGACAAACTCTCCTGACGTTGTAGATGATATACAGCTTAAGGATCTTTCAATAAAGATTGACACCAAAGAAGAGTAAAACAAATTTGTACTATGTTACAGCGTTAAATCTTAAGGAGGCGATGTAATGAAAAGACAGATTGTTGCTTTAATATGGGCGGCGGTGGCTTTATTTTTGGTTCTTGCTTCGGTTGCCGGCTATTATGTGTGGAGCGGCAGTGTGGCCGGTTACACTAAGTCACAGGTGACAGAAGCTTTCAGCTGTATTTCTACCGAGATAGAAGAATACACTGTGTCAGACAAAACCGGAAGCTATACCCTCGAAAAAGAGGATGGCGTGTGGAGGCTTAAAGACAAAAAATCGGCAAAGCTTGACCAAACAGCTGTCGAAAAGATGGTTGCGGCGGCGTCAAAAATCACAGCCGTAGGTACAGTGAGCCGCAAGGATCTTGAAAGCTTTGATATGTCGGATGCAAAAACCGTAAGGCTTGACATTGACGATGGTGAAGATGCCATAATCCGCTTTTTGGGAACAAACAAGAATCTTTGCGCATTCAGAGTTTCAGACGACAGAAAAACCTATGTCATATACGAGTCAGCGCGGGATATTCTGGCGCCGAGTCTGGACAGTCTTATGGAAAGGGATGTTTTCCCTTATCTTGCCAAGACCGAAACTTTGCCAACCTATTATAAATACACCGATTATAATGGCGATATAACCGAAATCAGACTTAAAACAAATGCGGAGCTTGCCATAGGGAAAAATAATGTTTATACTATGGAAAGACCATACAGGCGCGAGGTTGACGACGAGCTCTTTGAGCAAAATATTGCCGTAAAGATACCTGCAATCAAGGCTAACACTTTTGTCAAAAATCCATCCAAGGACCTCGCGGTATATGGTCTTGACAAGGGTAGCTGTGCAGAACTTACTTTTAAGTGGGACGGAAAGACCGAAACTCTTCTTTTGGGAAAAAGCCAAAACGGCGAAACTTTTGCCGAAAAGTTAGGCAAAGATGAAATTTTTACTGTAAAGACATCGCTTTTGGAATTTTTGCAGATTGACCCGTTCTTTGTAATAGACGGCGGAATTTTAAAGGCCGAGCCGGAGCATATTGTTGGAATAAAAGTTGTCAATATGGGCGAAACCTTTGATATCACCACTGCAGGACAAAGCGAGAGTGGCAGAAAGTATTTTATAAACGGCAAGGCGGCAAGCAGCAGTGTTTTTGAAGATATAATCGAAAGCATCAGTGATATGAGTTTTAAAAATGATATAAATACTGTGCCAAAAGATACAAAGGATATTGTAGTTACTGTTAAATATGATACCTATCCAACACTGCAGACCATAAGCCTTGTTAAGGTAGGCGAAAATTCGTACGCAGTATTTTCAGACGGAAAGGCTGAATTTGAGGTTGAAAAGCAAGACGTTGAAAAACTAATGAAAAAACTTAAGGAAGCAAGTAACAATCCTATGAAAAGGGATTAGAAGAAAGGATACACAAAATGAAAAATGTTTTTGAAGTACTGAAAGAGCGCGGGCTTATTGCCCAGATGACACACGAAAATGAAATAAAGGAGCTTCTTGAAAACAAGAAGATAACCTTTTATATCGGCTTTGACCCAACTGCAGACAGCCTTCATATAGGCCACTTTATGCAGCTGGTTGTTATGAAGCATATGCAAAATGCGGGACACAGACCCATAATCCTCCTTGGTGGCGGTACTACCATGGTAGGCGACCCGACAGGTAAAACCGATATGCGTCCCATGATAAGCCGTGAGGAAATCCAAAGTAACGCAGACAAGTTCAAGGCTCAGATGTCAAAGTTTATTGATTTTTCGGACGGTAAGGCAATAATGGTAAACAATGCTGACTGGCTACTCGACCTTAACTATGTAGACTTTTTGCGTGAAGTAGGCGTTCATTTTTCGGTAAATCGTATGCTCTCGGCAGAATGCTTTAAGGCAAGAATGGAGCGCGGACTTTCATTCCTTGAATTTAACTATATGCTTATGCAGAGCTATGACTTTTACAAGCTCCACAAGGAATATGACTGTATAATGGAATTCGGTGGTGACGACCAGTGGTCAAATATCATCGGCGGTATCGAACTTATCAGAAGAAAAGATGCAAAAGAAGCCTACGGTATGACGTTTACACTTCTTACCACATCAGAGGGTAAAAAGATGGGTAAGACCGAAAAGGGTGCACTTTGGCTTGACCCCGAAAAGGTTACTCCTTACGAATTCTATCAGTACTGGCGTAATGTCGACGACAAAGACGTTATCAGACTTTTGAAACTGGTTACATTTGTCACAATGGAAGAAATCCGAGAATACGAAAAGCTTGAGGGTCAGGCGCTCAATAGCGCAAAAGAGCGCCTTGCTTACGAAGTTACCAAAATGGTACATGGCGACATCGAGGCCGAAAAAGCACAAACTGCCGCAAAAGCGGTATTCGGCGCAGGCAGTAACGATGCTGATATGCCTACATTCGAACTTGAAAGTAGCATAGTTGATGCAGGAATAAATATTGTTGATTTACTCGCAGTTTCAGGACTTGCACCGTCTAAGGGCGAGGGCAGAAGACTTGTTCAGCAGGGCGGCGTGAGCATAGATGGCAACAAAATTGATGATATAACCTATATGGTTACAAAAGACATTTTTGCCGACGGCAAGATTGTTGTGAAAAAAGGTAAGAAAGTATTTTTAAAGATAGTTATTGCTTAAAGAAAGGGGTTTTAAAAGTGTCCAGAGAACTACCAAAAACATATGACCCGAAAGCTGTTGAAGATAAAATCTACAGTAATTGGGTAGACAAGGGATACTTCCACACAAAAATAGATAAAGACAAGGAGCCATTTACCATAGTAATTCCACCCCCCAATGTAACGGGACAATTACATATGGGACACGCTCTTGACGAGACTTTTCAGGATATTCTCATAAGAACAAAAAGAATGCAAGGCTATGCGGCTTTATGGGTTCCCGGAACAGACCATGCAGGAATTGCGACTCAAATTAAGGTTGAGGAAAACCTTCGCAAGGAAAAGGGCCTGACTCGCCATGACCTTGGCAGAGACGAATTTTTAAAGCTTGTCTGGGACTGGAAAGAACAGTACGGAAACCGCATTATAAACCAGATTAAAAAGCTTGGCTGTTCTTGCGACTGGGAAAGAGAAAGATTTACCATGGACGAGGGCTGCTCGAAGGCTGTTCGTGAGGTTTTTGTAAACCTTTATGAAAAAGGCCTTATTTACCGTGGCAACCGTATTATCAACTGGTGTCCCTGCTGTACAACAGCGCTTTCTGATGCCGAGGTTGAATATGCCGAGCAGGCTGGTAACTTCTGGCATATCAAGTATCCGGTAAAGGATAGTGACGAGTATGTAATTATCGCAACCACACGTCCCGAAACACTTCTTGGTGATACCGCAGTTGCTGTAAACCCTGAGGACGAAAGATACAAGAATTTAGTTGGCAAAACTTTGATTCTTCCCCTTGTTGGCAGAGAAATCCCTGTTATTGCAGATGATTATGTTGACAAAGAATTTGGTACAGGCTGCGTGAAAATCACACCTGCTCATGACCCCAATGACTTTGAGGTTGGTATGCGTCATAACTTAGAGCAGATAAAGGTTCTTAATGATGATGCCACAATAAATTCTTACGGTGGTAAGTACGAGGGAATGGATAGATACGAAGCACGCCGCGAAATGGTTAAGGACCTTGAAGAATTAGGTTTACTTGTAAAGGTAGAGGAACATTTTCACAATGTAGGACAGTGTTACCGCTGCGGAACTACAGTTGAGCCTCTTACTTCAAACCAGTGGTTTGTAAAGATGGCGCCACTCGCAGAAAAAGCAATCAAGGTAGTAAAAGACGGCGATGTAGCATTTATCCCCGACAGATTCTCAAAAACCTATATGAACTGGATGGAAAATGTCCATGACTGGTGTATCTCGCGTCAGCTTTGGTGGGGACACAGAATTCCGGCATTTTATTGTCAGGACTGCGGCGAAATGACAGTTTCCAAAACTGATATAGACAAGTGTCCCAAGTGCGGTGGCAAAGTTAAGCAGGAGGACGATGTCTTAGACACATGGTTCAGCTCAGCTCTTTGGCCGTTCTCAACTTTGGGCTGGCCCGAAAAGACAGACGACCTTGACTATTTCTATCCGACATCAGTACTTGTTACAGGTTATGATATAATCTTCTTCTGGGTTGCACGTATGATATTCTCAGGTCTTGAGCATATGGGCAAAGAGCCATTTAAGCATGTGTATATCCACGGCCTTGTGCGTGACAGTCAGGGCAGAAAGATGAGTAAGTCGCTTGGTAACGGTATTGACCCCCTTGAGATTGTTGATAAGTACGGTGCTGATGCACTTAGATTTACTCTTGCAACAGGAAACTCACCCGGAAACGATATGAGATTTTACTTAGAAAGAGTAGAGGCAAGCCGAAACTTTGCTAACAAAATCTGGAATGCGTCAAGATTTATAATGATGAATCTGACAGTTGACAAGGCAGAACTCCCCGCTTATGACAAGCTAAACATCGAGGACAAATGGATACTTCACAGATACAACAACTTAGCTCAGGAAGTTACTGAAAACCTCGAGAAGTACGAGCTTGGTATAGCGGTACAAAAGCTTTATGACTTCATCTGGGACGAGTTTTGCGACTGGTACATCGAGCTTGTAAAACCAAGATTCTTTGAAGAAAATGAAAGCAACGTAGTAGCGCAAAATGTACTCGTTTATGTACTTTCAAACACACTTAAACTGCTTCATCCATTTATGCCGTTTATTACCGAAGAAATCTGGCAGGCACTTCCCCACGAGGGCGAAAGTATTATGATTTCTGAGTGGCCAAAGGCTGTGGCAGAGCTTTCAAATCCTGAGGCAGAAAGCCAGATGGTTAGTATAATGGATGCAATCAAGGGTATCCGTAATGTACGAAACGAAATGAATGTTCCCCCATCAAAAAAGGTTAAGCTGTTTGTGGTAACAGCTGAAAAAGACTTATTCCAAAAGGCAGGAATATTCTTTGAAAAGCTTGCCGGCGCATCGGAAGTGGTTGTGTTAAGTGACAAGCAAAATGCTCCCGAAAATGCAGTTTCGGTGGTTACTGCCAAGGCAGAAATTCTTCTTCCAATGGACGAGCTTGTTGACCGCGAAAAGGAGATTGAGCGTCTTACCAAGGAAAAGGCAAGACTCGAGAGCGAAATCAAGCGCGTTGAGGGAAAACTTTCAAACAAAGGCTTTACCGACAAGGCTCCAAAGGCTGTTGTCGAGGAAGAACGCCAAAAGGGCGAAAATTACAAAGCTATGCTTGACAAGGTAAACGAAAGCCTTGCAAAAATGCAGTAAAATAATCGTATTTTAGCAAAAAATATAAAAAACAGTCGATTTTTTAAATCGGCTGTATTTTTTTTGTCTTTTTTGTCATACGATAGCTAAAATATAAAAAGGAAAAATATGGAAAAAACAGAAGATATTTAAAGGAAGAAACAAAAAAGGAGGAAAACAAAAAATGGATATAAATTTGGAGCTTATAGGGACAACCCTTGTTGCTAAAATTGACGGCGAAATAGACCATCATACAGCGGAAGTCTTAAAGTCCGAGCTTGACCGCGAGATTAATCTTCACAAAGTAATAAATCTTGTACTTGATTTTGACCGAGTGACATTTATGGATAGTTCGGGGATTGGCGTTATTGCAGGGAGATACAAGGAAATTAAGGCCCGGGGCGGCAAGGTAATGGTAATAAGGGTAAAGCCTCAGGTAGACAAAATTTTAGAGATTTCGGGGCTAAAAACAATTCTGGAGTGTAGCAACTAAAAGGGAGGGATACATATGGAAAATTATATGAAGGTTGAAGTGCCGGCAAAAAGCTGCAACGAGGCACTTATAAGGGCGGTTGTTGCAGCCTTTTCTGTCCAGCTTGACTTAAGCATTGAGGAGCTTTCGGACATAAAGACCGCTGTCTCCGAGGCGGTGACAAATTCAATTGTTCATGGCTATGCCAATATGAAAGGAATAGTCAGGGTTGTTTGCCGCGTGATAGATGGCTGTATTGAGATTGAAATTACCGATTACGGTGTGGGAATTGAGGACGTTGATACGGCAATGCAGCCACTTTTTACTTCGAAGCCTCAATGTGAAAGAAGCGGTATGGGATTTACTGTTATGCAGACCTTTATGGACGAAGTAAGTGTATTTTCGAGACCTGGAGAGGGCACTATTGTGACTATGAAAAAACGTATAGGGGGCTAATGGGTGCAGACAAAAGAATTCAATAAAGACTTATCCCATCTTCTTGCCCTTGCAAAGTCCGGTGACCGCTTAGCACAGGAAAAAATTGTTGACGAAAATATGGGACTTGTTTACAGCATCGTCAAAAGGTTTTCGGGGAGAGGCTACGAACTGGAGGATCTTTTTCAAATTGGTTGTATGGGACTTGTTAAGTCAATTCAAAAGTTTGACGAAAGCTTTGATGTAAAATTCTCTACCTACGCAGTCCCTATGATAATAGGCGAGATTAAGCGATTTTTGCGTGATGATGGGATAATAAAGGTTAGCCGAAGCATCAAAGAGCTTGGGATAAAGGCCCTCACTTTGAGAGATAAGCTGCAAAGCGAAACAAATACCGAGCCAAGCATAAAGGAACTTGCAGACAGTCTTGGCGTAAGCGCCGAGGAAGTCGCGATTGCCATGGAGGCAGGACTTCGGCCCGAGTCTATAAATGCACCTCTTGGGGATAATAGCGACAAAACCCTTGCCGACCGTATTGAAAGTCATGATGACCCCGAGGGCAGAGTTTTAAACAGGATACTTGTGGCCGAGCTTTTAAAGATGTTTGACGAACGCGACAAAAAGATTATAATACTGAGGTATTTTAAGCAAAAAACTCAAGCTCAGGTGGCGGAAACCTTGGGAATATCACAGGTTCAGGTTTCACGAATAGAGAAAAAGGCACTGGCAAAAATGCGGGAATACCTGGAGGAAGAAAATTGACAGCAAACTAAAAGTATGATAAAATTGTATCGCAGAGGTGATATGCTATGAGCTTTAAGTATTTTGAAAACAGGGAGTGCGAATACTACCCTTGCCATAAAAGTGAACATATTAACTGTCTTTTTTGCTTTTGTCCGCTTTATAGATTTGAGTGTAACGGCAATTTTGTGATGATTAAAGGGCAAGACGGTAAAGTTATAAAGGACTGCAGCAAGTGTTTAATACCTCATCAAAAAAGTGGGTATGATTATATAATAAAGAAGCTAGGCGAAATAGAAAAATCGGAGGGCAAGTAGAGCCATATGGATATTAAAAGCGAAATCTTAATGCTTAGAAAGAAAATAGAAGAGCATAATCACAAATACTATGTACTGGATAGCCCAGAAGTCTCAGACTTTGAATATGATGTGCTTATGCAAAGGCTTATTCGCTTGGAAGAAGAAAACCCCGAACTTGCGGACGAAAATTCGCCCACCAAAAGAGTTGGTGGAGCGGTATTGGACGAATTCAATCAGGTGATTCATCAAGTGCCTATGCAAAGCCTTGGCGACGTGTTTTCCTATGACGAGCTTATGGAGTTTGACCAAAGGGTAAGGCAAGGTCTGGGCGGTGAAGAGCCTAGGTACGTTGTTGAAATGAAGATTGACGGGCTTTCGGTTTCGCTGGAATACGAAGATGGAAAGTTCATGCGTGGCTCGACCCGAGGCGACGGAATGGTGGGTGAAGACATAACCGAAAACTTAAAAACCATCAAGTCTATCCCTCTTAGTATTGAAACTGATGCCGAAAGCTTGGAAGTAAGAGGCGAGGTGTATATGCCACGAAAAAGCTTTGAAGCATTAAATCGCGAAAAAGAGGTTTTGGGCGAGCCGCTTTTTGCAAATCCCAGGAATGCGGCGGCAGGGTCACTCAGGCAGCTTGACAGCAAAATTGCCGCTAAAAGAAAGCTTGATATTTTTATATTTAATATACAGTCAGCGCCGGATGGATTTGCCAAAACACACAGCGAGGGCCTGGAAAGATTACAAAGTCTTGGCTTTAAGGTAAGCCCCAAACGCAAAGTAGTAAAAACTATGGATGAAGCATACCTTGAAATCTTAAAAATCGGGGAAGAGCGAAGCTCGCTCCCGTTCGACATAGACGGAGCGGTAGTAAAGGTAGATAGTCTCGAAAAAAGAGAGGTATTGGGGACTACATCAAAGGTACCCAAATGGGCTATTGCCTACAAGTTCCCTGCCGAGCAGCAGGAAACCACCTTAGAGGATATAATTGTCCAGATAGGCAGAACAGGGGCAGTTACCCCTAACGCAGTGCTTACGCCTGTAAAGGTGGCAGGCTCCATGGTAAGCCGCGCAACGCTGCACAATCAGGACTTTATTACAGCCAAAGACATACGGATTGGTGACCGTGTGCTAATCCAAAAGGCCGGGGACATTATACCCGAAGTTGTGTCAGTTTTAAAAGAAAAACGAACCGGAAACGAAAAACCATATAAGATGCCAACTCACTGCCCGGCTTGCGGCGAGGAGCTTTTCAAAGAAGAGGGGGAGGCGGCGCTAAGGTGCATAAACTCAAACTGCCCTGCCCAGTGCCTTAGAAGCATTATCCACTTTGCATCACGTGGTGCTATGGATATCGAGGGTCTTGGCGATGCAGTAGTTGAGCAGCTTCTGGACGAGGGACTTATAAAAACCTCAGCGGACCTTTTCTATCTTAAGTTTGAGGACCTTATAAACCTTGAAAGATTTGCCGAAAAGTCAGCCAGGAATCTACTTGACGCAATCGAAAAAGCAAAAGAAAATCCGCTTGACAAGCTTCTCTCGGGACTTGGAATAAGACTTATAGGTGCAAGAGGCGCAAAAGCTATAGCCAAGCATTTTGGAGATATGGACAGCATTATGAAAGCAACGGTGGAAGAGATTTTGGCTATACCCGATATAGGCGAAAAAATGGCGGAGAGCATGTTGCATTACTTTAGCCAAGCTGAAACGCGAGACTCAATCGAAAAAATGAAAAATGCTGGGGTAAATATGACGGCAGAAAAGGCGGTTGAAGGCGGAAAGTTAGAGGGTAAGACCTTTGTGCTCACGGGTACATTCCCAACTCTCAAACGTACAGACGCTCAAAAGCTGATTGAAGATAATGGCGGAAAGGTAAGCTCGTCTGTTTCGAAGAAGACCGATTTTGTTGTTGCAGGCGAAGAAGCCGGAAGTAAGCTAGACAAGGCACAAAGCCTTGGCATCGCGGTAATAACCGAAGAGGAACTTTTGAAAATGATATAAAAATGGACTGTGACAAACTTGTCACAGTCCATTTTTTAATCTTTAACAAAAATCAAAATATCCTTTACCTTGCAATTTAGAATTGTGCAAAGGTCGTTTAATGTAACCGTGCTGATTGGTTTGTTGTGCCTCAAGCGGTCAAGAAGTCCCCGGCTTATGTTATATTCCTTAATCAGTTTATAGGTTGAAATATTTTTTTTTCCAAAGTTTTATATAGCGGGGCATAGCTAATCATACTAAGGTCACTCCTGCCTAAATTTCACTAAACTTCTTTTCGATATATGCTTTTACTGACATTGGTGTAGCCTTGCCCTTTAAAGCTCTGTTTGCCTGACCCATAAAGAAACCAAATACGTTTGTTTTGCCGTTTTTGTAGTCTTCGATAAGGTCTGGCCTATCAGCAAAGAGTGCATCAACAACCTCACTGATAGCAGCAGTATCTTCAACTACGATGAAGCCGTTTGCTTTTGCGATTTCTTCGGGGTCGCCACCTTCTTCAAACATAAAGCGGATTATGGTTTTTGCGTCGTTGCGGTTGACTATATTTTTGTCAGCCATTTCGCACACCTTTGCAAAGTCACGGGCAGAAATCGGGATTTCTTCCTTGCCTGTGTCTTTTACGCGTCGCATAATCTCGGTCTGGAACATATTTGATACACTTTTATATTCAGAATATATGCTTACTGTCTCATCATAAAAGTTCGAAAGATATTTTTCTAAGGTCAAAACCCTTGCATCCTCGTCGGTAAGACCATATTCTTTGGTGTATATTTCTGCCCTCTGGTGGGGAAGAAGCGGAATTTCTGATTTTGCCTTTTCGATATCTTCTTCTGAGAAAGTTATCGCCAGAATATCAGGCTCGGGGAAATAGCGGTAGTCGTTTGCGTTTTCTTTGCTGCGAAGCGGTGAAGTAGTGCCGGTAGCATCGTCAAAACGTCTTGTTTCCTGAACTACCTTGCCGCCAGCATCCAAAATCTCGGTCTGGCGTGCAATTTCGCTTTCGATTGCCCTTTGGATTGAGCGGAACGAGTTGAGGTTTTTGATTTCGGCGCGGTCGCCTAAAACACTTGAACCCGCCGGCTTTAGCGAAACGTTTACGTCCGCACGGATTGAGCCTTCCTGCATTTTTGCGTCGCATACGTTAAGGTATTTAAGGTAAAGTGCGATTTTAGAAACAAACTCAGCTGCTTCTTCAGATGATTTGATGTCAGGCTCGGTAACGATTTCGATAAGGGGAACGCTGCAGCGGTTGTAGTCTGCCCAGCTTTCGCCGTGGTAGTCATCGTGGACCATCTTGCCTGCATCTTCTTCAAGGTGAATTTGATGTATTCTTACAACAGTACCCGTCGAAAGCTCCAAATGACCGTTTTTGCAAAGTGGCAAATCAAGCTGAGAAATCTGGTAAGCTTTTGGAAGGTCAGGATAGAAGTAGTTTTTGCGGTCAAACCTTGTATAGCGGCTTATGTCGCAGTTAAGCGCAAGACCTGCGCGGATTGCATAGGCTACTGCCTCGTGGTTGATTATAGGGAGTGCCCCCGGCTGACCGGTGCAAACAGGACAGATATGTGTGTTTGGCGCACCGCCAAAGGAAGCATCACAAGTACAAAATGCTTTTGTTTTGGTCGAAAGCTCGGCATGAATTTCAAGGCCGATGACAGTATCGTATTTTTTGCACATTTTAGATTACCTCCTTTATATATTCGCTACGGGATGCGGATTTTCTTTTTCAAAAAGGTCCGCAAACTGAACCAGCTTTGCATCATCAAAGCGGTTTGCCGAAAGTGAAAAACCAATAGGCATACCCGATTTGCTAAGTCCGCATGGAACAGAGATTGCAGGGATACCTGCAATGTTTGCGGTAACTGTGCAGATGTCTGCAAGATACATCTTTACGGGGTCATCAATGTTCTCGCTGCACTTATAAGCAACTGTAGGTGCAGTTGGTGTCAGCATAAGGTCGCACTTTTCAAAGATTTCGTCATGCTCTTTGCGGCACTTTTGTCTTACTGCAAGCGCCTTTTTGTAGTACGCATCGTAGTAACCGCTCGAAAGCGCATAAGTGCCAAGAAGTATACGGCGCTTTACCTCTGTCCCAAAGCCTTCACTGCGACTCTTTTTGATTAATTCATCATAGCTTTTTAGGGATTCGGTACGGTAGCCGTACTTTACTCCGTCAAAGCGCGAAAGGTTCGAGCTTGCCTCGGCACAAGCGAGTAAGTAGTAAGCCGAAACTGCATATTTAAGGCTGGGCATAGATACTTCGATAAGTTCAGCACCATTTGCCTTGTAAAATTCGGCAGCATTCAGAACTGCTGTCTTTATTTCTTCGTCAATTCCGTCGCCAAAAAATTCGGTTGGTATACCTATTTTCATACCCTTTATGCTTTTGCCAAGGAACGACAAAAAATCAGTATTTTGGCTTCTTGTAGTGCGGTCATGAGCATCTTGACCTTTGATGGCATTTAAGATAAGTCCACAATCCTCGGCCGAATTTGCCATAGGGCCAATCTGGTCAAGAGAGCTGCCAAAGGCAACCAGTCCAAAACGTGAAACTGTGCCGTAGGTAGGCTTTATGCCGGTAATTCCGCAAAATGCTGCAGGCTGACGGATAGAGCCGCCTGTGTCTGAGCCAAGTGCAGCTGCGCAAAGGTCTCCGGCAACTGCTGCCGCACTACCGCCCGAAGAACCGCCGGGTACACACTCGGGGTTAAAGGGGTTTTTGGGCTTTTTGAAAGCCGAGGTCTGAGACGAGCCACCCATGGCAAATTCGTCCATCGATGTTTTACCAAGGACCACGATTCCCTCGTTTTCGAGCTTGTCCATAACGGTTGCGTTATATGGCGGAACATATTCAGCAAGCATCTTAGAAGAACATGTTGTTTTTATGCCTTTGGTACAGATATTATCCTTTATTGCCAGGGGAATACCGGTAAGCGCTGATGCTTCGCCACTTTGGATTTTTTCGTCAGCCTTTTTTGCCATCTCTATCGCTTCTTCGTGGCAAATGGTATTATATGCACCAAGGTGCGAATTCTTATCTATTTTATCAAGATATTCGCGTGTCAGCTCTAGTGAAGAAATTTCTTTCTTATCAAGCTGTTTTCTTAAGTTCGCAATTGTATTCATAAATACCTCCTTAGTCAACTATTTTAGGTACAACAAACTGATTTTCGAGAGTTTTTGGTCCGTTTTTGATAATGCCGTCCATATTGTCAAATGCCTGAATCTCGTCCTCTCTAAGCTCAGAGAAAGGTACGGCGTTTGACATATCAATTGGGTTATACTCAAAGTTTGACTCGCCGATGGTGTCCATAAGTGCCATGATTTCGGTCATTTCTTTGCCGTATTCCAAAAGCTCGGATTCCGAAAGATGGAGTTTAGAAAGCTCGCACAAAAGCAAGAGCTGGTCTTTATTTATCATATATATCACTTCCTTAAGAGAAATTTCTATTCTATATTCTACCATTTTTGCGGTAGTTTTGCAACATATATTTTGGGGTATTTTTTGAAAAATACTTGATTAAATGAAAAAACTTATGTATAATGATTGGTGTATTTTGCAATCTTTTTGAAAATGTGGATTGGAGATAGATTATGAATACTTTGATTGAACTAAAAAATATTACAAAAACCTTTGACGACCAGCAGGTTTTGAAGGGTATAAATCTTAAAATATGCGAGAACGAATTTTTGACGCTTCTTGGTCCTTCTGGTTGCGGAAAGACCACGACACTTCGTATTATTGCAGGCTTTGACGAGCCTGATACAGGCGAGCTTTTGTTTGACGGGATTGAGATTTCCAAGCTCCCGCCTTATAAGCGAGAGGTAAATACCGTTTTTCAGAAGTATGCGCTGTTTCCTCACCTTAACGTGGCAGAAAATATTGCGTTTGGTTTAAATATCAAAAAGACCGAAAAAACCGTAGTTAGCCAAAAAGTAAAGAAAATGCTTGAGCTTGTGGGCCTTAGTGGTTTTGAAAAGCGTGATGTTACTTCGCTTTCGGGCGGGCAGCAGCAGCGCGTTGCAATTGCAAGAGCTTTAATCAACGAGCCTAAAGTCCTTCTTTTGGACGAGCCACTTGGCGCGCTTGACGCAAGACTTAGAAAAGAAATGCAGACTGAACTTAAAAAAATCCAAAAGGAAGTCGGAATTACATTTATATACGTTACTCACGACCAGGAGGAAGCACTTTCAATGTCTGATACTGTGGTTGTTATGAATGACGGGTACATACAGCAAATCGGCACACCGACGGATGTCTACAACGAACCCGAAAACCGCTTTGTAGCAAGCTTTATTGGCGAATCCAACATAATCGAGGGCACTATGATAAGGGACTGTCTTGTTTCGTTTGACGGCTTTGAGTTTGAGTGCGTTGACAAAGGCTTTAAAGAAAACGAAGAGGTAGAGGTTGTTTTAAGACCTGAGGATATAGATATAGTAAAGTCCGAAAACGCTAAGATAACCGGAACAGTAGAAAGTGTTGTGTTTAAGGGCGTCCACTACGAAATTATGGTAAAAACCGAGCTTCGCAGTTATATGATACATACCACTGACTTTTTTGGAGTGGGGCTTAATGTGGGTCTTTTGTTTGGACCTGAGGATATACATGTAATGTGGAAGATGGTTTAGACTAACCTCAAAAGGAGGATACCTTGTGAGATACTTTAAAAATCTTATTAGACCCTACATAGTTTGGTCTGCTATAATGATTGTTGTTCCGCTTGTTATGATGCTTTTATACTCGGTTACAAACAGCGGAAACTCTCTTGTAAATATACAATTTACCTTTGAAAACTTTAAAAGATTTACCGAGCCTGTTTACTTAAATGTTTTTATAAAGTCCATAAAGCTTGGACTTATTACGGTTTCGATATGCCTTGTACTTGGCTATGCACTTGCATACATTATTTCAAGATGCAAGGAGAGCACCCAGGGGATTTTGATACTACTCGTAACAATACCCATGTGGATAAATATGCTTCTTCGTACATATGCGTGGATAAGTATACTATCTGACAATGGCCTGCTTAATGCGCTTTTAGGAAAGATAGGTATTGGCCCGCTTAAACTTATGTATACCGATTTTGCGGTTATGATAGGACAGATTTGCGACTTTTTGCCGTTTATGATAATACCTATACATACATCCCTAAGCAAGATGGACAAGTCTTATGTGGAGGCGGCGTATGACCTTGGTGCAAATCCATTCCAGACATTTTTCCGCGTTGTGTTTAAGCTTTCTATACCGGGCGTTTTAAATGGCGTGATTATGGTATTTTTGCTTTCGATTTCTACCTTTGTAATCCCCAAACTTTTGGGCGGAGGGCAGTTTGTGCTTATAGGCAACTTAATCGAAAATCAGTTTGTATCGGTTGGTGACTGGAACTTTGGTAGTGCGATTTCGGTTGTTTTGGCTGCGATAATCTTGCTTGCAATCAAGTGGATGAAGAAGATTGATACCGGTGAAAATCAAAGCTAACAGGAGGGGAGTATAAATGAAACGAATATTAAAGATTTCAAAGTGGATGTATGTCATTTTGTGCTTTGCATTTTTCTATGCCCCGATTTTTGTTACGATGATATTTTCGTTCAACTCGTCAAAGTCACTTACAAAGTTTACAGGGTTTTCGCTAAAGTGGTACACTCAGCTTATCGAAAATTCCGAGATTATGTCAGCAGTGTGGGTGTCTGTCAGTATTGCCGTGCTTGCCACTTTGATTTCGACGGTGCTCGGGACGATTACCGCGATTGGTCTTTCAAAAAACCGTCGAATTGTAAAAGAATGGCTGACTAACATAAATAATATCCCAATAATGAACCCCGAGATAGTGACTGCAATCGGACTTATGCTGCTGTTTTCGGCAATGAAGATTGAAAAGGGATATTTTACAATGCTTCTAGCACATATCTCGTTTTGCACACCCTATGTAATAACCAGTGTTTATCCAAAAGTTAGGAGCCTTGATGTTCATATTGCCAATGCGGCAATGGACCTTGGGGCGACACCTTTTCAGGCACTTACAAAGGTAATTGTGCCAATGATAAAGCCGGGGATTACCGCGGGGATGCTGCTTGCATTTACAATGTCGTTTGACGACTTTGTAATTTCGTATTTCGTAAGCGGAAACGGCGTAATGAATATTTCGATGATAGTTTACAATATGACAAAAAGGACAAACCCAACCATAAATGCACTTTCCACAATTGTTATATTGGTAATTTTTGTGGCGGTGCTGGTGGTTAATATTATACCAAAACTCAAAATTGGGAAAGGCAGGAAGATAAATGAAAAAAATATTTAGTATTTTAGTTTTTTTAGTGGCAGTGGTACTTTTGTTCGGTTGTGGCGAAAGCAAAACCGTTCTTAAAGTATATAATGCAGGGGAATATATAGACACTTCGCTTTTGTCTGAATTTGAAAACGAAAATAACTGCAAAGTTGTTTACGAAACATTTGATTCAAATGAGTCAATGTATACCAAGGTTATGAGTGGCGAAAAGTATGACGTTATCATCCCGTCTGATTATATGATTGAGCGTCTTAGCAAGGAAGGCTTACTTCAGGAAGTTGACAAGACCAAGCTTTCAAACTATGACAAGGTTTTAGAAAGCATCCTCGCACAGCCTTTTGATGCCGAAAATAAGTATTCGGTGCCTTACTTCTGGGGCTCGGTTGGCATTTTGTACGACAAAGAAAAGGTAGACGAAAAGGACCTTGAAGAGGGCTGGAAGATTTTAAGAAATCCAAAGTATGCCGAGGATATTTATATGTATGACTCCGAGCGTGATTCGTTTATGATTGCGCTTAAGGCGCTTGGGTATTCGCTTAATACCGAAAGTAGAGAAGAACTTGACAAGGCATACAACTGGCTTGTTGAGCAAAACGAGATTATGAGCCCTGTCTATGTAGGTGACGAGGTTATCGACAGTATGATTTCGGGAAACAAGGCGATGGCAATTGTATATTCGGGCGATGCTGCGTATATAATGAGTGAGAACGAGAATATGAGATACTATGAGCCGAAAAATGGTACAAACCTTTGGATTGACGGTATAGTTATTATGAAAGAATCCGAAAACACTGACCTCGCACACAAGTTTATTGATTTTATGCTTGATAGTGAAAACGCTCTAAGAAACTCCGAGATGGTAGGATATACTTCGCCTGTAAAAGCAGTATTTGAAGAACTAAAAGACGGCACTTACAGCGAAATCAGTGCATATGTTCCAAGGCAAGCGTACGAAAAAGACGAGTACTTCCGCTATCAGGATGCAGAGACAAAGAAGTACTGCGCAGAGCTTTGGACAAAGGTTAAGTCACAGTAATTGTAGAGAGGAAAGCTATCTTATGTATATAATTGCAGGCCTTGGAAATCCCGGAAGAAAATACGTGGGAACAAGGCACAATATGGGCTTTGAGGCGCTTGATGCGGTTGCTGCAAAATACGATATCGACATAAAAAAGGCAAAGTTTAATGCACTTTACGGCGAGGGTACGATAGAGGGCGAAAAAGTGGTTTTGGTGAAGCCTCAGACCTTTATGAACCTAAGCGGTCAGGCTGTTCGCGAATTTAAGAACTGGTATAAGGCTGAAGATTCGGAAATAATAATAATATACGACGACGTTTCGCTTCCTGTAGGGAAAATACGCATAAGACCAAAGGGCAGTGCCGGCGGGCATAATGGGATTAAGGATATAATTTATCAGCTTGCATCAGAGGACTTCCCGAGAATAAAAATCGGGGTGGGAAGCCCTGATAATCCTGACTACGATTTGGCAGATTATGTCCTTGGGAAGTTTACAAAGAGCGAAGTCAAAGAGCTTATACCCATAGCCATAAAGGCGGCAGAGGCTGTTGGCGAGATTATCAAAAACGGCACCGAAAAAGCGATGTCAATGTTTAATTAAAATATAAAAGGATTTTGAAGAATGAACGGATTTTCAAGGATTTTGGATAATCTGGCAGAATTTGAAGAGATAACAGGGGGCCTCCTTAAAGGAGAGTCCCCTGTAAGTGCTGTAGGAGCAACCGACTCGGTAAGGGCACACCTTGCTTTTTGTGTGTGCGAAAAACGAAAAAAGCTGCCCCTCTTTATAACATCTACCGAGGCTCAGGCAAGAATGATTTTTGAGGACCTTAGTTATTTTTATGGTGACGAGGTGCTTCTTTTTCCTGACAGGGATTTGGTATTTTATGATATCGAGGTAGCGAGCGCGGATATAAAGAAAAAACGTCTTGAAACATTGGAAAAATTGGCAAATGAAGCTCCTAAGCACCCAATTGTTACAACGGTTTCGGCGCTCCTCAGCGCAACAGTGCCGCTAGATGCTTACAAAAATCGGGCGATTACGCTTAAGGTAGGCGACGAAATTGAACTTGAAGACTTGGCAAAGCTTATGGTGGATTTTGGCTATCGCCGCGAGGATATGGTGGAAGGTCAGGGTCAGTTCAGCATAAGGGGCGGAATTTGTGATTATTTTCCGTTTTGGAGTGATATGCCATTTCGCTTAGAGTTTTTTGACTGCGTAGTGGATTCGGTAAGACGATTTTCATCCGATACTCAGCGAACAATTACGGAAACCGAAGAGCTGTCCGTAAGAATAACCCCTGCAACCGAAATTGTCACCGATAAAAATATTCGTGAAAAGGTTATAGCTATACTGAATAAGCGCTTAGATGCTGCTATGGCCAAGGAACCTCGTGACGAAAGATGCGAAAAGCAGATTAAAGTCTTAAATCGCGATATAGAAAGACTGAAAGAGGGAATGAATTTTGCGTCAATAGATAGATACATTCCCGAAATTTTTGACGGCTCTGTAACCACAATTCTTGATTATCTGGATGACTACTATATCGCATTTGTTGATGACCCTGCAAGGATTTATGAGTCTTTAAAGGGCGAAAAGGCAAGATTTTCTGAAGGGATAAAAGACCTTTTGGAAAGAGGAATTTTGTCAGGCGGTAAAATGAACTATAGTCTGCATTTTTCTGAGGCGGCAAAACGTATTAAGGAAATGGGTACGGTAAACCTTTGCCCTCTTACGCACGCAAACGGCGAGATTAAACCAAAGAAACTCATAAATGTCACAGCTAAAAGCCTGAACAGCTTTGGCGGCAAGATGGATTTTTTTTATGATTCATTAAGCTTTTACAAAAAGAATAAATACAGAATTATAATCCTTGCAGGCTCAGACCACCGGGCTGAAAATTTGGCAAGACAGCTGGAGGACGAGGGATTCCCTTGCCAGAAGAAAGATATAATTGAAGAACTTCCCCTGCCCGGCTCGATTGTAGTTACTAAGGGGGGCCTTAGCCGCGGCTTTGAATATCCGCTTATCCAGACAGTTGTAATAAGTGACAAGGAAATATTTGGCAGAGAACGCCAAAAACGAAGACGTCACAAGGTGGATAAGAAAAATCGTCTGGACAGCTTTACCGATCTTTCGGTAGGCGATTTTGTTGTGCATCAAAACCACGGAATCGGTCAGTACACAGGTCTCGAACGATTGACCGTGGAGGGCGCCCAAAAAGACTATCTTAAAATAGTATATAAGGGCAGCGACTGTTTGTATGTGCCGATAGATCAGCTTAATATGATTTATAAGCATACCTCGGGTGACGGGGCAAAAGTAAAGCTTAACAGCCTCAGCGGTCAGGAATGGAACAAGGCAAAACAAAGAGCTAAGGAGTCCTGCGCTGATATGGCAAAGGAGCTTGTTTCGCTTTATGCAAAGAGACAGACCATAAAAGGTATCAGCTTTTCCAAAGATACCGAGTGGCAGAGGGATTTTGAGGCGGCATTCCCTTATGACGAGACGGACGATCAGCTAAGATGCATAAGCGAGGTCAAGGCAGATATGGAAAAGCCCCATCCGATGGAACGACTTCTTTGTGGCGATGTTGGATACGGCAAGACCGAGGTTGCCATGCGTGCGGCGTTTAAGGCTGTTATGGATGGCTATCAGGTGGCATATCTTGTGCCAACGACAATTCTTGCCAATCAGCATTACAACAACTTCAGACAGCGTATGAAGGACTACCCCGTAAATATTGCCTGCCTTTCAAGGTTTTCGACCAATACGCAGCAAAAAAATACAATAAAACAGCTTAAAAGCGGCGATTGTGATATTGTAATCGGCACTCACAAGATTTTGCAAAAAACAGTTGAGTTTAAAAAGCTGGGGCTTTTAATAATAGACGAAGAACAACGGTTTGGCGTGGCACACAAGGAGCGGATTAAGGAAATCAAAAAAGAAATTGATGTGCTTACGCTTTCTGCGACGCCAATACCCAGAACCCTTCATATGTCAATGACGGGAATACGGGATATGAGCGTTATTGCCGAGCCTCCGGGTGATAGATTCCCGGTTGCGACGTATGTTATGGAGTATGACGAGGACGTAGTGCGAGAAGCAATCCAAAAAGAGATTGACCGCGGAGGTCAGGTGTATTATCTTCACAACAGAGTCGAGGGAATAGAAAAAACCGCACTTTCGATACAAAAGATGCTACCTGAGGCGAGGATTGCAACCGCTCACGGCAAAATGTCGGAGCGTGAGCTTGAAAATATAATGATGGATATGTCGGATGGCGACATAGATGTTTTGGTTTGCACCACCATAATCGAAACAGGTCTTGATATACCAAATGTAAATACTATTATCATAGAGGACTCGGATAGGCTTGGCCTTGCGCAGATGTATCAGCTGAGGGGCAGGGTAGGACGCTCTAACCGCCTTGCATATGCGTACCTTACGCACAAACGAGATAAGGTTTTAAATGAGGATGCACAAAAAAGACTTCGTGCAATAAAGGACTTTACCGAGTTTGGCTCGGGCTTTAAGATTGCGATGCGTGACCTTGAAATAAGGGGGACAGGAAACGTCATTGGCCCACAGCAAAGCGGACATATGGAAAGCGTAGGCTACGAAATGTATTGTAGGCTTCTTGCCGAAAGTGTAAGCGAAATACAAGGCACACCCGAGGAAAAAAGCATTGATACCCAGATTGACCTCCCCATAAGCGCGTATATCCCCGAAAAATATATCATATCGCACGCTCAAAGGATAAGCGCATACAAAAGAATAGCGTCAATAGAGACCATAGAGGATGTACGTGATACTTATGACGAGCTTTTGGACAGATACGGCGAAGTTCCGGACTATGTAAATAATCTTATGGAGATTTCGCATATACGAAAGATTGCTGAAAAGAAGAAGTTTACCGAGGTGCGAGGAGATAAAACTCTGCTTACACTGATGTTTGAGACGGATGATGCACCTGACCTTTCGGGACTTGTGGTCAGCGAAGAATTTATGAAGCGGCGGGTTGACTTAAGAAACGGCAAAAAACCAAAAATCATATATAAGTTGCCAAAAACTACTTCGTCTGCAGATTATCTTAATGAAGTGAAGACTTTTATTGAAAAAATATAAATTGCCAAATTAAGAGATACACCTAAAAATTTCCAAGGCAGTAGCATAATAAATCCTATTTTTTGCCATATTAGGAAAGACAAAACTGATATGGTAAGGAGATTTTTCATGCTGTCTGTGGTTATTCCCGCCTACAACGAAGAAAAATGTATTAAACGTGTATATAACGAGGTAAGCGCGTTGCTGACTGAAAATAATATAGAAAATGAGTTTATTTTTGTTGATGATGGCTCGGTGGACCGGACTTTTGAAGAGATAGACAAACTTTCAAAAGAAAACGAAAATATAACGGGTCTCTGTTTTTCGAGAAATTTCGGAAAGGAAGCTGCAATATCTGCAGGACTCAGGGCTGCAAATGGAAAATGCGCTGTTGTGATGGACTCGGACCTTCAGCATCCGCCCTCGAAAATAATTGAAATGTATCGTTTGTGGGAAGAGGGATACGAAATTGTTGAGGGAGTAAAGAAAGATAGGGGCGGTGAAAAAAAGATATATTGTATCGGGGCGAGAATTTTTTATTCTGTTATCAGCCGTATGGCAGGCTTTGATATGTGTAACGCATCGGATTTTAAACTTCTGGACCGAAAAGTAATCGATGTACTTAATAAAATGCCCGAGAGAGGATTTTTCAGAGCGATTTCCTGCTGGGTAGGATACAAAAAAATAACAGTCGAGTTTGATGTTGAAAAGCGGGCAGACGGCAATTCAAAATGGTCAACGTCAGGACTTTTTAAATATGCCATTTCAAACATTTCGTCATACACCACCGCACCAATGCAAATGGTAACCGTTTTTGGACTTATTATGCTTGCTATATCACCTTTTTTGGGGGTCCGGGCGCTTGTCAGTAAAATAAGCGGTATGAAAATGGTTATAGCCATAACCATTTTCACAGGGAGTATAATCATGATAAGCCTTGGAATAATAGGCTACTATATTGCCAGGATTTATGAAGAAATTAAAGGCAGACCCAAATATATAATATCTTCAACCACAAGAGAAACAAAGGAAAAATAAAGCTATACCCAAGGCTTTTATTTTATGCAAAAATTGACGATATAAGTGTTTTATGCTATAATTTTGGATTATAGTTGCCAGGCAAAGAAGGAGAGAAGCACTATGATTTTAACAGTTACCCTAAATCCTACAATAGACCGGGTGTATTTTATTGAAAAGTTTGAAATTGGTAAGCTGCACAGAGCGAAAAGGATAACGCGTTCTGCTGGCGGAAAAGGAATCAATGTCGCTCGGGTAGCAAAAATTATTGGCCGCGAAACTGCGGCTATGGGATTTGTCGGCGGATATACCGGAAGTTTTATTAAATCCGAAGTTGAGAAATTGGGAATTAAAAACCTTTTTACCGATATCGAGGGCGAAACGAGGACGAGCGTAAATATTTCTGATAGGAGCGGTGCTTCGGGAGAAATCCTGGAGGAAGGACCAATGGTTTCGGAGGACGAAAAGGACAGATTTATAAAAGAATATTCTTCTAATATTGATGCCTACGACTTAATCTGCGTTTCGGGGAGCTTGCCAAAGGGGCTTACAAGTGATTTTTACATAGAACTTATTCGCATCGCAAAGGAAAAAGGAAAGAAGATAATAGTAGATACCAGCGGAAGTGTGCTATGTGATGTGCTTAGCGCAAAACCTTATATGGTCAAGCCTAACAAGGACGAGATTGCGGAGACTTTGGGTAAGGAAGTGGAAACGGATGATGATATAAAAGAAGCACTTACCTTTATTTTTGAAAAGGGAGTAGAAGTTCCGCTTATTTCCTTAGGCAAAGAAGGCGCTGCGGCAATGATAGATGGTAGTTTTTATAAATTTTTAACACCCGAGGTAAAGGTAGTAAATGCTGTAGGCTCGGGCGACAGTGCGGTTTCGGGTATTGCATCTGGGCTTGATATGGGGTATAAAACAGAAGATGCCATAAGGCTTGGAATGGCATCCGGCACGGCAAACACCCAGTTTGAACAAACAGGACTTGTGACAAAGGAAATGGTAGAGAAATATTTCCCGCAAGTTACTGTAAAGATGATTTAGTATGCAAAATTTGACTTTCAAAAATGAATAGAGTTTAGATTAGTTGACATAAAATTGCAAACAGTTTTTGATAAAAACAAATAGGAGGAGAATTATTTATGATACCAGCAATTGTGCTATTTGCTATTACCTACATACTTATACTTGCATTTGGTAAGTACAGGACATATATTGCCCTTACATCGGGCTTGCTGTTTGTGCTTACCGGTATGCTTCCGCTTTCGGAACTACTTTCGGCAATCGACTTTAACGTCCTGCTTATGATTATCGGTACGATGGGGATTGTTTCATTGTTTACCGAGAGTAAGATGCCGGCAAGGCTTGCTGACATGGTTATGGAAAAAGTCCCGAACGTTAAATGGGCAGCGGTTTCTTTGGCTTTGTTTGCGGGTGTAATCTCGGCTTTTGTTGACAACGTTGCAACAGTGCTTATGGTTGCGCCTATTGCCCTTTCAATATGCAAAAAGCTTGACACAAATCCCGTACCGTTTATAATGGCTATTGCTGTTTCGTCAAACCTTCAGGGTGCGGCGACTTTGGTTGGAGATACTACAGCAATTATGCTTGGCTCGGCACTTGATATGAGTTTCCTTGACTTTTTCTGGTATAAGGGCAAACCCAGTATGTTTTTTGCCGTAGAGCTTGGAGCAGTACTTTCGGCGCTGATTCTTCTTTTTATATTCAGAAAGGAAAAAGGGAAAATTACAAAAACCAATGAACGTACAAAGGTGACAGATTATGTTCCGACAGTACTTCTTTGTATGGTTCTTGTACTTCTTATCGTTGTGTCGTTTATCCCCAAAAAGCCGGCGATAACAAACGGCTTGATATGCTGTGGATTACTCCTTATCGGCCTGGGTTATACAGCTATAAAAAACAAGACATTGGCGGCTGTCACAGCACCGCTTAAAGAAATTGATTTTCAGACAATAGGGATTTTGGTAGGTATATTCCTTATGATAGGCGGTATATCTTCGATGGGTGTTATTGATGCACTTGCTAATTTGCTTGCTAAAACAGGTGGCGGAAATATCTTTGTTCTTTATACCGTTATTGTACTTGCTTCGGTGGTTATTTCTGCGTTTATTGACAACATACCCTATGTCGCAACCATGATTCCTGTTATTGCCGGGATTGCAGCTGCCTTAAATATCGATGCAACACCCCTTTACTTTGGACTTCTTTCGGGCGCAACTTTGGGCGGCAACTGCACACCTGTCGGAGCTTCTGCCAATATTGCCGGCATAGGTATCCTTAAAAAATCGGGATATACTGTAAAAAACAGTGATTTCTTCAAAATCGGAATTCCCTTTACCATAGCGGCAGTTATACCTGCTTATATTTACATCTGGGTACTTTACGGAATTTAATAATTGATTTACAAACAGTAGTTTTTGCGTGCAAAAGCTACTGTTTTTTGTCCTGAAATTTTACAAGAGTGCGGAAATGGTTATTGACAAAAATCACTATTTTAGGTAAAATTAAAACGGTAGTGTTTGGTACTATATTAAATACAAATAACAGACTTAAATAGTATACGGACATTACGGAGGAAAATGTGGATATTTTTACTATTTTAGCTTTAATTGGCGGTCTTGTTATGTTCCTTTACGAAATGGACCTTATGGGCGACAGCTTGAAGAAGTTTAGTCAGACAATCTATTGCAAATTAATAAGTTTAAAAAGGTGTCATATGGCAATGCGGTGCATATTGCCATTTGCACCATTTTTAATTGTGTGATACATTGGCCCTGCCGTAAATGGTAGTGATTTGAATAATTTTAGAATTTTTACATAAGAAAGGAACTGATTTATAAAATGGGGACTCCGAAACTTAGGAAAGATTTTACAAAAGGAAGTATTCCTAAGCAGCTTTTCAGTTTAATGATACCATTTATGTTCTCCAATGCATTACAGGTATTATATTCCACAATAGATATGATTATCGTCGGGAAGTATGTGGGAACGGCAGGACTTTCGGCTGTTTCGCAGTCAAGTTCGATACTTAACTTTGCAACCATGGTGTGTCTTGGTTTTGCAAATGGAGGACAGGTACTTATCTCGCAGGCGATTGGCGCAGGAAAGAAAAGGGAAACCAATAGCATAATAGGAACTTTGTTTACGGTTATACTTGCAATGGGCCTTTTATTTTCGGTATTGATTATACTTTCTAAGGGTATGGTAATCAAGGTGATGAATATTCCGCCCGAGTATATAAAGATGTCAGATGACTATCTTGTAATTTGCGGACTTGGTATGGTTTTTACAGCGGGATACAATATGGTTTCGGCGATCCTTCGGGGTATGGGTGACTCAAAGCGTCCGCTGTTATTTATTGCTATTGCATCGGTAGTAAACCTTGTTCTTGATATATTGTTTACAGGGATTTTGGGATTTGGCGTTGCAGGTGCGGCGTGGGCTACAATAATCGGACAAGCAGTGTCGTTTTTATTCTCGATTCACTATCTTTACAAAAACAAAGAAGAATTCGGCTTTGATTTTAAACTGGTAAGCTTAAAGCCTGTCATGAAATACGTAAAAATGATTATAGACCTGGGAGCACCAATGGCCGTGCAGTCGGGATTTATAAATATTTAGATGCTCTATGTAAATTCACTTATAAACTCGCTTGGCGTTATCGAGTCTGCAACATTTGGCGTTGGTGTCAGAATTGACGATATTATGAACAAAATCTCTATGGGAATTCAGTATGCGGCGCTTCCCATGATAAGTCAGAATATCGCCGCAAAAGAGCTTAACAGATCGCAAAAGGTTGTTCACTGGGCGTGGATTTTTTCTGGGATATTTACGGTTATATTTCTTTCTCTCTATCTATGCTTTGGTAAGGAACTGTTTATGTTGTTCTCGGATGATAAAGCGGTACACAGCCTTTCGTCTACATTTATCCGTGCAATTGTGTGGGTGTTTATACCATTTGCCGTAATGCGAGGCACTGGAGCTTTTGTTCAGGGGATAGGTTTTTCAAAGTTTGGAATGGTTCTTTCTATTTTGGACGGTGTTTTGCTGAGAATTGGCCTCAGCTGGCTATTTGGTATTTACTTTAAGTTTGGATTTTTTGGATTTGTACTTGGATATGCACTTGCTCCTTACGGCTATGCTATTCCGTCGTTTATATACTTCTTAAGCGGAGTATGGAAAAGACGTAAAATTCTGGCAGATGATATATAAAACCAGGAACTTTTGCGAAAGAGTGGGATATATGAAAAAGAACATCTTAAAGATAATATTGATTTTAGGATATTTTGTTCCTTTTGTGTTTTTAGCAATGAATGAGGATGCAGCTTCTGGAACACTGTGGTTTTATCTGGTCATGGTATTTGGGTTTGGCATGCTGTGCTTTGGCTGCACGAAGACTAAAAGCATTTGGATAGTGATTGTGGGCAATATATTAAGCTTTCTTTCATCTGGTTTGTTTACACAGCTTCACCAAACAGAAAAATGGGGATATTATTTTACACCATTTTCGCCAAAACAATTAATTATACTTGAAACTGTGGTTGTTTTTGTTGTTCAGATTGTATTTTTTATACACAATTCAAAGAAAAATCAAACATAGAATTAGCGGCTTAAATTTGTTGTTTTTTGTTGACTAATTTTGTCAATTGTGGTATAATATTCGCTGTTTTGGCTGTGGGTTATGTTCTGGACGCAAGGTGGCTTCTTGGTCTTTTCTTTAAGGAAACGCATATAGTTGACATAGGCGTAAGCATTTTGCACATAGCTATTTTAACCATACTTTTTCAGGTGCGTCAGATTATATATATGTGATGCCTGCGTGGTGCGGGTGATACCCGTTATACTGTAGTGGCGTCAATGATAAGTGTTACGCTCGTAAGAACACTGGTTTCGCATATGGGTGCCTATATTTTTAAGCTTGGCATCGCGGGTATATGGATTGGTATACTCGCGGATCAGATTTGTAGGTTTTGCTTTGGATATATCCGCTACAAAAAAGGGAAATGGGTATATATAAAGATTTAGTTGTTTGACAAACAAATAAAGAGGAGAGCAAAAATTATGTTTGGCATTACAAAAGTTGACAGCAACTTTGCGGTTAAAACAGGTATCGAAAAAGATGATATTAAGTTTTATAGCATCGACGAAAAGCCGATTGTGTATTATGGCTCGTCCATAACACAGGGCGGATGCGCGTTAAGACCAGGTATGTCTTAGAGGCAATTATTGCACGAGAACTTAACTATGACTTTGTAAATCTTGGTTTTTCGGGTAACGCAAAGGCAGAGGAGGAGATTGCAGAATATATAGCAGGCCTCAGTATGTCGCTTTTCGTTTATGACTACGACCACAATGCACCGTCTGTCGAGCATATTAGAAGCACTCACGAAAGAATGTTTAAAAAGGTAAGGGAGAAAAACCCATGTCTAATAATAATGCCAAGACCAAAGTATTATCTGACCGAAGAGGAAACAGTAAGAAGAGATATAATCAAGGCTACATATGAAAATGCTCTTTCTTCGGTCGATAAAAACGTATATTTTATCGACGGCAAGGAACTTATGGTACTTTGCAAAGACAATGGGACGGTAGATAACACTCATCCTATAGACTTTGGGTTTAACTCCATGGCTATATTATAAAGGTAATTGAAAAAATAAAAATTTAAGTAACAAATACTAGCGATATGTCTTCTTGTATTCTTTGACACTAGCTAGCAGATAAAATTTAAAACAAAAAAGGCAGGTAATCAGTTTTGAAAAAGCAAAGATATCTAGAAAGCAAAAATTTAAGTATACTGTTGTTTCTTTTCATGTTCACTCTTTATGCGGTGATTTATATGACAAAGAATATGTTTACATCAGCCATGGCAAGTATAGTTGAAGAAGGCTTTATGACCAAGTCGCAGACAGGTCTTATAAACGCAATGTTTTGGCTTGTTTATGCGCCATTTCAGATCGTTGGTGGCTTTGCGGTAGACAAGTATTCGCCCTACAAGCTTATAATGCTTGGTATAGCAGGTGCTATTGTTTCGAATATCATTATCTACTTCAATCAAAGCTACTATGTAATGATGGGAGCTTGGATGTTTAATGGTATAATCCAGTTTGGTGTGTGGCCGGGTATTTTCAAGATTGTTTCAACTCAAATTTCGCCCAAACTACGTGGGACTGCGGTTTTCTGGCTGCTCTTTTCGACCAGTGTAGGTCTTGGAATAAGTATGCTTGTTGCGTCTTTTGTAAAGCATTGGCAGCAAAACTTCCTTGTTTCGATAGTAAGCCTTCTTATCATGATGGCTCTTTATGCGATTTTAAATCGTTCCTTAGACAAAAAAATGGTAGAAGAAGAGCTTACGCTTAAAAAAGATAAAGATGGCAACGCGGAAAAACAACGTATGCTTCCGCTTATCTACTCGTCTGGCCTTATCGTGTTTATGATTATCTGTCTTTTCAGAATGGCAATCGACAACGGTATAAAGATGGTAACTCCTGTTATGCTTATGGAGTCTTATAAAGAACTTCCTGCTGCAATCTCAACAAGACTAAGCTCGATTCTTATTATCTTCTCGGCTCTTGGAACATTTGTTTCGGGTGCTATGCAAAAGAAGATAACCGCAAACGAGCCAAAAGCACAGATCATTTTGTATGCAGTAAGTATGATGCCTATGGCAATTATCTGCTTTGTAGGTCGCATTCATTACCTTTGGGTTTTGGCAGCACTTTCTCTTACTATTTTGTTTGTTCATGGCGCTGCGGCTTTTGCTCAGTCGTTTGTGGCTTTTCGCTTTGCAAAGCAGGGTAGATCGGGTACAGTATCGGGTATTTTAAATGCAACTGCAAGTATAGGCAATGTAATGGCTTCGTATCTTTTTGCAAGAATGGCAGAACTTATGCCCTGGAGCGGAGTTGCCTTTAGTTGGCTTATAACCATATTTGGTTGCGGAATTCTTTGTGTGATTGTTTCAAAGCGCTGGACACGGTTTATAAAGGATTAAGAGATTCCTGAAGGCTTGACGGAGGAAATACATAATGGAGAGTTTAAAATTATCCTTAAATGCAGTTTTGCCGATATTTATTTTGATGCTGCTTGGGTATTTTCTTAAAAAAATAAAAATAACCGACAAAAAAGGTTTTGACACAGTAAACAAACTGGTTTTTAAAGTGTTTTTGCCGGTCCTCTTGTTTTATAATATATATAAAACTGATCTGGGAAGCATTTTTGACATAAAGCTTATTACTTTTTGTGTTTTAGGTGTCGTTACAATTTTTGCGATTGGTTATTTTGCAGTAATGTTTATTACCAAAGACAATAACAAAAGAGGCGTGGTGCTGCAAGGATTTTTCAGGTCCAATCTTGCGCTTTTGGGACTTCCCTTGATTGGATATATTTATGGCGAAAACTCAGGAGGTCTTGCATCACTTACTATAAGCATAGTCGTGCCGCTTTTCAATGTCCTTGCGGTCTTTACACTGGAACGTTTTTGCCGTGGCAAAAGCAAATTAGACATTCTTGAAATATTAAAAGGCGTAATCAAAAATCCGCTTATTGTTGGCTGTTTGGTGGGTATTGCTTTCTTACTGCTTGGGATAAAATTACCTGCGATATTAGAAAAGTCAGTAAAGGACGTTTCTTCTGTTGCGACGCCCTTAGCGATAATTGCACTTGGTGCAGAGTTTGAGTATTCGACCATAAAAGAAAGCACCAAAGAACTTTTAATTACAGTAGGTGCAAAGCTTGTCGTTATACCATTTATTATGCTTTTGCTTGCAGTATTACTTGGCTTCAGAGGCGAGGCACTTGCTTGTATTCTTATTACATTTGGTGCGCCTATTGCAGTATCGTCATTTTCGATGGTACAGCAAATGGGCGGGGACGAGCACTTAGCTGCGCATATTGTTATTATGTCGTCGGCGTTTTGCTTGATTACATTATTCGGCTGGATTTATGCACTTAGCTATTTAAACTTATTGTAAAAAAGATTTATAATACAAAAAGGGACTTTTAAAGTCCCTTTTTTGTTATTCTATTCGCTGCCATTCTTTTTATATTGCCCGGGTGCAATCCCTACGCATCTTTTAAACGCACGGATAAAGCTTGTGTAATCCGAAAAGCCACACTTTTCTGCGGTCAAAGAAACACTTTCGCCGCTTTTCAGAAGTTTTTTTGCTTCGGTTATTCTTCGTGATAAAATATATTTTGTAACGGTTGTTCCCATATGTTTTTTGAAAAGGCGGCAAAGCTCATTAACTGTGATGAAACAGCTCTTTGCCACTATTTCAAGCGAAAGCTCTTTGGAAAAGTTATTGTTTATGTATTTAAGTGCGTTGACGATTGTTTTATTTTCGTACTTTGAATGATAGGTAAAGTCTTTGTTTTTGTCTGAAAAATACCTGTTTACCACGGCTAGAATTTCGATTGCAGCAATGTTTCTTAGGATATCCTCGCTATATGTGCTGGTTTGAGAGAGTTTTCGGAATATGTGCGAAAGCTTTTGAGATTCGTCATAGGAAAGCGAAAGCTTGTGCGAAATATTGTCACCCCGAAGCAAAAAACAACGTGAAAGATCGGTCTCGGCACTCGATGAGTCATATAGGAATGCAGGATGTATCTGCATAACATATCTTTCGAATGCACACTCTGGGTCAGAGGTTATCTTGTGTGCTTCAAACTGGTTAAGAACAAAAACATCGCCATTTTGCACCTCGTAAATACGCTCGTCTATAAAGAAGGTTTTGCCGCCCGACAGGCAAAACAATATCTCACAGCACTCGTGAAGATGTATGTTTTGATTGGGGTCATTTTTCTTTGAATAAAAGCAGCCAAATGTTTTTGTTTCAATAGCTCTTTCTATTGCATCGGTACACTTTGAAAAAAGCACGTCCATTTTAATCACCTCTAATTATATCTAGTATACACTCTAATTGTGAGAAATGCAATATTTTATTTAGAAAATGCAAAGACTTTGCATTTTCAATATATTATAATGTTATCATAAGGAGGTGTAGCTTTTTGATAAAATGTACTTTAAAAGACATCAACGGCCACGTTAAGCTGTGCGTAAAAGAAAACAGCATAGACTTTTTGTATGACGATTTTTACAAAGAGGGTGAAAGATTTCAGGTATCATGCGACAGCGATTTTTTACGCGTCAGCTTTGACGAATCTCAGGTAGAATCAATAGTTTATGTTCCTACGCACGAGTTTAACTATACTGTTCCGATTGGCAAGGCAATTTCGGCATATGACAGTGAGTCGTGGGAGAAAAAAGGCCACAAGATTGTACTTTCTGAGGTTTTAGAAGAAGCATTTAGCCAGAGAAACATTGCTTTAAACAGTGTGGACTTTACCCAGAACCAAAAAACATTTCCGCACGCATGGGCAAATCTTGTTACAAGAGGTGACCCCGTTTTTGAAGCGAAAAATGCCATAGACGGCGTGTGTGACAATTCAAATCACGGCAATTATCCGTATCATTCGTGGGCGGCAGGCGCAAGACAAGATATGGTTTATACCCTTGACTTCGGCTCTGAGGTTGAGGTAGAAAAGCTTATTTTCTTCTTGAGGGCAGATTTCCCGCATGATACATACTGGAAGTCGGTTAACGTGCTGTTTGATGACGGCGAAAAGGTTGGGGCCGAGTTTGTTAAGACTGCATACGGACAGGAGCTTATCTTAGACGAGCCAAAGAAAACACAAAAAATTACACTGGTTGATTTTAAGCAGGTGTCAGAGCCGCTTTCGTGGGCAGCGCTTTCGCAGCTTGAGGTCACCGGAAAATATATTAAAAAGGAGATAGAAAAAATGGAAATAAGATGCGCGTCAAATCCAAAAGATGTAAAGCATTACACAACCGAAAGACTAAGAGAGGAATTCCATATCTCTAAGCTTTTCACAAAGGATAATATAAGAATGGTGTACAGCCATATCGACAGAATTATTACAGCAGGCCTTATGCCTGTACTTCAGACACTTAAGCTTGAAGGCGGTAAGGAGCTTGCAACTGACTACTTCCTCGAAAGACGTGAAATGGGTTGTATCAACATCGGCGGCAAGGGTATAATCACCGTTGACAGAACAGAATACGAGATGAACCCAAGAGACGGTATTTATATCGGTATGGGCAATAAGGAAATTACTTTCAAATGTGTTGACGTTAATGACCCGCCAAAGTTCTACGTAAGCTCATGCCCTGCACATCAGACTTGCCCAACGGTTAAGATTGATATTACCAAGGCAAAGAAAGTTCCTTGCGGAAGCGTTGAGGACTGCAATAAGAGAGTTATAAACCAGTACATCCACCCCGAGGTTATGAAGAGCTGTCAGCTTGCAATGGGTCTTACTCAGCTCGAGCCAGGTTCAAACTGGAACACGATGCCTTCACATACTCACGACAGACGTATGGAAGTATACCTCTATCTTGATATGGGCGAAGATGATGCTGTATTCCATATGATGGGCGAACCTCAGGAAACACGTCATATCATAATGCACAACGAAGAAGCGGTAATAAGCCCCAGCTGGTCAATCCATTCGGGCGTAGGCACAAAGGCATATTCATTCATCTGGGCAATGTGCGGCGAAAATCAGGAATTTACTGATATTGACCATATCGAAACAAAGGATCTTAAATAAGGAGGAAAAAATAATGTTTGATTTAACAGGGAAAGTAGCGCTTGTGACAGGTGCGTCTTACGGAATAGGCTATGCAATCGCAAAAGGCCTTGCAGCTAATGGTGCGAAAATCGTATTTAACGACATCAACGAAGAATTTTTAAACAGAGGTCTTGAGGCATACAAGGCTGATGGCATCGATGCAAAAGGTTATGTTTGCGACGTAACCGACGAATCGGCTGTAAATGCTATGGTAAAGGATATCGAAGAAACAGTTGGCTCGGTTGATATCTTGGTTAACAATGCAGGCATTATCAAGAGAATTCCTATGTGCGAAATGAGCGCAGAAGATTTTAGAAAAGTAATAGATGTTGACCTTAATGCTCCCTTCATCGTTGCAAAGGCAGTTATCCCTGCAATGATTAAAAAAGGTCATGGTAAGATAATAAACATCTGCTCAATGATGAGCGAACTTGGCAGAGAAACCGTTTCGGCATATGCTGCAGCTAAAGGCGGACTCAAAATGCTTACAAGGAACATCTGCTCAGAATACGGCGAATATAACATTCAGTGTAACGGTATAGGCCCAGGCTACATTGCAACACCGCAGACTGCACCTCTTCGCGAAAGACAGGCAGATGGCTCACGTCATCCGTTTGACCAGTTTATTATTGCAAAAACACCTGCTGCTCACTGGGGTAACCCCGAAGATTTGGTAGGTCCTGCAGTATTCCTTGCATCAAAGGCGTCCAATTTTGTAAATGGCCATGTTCTTTATGTAGATGGCGGTATCCTTGCTTACATCGGTAAGCAGCCGTAAACTTTAATAGCGTAACCTATTACTGAAAGAGAGGGAAAGTTATGGAAAACTTAATAAGAGAGAATCAGGCATGGATTGACGAAACATTTGAAAAGCTTAACAAAAAGCTTGAAAAAGTAGCTGTAAGAAGCCGCGAAAAGCTTCCATACACAACAATAGACGGTGTTCATGACAGCAAAACAGGCGAACAGAGTCATTGGTGGACAAACGGTTTTTGGGGCGGCATGATGTGGCTTATGTATAATGAAACCAAAAACGAGGAGTACCGTAAGACTGCCGAAAGATCGGAGGAGCTTCTTGATGCAGCACTTTGGAACTTTAAGACTCTTCATCACGATGTTGGCTTTATGTGGCATCTTACAAGCGGTGCAAACTACCGCCTGACAGGAAACACAAAGTCTTTCAATAGAAATATGTTTGCGGCAGCGTCCTTGATGTCAAGATTTAACGTTGACGGAAATTACATCCGTGCATGGAACGGCGAACACGCAAAAGCCTGGTCTATTATTGACTGCATGATGAATATTCCGATCCTTTACTGGGCGTCAAAAGAAATCGGTGACGACAGATTTGCCAAAGTCGGAAGAAGACATGCTGATATGGCTATCACTCAGCATGTAAGAAAAGACGGAAGTGTTAATCATATCGTTGAACATGACGAAAGTACAGGCGAAATTGTAAAAGTGCACGGTGGTCAGGGCTACAGCGAAACATCCTGCTGGTCACGCGGACTTGCGTGGGCAATTTATGGTACTATACTTTCGTATATTCATACAAACAAGAAGGATTATCTTGATGCAGCTATCAAGACTGCAGACTATTACCTGGAGCAGTGCAAGGAGCACGGATATGTTCCTCCTGTTGACTTTAACTCACCCAAAGAACCTTTGTATATAGACACAACTGCGGGAACTTGTATTGCATGCGGTCTTATCGAAATCGCAAAGGCTACGGGAGAAAAGAAATATATTGAAGCGGCAATAAAGACACTTCAGGCAATCGACGAAAAACATTGTAATTATTCGGACGACGAAGATTCGATTGTTCAGATGGGTTCCGAAAGATACCCGTTCACTGAAGGTGGATTTAAAGGCCTTCATATACCGATTATATATGGTGATTTCTACTTTGTTGAAGCTATTTTAAAGCTTAAGGGTTCAGACTTCCTTATCTGGTAAAATTTAAACGGTGCGACCAAAATAGTTGCACCGTTTTTGTGTGTAAATTAATTCAACAAAGATGCTACCTATAACTCGATTTTCTGTGGAATGGACTTTTCGTTGAAATCTCGCAGAGAAATTGAATTGTAGATGTCTTTTTATATCCATAATTAGTGGTATTGCAAAGTTCTGCACATTATAAACATTATTAGGGATTTTATAAAATCTGTCAAAAGTTTTATAAAATCTCTTTTACTTTTTATAAAATCAAATACAGTTTTCTATAATTCTACCACTGATGTTTTACAATTTTAGTACCAATGTTATATATTTTCTGTCATATTTTTTTATAAATAGTTGCCGATATTTTATTATACATATCTATCATTTTATAAAAACTGTTAAAAATGTTGATTTAACAATAAAACAAACATAATTTATAATTTTTATCACTTATTATATAAGTGTCATTTAAAACTGTCGGAAAAATGCGGAAGTTTTTCCGACCGCACTATTTTTGTTAATTTCACCCCCTGAAAAGTATAGTTTTTTAGAAAAATTAATGGGAAAACATATAAAAGTGTTGGGTTTTTCCTTCTTCGGGGATATCCACTAGAAGGAGATAACCAAAGAATAAAAACTTTTAATATGAATAATTTTACAGAACAAGTCAAATGAATTTACAAAATGGAAAAAATATCTAAAAGTACTTGCAATTTGGGAAAAGATGTGTTATAATAAAACCAACAAATAGAGAAAAGGGGGAGATACCAATGGTAAGTAATTTTTCAAAGAGGTTTGACTCGGTTAAGTTGCAGCTTTTGTTGTGTGCCTCTGATAGTATAGAGAAATAAAAAATAAAGAAAGTTGGCAGCGTAACGTATAAGTCAATCCTCTTTGAATAGGGGGTTTGATTTATGCGTTTTTTTGTTATTCGGGGAAGGTGGGATTAGTAGAATGTGGAGTTAAAAATCAGATGATTTAGGCAACGTGTGTATAGGAAAGGAGAAAATTATGAAAAAGAATAAAATGATTGCTTTGTTATGTTCATTGGCTTTGTTGGTTTCGATGACAAATGTATATGCTTTATCTACAGTGTCGGATAACGATATTGCAGAATTTGAAAATTTAGCAATATCATCGGTTGAAGATATATTATATGATGGGCATAAAGAGTTTTATGATATTGAAAATATGGATTCTGTTGTTACGAGAACAGAGGTAGAGGACGATTATATAACAAGTGTTATTCGTGTAAGTTTTGATGCGACATTGAAAGCAGAAGAAGTGGAAGACCTTCCATTTGTTAAGGGTATGTTAGAAGCAGGTGGAGTAAAAAATATCTCATTATTGACAGCAGAAAGCGGGAATGTAAATATTGCGGCAGTTGATGGAAATATTTCTAACTCAACGAAGACAGCAGTTGCTAAAACGATTGTTAATAAATTTGATGAACTGCAGGAATATATAGGAAAATCTTCGGAACATAATTTTTGGATATATGTTGATGCTGATATAGTAAATGGCGAGATTGATATAGAAACTTTAAATATAATGGCAGAAAATATTGACCATTTGATTCCTATTGAAGATATATTGCCTTATAGTGCGGAAGAGCAAAAAGCACAAGGAATTGCAACGATGGAGGCTGTTATAGATGCTCCTATTGTAGTGGCAGTAGAGAATTTGGGAAGTGTTGCTGCTCCTGCTTCTTATGCGGCTTATAGAAGAACAGCAGCTAGAGATTATGCATTGGCATATGTTGGAGAAGAGGTAAAAACTTGTTATTCATGTGGTTCAACTTGTGGTGTATTACAAGATCCTTCAGAATATAACCCTAATTTTACCTATTATAAACATAATGATTGTGCAAATTTTGTTTCCCAGTGTTTAAATGCTGGAGATGTATGGCATGATAGCGTTTGGTATCCAGATTCATATGCTTGGATAAATACACAAGGCTTAAAAAATCATATGCTCAACACGAAAGGATATTGGTATTCTTCAAATTATGCAAATGCAAATGCTGGGGCTGTTTTGTATACAGCATCAAGTCATGTTGTTTTAATAACTTTGAATGATACGGTTACACATAGATATACAGGTCATACAAACGATAGATATCATGTACAATTTTCAAATAGCTCAAGCTTTGTTTATTATATGCTGTAAACATGAAATGTGAAAAGAGGGGAGCTGCACTCCCCTCTTTTCGCTAAATTGGAGGATAAATATGAGAAGTTCAATAAGAGTGTTAATTTTTGCAATGATTTTTTCTCTTTTCATTTGTGGCTGTTCTAACCAATCGTCAGAATCGATTGTTGGTAAAGATGTTTCTTTTTTAATGTATGAATATGACAAGGAATCTGATGGAATTATAGCCAACCGGTTAGTGTGGAACATAGAAAATTCATATATAGGCGAAGAAGAGCCTTTATATAAAATGGGAAAAAAAGAAATTTCTAAAGATTATGTAGAGCCAATATGGTATGATGAAGGCAACTTATTCATCAATGAATATCAAGAAACTTTATTTTATGAAAATTCAAAAATAAATATAGAAAAAATAAAAAATGTAAGTAATGCAGTTTTTGGGAAAAATATAAAGATGTTTGCACAATATGATGAAAACCAAAAATTTAAGGAGCATGAAATAACAATTTATAAAAGTGATGGAAAAACAGAAATAATTAAAAGTTCAGATTTTGTTTTAGAAAAAGAGAATAGAAAAATTGGAGTTTATCCATCTTATATAAAATACGATGAAGAAAAAAACATTA
>JAZNSF010000038.1:0-6578 GCA_045591095.1 Clostridia bacterium | reverse complement strand
ATTATTCCAAGACCAATAATTGCTATCTTAAAGTCAGAATTCTCCATTTTTTCTATCAATCTCTTTCTTAATCGTTTTTTAACATTCCTTGCCAAAGTGAATACCCATTGCGCGAAGCTTTTTCATAAGGCCGTCATATTGTACGGGGTCAAGGGACTGCGCACCGTCGCAGAGCGCTGATTTTGGGTCGTTGTGGACTTCTACTATAAGTCCGTCTGCGCCGACTGCCATAGTGGCAAGGGAGAGAGATTCTACCATCCAGCTGATACCCGCAGAATGTGACGGGTCAACCACTACCGGAAGATGTGACATCTTTTTAACCGCAGGAATTGCGCTTAAATCAAGAGTATTTCGTGTGTAAGTTTCAAAGGTGCGGATACCACGTTCACAAAGAATTACGTTTGGGTTGCCGCCTGCCATAATGTATTCTGCCGACATAAGCCATTCCTCGATTGTGGAAGAAAGACCACGCTTTAAGAGGATTGGCTTTGTTGTTTTGCCCAGCTCTTTAAGAAGGTCAAAGTTTTGCATATTTCTTGCGCCCACTTGGATTATATCTACGTCTTTTTCGAATGTCTCAACCAGATGTGGCGACATAATCTCGGTAACAATCGGAAGGCCTGTTTCCTTTCGTGCTTCTTTCAAAAGTTCAAGACCTTCAAGCTCTAGCCCTTGGAAGGAATAGGGGGAAGTTCTTGGCTTGTATGCGCCGCCTCTAAGCACCATGGCACCGCTTTCCTTTACGCTTTTTGCAACAGACAGGATTTGGTCTCTTGACTCCACACTGCATGGGCCTGCCATAACTACAAATGATTTTTGGTCGCCGATTTTTGCAGTCCCCAAATCTATTACGGTGTCGATTGGGTGGAACTTACGGCTTGCTTTTTTAAAAGGCTCCTGAACACGCATAATGCGTTCTACATCGGGATTAAGCAGCAGTCGGTCTGCATCAATTGCATGAGTGTCGCCTATAAGTCCGATTGCGATGCTGCCTTTACCCTTGATAATATCAACTTCAAGGCCTTTTTGCTTAAATTCCCGAACCATCTCGTCCAGAGTGTTTTTATTGATTGTGGTTTTTGTTACGATTACCATTTTTTATCGCTCTCCTTAAAGAATAAAATAAAAGAGAGCCCGTTTGTATAACGAGCTCTCATAATTTACAAGATTTAAACTTCCAAACGTACAGAATATAAATCAGCTCATTATACTTGAATTTTTCGGCATAAAGAAATAACCGTAGCTAAAGTAAAAGCTAAGGCTGATAAAGTAAAAGAAATATTTAACTGTCTGGTTTATTAAACTTGTCAGTTTCATAATTCTAATCCCTTTCGGTTCTTAATTAAGCTACATTTTACTCCTCTCGAAAATGTTTGTCAAGGGGTAAACGCAAATTTTTTTGTCTTTTAGGATATGTAGTGGAATGTAAGTGCTTACATTCCACTTTTTTAAAGCTAAAAACTATCTTACGATTACCATTTCGGTTGGCTTGTCTTCGCTTATCTTGATAAAGAGGCGAACTTCATTACCTTCTTCAAATACCTCAATATCACCTGAAGTAACAACTGTTACATTGTTATTTTTGCGGTCCGAGTTATATTCGTATACAAGCACGTCTTTTGTCGAGTAATTTTTAACTTCACCGTTTACCGATACGTTTACAGAATCCGAGAATTTCTTTGTTACCTTACCATAAACAGTAACTAAATCTGTTGCAACTGTTTTGCTAAACTCGGTTGTCTTTGCATTTGCATCAAAGAGTACGGTGATTTTGTCAACCTCACCCTTGGCGTTTGTGCTGTACTGGAATATATCGCCCTGCGCCAGCTTAGTATCGCCGCTCTTTATAAATACGCTCTTGTCGCTTGACATAAGCTCTACACGATTTCCGTTTTCGATACCATAGATAATATCAACGGCATCATAGTTTTCGTTCTGGCCTTCTGCAATTTCGTCTACCAAAACAATCGGTGATGTTGCTTCGGTTATGCCTGTGGTATTTGTTACGATAATCGCTCTTGCCGAGAAGTCCTCCTGAAGGTCATATACTACAATGTCATAAGGTGTGTTGTTAGAGAACATAGACATTGTTCTTACTGCATATCTTGTTGTATCTGTGCCTGCGTCGCTGGGGATATCAAATATAATGGTGTCTGCGGTTACCTTTACATCACCTAAAGTCTGAGATGCACTCTTATAGACTTGCTCTGCGGCTGAGATATTTTTGGTGAACACGCCCTTGTTAGGAGCGCCTGTTGCTGTTTTGTCAACTGCAATATCAAGGCCTGTAAGCTTTCCTTGAGAGTTTAGCTCATAGGTGATAAGCTGAGGAGTTACTACCCCATCCTTACCAAATGCAGCCAAAACTTCGTCGGGAGTAAGTCCGTACTTGTCATTAAGACGGATTTTTGATGCACCCTCAATGATTTCGGTTGCCGAATTTGCAGTAAATATCTTAAATCTTATTACGTCTTCAAAAGTACCTTCCTTTGCAGCGCCCACAAGGTATCCATAAGTGCCGCGGATAGCTGTACCTGTTGTGATTGCTGTTTTGTCAACAGCCGCAACGTTGCCTTCTATATCAAGATAGAATCTGCCCTTGTCACGAAGAGCGATTTCTTCGGGATAATTGCTGGCCTTTTTATAGGTCTTTTCAGAATTGTCAATCTTAAATCCGTCCTTGGAAGTCTGTGTTACTGTACCAAGTACACTTTCGGTCGAAACATAAGCCTTTATAAGCTGTTTGTCAGTACTTATTGTATATGAAATTACATTCCATTCCTGAAGGTCTGTAGGCTGGATTTCCATGCCGTCTTTAAGAAGAACATATTTCACGGTAGTGCTTTCAGGGTCAAGAAGGAGCGAGCCATTGTTATATTTGTCGGTTACTCTGCCCGTTGCGCTTGAAACACTTTCGACTACAAGGTTTGTGAAGTGGTTTACAAATACAATGTCATATACATTATTTGTGTCGGTGTCTAAAAGAATAAGGTTTCCTGTCGCGGGCTTGAGCTGTTCGTTTGTGAGTGTTTCTGCGTACTTACCGTTGTAGATAAATGTGGGTTTTGCTACGATTGATGCAGTTTTTGCCGAAGAATCGCTTCCTGAATTTCTCCAGTAGCTGATAGTCTTATTGGTATCGGCATCACCTGTTATCGAAACAATATCACCTGCCGCAATTTCGAGGACATTGTTTTTGTTGTCCTGAGGGATTACTGCAATCAGTGTTTTTTCATCGGTTGTTTTGTTTATGCGGGCATAATAAACCACATTGTAGCCAAGAAGCTGGCTTGCCATTGTGTCGCCCTCGCCAAAGGTTTTGTCGTTTATGGTTATTTTGTCTTCTGCAGTTGTGCTGCCGCCTGTAAGGGTTGTTTCGGGTGTGCCTGTAATTTGACCGTATGCCTTTTCTACGTTAAGTCTGTCATAAAGTAAGGTTTTATCAACAACTTCGTAGCTTGCGTTAGAGCCAAAGCCTGTCTGTTCCATAAGGTTAACTGTCAAACTGTTAAATACAAGCTGAGCAACGTCGCCACGTGTTGCAGGGGCATTTGCTGTCGCAGTGATACCTTTTAGCATCTGGTTGTCAGATGCTACCACCATATATCCGGTCGGGTATCCGCCTCTGGTTGACGCCATAGGCTCGTAACCAAGAGCACGAACCATTATTGTTACGGCTTCCTGGAAAAGTACAGGGTCATCGGGACGGAATGTTCCTACATCGTCACCAACTACCATTCCCTGCTGGTCTGCTACATTGATAGGACCGTTTGCCCAGTGGTTTGAAACTACGTCAGGGAATCTTGTCTGGTGCGTAGCACTTTTTGCCACTTCTTCAAGACCTACCGAGTATACTGCTACTTTTGACATTTCCGAACGCAAAATATTGTCGTTGGGACGAAAAGCGCCGGTTTCGGCATCGCCTACCATTATACCAAGTGCACCCAAAATTCGTGCAGCTTCGGCATATTTTGTGTCAGCGATGTCAGGAGCAAGTGCGACTCTTTTCGAACTATAACGTGAAAGTCCTCTGCCCTCATAAAGATTATGCTCCATCATTGAGTTATTCTTTGTACGGTTTTCTTCAACTATTGCCTGGCTATTGTCAATAGTTTTGGTTGCTCTTGGAACTACCGACATATCAGCATTTTTTGTGTCAGTAGTTTGGTTACTTGTTTTTGGAGCAGTAGTATTTCCATCTGCCCCATTACCGCCTAAATCCGAAGCGCTTTCACCCGATACCGGGACAGCTTCGGTTTGTGCGGCAAAAACATTTACGCCTGCGCCAAGCAGAAAGATAACTGAAAGGCACAGTGCAATAAATCTTTTTGACATTTTTATTCCTCCTTTTTAAAATTGAAAATGCTTCGGATTTATTGTGTGTAGACCAGAAAAAAATACAACTTTAACTTTTTGGATTTACTGCAAAAAAATTACAATACACAATATATTACGTTTTTGTGAAAAAAATTTACAAAATATAGTTGAAATATATTTATTTATGTGTTAAAATGATATCATAAGTATTAATTGTTTTTATTTTGAAAACATACAAAAGGGGGAACAAATATGTTCAACAAAAAATTTTTGAGCCTGGTTCTGGCTATGCTAATGCTGTTTTCTACAGTTTCGGTTATGGCAGCAAGCTTTTCTGATGTAGAAAATGACCCGACAGTTTCGTGGGCAAAGCCTTATATTACCGAGATGAGTGAGAAGGGTTACATTAAGGGCTACGAGGACGGTACATTCAAGCCCAACAACAGTATCTCAAAGACTGAAGCTTTAATTCTTCTTTCCCGAATGATTGGCGTAAATGATGATATTTTTGCAGATTCAGTTGAGTTTGCGCTTAATGAGTTTTCATCTGCTTTAGCAAAATATGACACCAATTACAAAAAAGAGGTTTCTTTCCTTCTTTATGCGGGTGTTTTAAAAGAGGACGAGTTAAGTACATATATCTCTTCTTCAAACAAGAATGCAGCCCTCAAAAGATACGAGGCAGCCGTACTCCTTACCAAGCTTCTTGGAGCTGAAGAAGAGGTTAAAGAGAACGCATTTGTTTCCTCATCATATGCAGACACGGTATCAATTCCTGATTCTGCAAGAGCATATGTTGAATATGTAAAGGAACAGGGCATCATGCAGGGTATGGGCAACAACGAAGACGGTCAGCCGATGTTCTCTCCCAATACAAATGTTACACGTTCGCAGATGGCAAAGATGCTTTGCACACTTATTGATGTAATTGACCTTTCAAGCCAGACAGGCACAGTTGTTGCAACTGACACATTCAACGAAACAATAACAATCAAGATTGACGGTACTGATATAGTGGAAGAAGTAACTCCCGCTACAAAGTACAAAATTAATGGTTCAGATGTTGAACTTTCTAAGATGAAGAAAGGTCTTAATGTAAAAGTTACACATATTGCAGGTAAGGTTGCGTTAATCGAAAATCAGGCAGCTATCGAAGACACTGTAATCTATGGCTTGGTTGCGTCGACCAAGGATTCGGCAGGTACACAGTCTGTTGTAATTGCAGATGCCAACGACAGCTCAAAGAAAGAAACCTACATACTTGCGGATGGCGCGAAAATAAGAGTAAGCGGCGCGATTGACCTCTTCTCGAGGGTAAAGGCAAATGACTATGTTGCACTTACAATCGAAGGCGGCCTTGTTACAAGCCTTGACGTTATAGACAAGACTACAACCGCTTACGGAACACTTTTGTCGGTTGACGTTTCGGGTGACTTTACTGTTCTTGAAGTAGAGGACAATGACGGAAATGTTCAAGAATATGAGGTATCGGCAGAGGAAGTTCAGGTTTCCAGAAACAGCTTATCTGCTTCTGTAAGTGATCTTGTAACCGGCGATTCGGTTTCACTTCGTATGACTTACGGAAAGGTTACAAAAATTCAGGCAAGCAGCAAAACCAAGACAAATGCAGGCCGGATTGACTACATCACTCACAGCACAAAAGGCACAACGATTGGAATTGAAGCAGATGGCGAAGTTAAAGAGTATAAAGTTAACAAAAGCGTAAAGGTTTTGGTTGATTCGTTTGAAAACGCAACTGTTTATGACCTTCGCCCGGGAACAGATATCGATATCAAGCTTGAAAGTCACGAGATTGTAAGAATTGAAGCTGCAAGCACTGTTCAAAAATCTCAGGTCAATGGTATCGTTAAGAATGTTAACGCAACCTATGGCCTTATGATAGTTGAAGATGGCGGAGTTGAATATGATATCTATGTAAACAGCAACGCAAAGATAATAGACAGCGCTACAGGCCGTACCATTCTCCTTAAGAATGTAGAAAAGAACCGCTCGGCATCAGTTACAGGCTCAAGCTCTTCAGGCGTATTTGAAGCAAGTGTAATAGTTCTTCAGTAAATGATTTAGCTAAAAAAGACTGCTGAAAACAAAAGTTTTCAGCAGTCAGACCACTGACAAAGTCAAATGTCGGTGGTCATTTTTTTTGCAAAAAGTCTTTAAAAAGTAAGTAAAATGTGGTATAATAAAAGTATAGAAAACGGCGTACTAATGGGGTGTTGAGATGCTTTTAGAAGGAACAAACC
>JAZNSF010000037.1:0-33309 GCA_045591095.1 Clostridia bacterium | reverse complement strand
TATGACATTATACTTTTGATTATAGTTTTGTCATATAGTCAAAACAACACCAAAGAACATATCAAATTATGATACACCTTAAACAAAGAAAAAGGGATTTTAATTTTTGGTAAAAATATTCTGCGAGAATTAAAATATTCTTGCAGAATTGTTCTTTAAAGGTGAAATTGATAGAATTGACGAAATCAAGTGATGCTAAAATGATGATGTAGCAGACGGAATCGTTAGAAACGGATGCGACCGTATGCGAAATTGATGCTCATTTCAGGCATAAATATTTAACTTAGAAGACCATGCGCCGTTAACAGAAAAATATTCGAAAATTAGTAAAATTCAAAATTGATGCTCAAAAAAGTGAAGATTGCCGCTCTTGAAAATTAGCAATAAAAAATGGCTCAAACCCAGTGTTTGAGCCAAATATATTGGCAGGGGTAGAAGGACTCGAACCCTCAAGAACGGTTTTGGAGACCGGCATGTTACCATTACATCATACCCCTAAAGAGCGCCATATTAAGTTGTTTTTGTATTATAATACTGTCATAGGGACACGGCTTTGGAGACCGATGCTCTACCAACTGAGCTATACCCCTGTATGTGGAGTGCGGATTTTTTAAAGCGCACTCTTTTGTAACAAATCAAATTGTTTTACGCAAGGCTGTTCATCTTTGCTGCGTACTGGCTCTTTCTGCGAGCAGCTGTATTCTTGTGAAGAATACCTTTGGCAACGGCTTGGTCTGTCTTCTTTACAACATTTGCGTATGCAACAGAGGCATCATCCTTGCCACCGGCTAAAGAAGCCTCGAACTTCTTGATTGAAGTTTTGAGTTGCGATTTAATCATTTGATTCTGGAGAGTTTTAGCAGCGATAACTTTTACTCTTTTCTTTGCTGATTTGATATTTGGCATGATTTCACCTCCAATTAATAATCTATACTTTAAAAATCAGTACTTAATATACTAACATAAGTTTTTGTAAATTGCAAGTGTTTTTTTGAAAAAAATTCTTTTTTTTAAAAATATTTTAAAGTGGCAAATTGGACATAATATTAATGAAAAGAAAAGGAGGATTTTGAAATGAAAGAATTTAGTTATAAAATTAAGGACAGCGTTGGTATTCATGCGAGGCCGGCAGGTGAACTGGTAAAACTTGCTTCGGAGTTTCAATCCAGCATAAAAATAAAAAAAGGTGAAAAAGTGGGAGATGCGAAAAAGATTTTTTCGGTAATGACTTTGGGAGCGGCTCAAAATGATGAAGTTTTGGTGACCATAGATGGTACCGATGAAGAAATTGCCTTTGAGTCGATAAAAAATTTTTTTGAAGAGAGGCTTTGATGGTGGAATATTATGTTTGGGGACAAAACTAGACTAGTGTGTAAAGCCCGTGACAAGGATGGGGGAAAAGAAAATCCTCCCTTTCGAGATGAAGAGGGAGGAAATATAGAATGGTTTTTAGATAATGCCTATTTCATTCGCTATGTCAAGCATTTCGGAGTCGGTTTCGGCAATGATGTCGGCACATTTTTTTAGGCGCGCGGCGATATCATCTGAATTTGGGATGTCTTTTTTGTAGCGAACCTGATGCTCGAGGCTTGCCCAAAAATCCATTGCCATTGTCCTGATCTGGACTTCTACCCGCATATATTGCTTGCGGTCGGAGAAAAATACGGGGATTTCGATTATCATATGATAGCTGCGATAACCGTTTTCTTTTGGATTTTTTATATAGTCCTTAACCTTGATAAGATGGATATCGTCCTGGCTTGTGAGCATTTTTGCAATGGTGTAAATGTCACCTATAAATGAACAGATTACCCTGACGCCCGCAACGTCATTGAGATGCTGGGATATAGAATCTACAGTAACCTCGTAGCCATTTCTTGTAAGCTTTTCGGCGATGCTTTTTGGATTTTTTATGCGGTACTTGATGGTCTCGATTGGATTGCGGTTGTTTCGCACCGACATTTCGCGGCTTAGGACCTCGAGTTTGGTGGTGACCTCTTGTATTGCACATTGGTACATCATCATTATTTCTTCAAAGCGGTGAGCCGCCTCGGCAAATATCTTTGCTGTGTCCTCGGGGATATTTATGTTGGCAAGCACCGCTTTATTAAGTTCTTTTTCCATTTATTTTTCCTTTCAAGAATCTATCTTATTTGGCCGTCTCCGCGGACAACGTATTTTGTTGATGTAAGAGCCTTAAGTCCCATCGGACCTCTTGCGTGGAGCTTTTGTGTGCTGATGCCGATTTCGGCACCGAAGCCAAACTCAAAGCCGTCGGTAAAGCGTGTTGAGGCATTTACATAGACTGCTGCTGCGTCGACTTTGGCGAGAAAAGCTTCGGCGTTTTGGCTATTCTCTGTAATAATTGCTTCGGAATGGCCGCTACCGTATTTGTTTATATGATTAATTGCGTCTTCGGTAGATGAAACGATTTTGACGCCGATTTTGAGAGCAAGATATTCGGTGCCCCAATCTTCTTCGGTTGCGGGGATGGAGTTTTTGTAAATTTCGCATACCTTTTTGTCGCCGACGATTGCAACGCTTTTTTCTTCTAAGGCAGAAAGAATATCGGGGAGGAATTCGCTTGCGACAGATTCGTGCACCAAAAGCTTTTCCTCGGCGTTACATACTGACGGGCGCGATGTTTTGGCATTGATGACTACACTTTTTGCCATATCGAGGTTTGCGAATTGGTCAACGAATACGTGACAGTTGCCGGTGCCTGTTTCGATTGCAGGTACGGTGGCGTTTTGAACAACGCTTTTTATGAGCCCTGCGCCGCCGCGGGGGATGATTACGTCAAGGTAGTCGTTAAGCTTCATAAGAGCAACGGCACTTTCTCTTGAGGTATCTTCGACAAGTGCGATGCTGTCTTCGGGGAGACCGGAAGCTTTTATAGCAGACCTTAACACGCGGGTAATTGCCATGCTTGAACGGTGGGCTTCTTTTCCACAGCGGAGGATGCAGGCGTTCCCTGACTTAAGACAAAGGGCTGCCGCATCTGCTGTAACGTTGGGACGTGCTTCGTAGATAATTCCGCATACCCCTAGTGGCACACGGACAGATTGAATCAGAAGACCGTTGGGACGGGTGTCTTCTGAAAGAATCTCACCTACCGGGTCGGGTAGGTCAGCAATCTGACGTATACCCTCGGCGATTGCGTCAATACGCTCTGGTGTGAGGGCCAGACGGTCGATTAGACCAGCGTTCATTTCGTTTGCTTTTCCGGCATCTATATCTTTTTGGTTTTCTTCCAATATATATCCTACGTTAGAAACAAGCTCGTCGGCGGCACGAAGAAGAGCGGCACTCTTAGCTTCTGTTGGAGTGATAGCAAGAATTCTTGCCGCTTGTTTGGCCAGTTTACCTTTTAAAATAAGTTCTTCCATAATAGTTTCCTCCTTGTTTTAGAGATAAATTATTTTGAGATGCCTAGGTGTTTCATATGTTCTATATCCATATTGTTTGGCGAGTAACTTTCGATATAATTAAGTGCCTCAAGCGGGGTAGCTGCCATTTTGTAAAGATTTAGTGAATTCTCCCGCATAAAACCGCCTTTTACTATCTTTTTCATGAGGCTTTCGATATCGTCATAGTAGCCATTTGTATTGAGTATGGCGATAGCTTTTTGATGTCTTGCGAGTTGCTTGAGGGTCAGGATTTCGAAAAATTCGTCAAAGGTGCCTATTCCACCGGGGGCCATAATAAATGCGTCCGAAAGGTCTTCGAGGATTTTCTTTCGCTCGCGCATACTGGAGGTGCGGATAAGCTGGGTACAGCCTTCAAAAAGTATGCCATCTGCCGAGAAAAAGAGGGGTGCGACACCGACGGTCTTTCCGCCTTTGCGACTTGCGCCACGGGCTACAGCGCCCATAAGGCCGTTTGCACCTGCACCAAAGACAAGTGTGTGACCGCGTTTTGCGATTTCTTCGCCCAAAAGTTCGCCAGCCTTAATAAAGGCTTTATCTATCAAATTACTTGATGCACCGTATACGCAAATATTCATAAGGTTCAAACCTCCAATCTAAGTAATTTATATACTCGTTGATATTAAGTATAGCATACTATAAGAAAAAAAGCCAGTACTTTTGTTGACAAAAAACCTAAATAATAGTATAATTTTACAAAAAAATCAGGGGGCTTTTTGATGGCATTTGAGAATATATATAACAAAATGGGAATTTCTGACGAGCTTTTTGCTTTTGGCGAGGAAGTTCTTGCTGAGCTTGAGGAAAGATTTAAGGAAATAGATAAAACCGCTGAGTATAATCAGGTCAAGGTTATTTCGGCGATGCAGAAAAACCGTGTGGATGCGGCTTGCTTTTCGGAGTCTACGGGATATGGCTATGATGATATGGGCAGAGATACCCTGGAAAAAGTGTATGCGGACTGCTTTAACACAGAGGATGCTTTGGTAAGACCTCAGATTACCTGCGGAACACATGCTTTGAGCCTTGCGCTTTCGGCGAATTTAAGGCCTGGTGATGAGCTTTTGTCACCTGCAGGAAAGCCTTATGATACTTTGGAGGGGGTTATTGGCATCCGCTCTTCCCCAGGGTCGCTCGCGGAATACGGAATTACCTATCGTCAGGTGGATTTGCTTGAGGATGACAGCTTTGACTTTGACAAAATCCGCGAGGCAATAAACGAAAGGACCAAGCTTGTGACAATTCAAAGGTCCAAGGGGTACCAGACAAGAGAGACTTTTTCGGTAGAAAAGATCGCCGGGCTTATAAAGTTTGTAAAGGAAATTAAGCCTGATGTAATCTGCATGGTGGATAACTGCTACGGCGAGTTTGTGGAAAAAATCGAACCGTCGGATTTTGGAGCGGATATGATTGTTGGGTCGCTGATTAAAAACCTTGGCGGTGGTCTTGCGCCGTCGGGCGGATATATTTGCGGAACTAAAAAATGTATCGAGAATTGTGGCTATCGCCTTACGGCACCCGGACTTGGCAAGGAAGTCGGCACAAATATGGGTATGATGAGGCAATTTTATCAGGGACTTTTTATGGCGCCGACTGTTGTTGCGGGTGCACTTAAGGGTGCGATTTTTGCGGCAAATATTTATGAAAGACTTGGATTTAAATGTGTTCCTGATGCGCATGAGTCAAGACATGATATTATTCAGGCGGTGGAGCTTAAAACACCTGAAAATGTTATTGCGTTTTGCAAAGGAATTCAGGCGGCGGCGCCGGTTGACAGCTACGTAACACCTGTTCCTGGGGATATGCCGGGGTATGAGTCCGAGGTGATTATGGCGGCAGGGGCATTTGTTCAAGGGTCGTCCATTGAGCTTAGTGCAGACGCGCCACTCAGGGAGCCATATGCAGTTTATTTCCAGGGCGGAATAACCTGGGCGCATGCAAAGCTTGGTATACTAAAATCGGTACAGTCCATGATTGATGAGGGACTTATAAATTTAGAAAAGTAAAGGAGAAATTTTTATGTGGTTAATAATATCAATTATAGCGATGCTTTGTTGGAGTGGTTCGGACTTTTTTAGTAAGCTTGGGTCAAAGCCAAGCGATAAATACAGTCATTGGAAGATGGTTATGGCGGTTGGTTTTGTGATGGGACTTCATGCTTTTTATGAGATTTTGACAGGCACAACCGTTACCATGCAGGATATAATTTATTATCTGCCTGCGTCTTCGATGTACATACTTTCGATGATTTTTGGATATGTTTCGCTTAGATACATCGAGCTTTCGGTTTCGTCGCCTATTTGTAATTCTTCGGGTGCACTTGCGGCAATTCTTTGCTTTTTGGTGCTTGGCGAGACGGTTGATTCGCTTTCTGGCATAGGCATAGTTGTTGTATCACTTGGTGTTTTGTTCCTTGGAATCGCAGAGTACACCGAGGACGATGAGGCAAAGGCGCTTCGTCAGATGAAGTCTAACAGAAAGTATTCAAAGAGCGTGCTTGCAATTTTGCTTCCGATACTATACTGCCTGATTGATGCGCTTGGTACATTTTTTGATGCGGTTATTTTGGAAGAGGGAAATACATTTATGACCGGCATTTTCCATTATCTTGATGAGGATAAGGCGAATGTTGCGTATGAGCTGACGTTCCTTTTTATGGGCATAGTTTCGGCGATTTATGTATTTGGGATTAAGAAAGAGAAGATTTCGGCACTTAGTATAAAGGAAGAAGGCCCTAAAGGGCTTGGTGCAATCTGCGAGACTGCGGGACAGTTTGCGTATGTGTATGCCCTGGCGGCAAACCCGGTTGGTGCCGCTCCGATAATTTGTGCATACTGCGTGGTGTCGTCCATCTGGAGTGCAATCTTCCTTAAGGAAAGGCTTTCGTGGAAGCATTATGCAGCGCTTTTGGCAGTGTTTGGCGGTATAATTATTATGGGCGTTGCTGAGGGATTGGCAGGATAATGATAAACAAGGAAGAAATCCGCAAAATCAATAAAGAAAAACGCGCGCTGATGACCAAAGAAGAGGTTTTGGAGAAAAGTCGTTTGGCATTGAGCACCTTTTTGGAGAGTGATTTATATAAGGAAGCCAAACAGATTATGCTGTATATTCCGTTGGGGAATGAGGTTGATGTCCGTGGTATAATGGATGCGGCGCTAGGGGACAAAAAGACAGCGCTGGTGCCCGTTACTGATGCAAATAGCGGAGAGATAACACCTTGCATCATAACAAAAGATACGGAGTTTGAGAGAGGGGCTTTTTCGGTTTTGGAGCCAAAGGCAAAGCTTGAGGCTGATATGACAAAAACGGACGTTGTACTTGTCCCCGGGATTGCCTTTGACAAATGTGGCGGAAGGGTTGGGTTTGGTAAAGGTTGTTATGACCGGCTTTTGGAAAATTCGGATGCGGTTTTTGTAGGGGTTTGCTTTGATTTTCAGATTTCGGACGAAATAGAACTTGAAGAAACGGACGCAAAAATGGACTTTTTGATTAGTGAAAGTGGACTTTTGAGATGTAATTAATAATAGGCAGACAGAAATGTCTGCTTATTTTTTATTTATTTTGTCGTTTGGGCGAGGGTTTTGGGGGAAACTGTATTTATAAGGCAACTTTTTCGGGAAAACCTCAGGTTTTGCATATGGAAAAATTTGTAAAACTATTTTTTTTGTGATACAATTGATGCAAGAAAAATAAGATTATAATTTTGAGGAAAGGTGATGTATTATATGTTTACGGAAGAAAAAGATATGACGGTACTTCATTTACCAATAAATTCTATAAGACCAAATCCGTATCAGCCAAGGCGTGAGATGGATAAAGAGGCGCTTAGAGAGCTAAGCTCATCGATTATGCGGTATGGGCTTATGCAGCCGGTTGTGGTAAGGCAGATAAATGGGCGCGAGTATGAACTTGTTGCAGGGGAGAGGAGACTTCGGGCGTGCCGTATAGCAGAGATGGATGAAATCCCGGCAATTGTAATAAGGGCAGGTGGGACAGACAGTGCGGTTATGGCGCTTATTGAAAACATACAGAGGGAGAATTTAGGATACATAGAAGAGGCGGAGGCGTTTTGCTCGCTTATTTCGGAGCATGGGATGACGCAGGAGGAGCTTGCCGCAAGGCTTGGCAAAAATCAGTCGACTATTGCAAACAAGATAAGAATTCTTAAGCTTTCGCCCGAGGTGAGGCGGTTGCTTAAAGAAAACTCGCTTAGTGAGAGGCATGCAAGGGCGCTACTTAAACTTCCGGATGAAAAGACGCGGCTTCGGGCACTTGGCGTAATAATCAGACGTGGACTTAATGTAGTAAAATCTGAAGAATTGGTTGAAGAAATGCTTGAAAAGGTTAAACCTTGCAAAGATGAGAAGGAGAAAAAGGATATAAGGGTATTCAGGGATGTAAGGATTTTTTCGAACACCATTCGTCAGGCTGTGGATATGATGAAACGGTCAGGGATTGAGGCTGAGACTGAGAAAAAGGAAAGTGAGCATTTTATTGAGTACACAATAAAAATCCCTAAAAGCGGAAAAATAGCTTAAAATGTGGTATAGATAGTAAATTTTGGGCAATACTTCCTATATGGAGGTGTTGACCTATTAAAAATAAGAAAAAAGAGACAAAGAAGAGTCTTACAAAACAAATGGTTAAGAGCAAGGGCTTTTACATAGCCCTGTGCTTTTCGTTGGCGGTTTTAGGGTTTACGGTATATTCCGGAAAACTGAGAGCAGATATGAGAGAGCGGCAAGTTTCTTTTGAAGAAATTCCGCAAAGTGCTATAACAGAAATTGAAAAAGTTAGTGTTATAGACCTTGACGGCATAGGAGAAAAGTCTGAGCCTAAAACGGTAACTTCTTTTGAAAAGATTCCCGAGGTAATTGAGACCGCTGCGGTGGATGCGGCAAAGACCGAAAAACCAAAGTTTGTAATGGAGATGCCGCATAGTGGCGAGATAATTGCACCTTGCTCGCTTGAAGAACTTTTGTATTCGGAAACCATGAAGGATTGGCGTACCCATAATGGCATTGATATAGCGGCGAAGCCAGGCGATCAGGTCAAAGCGGCTGAAAACGGCGTGGTGTCAAAGGTGTTTAAGGACGAACTTTTTGGAGTAGTGGTGACTGTTGATCACGGAAACGGAGTTTTGTCAAATTATGCAAATCTTCAGAGCGAAGATTTTATTAAGGTTGGAACAAAGGTAAAAAAAGGGGATATAATCGGTGGTGTTGGGAAAAGTGGCGCTTTGGAGGTTTCCTTAGAGCCGCACCTACATTTTGAGATTATATCCAATGGAGAGTATAAAGACCCACAGGAGTTTTTAAATAATTAAATTTGCCCCCTAAAATATTTATATACACAAGGCCCCATCAGCCAAAATCTGTGATGGGGCTTTGCTGTATCTATATATAATAATGTGTAGGTTTTGATAGGCATACAAAGGATTTTTTGTATAAAAGTATTGTATCAATCAAAAATTTGTGATAAAATGACTTTGTATAAGTAAAATTATATAGTAAAAAGCTTATATTTTGGAGGTGGCATCCATGTTTTTGATTGAGATGATTAAGACGCTGGTGCTGGGATTGGTGGAAGGGATAACTGAATGGCTGCCGATAAGTTCGACCGGGCATATGATTTTGGTTAATGAGCTTATTAAAAATGAGGGCACATTTACTGCGTCGGATTTATATATTTATGTAATTCAGCTGGGAGCAATCCTTGCTGTAGTAACGATGTACTTCAAAAAGCTCAATCCGTTTTCGCTTTCTAAGACCAAACCAGAAAGACTGGAAACGTGGAATATGTGGGGTAAGGTACTTTTAGCTTGCGTTCCTGCGGCGGTAATCGGGCTTTTGCTTGACCCTTTGATGGAAAAATTCGAGAACTGGTACGTAGTTTCGTCTACATTAATTATATATGGTATACTTTTTATCGTTATAGAAAAGAGGCATAAAAACTTTTTGGTAAACTCTATAAGTGATATGCCGTATAGGACTGCACTTTACATAGGTATTTTTCAGGTGCTTTCGATTATCCCGGGGACTTCGCGCTCGGGTGCGACAATTCTTGGAGCAATGCTTTTGGGGTGCGCAAGGGGAGTTGCGGCAGAGTTTTCGTTTTTTTTGGCGATACCTGTTATGTTTGGGGTAAGTCTTTTAAAAATCCTTAAATACGGACTTAGTATGAGCGGCCATGATGCGATGGTTCTTATAACGGGAATGGTGGTGGCTTATATTACTTCTATGGTATCGATAAAGTTTCTTACCAATTATGTTAAAAATCACGACTTCAAATTTTTCGGAATTTATCGGATTGTGTTGGGAGTTGTTGTAATTTTGTATTTTGGAATAGGTCAAGTGCTTAATCTTGTAGGACTTATGGCACTTTTTGTGAGAGGATGGTAGGATAGATTATGGCAGACAAAAGAAAAACGAGTGCTAAAAAGCGCAAATCACAGGCTGCATCCAGAACTACCCCAAAAAGGACGGCGGCAGAAACACGGGCCATGAATAAAAGGACTAAAAAACGTAGTGCCGAGATTAAGGGGATTACGCTTATTGCCCTTGGTATATTCATGGCGCTTTCGTTTTGGGGAAGTGCGACAGGGATTGTTGGCGAGACTTTTAAAAGCGTTCTGATGGGACTTTTTGGCGGAGCGGCTGTTCTTTTCTTTGCTTTTATTATATGGACCGGAATAAATATGTTTGTGGAAAAGAGGCGCGAAAACAGCGGGTACAAGCTGTGGGTGCTTTTTGCGCTTATGGTTGTGACTTCGGTTATATGGGCAATCTGGCATGGGGATACAGCGTGGGATTACCCTGATTTTTGGAGCGGAATACGCACTATGTATGCCTGGGGCTCGGATGGCGGTTCGGGCGGTGTTATCGGGACAAGCTTTGCAATTCTTTTGGTAAAGTGCCTTGGTACGGTGGGGTCTGCGGTTATTTCGATTGCGCTTGCGATGATTCTTTTGCTTATACTTACCGAGGTGTCCTTGGAAAAAATGTTTAATGCGATTTCTCTTTATATAAAAAATAGAAGGGCAGAAATAGAATCGGTGCTTGATGAGGATATAGATATGGAAATTGAGGAGCCTGCACCAAAGCCTAAAAAGTTTGGGCGGAAGAAGGTTAAGACTGCTGCTATCCCTGAAAACGAAGTGACCAAGGGCAAGGCACCGAACAATGATTATTTTGATGTGTATTTTAAGGATGATGCGATTTCGGAGATTGCATCATCAGGCAGGGCAGAAAGAAGAGCGCCTCAAAAGTTTAAGTTTGATGACGAACCTAGCGAAGAAGAGACAGATATTTCGGACATAGCATCGGAAGTTGTTGCGGCGTACAGAATTAAGGATGAAGTGGCGCAGAATCCGAGGGTTAAGAAACCAGAAGAAAATAGAGGCGTGCTTACCCCTGTTCCTGACGAGAATGGGAAGTTTAGTACAGGCGACGAGGAATTTGAGCCGCCGAGCCTTGTGCAACAACAAGAAAAAGTTGACGTAATGACGCAGGGTGCAATTGATGCAGGAGTTCCCCTTGACCGCGCGGTTGAGGCAGGCAAGAGGATTAAACATGAAGAGGCAGAGCGTGCTAAGGAAAGTATAAATATTATTGCAAAAGAGAGTATTGAGGCGACGAAACTTATCAATTATAAACTTCCGTCCGTTTCGCTTTTGTCAAAGCCAAAGCCCAAAACCAAGAGTCGAGCTGAAGTAAAGCGTGAGCTTGAGGACAAGGCGAACCGACTTTTAGAGACGCTTTCGAGTTTCAAGGTAGATGCTACCATTATGAATATTACTCAGGGACCTACAGTCACAAGATTTGAGCTTCATCCAGGGTTTGGAATTAAGGTGTCAAAAATAACCAATCTTGCAGATGATATTGCACTTAGTCTGGCTGCATCCGGTGTGCGTATTGAGGCACCAATCCCAGGGAAATCAGCAATAGGTATTGAAATTCCGAATGAGGAGCCAAGCCCTGTGCCGATTCGTGAGGTTATTGATACTGATAAGTTCCGTGATTTTAAGTCAAAGACTGCCTTTGCACTTGGCAAGGATATAAGCGGAAACTCAGTCATTGCAGATATCGCACAGTTTCCCCACGTTTTGATTGCGGGAGCTACCGGTTCGGGAAAGAGTGTATGTATAAATTCGCTGATAACGAGCATACTTTACAAAGCGAAGCCAAATGAAGTCAAGATGATAATGATTGACCCCAAGATGGTGGAACTTGGAGTTTATAATGGAATACCGCATCTTTTGATACCGGTTGTGACAGACCCCAAACATGCGGCGGGAGCGCTTAACTGGGCTGTTGCCGAAATGAAGAATCGTTATCAGCTTATGAAAGATAATAAGGTAAGGAATCTTCAGGGGTATAATGCTTTGATGGAAGAAAATGATATGCCAGAAAATAAACTGCCGGAGATTGTTATTATTATCGACGAGCTTGCGGACCTTATGCTTGCGGCTAAAAACGAGGTGGAAGATGCTATCAATAGCTTAGCCGCACTTGCCCGCGCTGCCGGAATGTATCTTGTTATTGCGACCCAAAGACCATCGGTTGATGTTATTACCGGTGTTATAAAGGCAAATGTACCATCAAGAATTTCGTTTGCGGTTTCGTCGCAGGTGGATAGTCGCACGATCCTTGATTCTATGGGTGCTGAAAAACTCTTAGGCAAGGGCGACATGCTTTATGCGGCTCGCGGCGCAATCAAGCCGGTGCGTATTCAGGGTAACTTTATTTCGGATGGTGAGATTGAGAATATTATTGAATATGTAAAGAAGCAGTATGAGGCAGAGTATGATGAGTCAATCCTTGAACACATTGAACGCCAGCAGGAAAATCAGGCATCAGAAAATGACGAGGATACTCATACCAGAAGCGGTGAAAAGGACGAACTTTTTGTAAAAGCTGCAGAACTTGCTTTTGAGTCGGGTCAGGCTTCGGTTGCGATGCTGCAGCGAAAGTATAAGATAGGATATCAGAGAGCGGCAAGAATCATTGACCAGCTTGAGGAAAACCGGATTATCGGGCCTTATGAGGGCACCAAGCCCAGACAGGTTTTGATTACCCGTAGCGAGCTTAATGAGATGATTATGAACAATTCGGACTAAAATAACCCGATTTTAGCACAAAAACAGGATGAAAATTTTGTGCAAACTAACGAAAATGGAAAAATATACAGAAAACTATAGAAATTTATAAAATTATGTAGTAGAATTAAAATAACGTTATTAACAAACTCAAAAAAACAATATAAAGAAAAGGAGTTTTAAAAATGAATAAACAGGAATTGATTTCAGCAATGGCTGAAAAAGCTAATCTTTCTAAGAAAGATGCAGAGGCTGCTCTTAACGCTTTTGTTAGTGCAGTAGAAGGTGCACTCGTTAAGGGTGACAAGGTTCAGCTTGTTGGCTTCGGCGGTTTCGAAGTTAGAGAGAGAGCTGCTAGAACAGGCAGAAACCCTCAGACTGGTGCTGAAATGAAGATTAAGGCAGCTAAGGTTCCCGCTTTCAAAGCAGGTAAGGCACTCAAAGACCTTATTAACAAATAATTGAATTGTTTTAGGTTATAAAAAAGAACGCTGCAAAAGCGTTCTTTTTTGTTTTTAGTTATGTTGATATGAAAGGGTAAGGGATATGGAAAGCTATTCTTATAAGACGAAGGGGACGTGTTCCCGCGAAATTAAATTTGATATAGACGGAAACATTGTTAAAAATGTTAGATTTGTTATGGGATGCAACGGCAACACTCAGGGCGTTGCGAGTCTTGTAGAGGGCATGACGGCTGATGAGGTTATTAAAAGGCTTGAAGGGATTAACTGCGGAGGCAGAGGGACTTCCTGCCCAGATCAGCTTGCAAAAGCTTTGAAAGAAGTAATGAATGTTAAATAGACCACCAAAATGCAGCCTTTTGTGCTGCATTTTTTAGTTGGAAAGCGAGGAATTTCAAAATTATAAAAAATCTACTTGACAAAAGAAAAAAAAGTTGGTACAATAAGATGTATTTTTAGAATTGGGATAGTGTGTTTAATTGCATTGTCCGATATTTAATTTACAAGGTGAAGAAATGGAAAGAATTAAGTTAAGTCCCCATGTGGTGGGACTTAAACAGACAAAAAAGGCACTCGAAGCAGGAAATGCCCTTCTTGTATTTATTGCAAGAGATGCCGATGGACATATTGTTTTTCCTTTGGAGAAAAAATGTGAGGAAAAGGCTGTCGAAGTGGTTTATGTCAACAATATGAAGGAGCTTGCAAAGGCTTCGCACGTTGAAGTGCCTACGGCAGTGGTTGCAATTGTTAAAGACGCATAAATTTGCGTTTTTATATACTTATTTTATATACAGGAGGTGAAAATAGTTGCCAACATTTAACCAGTTAGTAAAGAATGGCAGAAAGACTGCTGAGAAAAAGTCTACAGCTCCCGCTCTTTTAGATGGTTTTAACACTATCAAGAAAAAGCACACAGAGCAGGCTTCTCCGCAGAAACGTGGTGTTTGTACTTCAGTTAGAACAATGACACCCAAAAAGCCTAACTCGGCGCTTCGTAAGGTTGCCAGAGTTCGTCTTACAAACGGTATTGAAGTTTCGGCTTATATCCCCGGTATCGGTCACAACCTGCAGGAGCATAGCGTTGTGCTTATCCGTGGCGGTAGAGTAAAGGACCTCCCTGGTGTACGTTACCATATTATTCGTGGTACTTTGGATACTCAGGGTGTTCAGAAGAGAAACCAGTCAAGATCCAAGTACGGTGCTAAGCGCCCGAAGGATGCAAAGTAAGACACAAATTTTTTAGTAAGAAATTGATTTATAGTGCGTATTACTATTTTATATATAAAAGACAGTACGTCTTTCGTGTGATAGTTAGTACAGCACTAGCAGTATCCAAAAAGGGTATTGAGTACCTTGTGGATAGCATTTACCACAAAGAATGGAGGGAAGATAAGTGCCAAGAAAAGGACATGTTGCACGACGTGATGTGCTGCCGGATCCAATGTATAACAGCAAGACTGTTACTCGTCTTATAAACAATATCATGCTTGACGGTAAGAAAGGTGTTGCTCAGGCAATCGTTTATGATGCATTTGATATCATAAAGGAAAAGACAGGCAAGGACCCTGTTGAAGTGTTTGAGGAAGCTATGAATGCCGTTATGCCGGTACTTGAAGTAAAAGCAAGACGTGTAGGTGGTGCAAACTACCAGGTTCCGATTGAAGTTAGAGCTGAAAGAAGAGAGACTCTTGGTCTTCGCTGGATCACTTTGTATTCAAGACAGAGAAGCGAAAGAACAATGGCAGAAAGACTTGCTAACGAGTTAATCGACGCTACTAACAGCACAGGTGGTGCATTCAAGAAGAAAGAAGACACACACAAAATGGCTGAAGCTAACAAGGCTTTTGCACATTTTCGCTGGTAATCTCGCTTTAAAAATCGTTTCATCTTCGGCGAATGTACTTAACTTGAAAAAATGCTCACATATATTATATATGCTCCGCTTTTTTCAGTTTCGCATTCACCAAATCTAAGACGATTTTTTGTGCGATATAGAATTTTGCTTTGAAAATTACTTCATCTTTGGTAGCATTACTCAATGTGAAAAATACTCGAGTATATCATACACACTCCGTTTTTTCACATTTCGCATCTGCCAAATCTAAAACAAATTTCTTTGCAAAACATTATAGCGAAATAATTTCCCGTTAAATTGGGAATGATAACAGAAATTTACAGCTTGCAAGCCTTGCTTGCAGGAGCATAGAACAAAGTCGCCGCAGTGCGGTTTGACTTTTGAAAGGAGATACTATGGGTAGAGCGTTTTCACTTGAGAAGACAAGAAATATTGGTATCATGGCTCATATTGATGCCGGTAAGACTACCACTACCGAGCGTATTTTGTTCTATACAGGACGTATTCACAAAATCGGTGAGACCCATGAGGGTGCTTCGCAGATGGACTGGATGGAACAGGAAGCAGAACGTGGTATTACCATTACTTCTGCTGCTACTACTGCACAGTGGAAAAACCACAGAATAAACATTATCGATACACCCGGACACGTTGACTTTACTGTTGAAGTTGAGCGTTCACTCCGTGTACTTGACGGTAGTGTTACGGTTCTTTGTGCAAAGGGCGGCGTTGAGCCTCAGTCTGAAACCGTTTGGCGTCAGGCTGACAAGTACAGAGTACCTAGAATGGTATATGTAAACAAAATGGATATCATGGGTGCAGATTTTTACAATGTTGTATCCATGATGAAAGAAAGACTTAAATGTAATGCTGTTCCGATTCAGCTTCCTATCGGTGCTGAAGACGAATTCAAGGGGCTTGTTGACCTTATTGAAATGAAGGCTTATGTTTACTATGATGATCTTGGACAGGATGAGCGTGTGGAAGAAATTCCTGCTGATCTTAAGGACAAGGCTGAAGAGTATCATGCAGCACTTTTAGAATCTGTTGCAGAAACAGACGAAGATCTTATGATGAAATATCTTGAAGGCGAGGAGCTTACAATCCCTGAGATTAAGGCTGCTATCCGTAAGGCAACTATTGCTAACGAAATGATCCCCGTACTTTGCGGTACATCTTACCGCAACAAGGGTGTTCAGAACCTTCTTGACGCAGTAATTGACTTTATGCCGTCGCCTCTTGACATTCCTCCGATTAAGGGTATTATCCCAGGAACTGAGGAAGAGACAGAGAGACCTTCATCAGACGAAGAACCATTTGCAGCTCTTGCATTTAAGATCATGACTGACCCCTTTGTTGGAAAGCTTTGCTTCTTCCGTGTATATTCGGGAACACTTACAAGTGGTTCACACGTATACAACTCGACAAAGGACAACAAGGAAAGAATTGGTCGTATTCTCCAGATGCACGCAAACAACCGTGAAGATATCGACATCGTTTATTCCGGTGATATTGCTGCAGCTGTTGGTCTTAAAAACACAACAACAGGTGATACACTTTGTGACGAAAAGAACCCCGTAATCCTAGAGTCTATGGAGTTCCCGGAACCAGTTATCCGTGTTGCTATTGAACCTAAGACCAAGGCAGGTCAGGAAAAGATGGGTATTGCTCTTTCGAAGCTTGCAGAAGAAGATCCTACTTTCAGAACCTACACAGATGACGAAACAGGGCAGACCATTATTGCAGGTATGGGTGAGCTTCACCTTGAAATTATCGTTGACCGTCTGCTTCGTGAGTTTAAGGTAGAGGCTAATGTTGGTAGTCCTCAGGTTTCGTACCGTGAGACAATCAGACAGGCTGTTCACGTTGACCACAAGTATGCAAGACAGTCAGGTGGTAAAGGTCAGTACGGACACGTTGTATTTGATATGGAACCGCTTGAACCGGGTGCTGGATATATCTTTGAAAACAAGATTGTCGGCGGTGCTATTCCTAAGGAATATATCCCTGCTGTTGATGCCGGTGTTCAGGGTGCTATGCAGACAGGTGTTCTTGCAGGTTATCCTGTAGTTGACGTAAAGGTAACACTTGTTGATGGTTCTTACCACGAAGTCGACTCATCAGAAATGGCATTTAAGATTGCGGCTTCGATGGCATTTAAAGATGGTTGCCGTAAGGGTAATGCAGTTATCTTAGAGCCTATCATGAAAGTTGTTGTTAACGTTCCTGAAGATTATTGGGTGATGTTATGGGTGACCTTAACTCGCGTCGTGGTCAGATTCAGGGTATGGAAGCAAGAACAGGCGCTCAGGAAATTACTGCTCACGTTCCGCTTTCTGAGATGTTTGGTTATGCAACCGAGCTTCGTTCAAGAACTCAGGGCCGTGGTCAGTACTCAATGGAACCAAGCCACTTTGAGGAACTTCCAAAGAGCATTATGGAAAAAATTATCAAAGAGAGAAACAATAACGAAGATTAGTTTTTAAAGCTTTGGTAAATTTTTGCGAAAACACTTGAAGAAATTTCAATTTAGTGTTAAAATAATATTTAGTAAAATTATTAACTTATTAAAAGTTAGGAGGAAATAAAAAATGGCAAAAGCTAAATACGAAAAAACCAAACCACATGTTAACATTGGTACAATCGGTCACGTTGACCATGGTAAGACAACTCTTACCGCTGCAATCACAAAGGTTCTCTCACTTTCAGGTAGAGCTCAGTTCGAAGCTTACGATATGATCGATAAGGCTCCTGAAGAAAGAGAAAGAGGTATCACAATTTCTACAGCACACGTTGAGTACGAGACAGAAAATCGTCACTATGCTCACGTTGACTGCCCCGGACACGCTGACTACGTTAAGAACATGATCACTGGTGCAGCTCAGATGGACGGTGCTATCCTGGTTGTTTCTTCTGCTGATGGTCCTATGCCTCAGACAAGAGAACACATCCTTCTTTCAAGACAGGTTGGTGTTCCTTACATCGTTGTATTCATGAACAAGGTTGACCAGGTTGACGATCCCGAACTTCTCGAACTCGTTGAAATGGAAATCCGTGACCTTCTTACAGAATATGACTTCCCGGGCGACGATACACCTATCGTTAAGGGTACAGGTCTTGGCGTTTTGGAATCTACTTCAACAGACCCCAACGCTCCTGAGTATGCTTGCATCCATGAGCTTATGGCTGCTGTTGACAGCTACATTCCTTCTCCTGAGAGAGCTACAGATAAGCCATTCCTTATGCCTGTTGAGGACGTATTCTCAATCACTGGCCGTGGCACTGTTGCTACTGGTAGAGTTGAGAGAGGTGTTGCTCACGTTGGTGACGAAGTTGAAATCGTTGGTCTTGCTGACGAGTCAAGAAAGGTTGTTATTACAGGTCTTGAAATGTTCAGAAAGCTCCTTGATGAAGCTGAAGCTGGTGACAACGTTGGTGCGCTTCTCCGTGGCGTTCAGAGAAACGAAATCGAAAGAGGTCAGGTTCTTGCAAAGCCAGGTTCAATCAACCCCCACACAAAGTTCAAGGGCGAGGTTTACGTATTGACAAAGGAAGAAGGCGGCCGTCATACACCGTTCTTCACAAACTACAGACCTCAGTTCTATTTCAGAACAACTGATGTTACAGGTGTTGTTAACCTTCCTGAAGGCACAGAAATGTGTATGCCTGGTGACAACGTAACAATGACTGTTGAGCTTACTACACCTATCGCTATCGAAGAAGGTCTTCGTTTCGCTATCCGTGAAGGTGGCCGTACTGTTGGTTCTGGCGTTGTTACTGCTATCGTTGAGTAATCTTAGATACGCATAATAATGTTTTTAAAATATCCACCCATCAGGGTGGATATTTTTTTGTGGTTGCGACGCAAGAAAGGAAACGGATTTGGATATTTGGAAACAAAAAAGTATTTTTGAAATTTGCACAAAGATTTTATAGAATTTTAGGTATAATAATATTAAAAAAATGCATAAAAAATAGTTGACAAAACGGGATTTTGCATTTATAATATAAAGGTGTATTAGTGTGAAAATATATTTTTAACGCATACTGTGCAGAGTAGACGCTGATTTTGTATTTTTCTCATTAAACAACAAACCAAAATTATGCAAGGATTTCTTGCGACAGAAAGGAGAAAATTGTATGAACAACAGAATGTTAGCGCGGATTGTTGCTGCTGTTATGGCCATTGCGATGCTTGGCTCGATTTCTTTTGCGGCATCTATTTCGGGTGATGTTATAAGCGTTGGAAAAACTACTGATGCGTACAAAGCTCAAACTCAAAAAACTGCAGTTGCTTATTTTGCTGCTGCTGCTGATGCTGAGCCTGCTGCTGCTGATATAATTGCTATATATCAGGCTGATGGTGTAGCTGCTCAGTTGCCAGAAAGTATTAAAATTGATACAACAAAAGAAACAAGTTCTACAAGAAATTATCTGGTTGTAAAGTATGGCGGTAGTTCTGAAGCTGCTCAGACTTTCGCGATTGATTTGGAAACATATGCGAAAGAAGTTGCGGTAGCTGATACCTATACTATTGATTACGGAACCTGGACTAAAAAGTTCAGTAATGTTGCAGCTTTTACGGAGACAATCAATCTTAATACTGGCCAGACTGTTGAATCTTATGGATTTAAGCTTTGGAAAAATGGTGGCGCAGACACATCAGAAACTAAGCCACTTTATTTCACAAGAGACACTGCTTTCGAAGGTGGAGGCGAATACAGCTTTGGCGTTGTAATGGTAGCTGTTCCTAGTGATGTTACATTGCTTGGCAAGTCGTTCTATACAATAAAGTAATAGATGGTAAATTTTGAAAACAGAAAGGTGGACTTTGAAATGAAGAAGTTTTATGAAAAGCCTGTAGTTGAAATTACCAAATTTGCTTTTGAGGATATAATGGCGACAACAAAAAGTGTTAATATCCAGGTGCCGGTTGATGATTTAAATGCACAGGCTGTAATCAATGAAATTGAAGCAAAAGACCCTAATGCGCAGGCTAAAAGGTTTGGCCTATATAAGTGGTAATTTAAACTATAAGAAAAGAGAGAAAAGCAGAGCGATGGCTCTGCTTTTTTTTGCATCCTAAAACTCAGCAATCGTGTGGTTTGATATTGGAAAGCTGATAGACAAAAATTGATCAATGAATAATAGTATCCTCAAAAATATTTAGTAGTTGTTTTTGGTAGTAAAAATAAAACCCTCGATATTAAGGTCGAGGGTTTTTGATTTTTTATCAAAGTGTACCGAAAAGACGGTCGCCTGCATCGCCAAGGCCCGGGACGATATAGGCGTTTTCGTTGAGGCATTTATCCAGTGCGCCTATATAGATATCGACGTCGGGATGGTCTTTTTGAACTACTTCTACGCCTTCGGGAGCTGCAATTATGCAAGCAAAGCGGATATTTTTTGCACCGCGTTTTTTGATGAAGTCGATGGCTGCGCTTGCGCTACCGCCGGTTGCGAGCATGGGGTCAAGTAAAATGATTTCGCGCTCGGAGATATCGTTTGGAAGATTGCAGTAATATTCCTCGGGGAGATGGGTGTCATGATTGCGCGCAAGGCCAATGTGACCTACTTTTGCAGCTGGGATAACCTTGAGAAATGGTTCGACCATACCAAGGCCTGCGCGAAGGATAGGAACCAAAACGGGCTGATTAGGCATAAGCGCACCGGTCATTTCGCAAAGAGGAGTGGTTACAGAAACGTCACTCACAGGGAGATTTTTGGTTGCCTCAAAAGCAATAAGAGTAGAAATTTCGTAAAGTAAATTGCGGAAATCACGTACGTTGGTATTTTTGTCGCGAAGTAATGTCAGTTTGTGTGTTAAAAGGTTGTGGCTTAGGACTTTTGTCTGGCTCATATATATTTTGCTCCTTTTGTGGATTGTGTTTAGTTGAAAAATAGTTATGCAACAATTTTCAACAAAAAATTATCTTTATCTTATAATAACACAAAAGAATTGTTTTGTCCAGTTTTTTGCTACTTGATAAACTCCAATATGTATTTTAAATGACTTGTTTTTGAATTTGCCAAAAATATTTTTTTATCCTTTATTATCAGTGCAAATGTATCTTCGGTTTTTTCACCGAAAGCCTTGGACAAAAGGTCATCAAGTTTTTTTGTGAGGTTATCGTTCAAAATAGAAGCCTGCAGTTCGGAACTTTGTGGACTAGAATCAATGTTCAGAATTTCTATTGGTGATACGTTTAGAGCTGTTGCCAGCTTGACTATTTTGTCACGGCGCATATTCTTTATATAACCGGCTTCCCATTTTTTTACGGTGCTTTTGCTTACTCCGATAACACGTGCGATTTCTTCTAAGGTCAGATTAAGTTCTTTTCGACGTTTATATATGTTAATCATAGGATTTTGTTTCTCCTTTTTATTTAAAGCTTAGCTCGAGATTGTTTTAAGTATATCATATTAAAAATAAAAATGCAATAATTTTTACAAAAAAGTAAAAAAATGTTAAATTGAGGATTGACAAAAATGTAAAAAAATGGTAGACTTTTTGTAAAATGTAAAGGAGGGGTGATGATGAACAGCAGGTTCTTAAAAAATATAATCAGGGAGAAAGGGATGAGTATCAGGGAACTGGCGAGACTTAGTGGAATAAGAAAAGGGGTTTTAAGAATGAGAATTTGGGGACTGGGCGAGCTTAAGCTTTTGGAAATTGTCAGGATTTCGGAAATTTTGAAAATTGATAAAGAAATAGTGGAACAAATTTTTTTTAGCTAAAAGTTTCCTAAAGGAAACAAAAGTTGAGAAAGGATTGGTGATATGGATATATGTGACCCTGAGATACTGAGAACAGAAAGGTTTGGAAGCAGGGAATTGCTAAAAACGAAAAAAAGGATATGTCGATTTTGCGGAGCAGAGATTTTGGAGAATTTTTTTTGTGACATATCAGGAAACTTGTTTTGCTGCCATAGGTGCAGAGAAGAACGCGACATAAGAGGAAAGGAAATAAAGAAATGACAAAAAAGGAACTTATGCAACTATTTTATTTAAACAGAGAGATTATGAATGATACAGAGGAGCTTGTTAAGCTGAAAATCAAGAGTCGGAGCTGTGAGGATACCGAGTGGGGGAAGGCACAGGAGGCTTTGATTTTGGAGAGAGAACAGGAGGTGCTTGAAAAAATCAAGCGGTGTAAGGCGCTGAGGAATGAGATTAATAAGTTTATTAATTCGGTTGAGGACAGCCTGACGCGGCAGATTTTGTATTATAGATATGGAAAGTGCATGACATGGAAGAAGGTTGCCTATATGACAGGTGGGTATAATTCGGAGGATAATGTAAGGCGGATTGCAGAGAGGTATCTGAAATCGATTGAGTAGAGAAGGTTGTTCGGAATGTTCGGTTTTTCCGCTTAAAATAAAGATTAAGAAAAAACAAAAAGCGGGGGATACAATGGTAGAAAAAGATGACGAGCTTATTCTAAAGAAATACATACGTTCCAAAAAGGAAATTGTGTGCAATATTGCCGATAAGATTATTGATGAGATCAATAAAAAGATTGAGGATGCACCAATAAATCAGCTTTCGTCGGTACTTGGTACAATGCTTGATAAGTTTGGTGCGGATGAAAAGGAAGAAGGGGCAGACGGTTTGCTTTTGAAGGTTTTTGAGGACTTTGAAGATGTGAAGTAGACAGAAAGGAGAAAGGTTCATAATGGCTGATAAGGTTTGTGCCTATAGCAAAATGAAGAATTATAAGAATCTTACCAAGAAGCAAAATGAGCTTATGAATGCGGCAAAGGGCGGGCTTAGGCGAATTAATGTTTTGCATGGGAGCGTGAGAAGTGGAAAGACCTGGATAAGCTTGGTGCTTTGGTGTGTCTGGATAAGAAATATGCCCCAAAATGGTGCGTATATTATGACGGCGAAGACTTTGACTACACTAAAAAGAAACTGCCTGGACCTTTTGGAGACTTTGGCGGGAAAGAAAAATTTTAAGTATTCGCTTTCTAAAAAAGAGGGAGTGCTTTACGGCAGGAAAATTTATCTTGAGGGGGTTTCGGACAGTGGGGCAGAGAGTAAAATCCGGGGGATGACACTTCAGGGCGCGTACTGTGATGAGATTACACTTTTTAATGAGGAGTTTTTCAATATGCTTCTTTCAAGGCTCTCGGAGCCTAATGCAAAGCTGTTTGGCACGACTAACCCGGATAACCCCAATCATTGGTTTAAGGTAAATTACATAGACCGAAGAGAGTCGTTGGATTTTTTTATGATGGAGTTTTTGATAGACGACAATACTTTTTTGGATAAAAGATATGTAGAAGAACTTAAGAAAGAATATACCGGCGTGTTTTACCGGAGGTTTATCTTAGGGGAATGGTGTAGCGCCGAGGGGCTGGTGTATCCTATGTTTGATAAAAGTCTTAATGTTATAGAAAAAATAGAGGACGATGTTGGTGGCGAATATTATATTTCGGTTGACTACGGGACGCTTAATCCGTGCAGCATGGGACTTTGGAGACTTGGGAAAGACGAGGCGGTAAGAATTAAGGAAAGTTATTATTCGGGGAAGAAAAATAAAAAGCAGCTTACTGATGAGGAGTATTATGAAAGGCTTGAGAATTTGGCAAGAGGGTATGACATAAAGTGTGTTGTTATTGACCCGTCGGCTGCAAGTTTCATTGCTACCATAAGACGGCACGGCAGGTTTTCGGTCAGAAAAGCAAACAACAATGTTTTAGACGGGATAAGGATTACCGGGACCTTGCTTCAGAATGGGAAGCTGAAAATTTGTAAGGCTTGCGAAGATGCAATCAGGGAGTTTGGTGTATATTCCTGGGACGAAAGGTCGGGGGAAGACAAGGTGGTTAAGGAATTTGACCATGCCATGGACGACATACGATATTTTTGTGCCACTGTGGCGGCGAAGGCGTTGCTTTAGGAAACATAAATCAGGGAGGAAAAAACAATGTTTGAGGGATTTAAAAATTTTTTTGGAGGAATGGGTAAGAGTATGATGGATTTGGAAAGGTTTAGGAATGCGGCAGGAATTCAGTCGGTTATATCCTCGGAGATGGCGGCCGAAATGAGGCTTTGGAGAGAGATGTATGAAAGACGGGACGGATTGCATCTGGCGGCGGCGCTTAGCTTTGAGATGGCCAGGATGGTGACGGTGGAAATGAAATCCCGCGTTTTGGGAAGTCGCCGTGCCGAGTTTATTGATAAGGCGTATCGTGAGGTTATTGATAATATCAGGATACCTGTTGAGTACGGATGCGCAAAAGGCGGACTTGTTCTAAAACCCTATGTTTTGGGTAGAGAAATTAAAGTTGATTTTATTCATGCAGATGGATTTTTCCCAACCCATTTTGATGATAACGGAAATATAACCGGGGCGGTGTTTGTAGAGACAGTTTCGAGGCAAGGGATATATTATACAAGACTTGAATCACATTTGCTTTCGGACAAAGGTTATGAAATTTCCAACAAGGCATTTGTGAGCCGAGTAAAGGGACATTTGGGTAATCAAATTGAACTCAGCGAGGTGCCTGAGTGGGAGAATATGACAAATGAGTTAGTTTTAACTAATGTAAAAAGGCCTTTGTTTGGATATTTTAAGCCAGCGGTTGCAAATTCGATTGACCCATCGTCGCCTTTGGGGGTGTCAATTTTTGCAAATGCTGTTAATCTGATTGAAGATGCCAACCGTCAATACGAGAGGTTGCTTTGGGAGTTTGAAAGTGGAGAGCGAGCACTGATTGCAAACAGTATGGCGTTTAGGCGTGATCGAAATGGAACGCCTAAACTTCCTGACAGGAGACTTTATCGCACACTGGATGTTGATGATGTTGACTTCTTTAAGGAATGGTCGCCAACCTTACGCCAAAAGGAAATAGCGGACGGGCTTGACAAAATATTCCGCCAGATTGAATTTAACTGTGGATTTGCTTATGGAACGCTTTCAACCATGGATAGTAGAGACAGGACAGCGGAGGAAATTCGAAATTCGAAGCAGAGAAGTTATGCTACCATTTCGGACAACCAAAAGGCGCTTAAGACAGCACTTTGTGATATGGTTTATGCTATGGATGTTTGGTGCACGATTTTGGGACTTGCACCTGTTGGTGAATATAGTGTGAGCTTTGAATTTGATGATAGCGTAATTGCTGATCGAAAGACCGAGTTTGAAGAAAAGCGGGCGCTTGTGGAAGATGGAATAATGACGCCGTGGGAATTCAGGATGTGGTATTTTGGCGAGGATGAACAAACGGCAAAACAGGCAGTAGGAAAATAATTTGGTTAAAAAATAAATTCAGGTGGGAACAAAGTTGCAGGGCTCCCAAAAAGAGAGCGAACGCGAACTTTTTGGGAAAGAAGGAGCAATCAAGCATAAAGTGACGAAGTTGCCTTATGGCAACGAGGAACAAAGTTGCTTGATTGCGACGTTGTCCGGAATGACGTTAAACTAACGACCAATATGCAGACGGAAACTGCGAGAACAAACCGTAAATTGGAAAATCCGAACGAGAGTTTGGAAAAACGAGAGGAGTATGTACATATGACAAGAGATGAACTTAGAGGAATTATTGAGGGAATAAGCGACGAACAGCTGAAGAAAATTCTTGATATAAATTCCCAGGACATCAAAAAGGCAAAGGCAAATGTTGAGGAGATTAAAACAAATCTTGAAGAAGTGAATCTGGAAAAAGTAAAGATGGCTGAGACGATTGAAGCTTTAAAAGAAGGTCAGCGTGAAGCAGATGAAATAAGAGTGAAGATGGAAGAGCTGCAAAAAAACGTTGAACTGAGAGATAAAAAAGAAGCGGAAGACCTTCTAAGTCAGGAACTTTGTAAGAGGTTTGATGAGGTTTCTAAGAATATAGTCTTTGTAAATGATTTTACCCGAAATGGGATTTTTGAGCAGTTCAAAATGGCACTTAGCGACGAAGAAAATATCGGGAGGGCTGATAGCGAGATTTTTGGGCAGCTTACGAATGGCTTAGACAACCTATTTATGCCACAAGCTGATGCACCGAGAGCGGTTGCATCTGCCAGAGGGTTTGGCGGTGCGCTCTCTGATGGCGAAATCAGAGAAATAATGGGCATTTAGGCTTTAAAAATTAAACTTATAATAAAAGGAGAAAAATTATGTCAAATACAATATCAAAATTTAAACAGTATATCAATGTTTTAGATGATGTTTACAAGGTAGCATCGGTTACATCTGTCCTTGATAGTAACAGCAGACTTATAAGAATGGGAGCTAATTCCAACGAAATTATTATCCCTAAAATGAGCATGGACGGCCTTGCAGACTACAGCCGTGAAAATGGTTATGTGGGCGGCGATGTGACACTTACAAATGAAACGATAACATTTAATTATGAGAGAGGACGTTCGTTTACCATTGACGCAATGGATGACGAGGAAACTGCAGGCGTTGCTTTTGGGCAGCTGGCTGGTGAATTTATCCGCACTAAGGCGGCGCCTGAGATTGATGCCTTCAGATTTGCTCAGTATGCGGCGGCTGAGGGAATTACCACTGCTACAGGTACACTTTCTGACCCTGAGGATACACTCGCAGCTCTTATTGCGGCGCAGAATGCAATGGATGAGGCTGAAGTTCCTTCAGACAGCAGAGTTTTATTTATTACACCAATCCTTTATAACGGTGTGATGAATATTGATACTACAAAATCAAAGGCAGTACTCGAGTCCTTTAGCAAAGTAGTAAAAGTTCCGCAGAGCAGATTCTATACTGCGATTGACCTTTATGATGGTGCATCATCAGGTGAAACTGCAGGACATTTTGTTAAAAACGCTGAAGGCGGCAAGAACATTAACTTTATGGTAGTTGAAAAGTCAGCGGCTATTCAGTATCAGAAGCATGTGGTAAGCAAGATTGTGACGCCCGAGGAAAATCAGACTTCGGATGCATGGAAATTCTTCTATCGTTCTTATGGTGTTGCTGATGTTTATGAAAACAAGGCAGCCGGTATTTATCTCCACAAGGCAGAGGCGTAAAAGCCTTGGCCTTTAGAAGGAGGGAGCGGCTTGTGAGAATAGTAGGACTGATTGTAAAAACTACAAAAAAAGGCAGTAAGGGCAATAAGGCTGCTTCGGTGAAAGCTGGTGGCAAAGATGCTTAAAATCGACGTGTCTTACAGTGAGTATTTTGGAAAGTCTTCGGACGGAGGGAAGGATATCCTTTCTAAAGAGGACTTTGACAAATACATAAAAGAAGCAAAGCTGTTTTTGGAAAGCTTAATTTCTGCGTCTTTGGACGAAAAATATTTGGAAAAGACAAAAGACTGCCTCTTTGCTTTGACTGAGGAGCTGGCGTTAGAACAAAAGTGGGGCAATGTGAGAAGCGAAAACATTGATGGATATTCAGTAAGCTTTGCAGAAAAAAGCTCCATAGAACGTAGACTCTTGAAAATTGCCTGCCTCTACTTAGGGAAAAGCGGACTTATTTATGCGGGGGTGGAGTAGGTGACAACAAATGGTGTAGTTACATTATTCAGAACTGGAGTGGGGTCTTTAGGCATTTTATGTCTGGGGACCGTCCCCGCATGGGTGCATCGGGAAAAGCTTATAAAAAATGACGGTGCGGGAGTTTATAAAGATGACCATTTTGACGTGCGCATAGAAAAGAAATATATGGATGATGTGCAAGCAGGAGACCTTATATTCTTTGGCAGGGCGGAAAGTGGGAGTGTAAAACTTTCAGAATGCGAGAGAATTGCATCGGTTATTTTGAATGACTGTGGAAATAGTCCGCATTGGCATTTACGTTCGGGGTACAGATACCGATAGTTTTTAGGAGGAAGTATGATAAGGCGATTAGCGGAGTATATTTCTGCCTGCCCGTATTTTGAGGGAAGAGAGCTTAATGTGAACTATCTTGGCAAAGAGATAGGATCTGCCTCGTTGGAGATGACCGGAAATCGAAAAACTGTAAGAAGTTATGCTGATGGAGGAAGCCTGGAGCAAACAGTATTCGTTTTGGCTTTGAGAGAGGCTTTTGATATGGGAGACTTTGATAATCAGCACATAGTAGAAAAGTGCGGGGCTATTGAAAAGTGGCTTGAGAAGGAAACCGGTGATAGTGAGATTTGCGGGACTAAAGAGGATATAACTTTAAACTCTGTAAGGGTACTGAAGCCTTTCAGTGTGATTAGTACTGAGGGAAGCTTTGCAAGGTATGAGGCAGAGATAGAAATAGTTTATTTGAAAAGATAAAAGTTTTAAAAGGAAAGGAATGGAGAGTTTATGGCAGCAGTAGTAAAGAGATGTAAAAAGCTTGCTTTTTACGGAGTGCCAAGTGCAAATGGTGATGAGGGGAAATATACCTTTCATCGAATGAAGGGGTTTGACGATATTACTACTACAAAAAACCCAAGAGAATACTCAAGACAGTATGTTGATGAAGAATTTGAGCAGACAGACGTAGTAGGATATAATCCTTCGATTTCGTTTGGGTTTGACAGGTTCTTGGGCGATAGTGTTCATGATGACATCGCAGCGATTTTTAATGAAGAAAAAATTGGTATTGATGCAGTTCGCCCTATTATTATGGTAGATTTGGAAAGTGAGGAAAAGACCGCTATAAAAAGAGAATTTTCGGTTGTTGCCGAGAGTGAGGGTAGCGGCGTTGAGCTTTATAAATATGCCGGAAGCTTTAGAGTTAAGGGTGAAAAGATTTTTGGCACAGCAGTAAGCAGTGATGACTGGCAGACCTGCGAGTTTGTTGAGGCATAAGACTAAAATATAGTGTAGGGGGCAAAAGAATGGCAGGAAGCCTTAGGGATATTTGTGAGAATGTTAGGATTGACGGAAAGTCTTACAGAATAAATACGGACTTTACGGTGTGGATTGAGATTGAGAGGCTTCTTTTTGACAGACACATAAATGACGAAAAGAGGTTTGCTGAAATTCTGGTTTTAGCTTATCCTCTTTTGCCCCCAGAACCTTATGCTGCGATAGAGCGGATAATGTGGTTTTATTCAGGAGGGGGTTTAAAGGGAGAAAACCCCGGTGGGCAAAAACTGCCGGCCTTTGACATAAGAGAGGATTTTGATTATATCTGGGCAGCTTTTTTGGGAGAGTTTGGGATTGACCTTTTGAAAGATAACTTACATTGGTGGAAATTCAGAGTTTTGCTTGGGGCGCTTAGCGACCAGAGTTTATTTTCGAAGATTGTAGGATACAGAACGGTTGATACTTCGGTTATTAAAAACAAAGAACAGAGGAAGTTTTTTGAAAGGATGAAGAAACGGTTTGCCTTGAAATCAAATAAAAGCAGAACTTTGAATGATGAAGAAGTTGCAGAGAGACTAGAGGCGGTTTTTGACTAAGTTTTAGTGAGGATGGATGAAATGGCGTTTAGATTTGGGAAGAATACAGATGCTCGGGATGCCAAGGAGGCAGGCTTTGAGCTTGGAAGAAGCATTGTAAAAAGCATTGGCGGCGGAATAGAGGATTCGGCCGAAAGTGCTGTAACGGCAATGGAGAATGTCTACGTAGAGCTTGATACGGTGACGAAAAATGCAGCAAAAAATGCTGAAAAGTTAGAAAAAAAGAGACAAAAGCGGCAACTTGCAAATTTGAAAAATGCCTTGGAACTGGAGCTTATTTGCGAGAGGGAGTATTTTGAGAAGCTGAAGAAGTTCAGGGACGAAAACCTAAGGCAAGGCACGGATATGTGGTACAGTTGCACCGAGGAGATTGCAAAGTATAATCAGAGATTGATTGAAGAAGCTGAGGCACAGTATAAGAAAATTTTGGAGCTTAGGGATGACCTTAGCGAAAAGCTTAGAGGTAATGACCCGTGGAGTGAAAGCAGCAAGGTACGGTTTTTGGGTATGGGACAAAATGGCACGGACCTTGTTTATAATGAAACCATACTCGATGACTTTAAGGAAGAAATCCAATTGCTTGAGGAATACCGAAGAAGGATAATGGAGCTTAAAGCTTTGGGGAGCGTGCCGGAGGGCGTTTTTGAGGATATCGGAAAAATGGATATCCAAAGTGGATTGGATGCGGCAAATGCAATACTTCTTGCGGATGAAAGTACAAGAAAAAACTTTCTTGAAGGGTATAAGACTCGTGAGGATTTGTCCCAAAGTGTAGCGAGCGACCTATTGGGAATTCTTAAGGCGGAGGAGTTAAGAGAAGAGGGGATACAAAATGCAGACAGCTTTTTGGGTATTCTTACGGCAAGCTTTGAGGAGATACCTGAAAGTTATCTTGCCTTGGGTGAGGATGCAGGAGAGGAATTTGGAAGTGGGTTTTTAGCAAAAATTCCTGAGATTATGGAAGAAACTAAAAATTATTTTTCGGCGGCAATCGCGGAGATTGCTGAGAAAATGTCTTTTGCGATAAAAAATACGGCGCAAAAAACTGCCGCAAGCATCAGTAATACATATCAGACTACCTACACCTTTAATTCGAGCCGCGATACTACTACCCAGCAGCTTAATGCGGCGAGAAATGCGGATACGGTTAATCGGCTGAGAGGGGGAAATTAGCATATGAGTTTGGAGTTTATATTTAAAAATGAGCTTGGAGAGGTACGGATGTATGGCTCGGGAAACGGTACTATACGCGTTCTCGGGCTAGATGGACTGGGACCTGTGACGAGCGAGTACATAGCGGCGGTATATTCGGGATATGACGGTCAGGAGACAGTTTCTAAAAGGGCACTATCAAGAACTGTGACGATTTCGGCAGAGGTAAACGACAAAAATGTGGCAGGTGTTATGAGAAGTGCTGTGAGAGTCTTTGGTAAAGAGGGTGTGCTTTATATTAAGACTTTGGACTTTGAAAGACGAATTAAATGCAGTCAGGTCCAGATGCCGGATATTGCAAAAGTTTTAAAGGGGCAGATAGCGACCTTTGTAGTGCAATTTGTGTGCGACAGTCCGTACTTTATGGATGCGGAGGATAAAAGAGTTCCGCTTTACAAACGGAAAAAGCTGCTTTGTTCGCCGTTTACTCTTCCATGTATGTTCGGCGAAATTGTTTTGGGGGCAGAAATCGAAATACTGGGCGAGCGGGCAGTAGAGCCGGTGCTAACTATGTATTATCCCACTGCGCTGGCAGAGGTTGAGAATATAACAATTGTTAACGAGACCACAGGCAAAAAGATAAAGCTGGATTATGCACCCGATGCAAGCGAGACGGTTACTATTGATATAAAAAACCGAAAGATAATGGGGAGCGTAGGCGGAAATATCATAAATTATTTGTCAAGAGATACATTCCTTGGTGATTTTGTGTTGATGCCGGGCATAAATACTTTGTCGGTAGAGATGGGCGATACACCATCCGGCTTTACTGTAGGATGTACTTACAGCAGCCTATACAGTGAGGCGGTGATTGTGTGAGGGACGTAGTTTTTTATGACTTTGACTTTAACCGCATTGGAGATTTCCCTAAATTTATTTCTCTGAATTTTGAAAATAAGTATTGTGGATATGGCAGAGTAGAGCTGCACTATTCGCTTAAGAACTATGAAATAATAGAGCTTTTGGAAGAAAATCCCTATGTGTTTTTTGTCGCGGGTGAAAATTCAGCTGTTGTATCGGGATGGAGAGTTAGCGAGGATATTGCTATATTTGCAAGGACGCCCGAGTGGCTTTTGACAAAGCGGGGAGCAAATGAAATGTCATTTGTCTCGGCAACGCCCGAGGATATTGTGCATAGTGCCATAAACGCAGCAGCAGGTGATTTTGTAGCTGTTGGTGATGCAGTCGGACTTGGAAATGTTCAAACATATTCAACTGACAGGGTCAGAGTGCTGTATGATGTTGTGTGTGAAGTTTTGAAAACGCAGGGCTTGGGCTTTAAGATTGTGCCGAATACAGATTTAAAGCAGTTTGTTTTTTCGGTGTATGAGGGGAAGGAGTCCTTGTGTATGCTTTCGCAGTCAAACAGGACTGCTTATGATATGACGTATACTGTTGAAAAGCAGGATATGGCTACAAATTCGGGGTGGTATGAGCAAAAGTATACTGATATGGGCGCTTGGGATGCGTACAACAATTCGCCGTCTTTGTCGGAGGTCAATGCGTCGAATGCTTATAGGTTTTATGAGATAGCTTCGGAAACATATTATCAAAGCGGAAGCAAGTATTATCCGGTAGAACGGTTTGGATTTGCCTGCCCAAAGGGATATTATCTTTATTGTGATTCTGAGAGCGGCAAATGGAAAGTAACTAACGAAAGACCGGATACCATCTGGGTATACCTAGATAGTTCAAAAGAGTCGGGAGCAAAAAAGTGGGATGCGGTACTTTCGGGAACAAAAACCAAGGCAGAGGCTCTTGCCGAAATAGCACAGCTTAAAAGAATTGACCAAACTGACAGCGAAACAAAGAGTATTGCGCTTGGAGAGGACTACGCACTTGGAGATATCATAGATGTTCAGTTTGAATTTGGGGAATTTAGGAAAGTTGAGAAAAAGCGTGTAAATGCAATAAACATTTATTACGATACAGATGGGTCGGGCGTAGTCCCGATTTTGGAGAATTTGGAGGGATAATATGGCGATAAAATACAGTTTTGTTGACAGCAGTACGTATGGAACAGAAGATATAAATGATATAACTAGATGCCTGACAGGGGCGGGGGTTGCGCCTTTTGCATCGAAGGACAGCTATAATTTGTCGGAACTGAATGAGCTTACATCTGCCGTTGTTGGAGCGGGGACAACTCTTGATGGATGCAAATGCAGCACAGAGAACATAGGTACGGCAGAAATGATAGTGACGGTTGCTCCGGGGATTATATTTTTTGACAGTGGTGTAAGGCTTGAGGTTGATGAAGATAAGTATATCATAGCGGTGATGAGCAATACGGCAGGGTATATCTATGCACATTATAGCCCGTCGCTTCAAAAAGCAGATATTGTTTTTAACGCAGATTTGCCTTTAGACGGAGAATATGTTTTGCTTGCAGAAGTTTTGGTCGATGGTTCAATTGTGGATAAAAGAGCATTTGCACGTTCAAAGATTGCAACGTTTGGAAAGAACGTAACACTTACACCAAGCTTTGAGCGTGTTGAACCGGAATTGTTGGAAACAGATAATGTAACCGAACAGGCTACATATATTTTAGCTAAAGTGCCGGCTGTAGATTTAAGCAAGTTTAACTATGCTTTGGTCTATTCACCAGAGTATGCATCATATCAAATAATTGATCTGATGGATGCTGACAGCGCTGTATATCTGGGATGGGAGTATAATTATGGCCCTCGCAACTATGCGCAGGTTATAAATGGCAGGCTTTGTGTAAAGCAAGTTGGTTACACAAAAGAGGTTCCTTATGTAGTGTGGAACCTTGATAATAAACTTTTATCTTATAAAATAATACTTGTGTGAGGTGGTGGGTTTGATGTTAAAGTTTTGTGTAAAAAATCAGATTATAGTAAGAATGGATGAGTTTTTGCCGGTTTCGGACAGTAAAAATTATTTAAGGGCAAGCTTTGATTTTTCGGAC
>JAZNSF010000036.1:0-10663 GCA_045591095.1 Clostridia bacterium | reverse complement strand
TTACTGCAGCAGTACAGAATATGAAGAAAATGGCAAATATCCTCTGGAAGAGGGATAGGCAATTTCTATCAAGAATTATTAAAAATCTGATATATACGACACAAACCCACCTAAAAATGGTGGGTTTGTCAGTAGTCTGACGGATGCAAAGTACTTTGCATCCGTCTTTTATTTTATTTAAAAATGTTTCTGCGTTTTAATGCTTCGATTAGCAGCCACCCTAAAATTCCGCACGAAATAACTTCGCCAATCCCGATGGTAATCATAAAATAAAAAATCGAGTTGGGAATGCCGTACGCAAACCTGAGGACAAATGGAATAATCAGCATATTTGAAAGAATAGGCGGAAAAATTGCCAAAAGGCGATTATTTCTATACTTTCGTGTAAAAATTGCGCCTAAAAGCGTTGCTATACTGCCAAAAACAATGTCAATAGCAATACTGCCGGTCAGGGCATTTGCTAAAATACAGCCAATGAAAAGCCCGGGAATTGCCGCGGGAGTAAACATTGGCAAAACACAAAGTGCCTCGGAAAACCTTACCTGAATCGCCCCGCTTGAAAGACCAAGAGTGTTTGCCAGAAATGTAAGAACTACGTAAATTGCCGAAATGGCGGCGCTTTGTGCGAGAAACCTCGCATTAAAACTTTTTTTCATTTTTTATTCTCCTTAGTTTTGATTTGAGTGAGGATGGCTACGAACTCACTTTTAATATGTAAAAGGACTTTTAGCCCTTGGACTTTTGAATGTTATACGAAATCTTAAGTAGCAACTTATTTGGCAAAAATCTTTGAAAGAATACACCAAGTCTTATGATTACCCCGGGGACGATTATTAATTTACCCTTAAACATTTTTGAAAGAGCATACCTTGAAACATATTCACTCGAAAGTGATTTAAGATTAAAGCTGATTCCTGCGGTTTTGTTAAATTCGGTATCAACAGGCCCCGGGCAAAGAGCAGAGATACGCACCTTGCTGCGACTTTGTCTTAGTTCCTCATAGATTGCAAGAGTAAGGCGCAGGACATAGGCTTTACTCCCGTAGTATGACGAAAGAAGCGGCCCCGGCAAAAATGCGGCGGAGGACGCAACATTCATAATGTATCCCGAGTCGCGTGCGACGAAGTCGGCAAGAAATTTCTTTGTCAGGATATGGAGGGCCGAGATGTTTACATCAATCATTTCGGTTTCACGCTCTAAACTGGTAGCTAAAAAGTCACCAAAAACACCAAAACCCGCATTGTTGATTAAGATATCAATGTTTTCGTTTTTTAATTTTTCATAAAGGTCAATGCAGTTTTCCTTTTTGCTTAAATCCATAACGATTATCTCGGGCGAATTATCAAGCTCTTTCTTAAGTTCAAGCAGCATATCTTCGCGCCGAGCCACCAAAATAAGCTCATGCCCTGATTTGTGCAAAATTCTTGCCATATCGCGGCCAAGACCCGAGCTTGCTCCGGTAATTAAAGCTTTCAATCATATCCTCTCCTTACGTACTTTTGAAAGTATATCACAAAAACAATATATGTGTCAATCAGGAGCACAGAATTTGGGGGTTTTACTTTACAAGAGGGCACAAAAATGATATAATTAGACAAAATATAAGAATTTGAAAGGAATTAACTATGGGAAATTTGTTGGTACTTCAGTCAGGCGGACCTACCGCGGTTATAAATTCGTCACTGGCAGGTGTGATAAAGGGCGGCTTTAATAATAGCGGCAAGATTGAAAAAGTTTATGGCGCACTTAATGGCATTGAGGGCGTAGAACAGGAACGTCTTGTCGAACTTGACGCCTTTAAGGATTCGTTAAAGTTAAGGCTTTTAAAACAAACTCCGTCGTCTTATCTTGGCTCTTGCCGCAAAAAACTCCCTAAAGTGGGCGAAGACAACGGATTTTACGAGAAGATTTTCGGTGTTTTTGAAAAAAATAATATAGAATATGTATTTTGTATTGGCGGCAACGACTCGATGGATACTACCGACAAGCTTAGTAAATACGCAAAGGAAACCGGTAAGAGTGTAAGGGTGGTTGGCATCCCAAAAACTGTGGACAATGATTTGGTGATTACCGACCATACCCCGGGGTATGGCTCGGCTGCAAAGTTTGTGGCAAACTGCATGAGGCAGATCGCTCTTGACACAGATGTTTACCAGATGCCGTCGGTGGTTGTTTTGGAAGCAATGGGCCGAAATGCCGGCTGGCTTACTGCATCTGCGACACTCGCAAATGATGAAAACCTAAATGCTGCAGACATAATTTGCCTGCCCGAGCGTTCGGTTGAAAAGGCAAGCCTTTTGGCAAAAGTAGAAGAAGTTTCTAAGACCAAAAAGACAATTATGATTGCTGTGTCCGAGGGGATAAGGGATAAGGACGGCAATTATATAAAAGAAAACGCAAAGCGCGGTGGCGAAGGCCACGACCGTTTTGGGCATGCGGCGCTTGGCGGTGCAGGAAAGACTGTTGAATCATGGATTTCGGCAGAGCTTGGTTTTAAATCGCGCAGCATTGAGCTTAGCACGCTTCAAAGATGTTTTTCTCAAGGTGCGTCTTTAACAGATGTAGAGGAAGCGTTTTTGGCTGGGTTTAAAGGTGTAGAGTTTGCAATTAGCGGAATGACCGGAATTATGGCAGGGTTTAAGAGGGTGTCAGATAAACCATACAAAATGGAAATTGAACCGCTACCTGTAAGCCAGATTGCAAACATGGAAAAAGCCATCCCTTGCGAAATGATTTCCGCTGATGGCTTTTCGATGACCGAAAAGTTTATTGACTATGCAAGACCTCTTATTGAAGGCGAGCCCGAGCTTATCTACGAAAACGGTGTTTTGCAGCTTGCCTGAAGGCTATACTTTAGACATTTGATGGGAGACTGGTTTCGATACCTTTAAGATGCTCGGTGATATCTCTTTCGACAAACTCAAATTTACCGTCTTCAAAGTCTATAATATTGATTGAAGCATTGGGCGTCCATGGGACTTTTTGGATTTTCTCTGGCTTAAGTCCAAGCGCGCAGCAGGATATAACTCGGATAGGAGTTGCGTGAGTCGCTATAAGGACGCATTTGCCGGTGTTTTTGCCTGCGATATCGCAAACCGCATTATGTATTCTGGCAAAAAAATCTTTGACAGATTCGCCGTCAGGGCACTTGCAGTTATAAAGGTCGTTCATCCAAAAATCGTAGGCTTCGGGCGAAATTTCGGCGAGGCTTGAAAATGGTGTGTTTTCCCATTTTCCGCCGTTTATTTCACAGAGGTTTGCGTCAGGTATGATTTTAAGGCCATTCTTTTTGGCGATAGCAAGTCCTGTCTCGTATGCACGGGAAAGGGTACTTGAAAATATGCAGTCAATGTGTGTATCCTTAAGATATTCGGCTGCAGCCTTTGCCTGAAGAAGCCCGGTTTCGGTAAGAGGAGCTTCGGTCTGGCCTGCAAAGATTTTATCACGATTAGCTTCACTAAATCCGTGCCGAACAAAAATTAATCGTGTTGTCATAATATTAACCTTCTTTCTGTAACACAAAAAGTATACCACAGTATATTTTGGGTGTCAAATTAAAAGAAAGAAAAGGGTTTTTCTGCAAAAAACAATATTATGTTAAAAAAACCTTGAAATTTTTGGTTCATTGTGATAGAATGTTTTATATGTGAAATAGAATCTTTGCTGGGAGGCGTTTTGGCGTATGCGCAGGTTTTTTACAGAGCCTCAGAATATAACCGGTGACAAAGCCTCTATATATGAGGATTCGCGCCATATCAGCCAGGTCCTGAGGATGAATCCGGGTGACGAAATTCTGATATTTGACGGCACCGGCAAAGAGTATAAGGCACGACTTACAGAAATTGAGAAGTCAGTCTGCTGTGCCAAGATCCTTGAAGAAAATATTTCTTTATCCGAGCCAAAGACCAGTATTACATTGTTTCAGGGACTTCCAAAATCCGGCAAGATGGAAACCATTGTTCAAAAAGCGGTTGAACTGGGTGTTTCGAAAATAGTTCCGGTCGAGATGGAAAGATGCGTTACCAGGATAAATAGCAAAAAGGCAGGCGCCGAAAAGGCCGCCCGTTGGAACAAAGTATCACTTGAAGCCGCAAAGCAGTGCGGAAGAGGTAAAGTCCCCGAGGTTTTGGAGCCTATCCCCTTTGAACTTGCAATTTCGGAAATTAAAAAAGCCAGGCTTTCGATTATGCCATACGAGGAGCTGGGGCACGAGGGAAAGCTGGGCCTTAAAGCGCTTTTGGCGGATAACAAGGATGCAGAGGATATCGTGGTTTTGGTAGGACCTGAGGGTGGCTTTTCCGAAAGCGAAGTAAAGCTTGCGAGGGAATCCCGAATAAACATGGTTGGACTTGGGAAACGAATCCTGAGGACCGAAACAGTAGCAAGTGCAATAATTCCCGTTATTATGTTCGAGCGGGATGAATTTTAGAATTTGATATTAGAAATGGAAGGATAGTGACATATGGTAGCTAAAAGTCAGGAAGCGAAAAGAGAAAGAAATCGTTTAAAGCGTGCAAAAATAGATTCAACAACAAACGGATATATGATAAACCTAGCATGGGGTGTCTTTGTTATTATTCTCCTCAGATTTATTGAATCCGGTTATATGTCGGCGGATACAGTGCTTACCATGCCGATTTTGATGAGGACTTTTGCCGGGTTATTTGCAGCCTCTGCAATCGGACTTTTTGTTTGCGGCAAGCTTAATCTTGCAAATTGCAAAAAAAGATTTTATGGATACAGTGCATTTGCTCTTGTTCTTGCAATTGGGTCGCTTTGGATAGGGTTCTTCAGCTATATAAGAAACTTTTTTGTTGGTATAAACCCATCTCTTGCAAACTTAGATTCAAGATGGTGGATTTCGCGAGGAATGATTACCATAGTTGCTATATATCTGGTAGTTACCTTGATTATGACCACTGTAAAAATTACCCTGATTGAAAAGGGCAAGAGATAATCTCACGAGCTTTCCTTGTAAGACATATAAAGGTTTGCAAAGAGAAGCATAATTACAGGTGCAAAGACTACACCTAAAATCCCAAAATAACGAAGACCGATATACACCCCGACCAACGTAAGGATGGGGTGTATTCCTATTTGGTGGCTTACCACCTTTGGTTCGGCAAGCTGTCTTGCCAAAAATACAAGCACTTGGATTATAAGAATGGTCACAAACGAAGAAATGTCGCCATAGACAAGATAAAAAAGAGACCAAGGGACCAGTATTATAGCAGTGCCAAAGAATGGAAGCGCATCCACAAGCCCGCATATAATGCCCCAAAGCAGAGGATTTTCTTTGCCGGTAACCCAAAGGCTGACAGTTACAAGCCCTGAAGTAAGAAGCATAAGTATAAATTGTGCTTTCAGGTAAGAGGAAAAGGCGAGGGTTATAACAGCTGATACTCTCCTAAATACCAGCATGACTTTTTTTGGGAGGATTTCTTTAAAAAATTTGATTACGACGTCAAAGTCTTTGGTAAAAAAGAAAGTAGAAATAACAAACATACTTACAGAAAGCAGCATGTTGGGAAGCCTTGCTGCAAAGTTTTTTGCAACGTCAAAAGCAGCAGTCGTAGCCTTGTGCGAAAGCTCGGAGGAGTATTCTTTTATGTTTAATGCCGCATTATCCAAAAGGTGAGAAATCTCTTCGGGTAAGGCGTGACGATATCCGTCAAACCGCATAGTGATACGGCTGAGCTGACCCCGAAAAGAATCAATAGCTGCAGGAAGTGCAGAAACCAGATTTTTCGATTGCGAATATAGCTGAAATGAGATAAAAACAACGGCTAGGATTGCGAGAGTCACCATTGACATAGAAATAAGGGCAGAGCTTATTCCGCGGCTTATATGAAATTTTCGTCCTAAGAACAGGACAATTTTCTGACAGGCTGCGGAAACTAAGAATGCAGCAATAAATGGGGCAAAGATTTTCAAAATAAAAGGCAACAGAAATAACCCTATAGTTATTACTGCTGCAATTAGTATAAAAGTCAATATCTTTTTTGTGCGCACCGAAAACACTCCTTTGGGATTTAGGCAAAAACGGTGCAGAAGGGTTTCTTAAGCGCCAAGAAGACGTTTCATAAGAGTATAACCATTGTCAACCATCACGCCGGTAGACTTCGCATTTTTCTCGGTGTAGGAGAGCGAGGTATTTTTTGTGTCTGCATCGCTTCTGTATAATATATATGGCACGGGGTCAGAAGTATGCGTGCGGATTGCCAGTGGTGTCGGGTGGTCAGGCATAAGAAGCATCGAAAATTCTTCGCCTGATTCTCTTAAGTATTCAAGAATCGGAGCGACGATTTTTTCGTCAATAAGTTCAATTGCTTTTACCTTGTTTTCGATTTCGTGTCTGTGACCTGCTTCGTCAGGAGCTTCAAGATGAACATACACAAAATCTGCGCCGTTTTTAAGCTCAGTGACAGCAGCTTTCGCCTTGCCGTCAAAGTTAGTATGTACATTTCCGGTTGCTCCTATTACATCAATTACATTAAGACCGGCGCCAACTCCAATCCCCTTTATAAGGTCAACGGCAGAAACAACCGAACCTTTAATACCATAAAGGTCTTTGAAGGTTGTGAGATTGGGCTTGGTTCCGTTGCCCCAAATCCATATAGAGTTTGCCGGGCGAAGACCTCTTTTTTTGCGGGCAAGGTTTACCGGATGGTCCTTAAGAATATCATAGCTTTTTTTCATTAAATCAAGAATGACCGAGTCCTTTGGCAAATACTCAGTAACCTTGCGGTCCGAAATATCATGAGGCGGGGTAAGAGAAAAGTTGTTTTCCTTGTTGTGCCACACCATAAGATGACGGTAGCTTATTCCGCTGAAAAACTCGTATTCCTCAGTAGAAAGCGCATCGTTTACGGCTTTTATAAGCTGAGAGGATTCCTCGGTGGTGATTTCGTCCGAGCTATAGTCAATCATAGTTTTTTCCTCAAAAGGCTCGTCCTCTGAAAGAGTAACTACATTTGTACGGAATGTGGTATCGCTAAGCTCAAGGCTTACACCCATAGAAAGCGCCTCAAGTGGCGAACGGCCTGTATAGTATTTTTGAGGGTCATAGCCAAAAACGGCAAGGTTTGCAACGTCACTTCCGGGAGGAAGATTTTCGGGCACAGTGGTTACCATGCCAAGCTCTCCACAGGACGCAAGGTAGTCAATATTGGGCTTTTTTGCAACTTCAAGAGGTGTTTTGCCACCAAGTTCCAAAACTTGAGTATCTGCGGCACCGTCAAGAAGAATAACAACTGATTTCATTTTATTCACAGCCTTTCCAGCTAAATTATTTGAAAGTAGTATATCACAATTAAATGAATTACACAAGATTTTTTTGCATACAATAAAAAAACCAAGGTTGCGATTGTACAATATCAACAAAAAAATTTTGAAAAAATTTTAAAAAATCGGAATAAAAAAGTTGATTTAAAGAAAATATTGTAGTATAATTAGAAAAATTGCAAACAAAACATTGCAGTGCAAACTGCAAACAGAAATATACACAATAAAAGGAAAGATGAAAAATGAGTAAAATAAAATGCATTGGAGTACTTACAAGTGGCGGAGACGCGCCAGGAATGAATGCAGCTATCCGTGCCGTTGTCCGTGCTGCCGGAAATTACGGAATAAAGGTTATGGGTATCAAAAACGGATACGAGGGACTGATGCACGGTGACATTGTTGAAATGGATGCAAGATCTGTTTCGGAAACAATGCAAAGAGGCGGAACTATTTTAAGAACTGCAAGAAGCAAGGAGTTTAAGACAATAGAGGGCGTGCGTCATGCTGTTAAAGAAGCCAGATATTTTGGCATAGAGGGAATGGTGGTAATCGGCGGTGACGGTTCGTTCAGAGGCGCAAGCGATTTGTGCAAAGAAGGCTTGCCGGCAATTGGTATCCCGGGGACAATTGACAACGATATTCCATATACTGAATACACAATCGGTTTTGATACTGCTGTAAATACAGCGATGGAGGCTGTTGATAAAATTCGCGATACCGCAGGTAGCCACAGCCGTTGCAATCTGGTAAAGGTTATGGGCCGAAATTCGGGAAACATTGCACTTTACGTAGGTATTGCGTCGGGTGCAGAAGCTATTTTGATTCCTGAAAAGGAGTTTGATTTTGAGAATGATATTCTTGCTGTGATTGAAAAGGGCCGCAAAAGAAATAAAAAGCACTTTATTGTAATTGTTGCAGAGGGTGCTAAGGTGGATATCCATGCTCTTGAGAAGAAAATTCAGGAAGAAACCGGGATCGAGACCCGAACAACCATACTTGGCTACTTCCAGCGCGGCGGTTCGCCCAGCGCACTGGACAGAGTTCGTGCCAGCGAAATGGGCTGCCGTGCAGTTCAGCTTCTTAAAGAAGGCATCGGCAACAGAGTTATGGGCATAAAAGACGGAGCTGTGTTTGATATGGACATTTTTGAAGCCCTAAATATGACAAGCACGCAAAGCCAGGACTTGGTAGACTTATCGGAAATTTTATCCATATAGACGCGAAAATATTTTAGTTAAACAAAAAGTATTGTTTTTTTTGCACTATATGATAAAATACTAAAACAAGATGCAAATTATAACCAAGCATTAAAAGGAGAGAATTTTATGAGAAGAATGGCAGTCCCTGTAACCACGCGTCTTCTTGCCAGAGAAGATTTTGATAAAATTGTTGAGCAGCTGCACCAAATCGGTGCACAGTACGTTTTTATCGGCAAAGGCTCGGTTATAGTTGACCCTGTCAAGAGGCAGGAAGAACTTGAACTTCTTAAGAAGAGCTGCAGTTACCTTTCTAAAGAGGGTTTTAAGGTAGGAATCTGGCTTTGGAGCTTTTTGATACCCGGAGAGGTACCGTATCAAAGAATGATTGGTTTAAACGGAATAACGTCAAAAGGAGAAGTATGTCCTTTGGATGAAGATTTTGTAGAATTCTATTCGGGATGCATCAAAGAAATTGTACAGTATGCAAAACCGGATATGATTATGTTTGACGATGACTTTGGATTTGGACACGAAGATAATAATGCCCAAATAGAATGTGCGTGCCCCTTGCATCTTAAGAAAATGTCCGAGATTGCCGGCGAAGAGATAACAATAGAAGGCATTGAAGAAAAAATGTTTACCGGTAAGCCCAACAAGTACCGCGATGCATACATACAGGCAATGAGGGAAACTCTTATTGGTTTTGCTGATAAAATGAGACAGACTGTTGACGAAGTTGACCCGTCTATGCGCCTTGGAATTTGTGCTCTTATGTCTGCGTGGAATACTGACGGTGTTGATTCTTATGAAATAGCAAAGCATCTTGCAGGAAATCAAAAACCTCTCGTAAGACTTATTGGTGCGCCTTATTGGGGTGTAGACAGGTTGTTTGGCAATAATCGCTTGCAGGACGTTATCAACCTTCAAAGAATGGAAGCATCATGGAGATATGGTGATGTAGAAGTGCTGTATGAAGGCGATCCATACCCAAGACCGCGTTTTGCAACCCCCGCAAATTATCTCGAGGCTTATGATATGGCACTGCTCGCAGATGGTACTGCTGATGGCATTATAAAATATATCATTGACTTTACAGCGAGTACTAAATATGAACAAGGTTATATCGAAAGACACTTAAGAAATGCTCCAAACTATGACTGGATTATGAAAAATATGAAAGATAAGCAGGCAGCGGGAATCAGAATATATGAATTTCTGCACACCGTAAAAACTGCAAATCTCCCGGACGAATATCTTGGGCACGATTATTTAAGGAATAGATTTATGTCGCCTGCATCCAGAATGATGACAGCTTGTTCTATACCCATTACATATTCAGGAAAAGGCTGCTGTGGAGCAGCTTTTGGTGAGAACATTCGGTATCTTAGTGAAGAACAGCTAAAGGGCGGAATTATAACCGATATTGAGGGAGCTAAAGTCCTTGGCGAGTTTGGTATTGACACCGGAATAGAAAAATGGGGCGACTTTTTCAAGCCATCATCAGAATATTATCATACAGAGGATGAATATGTGGCTATTCGCAATGAGGATTCTTGTGTCGCTGTCCCCAATGCACCTGTTCAGGAAGTTGAATTGAATGAAAAGGCATCGGTTCAAAGTTCTTTTATTTGTGATGACAAAAGGATTCCTGCATCATTTATTTATGAAAATGATAAGGGTTACAAGTTTTTAATATTTACATTTGATGCATATCGCAGCAATGAGTCGGTGTACCGCAGTTATACCCGTTCAAGACAGCTTATGAATGCAGTTACTATACTTTCGGGCAACAAACTCCCCGCTATGATTTCAGGAAATCCTGACCTATACGTGCTTACAAAGCAGGACGAAAAAACCCTTTCGGTAGGTCTTTGGAATCTTTTCCCGGATGGTATTTATTCACCAAAGATAAAACTCGATAAGGTATATAAAAGTATCGAGTGTTGCTCATGCACAGCTAAACTAAACGGCGACGAGGTAGAGCTTTCGGATATTGCACCTTATGGGTTTGCAGCATTTACGGTATCCAAATAACAAATTTAAACAACAAAATTAAACAGCCATCCGTATGAACTGCCCCAGTTTGTGCAGACAGCACAAAAACAGCCTTATGGTAGTTAATATTAAATTTTAGGCAACATACTGACTTCGTTTTTCAAGCGGAGTCAGCTTTGCTTTTA
>JAZNSF010000035.1:0-22371 GCA_045591095.1 Clostridia bacterium | reverse complement strand
GAAATACCTGCAACAAAATCATATTTAGGACATGGTGCAAAGCGAGTGCTGAATGTCGGTGCCTATGCAAGAGTCAGCACCGAGGCAGAGCAACAGGCAAAAAGCTTTGAAACACAGGTTGAGCATTATACCAAAATGATTAAAGAAACATCAGGCTGGAAATATGTAGATGTATACGGCGATGAAGGCATCAGCGGAACCTCTATATATAACCGACCTGAATTTCAGAGAATGATGAACGATTGCAGAAAGGGTAAGTTAGACCTCGTAGTAACAAAATCCGTATCAAGATTCGGAAGAAATACAGCCGAAAGCTTACAATGCATCAGAGAACTTAAGGATTTGGGAGTCGGGGTGCTATTCGAAAAAGAAGGCATCAACACCCTTAACTATACAACCGAGATGTTCATTGCTCTGCACACCATATTCGCTCAGGCTGAAAGTGAGTCAATGAGTGAAAACATAAAGATGGGCAGAAGCTACAGATACCGTGAGGGCAAGTGTTGCTATAACTTTAACGGCGTATACGGTTTCAGTCAGGATGCAGAAAGAAACATAACAGTGGAAATTGGTAAAGCAATCAATGTCAGGTTCATCTTCGACTGCTTCATAAAAGGTATGAGCATAGAACAAATTGTAAATGCACTTGCCGAAAGAGAAATCCCCTCTCCGAGAGGTAAAGAAAGATGGTCGCCAGGCTCAGTGGAAAGAATACTTAAGAATGAAAAGTATGCAGGTGATGTCCTGACATCAAAGACAGTAACTCTTGATCCAATCTCAAAGAAAAAGGTAAAGAACACAGGTCAGGCTCCGCAGTATTATATCAGAGACCATCATCCGCCAATCGTAGAACGGGAACTGTTCGACAGTGTGCAAGAGGAAATTAGCCGCCGTGGATGCATCAAAAAGTTTGATAAAAAACAAAGCTATGGAAAATACAGCGGCAAGTTTCCATACAACGACTTAATATTCTGTGGTGAGTGCGGTGCCAAGTACAGACGAACAGAATGGAAAACCCGTAGCGGTGATAAGAAATATGTGTGGCGGTGCCTAAACAGAATTCAGAACGGACAAGATTGCTGTCAGAATTCTCCTTCCATCAACAATAACTTTATGAATGAGGTTACGCTCGAAGCCATCAATACGATATATACAAGCAGAAAAAGAGTAAAGGACATACTAAAAAGCTCAATCGCCTCTCTACTCGGGGATACCGAACAGCCAAAGATAAGTGCCAATACGGAAAAGCTTAATCTAATGAGCGACAGAATGCGTGAGGCTATATACCAAAATGCTAACGGCGAAATATCAACGGACGAGCTTGACAGAATATGTCTGGAAGTGAAGATGGAATCGCAAAGACTGCGTCAAGAGAATAAGGAATATGAGATGGAAAGAAAGATGAAATCGACCGAGTCATCTAAGCTGAAACTTATCTTCAAAGCTATCGATGGTATGGAAGAAAAGGTGAGCGAAATTGATACACCTCTCATCCGAAGCATCATCGAAAGATACGAGGTTGTGTCAAAGGAAAAGATGATCATCTGGTTCATCGGCGACATACCATATGAGGTTGACCTGCCGGTATAATGGTAGGTCTTTTTACAAGAAATTTTCAAAAAGGCCTTGTAAAAAATATAGTTTTATGGTAGAATAAATCTTGTAAAAGAGATTTATTCTGCCTTTGGAATTGATAAGGGTAAAACCTTCAAAACCGCTTGAAATCAAGCAAAAATTGATGTGGCAGTAAAATCATATCGTTCTTACACGTCGGAGCAAGCGGAAAATCGCTTGCTCTATTTTCTTTTACAAAAAAATAGAGCGCACCCAGACCGCTGCTCCTCCTTTGCGCAAAAAGGCACGCTCCGCTTACCTGTTCGCTTGTAAACGCGCTCACGACGTCTCGCTGTCGCTGCCACCTTTTTGCGAGAGAGTGCCTGCGGCACAGAATTATAGCCTTCGGGTGTTTTGCCGGGTGATTTTTTGTTTGCAAAATTACGAGCATTGCTGCGGCCAAATGCCAAAAAACAGGTGTCAATCTTTTATAAATTCAATTATATCTTTTATATCGCAATTAAGAGCGGCGCAGAATCTTTCAATTATATAACAGTCATATCTTTTGACTTTATTCTTATAATAGTTATCGACAATTTGATATTGTATGCCTGTTCTTTTTGCGAGTTCATATCTGCTAATATTAAGCTTTTCTAACGTTTGGTCCAAACATAATCTAACCATACTATCACCCCATGATTATATTTTATTGAATATATATTTGCTTGACAATTTCCTTAATTAGATATATACTTATATAAATATATATTTAATTAAGAGGTGGAACGATGATAAATGTTTGTTTTTCGTTTGACGATTCTGTAAAAGATACCTACGAGGTTGCGTATCCGGTATTAAAATCTTTAAATATCCCATTTACTATTAATGTTATATCGAAAAATGTAGAAGATAATATTGCGCAATCAATGACTTTGGAAGAGTTAATTGAATGTGCAGAAAACGGAGCAGAAATTGCTTGTCATGGGCACACGCATAATAATACCGCAGACGATGTTATGAATAATATTTCATCGCTCTCTAAGATGGGAATTAATACAAAAAACATTGGTTTTGCCAGTCCCTATTCTTTTATTAGTAAAGATAATGGCGAAGACATTAAGATGCTTTTAAGAGAAGGGAAAATCGCATATATAAGGTCAGGGATATCTATTCGTAGAGAGGGGTTTTTATATTCTGTGTTTAGTTATCTTGAAAGAATGACACATAGCAAAATTTTATTTTACCATTTAAACAAAAGAAATATAATAAAAAAACCAAAACCAGAACTTTTAATGTCTGTGGCTATTACTAAGTATACCACTGTAAATCAAATTATGTATTTTTTAAACAAAGCACAAGAGGGAGATAGTATTATACTGATGTTTCATCATATATCCCAAAACAATGAGGTTGATTCTAATGTTTGGCACTTCAGCTTGGAAAAATTTTCATTATTATGTAAAAAAGTACACGGCGATAAGAAGATTAAACTTATGACAACCATTGATATGATTAGAAGGAATTAATTAACAACACTAAAACTGGCTATATCTATTATTAATGCGAAATGTATGTTGTAGCAAACCTTTCTGCAAACAAAATAACCACTTAAAAAAAGGTCATTTTTTATATGCTCTGCCAGGCTCTTTTTCGCAAAAGGTCACGCTTAAGTCGGCTATTCGCTTGCGAGCGCGCTCATAACGCCTTTGTTTCACTACCAACCTTTTGCGAGAGAGTGCCTGCGCCACAAAATTATTTTTGGGAAATATTGCATTTTTAAGAAAGTAGTGCTATACTAAGAAAAATGTCGAAACTTGCAAATGTTTAGGGGGAAAATAGTGTGTGGTTTATACTTGCGTTACTTTCGGCCGTGTTTGCGGCACTTACTTCTATACTGGCTAAAATTGGTATAGAGGGCGTCAGCTCGAACTTAGCAACAGCAATCAGAACGGTGGTTGTGGTCGTAATGGCGTGGGGGATGGTGTTTCTTACAAACGCACAAAAAGGCATAGCCGAAATCACCACAAAAAGCTGGATATTTTTAATTTTGTCGGGTCTTGCAACAGGCGCGTCATGGCTTTGCTATTACAAGGCTTTGCAGATAGGTGATGCATCAAAGGTTGTTCCAATAGATAAGCTGAGCGTTGTTATAACACTTATCCTTGCATTCGTTTTCCTGCACGAACAGTTTACACTTAAGTCGCTGCTTGGCTGTATACTTATAGGCGCAGGAACTCTTATTATGGTTATTTAGTGGAAAAGCACCCAAAATTTTGGGTGCTTTTTTGTATGCACCGCTGTTTTTACCTGTGCATATAATATAGAGAAACTATTTTAATATAGGGAGAAAAGAAGATGAATTCGTGTCAGCTTACAACTTCAATAACGGCGGTGGCAAACGCAATTGCACAAAAGCTAACAACTGACGAAATAGCCTTGCTTGCAGCTGTTTTTGTTCAGCTGGGGGACACTTTGGCGACAATTGCGACAAATCGGTCAATATGCGAGGCGAAAGCAAAGGAACGCGAGAGCTAATCTTTTGGGAATAATGTCAAAGAATTGTTTTTGTCACATAGCCCTAAGAAGATTTCCTTTGCGCTTTTGTATTTTTGTTTCTTTAATTTTTTATCAAGCCACTCTAAATCAAGGCCAAGTCTTTTAAGATTTTCGTGAAGTATCCGGCCGTCCATTATAATCTCGGTAGAGATGTGTGCTTTTTCGGGGTATAAATTCATATCAGATGGGGTAAGCGGCGTTTTTTCGCTTTTTGGAAGGATTGTAATTCTACCGTTATATTCAAAATTGCGGTTTCGATATCGTTTAGGTCGAAATAGCCTTCTTGCCTGCAAAGAACCATAAATTCCGAAAGTTCAAGCTTTGCCTTTTTCATATTTTCTCGATATAGCTTTCCATTACTCATAACGATTGTCGGCGTTCCATTGATGTATTTTCGAGTTTTAGGAAATCTTTGGGAAACAATCGACAGGCTAAGGGCGACTATGCCATAGATTATCATGGCGATGAGAGGCTTCCATGGCGCATCCAGCTCGGTTGCGAGCTCGGCAGCGATTGAGCCGATGGTGATGCCTGTGATGTAATCAAAAAAATCCAGCTGGGACACCTGTTTGTGACCAGCTATTTTCGCAATTACGAAAAGCGATGTGGCCGAAAGCAAAGAGGTTAAAACAACTTTAATAAATTCCACTTAAAATCACGTCCTGTTTTTTCTTTAGTATGTGCTGGAAATCTGGCGTTTATTAAAACAAAAAAGCACCCTTTGGGTGCTTTAATTACTATTTAGCTGAATTTAAGGTCGGCGACTTCTTTTGTGATGCGCTTGTCGGATTCGATATAATCAAGGACTTCGTCGATGCTAGAGCTGTAGTCGTAAAGGTTTTTACATTCTTCGCGAAGGAATTTTTCGGATACCGAAACTTTCATAAATTCGTCAAGTTTTTGGTAGTAACCATTTATATCCAAAAGCGCAACGGGCTTTGTGTGCCTGCCAAGCTGTTTTAGGGTAAACACTTCAAAAAATTCTTCAAATGTGCCGACGCCGCCAGGGACGGTAATGAATGCATCTGCCAAATCTTCCATTTTTGCTTTGCGCTGGGCCATTGTGTCGGTAAAGATAAGCTCGGTACAATTTTCAAATAGTGCTTCAATATTTTCGTCCTTAAAGAATTTCGGAATAACACCGATGATTTCACCACCTCCTCGGTGGACGCCACGGGCAACAGCGCCCATAAGGCCGCATCCGCCTGCGCCAAACACAAGCGAGTGTCCGCGGCGTGCGATTTCTTCACCTAATTTCTCGACTGCGGCAATGTAGGATGCATCTATTTCGTTGCTTGCTGCACCAAAAACACATACTCTCATATTTTATTCTCCATTCTTTTTAAGATTTTAATGGGTTAAAAAACGGCAATTTCTGCGAAATTACCGTTTTTGCGTTTGTTTATACTATTTTGCACTTTCGAGTGCCTGGCTGATATCTTCGATTATGTCATCGACGTTTTCAATTCCTACCGAAAGACGGATAAGGTCAGGTGTTACCCCTGCTTTTTTTAGTTCCTCGTCGTTTAGCTGTCTGTGGGTGTGGCTTGCAGGGTGCAAAACTGATGTGCGGGCATCTGCAACGTGAGTAACGATTGCGGCAAGTTTAAGACTATCCATAAACCTTACGGCAGCCTCTCTTCCGCCTTTGACGCCAAATGAGATAACTCCGCAAGAACCATTGGGGAGATATTTTTCGGCAAGAGCATGGTATTTGTCGTTTTCAAGGCCGCAGTACTTAACCCACGAAACCCGAGGGTCTTTTTCTAAAAATTCGGCAACTTTTTGTGCGTTGCTGCAGTGACGCTCCATTCTTAAGTGAAGGGTCTCAAGACCAATATTAAGAAGGAATGCGTTGTGCGGTGACGGGATTGACCCAAGGTCGCGCATAACCTGAGCGGTGAGCTTGGTTATGTAGGCAGCCTTTCCAAACTGTTTTGTGTAGGTGATGCCGTGATATGATGCATCGGGAGTGGTAAGGCCAGGGAATTTTCCGCTTTTCTCCCAGTCGAAGTTGCCGCTGTCAACAATTGCGCCGCCAACCGATGTCGCGTGGCCGTCCATATACTTTGTTGTGGAATGGACAACGATATCTGCGCCCCATTCGAAAGGACGGCAGTTGATTGGTGTTGCAAAGGTATTGTCGATAATCAGCGGAACACCGTGCGCGTGTGCAGCCTTAGCCCATCTTTCGATATCAAGAACAACAAGTGCAGGGTTTGCAACAGTCTCGCCAAAAACTGCCTTTGTGTTTTCGCGGAATGCTTTATTTAAAGTTTCGTCGTCGGCGTCGGGGTCAACGAATGTCACGTCAATACCCATTTTTTTAAGGGTAACGCCAAACATATTGAATGTGCCGCCATAAACGGTTGACGAACAAACAAAGTGGTCGCCTGTTTCGCAGATGTTGAATATTGAATAAAAGCACGCTGCCTGACCTGATGATGTCAGCATTGCCGCAACGCCGCCCTCGAGCTCGGCAATTTTGGCTGCAACAGCATCGTTTGTGGGGTTTGCGAGGCGTGTATAAAAATAACCGCTTTCTTCAAGGTCAAAGAGTCTTCCCATTTGCTCGGTTGATGCGTATTTCCAGGTAGTGCTTTGATAAATTGGTAAAACTCTCGGCTCGCCGTTTTCGGGAGTGTAGCCCGACTGAATACACTTGGTTTCGATTCTCATTGGTAGTACCTCCTAAAGAGTTAATACAGATATTCTAACATTTGCTCAAAAAAAAGTCAAGGAAAAGTGTGGCATAATAGCAAAACTTGTGGTACAATAAAAAAAGGAATGAATCACTGCTCGGCGATGTTTTCGATATCGGTGATTTTGTGCATAAAACCGTTTATGTCGGTTGAAGAAATTTCGCCTGCGATTATGCGGCTTTCAAAGACGATTATCCCCAGATAAACATTCGAGTCTTTTGAATGTACATGGTTCTCTACCTCGTAGGTGTAGCGGCTTACGCGCTTGCCTTTAAAATGCGAAAGGTCAAACCCCGACTTTTTTTGGAGGGCATTGTAGGTTTCGAACACTGCGTCAAATTCGTTTGGGATGATGAGGTGCGAAATGCTTACAGGTGATGGGTTTATCTTCCAGCCAAGGTTAGATGCATATTCGACAATCATATTGTTTACCGAAGCATCGACGCTGAATACGCTATAAGAAATGGCAAGGATTGCCAGAGCAAAGATAAAAGCGGCAAAGAGATAGCGGTGCTTTTTGAAAAACTTTGACATAAGGGTATGCCTCCTTGGCATTGGTAATTTTTATACTCTTATAATATATGAAGAAAAACGGCTAAAAATACTTTGATTTTGGATGGAATAGGAAAATGCGACTTGACAAATTTCTTTCAGCGTGTGGCTTTGGCACACGAAGCGAGGTTAAAAAGTTAATAAAATCGGGATTAGTCACCGTTTTGGGAAGAGAAAATCTAAAACCCGAAAGCACAGTAGATCCTGAGAATGATAAAATCTTGGTGGATGGCAGGACGGTTATATATCGAAAGTTTGTCTATCTTATGCTCAACAAGCCTTCGGGGTATGTTTCGGCAACCTGGGATAAAAAGCTCCCTACTGTCATAGATTTAGTCCCCGAAGAATACCGCCATTTTGACGTGTTTCCTGTCGGGAGGCTGGATATTGACACTGAGGGGTTACTTCTTCTTACAAATGACGGCGACCTTGCGCACAGACTTCTTTCGCCAAAGAAGCATATTCCCAAAACATATATTGCAAGATTAGAAAAGTGTCCCATTGAAGCGGATATCGAGGCTTTCCGAAAGGGTATGGACCTTGGGGACTTTGTGACAAAGCCGGGAGAGCTTAAGATTTTGTCTAGTGACGCGCCGTACTTTGCCGAAGTTACCATATCTGAAGGTAAATTTCATCAGGTGAAGCGAATGTTTGAAAAGAGAGGCAACAAGGTTTTGTGTTTAAAACGAATTAAAATGAAAGACCTTTGTCTTGACGAAAATCTTTCTTTGGGCGAAATCAGGGAACTGACCGAGGCCGAAATCGAGAGCCTTAGAGGATAATTAAAAGGAGAAATAAAAATGATAAAAAGTTTTATACCAAGAGTGGCGCTGATAAATGATTTGTCGGGGTTCGGCAGAGTTTCTCTTTCGGAGGCTTGCCCTATAATTTCGGCAATGGGCCTGGAGGCTTGCCCGCTTCCGACAGCGGTGCTTTCGACTCATACATATAAGTTTTTAGATTATACCTTTTGCGACCTAACTAGCGAGATGGAAAAAATCCTTAATCACTGGCAAAAAATTGGCGTAAAGTTTGATGCGGTATCGACAGGGTATATGGCAAGCGCAAGGCAGATTGAGATTTTGTCGGAATTTGTGCAAAAGAAGCGAAGTGAGGGCAGCTTGATTGTAATTGACCCAGTTTTGGGCGACAACATTTTGTCGGATGCAAAGACCGTTTATTATGACCGTATGAATGATTTGCTTATGGGGATGAAAGAGTTTGTCCGCCTGGCAGACGTTATCACGCCAAATCTTACCGAGGCGTGTCTTCTTCTTGACAAAGCTTACCCTGACGGATTTTTGACAAAGGACGAAGTTTTTGACATTGCCAAAAGTCTTTCGGATATGGGACCGGGCATAGTGGCGATAACAAGCATTATGACGGGCGAAAATCAAATGACTACAGCGATATATGACCGAAAAAATAATTATTTTGAACTACTTGATTGCGGATATATCGACCGGCTGTTCCATGGTACAGGGGATATTTTTGCAGCAGTAATGACTGGCGCTTTAGTCAATGGTCTTTCGGCTTGCGAAGCGGCGAAAAAGGCGGTCGATTTTATCAAAGCGGCGATAGCAGAAACCATGAAGCGCCCCGAAATGAAAACTGAATACGGAGTTTTGTTTGAAAAAGTGCTGGGAATACTTTAAAAAGCCGAGTTTGCAAACAGTTGCACGATATGACGCTGTGCGACTGTTTTTTTGTATAAAATTTGCAAAAACAGTTGCGTTTTTGCAAAAAATGTGCTAACATAGTAAGTGAAACTTTGCGAAAAGAGAGGGGTTTTTTAGTGAAGTGCATTACAAACGGTAAAGTTCTTTTGCGCGACCGCGAAGCCGAGGGGTTGGCAGTCATCTTTGATGACAGAATCCGGGCGATTGCAAAGGTTGAGGAAATTGATGTTTCGGAGTATGAAATAATAGATGCAGGCGGGAAGTACGTAGCACCTGGGCTTATAGATATGCATATCCATGGATACCTGGGAGAAGATGTTTCTGACGGAAGTGTCAAGGCGATTAAAACTATTGCTGAGGGGATTGTTAAAAACGGTGTAACTGCGTGGTGTCCCACAACCATGACGGTTTCGAAAAACGATATATTGGCGGCGTTTGACGCGTGTCGTAAGGTTAAAAACAGCGAAGAATATTATGGAGCAAGGATTTTGGGCGTCAACAGCGAAGGCCCGTTTATTAATTCGGCAAAAAAGGGCGCTCAGGCCGAGGAACATATTTTGAGACCTGACGGGAAGTTTGTTCTTGAAAACAAGGATATCATCAGTCTTTTCACCGTGGCACCTGAAGTTGACGGTGCCAAAGAATGTATAAAAGAGGTCAGCGAAAATTCGGATATCCTTATTTCTATGGGGCATACCGATGCCAGCTTTGAAGAGGCTATGGACGGGATTTCGTGGGGAGCAAAGCATACAACGCATCTTTTCAATGCTATGACGGCTCTTTCGCATCGTAGCCCCGGTGTTGTGGGCGCGGCACTTTCGTCTGACGAGGTAAGCGCAGAACTGATTGCTGATACCTTCCATGTAAGCCGCGGTTTGTTTGGTTTGATTGCCAAGATTAAAGGTGACAAGCTTTGCCTTATTACCGACTGTATACGTGCCGGTGGGATGCCTGACGGTGATTATACTCTTGGTGGACAGCCGCTTCATAAGGAAGGAATCAAATGCTTGATGCCTGACGGGACTATTGCGGGCAGCGTTCTTAAACTTAACGAGGCGGTTTATAACCTTTACAGTAATTCGGGCCTTGAAATGTATCAGGCGGTTGCGTGTGCATCAATCAACCCGGCAACTGCGCTTTCAGAGGACAAGGAGATTGGCTCGATCGAGGTTGGAAAACGTGCCGACCTTCTGATTGCAGACGAAACATTTAATGTTAATATGACCATACTCGGTGGAGAAATAAGATATAAAGGAGAAGAACAATGATTGCAAAACTTGAACCTGGCTTTATGCCTATGATAAAGGTGGTTAATGATTACAAAGAGGCAGTAAAGAATGCGGACTCGCAGGAGATTGCCATTTGTGTAGAAAGAAATAACGGTCTTGTGGCGGTGTATAAGCTGGATATTTTTAAGGAAAATACCGGTCACGACCAGGAAAACTATGAGATTGCCGAGAGGATAATCAAAACTTTGCTTTGGCTAAAGGGCGGCTACAAGGTGTATATTGCGGGCAGCAAATATATATATGAAAGAATTGCTGATGACTACAGAAACGGCGGCGCCAGAGAGTTTGATTTTAACTTTATGTCGCGTGTGTTTGAAGCACCTTTTGAGGTTATTTATGTAGAGAATGTCAAAGATGCGCCAAAAGAAAACGATGTGTCGTCACCTGTTGGAAGACATCTGGACGGATGCCGTATCGGATTTGACGCCGGTGGCAGCGACCGAAAAGTTTCGGCTGTGGTGGACGGCAAGACTGTATATTCGGAAGAAGTTGTGTGGTTTCCCAAAACCCAGAGCGACCCGATGTATCACTATGAGGGGATTTTAAATGCTATGAAGACCGCGGCGTCTTATATGCCAAGGGTTGATGCTATTGGTGTTTCTTCGGCAGGCGTATATGTTGACAACAAAATTATGGTAGCGTCGCTGTTTTTAAAGGTTTCGGACGAGGATTTCGAAAAACATGTAAAGAATATGTATATTGATGTTGCAAAGGAAATCGGCGATGTTCCGATTGAGGTTGCAAATGACGGTGACGTTACGGCACTTGCAGGTGCTATGAGTCTTGAAGACAACAACGTTTTAGGCGTTGCAATGGGTACAAGCGAAGCTGCCGGATATGTTGACAAGGACGGCAATATTACCGGGTGGCTTAATGAGCTTGCGTTTGTCCCTGTAGATTTTAACAAGGATGCTATGGTGGACGAATGGAGTGGCGATGTTGGCTGCGGTGTTAAGTATTTCTCGCAGGATGCTGTGATAAAGCTTGCTCCAAAGGCGGGCATTGAGCTTGAGGAAGCTTTGTCGCCTGCAGAAAAACTTAAGGTCGTTCAGGGTCTTATGGAAAACGATGACAGTCGTGCGGCTGATATATACGAAACTATCGGCACCTATTTTGGATATACAATTGCTTACTACTCGCTCTTTTATGATATTAAGCATGTCCTCATTATGGGGCGTGTAACAAGCGGCAAGGGTGGAGCGATTATTCTTGAAAAGGCAAACGAGGTTTTAAAAACCGAATTCCCCGAACTTAGCAAAAAGATTAAGCTGCATATCCCTGATGAAAAGGCCAGACGTGTTGGCCAGTCAGTGGCTGCAGCAAGCCTTCCTAAAATTATATGATAGAAGAATCGGCAGTGCTTTTTGCATTGCCGATTCTTCTGTTTGTCACTCGAATTTTGCTATGTATTTGAGAAAAGTGTGAAAAAAATTAGCCCCTTTTTACCCTAAAATTGATTTTAGGGTAATTTTTTTGCCAAATAAAAGGATTTTTAATTTTTTTGTCGAAGTAAAAAGGGAAGACGTTTTACTGTATGCGTCTAAAACCATAAAAAATTTAGATATAAGAGGTATACCTTTATGGCAGAAGAAAAAAACGAAGTATTGTTTGATGCTTCCAAACTTAATATTATTCCTGTCGAAATTGAAAAGGAAATGCGAAAGTCCTACCTTGACTATGCGATGTCGGTTATCGTAGGACGTGCGCTTCCTGATGTAAGGGACGGACTTAAACCCGTTCACCGTCGTATTCTTTATGCAATGCACGAAGACAACCTTACCCCCGACCGCGAGTATCGTAAGAGTGCTACCACCGTCGGTAACGTTCTTGGTAGATACCATCCACACGGCGATGCGTCGGTTTATGATGCGATGGTGCGTATGGCTCAGGACTTCTCGATGAGATATCCGACCGTTGACGGACATGGTAACTTCGGCTCGGTCGATGGCGATCCCCCTGCAGCTTACCGTTATACCGAGGCGCGTATGTCGCGTATGGCGATGCGAATGCTTACCGATATCGAAAAAGAAACCGTTGACTTTATGCCAAACTTTGACGAAAGCCGAAAAGAGCCGGTTGTGCTTCCGTCAAGATTTCCGCATCTTCTGGTCAATGGCTCGAACGGTATTGCCGTTGGTATGGCGACAAACATTCCGCCCCACAACTTAACCGAGGTTATTGACGGAATTATTGCGGTAATCGACAACCCCGAAATCACAATTGACGAGCTTATGGAGCATATCCCCGGGCCCGACTTCCCGACGGGTGCACAGATTATGGGTACTTCGGGTATCCGTGCGGCTTATCACACCGGCAGGGGCAAAATCCGCATCCGTGCCAAGGCTGAGATTGAGGAGGTTAAGGACCGTCAGAGGATTGTCATAACCGAAATTCCTTACATGGTCAACAAGGCAAGGCTTATCGAAAAGATTGCGGATTTAGTGCGCGAAAAGAGGGTTGAGGGCATCTCGGACCTTCGTGACGAGTCTGACCGTGACGGTATGCGCATCGTGATTGAAACCAAGCGTGATGCAAATGCGACAATTGTCCTTAATCAGCTTTATAAGTACACCCAGCTTGAAGACAGCTTTGGCGTTATTATGCTTGCTCTTGTCAACCAGGTTGAGCCAAAGGTTCTTAACTTACGAGAGATACTTGACAATTACATTGATTTTCAGAAAGATGTTATCATCCGTCGCTCGCGCTTCGACAAGAAAAAAGCCGAGGCAAGAGCGCATATTTTGGAAGGTCTTCGCATTGCTCTTGACAACATTGACGAAATCATAAGCCTTATCCGCAGCAGTTACAGCGATGCCAAGCCCAAACTGATGGAGAGGTTTGAGTTCTCGGATGTTCAGGCTCAGGCAATACTTGATATGCGTCTTGCAAGACTTCAGGGCTTAGAGCGCGAGAAGATTGATAATGAGTATAAGGAAATCATGGAATTTATCGCCGAGATGGAGGCGATACTCGCATCCGAGGCAAAGGTTTTGGAGGTTTTAAAGACCGAAATCAGCGAAATCCGCGAAAAATTCGGCGACAAGCGTCGTACTTCTATCGAGCCTGTTGCAGATGACATTGATATTGAGGACCTTATCGAAGAAGAAGACAACGTAATAACAATGACACGTCAGGGCTACATCAAGCGCTTAGCGGCAGATACTTACCGCAGCCAGAAACGTGGCGGCAAGGGTATAATCGGCATGCAGACCAAGGAAGAGGATTTTGTGGACACAATGTTTGTTTCTTCAACCCATGCGTATATTCTGTTCTTTACCAATGCCGGCAAGATGTACCGTATAAAAGCGTACGAAATCCCCGAGGCTGGAAGGCAGGCAAAGGGTACTGCAATTGTAAACCTTCTTCCGTTAGAGCCGGGCGAAAAAGTTTCGGCAATCCTGCCTATCCGCGAATATAACGAGGACGAATATCTGATTATGGCAACGCGTCAGGGTGTAATCAAAAAGACTGCGCTTACCGAGTATCAGAATGCGCCAAAGGCCGGAAAAATTGCAATCAATCTTGACGAGGGCGACGAGCTTATCAACGTTGTGCGCACAAAGGGCGATGGCGATATATTTATGGGAACATACCTTGGTAAGATGATAAGATTTTCTGAAAGTGACGTTCGTGCTTTGGGCAGAGTTTCGCGTGGTGTGCGTGGCATTATGCTGAAAGACGGTGACTATGTTGTGGGAATGAGTGCTACGCGCGAGAACGCCAAGATTTTGGTTATATCGGAAAACGGTTACGGCAAAAAGACCGACCTTTCGGAATACAAGGTTCAATCACGTGGCGGACAGGGCACAACTACCTACAAGATTACGTCCGAGACTGGAAATGTTTCAGGCTTTGGACTGGTTACTGACGAGGACGACATTATTATTATGACTTCCGAGGGAATAATCATAAGAGTAAACACCGAAGAAATCAGCACACTTAAGCGTGTGACCAAAGGCGTAAGGCTTATGCGTCTTGCCGATGGCGTAAAGATTGTTTCTGCAGCAGCTGTTGCCCGCGAGGATGATACCGATGACGAAGACGCAGAAGAAACAGCGACAGTAAGTGCTGAAACAGAAAATACTGATGCCGAATAAGGACAGTTTTTGGCTATATGTGCAAAATAATGCAATTTCGCATAGATAGCATGTGAAAATTTAGTCAATAAATACAAACGGTATCTTTGTGGCAAGAAAACACCGCAAACCCTTATGCACCAAGGGTTTGCGGTGTTTTGAGATTTAAAAAGAGGCAATTTAACCAAAGTGGAGAGTCAATATTTGTACAATAGTCCCCTAGCATTTTTGCAAAAATTATGCTAAAATACCATTATCATAAATTTAGGTTGTAATTATTTTCAGGAGGGTAAAAAGGTAAATGGCAGGTTTAAGTTTAAGAAATATAGGCAAGACATATCAGGGTGGCGTTGTCGGTGCAAAAGACATCAACCTTGAGATTGAGGACAAGGAATTTATAATTTTAGTTGGTCCTTCAGGTTGTGGTAAATCTACAACTCTTCGCATGATCGCTGGCCTTGAAGAAATTACAGAAGGCGATCTTTTGATTGATGGTAAGCGCGTTAATGACGTTGCTCCTAAGGACAGAGATATCGCGATGGTTTTCCAGAGCTATGCTCTTTATCCTCATATGACTGTTTTTGAGAATATGGCATTTGGTCTTAAGCTCAGAAAGGTTCCTAAGGATGTTATTAAGCAGAAGGTACAGGAAGCTGCAAAGATTCTTGATATCGAGCATCTTCTTGATCGTAAGCCAAAGGCTCTTTCCGGTGGTCAGAGACAGCGCGTTGCGCTTGGTCGTGCAATCGTTCGTGAACCCAAGGTATTCCTTATGGACGAACCTCTCTCTAACCTTGATGCAAAGCTGAGAGTTCAGATGCGTTCTGAAATCGGTAAGCTTCACAAGAGACTTGGCACAACTGTTGTATATGTTACACATGACCAGGTTGAAGCTATGACAATGGGTACAAGAATTGCTGTTATGAAGGATGGGTTCCTCCAGCAGTGTGCTTCTCCCACAGAGCTTTATGATGAACCTTGCAACCTTTTTGTTGCTGGCTTTATCGGGAGCCCACAGATGAACTTCGTATCTGCTACACTTGAAAAAGACGGCGAAAGGACAGTTCTTACCGGTGAAGGATTCAAAATTACACTTCCCGAAGGCAAGGTTAAGCCTGAGCTTGATGAATACTACGGCAAGGAAGTTATCATGGGTATTAGACCTGAGGCTATCTTTGATGACGAGGCACATATCTCTGCAATGCCTGAATCAGTTGTAGATGTAAAGATTGATATCGTTGAAATGATGGGCGCAGAAACATATCTCTACTTAGAGCTTGCGAAAACTTCTGTTATTGCAAGAGTAAACCGTCGTTCAACAGCTAAGGCTGATGACGAAATCAAGGTTGCTGTTGATGCAAACAAGATTCACCTCTTCGATAAGGAAACCGAGAGAGCTATTCTCCACTGAGATTAAAAACAAAAAGGAAGGTGTTAAAGCACCTTCCTTTTTCTTGTCCGTTTTCAATTTCGATAATAATTTTTAAAGTTTTACAGTACTACTCTATGGTAAAATATGCATAGTAAAGATTTTTATCATAATCTACTGCTTTTCTGAGGTTCATAAATTCTTTGCTAAGACGATATACCCCTGGCTCTAACTTGCCATAGCCAAATTCCCAATTTATATTCATTTCGGTTATATCATTCATTTTAACCATATAACCAAGCGCATTCCAAACCAGCGGTTCGCCGGTTTTTGTTTTTATCTCCTGCCATTCGTTATTTACCCGTGTTTCAAGCGTGTATGCTGCACCGCATTCAAGTGTGCCCGAGGGATTTCCGCCAGATTGATTGATTTTTAGTGTCATACCCGTCGGGGTTACATCGTCAGCATATAGGTAAATGCCCCACTTGTCATTTTTATCCACATAAATCGCTGTCGGACCATCCGCGCCACCGACTATCCCGACACTTCGGGCTTCACCGCAACCACCTAGCAACAAGCCGTATATTAAAAGGGAAATGATTACAATTTGTTTCATATATAATCCTCATTTCTTAAGCTAATGCAGAGTAAATGTCAGAATCATACAAACAGGTATCCCTGCTGCCAGCAAAACGCGGCCGAACTTCTGCCCCCATAGATAGGAGTCGCTTGGTTCGCCGCCATCCACGTCAAGGCGGTGTTCTAAAAGCCAGAAAAGCATCGGGAATTTTATGTCAAGGAATAAGATTAACCCCAAAAGCCCAATCAAAATCAGCATAGCTGGCTCGCCACGGGTATCGGTTTTGTCTGAAACCGCCCAGTTATATAATCTGGTGTTGCCCGGGAAGAGTTCCCCTTCGGTGGGAGGGACGCTAGCGACCCTCCCACTGACTATATCGGATGATGAGGTTTCGTCGGGGAATACTATGTAATCGTTTTCGGCTCCAAAGGCTTTACCCTTGCATATCAGTGTCCCGTTTTCCAGAATCTCGACCTTTCGCTCCCAGTCTTTTTCGTCGTACTTTATTTGATAGTGATTTAATTTGTCATTTACCAAGAAATCAATGTCGGCCCCATAATCGGCAGAACGGATGGACATACTATACTTTGCATAACGGTCTGAGCCTTTAAAGCTTCCGTCATCCTGACGGTATAAAAACGCATCACCGTGCCAAAACCCAGGGAGAAGCATTGCCCAAAGATATAAGCCGAATAAAATCCCTGCAAGGATGCCTGCCATGATGATACAAAGCTTTTTGCGTTTGTTAAATATCTTTACCATATACTATCCCTCCTGGTTTATTTAAAGTCAATCAGACGATTGCCCTTATATCTCAAGATGCCCTTTTGACCGACCTTATAATTTTTATAAGATAACTCCGAAACCTCAAAATGCCGTTTTTTGTTCCTGCACTCAACGGTAACAATATATTCTTTCCGAGCAAACGGCAACCCGTTTTTTCGGTATATCTGTTTGTCAAAGTGCTGTTTGTTTGCAACAACTGCTTTTTCCTGTTTTTCCTTTGACAAAAGGTTAAAGATAAGCCGAAAACTTACGCCTGTGATTATAATAATTCCAAGAGCCACAAAGAAAAAACTTACTATATTTCCAAACAGGTTCTCCATAAATATCTTTCCAATCGTTTCTATGATTATATACATATATTGTAGCATAAGAGCAAAAACTTTTCAATAACAGGCGTATTAAATGAAGTAAAATCTGCAACTTATATATAAAAAACCAAAAAAACTATTGACAAACTCAACTCTTGCTGTTATAATATCTAAGTCAGTCGCTGAAAACGGCTTACAAAACACACATTTGCGGGTGTAGTTCAATGGTAGAATCTCAGCCTTCCAAGCTGATTGCGTGGGTTCGATTCCCATCACCCGCTCCAAAAAATCTGCGCCTGTAGCTCAGCTGGATAGAGCAACTGCCTTCTAAGCAGTGGGACAGGAGTTCGAGTCTCTTCAGGCGCGCCACTTTTATATGGTGGGTATAGCTCAGTTGGTTAGAGCGCTAGATTGTGGCTCTAGAGGTCGTCGGTTCGACTCCGACTATCCACCCCACTTATAAAAACCTTTTAGTTTTGGATAAATTTATTTATCAAAAGGGCAAGGTTGACAGGTTTATATACTGGGCTGTAGCCAAGTCGGTAAGGCACCAGACTTTGACTCTGGCATTTCGTAGGTTCGAGTCCTGCCAGCCCAGCCAAAATTTTTAAAAGTTAATATGGTCCATTAGCTCAGTTGGCAGAGCACTTGACTTTTAATCAAGGTGTCCCGCTTTCGAATCGCGGATGGATCACCAACACCCCATGCTTCGTAAGAAGCATTGGGTTATTTTTTTGCATTTCTTCGGGCTTAATAGATTTTTTTGAACAAAAATAATAGAAATTATATATTAGACACAAAAATAAAACAAGTGTATAATGTAAAAGAAGTATTTTCATGGGGAGAAATGAAAAATGACTATTCAACAATGCAGATACGTTTTGGCAGTTGTAAAAACAGGTTCGTTTACCGAAGCGGCGAAGCAGCTTTTCATAGCACAGTCCTCGCTTTCGATAAGCATAAAATCCTTGGAAGAGGAGCTTAAAATAAAGATTTTTGAACGCTGTGCCAATGGCGTATATCTGACAGATGACGGAGCGGAGTTTGTGAAATATGCAACCGAAATCTGTGAAAACTGCGACTTTGTTACCGAAAGATACAAGAAAAAAATATCCAAAAAGTTATATATTGCAACGCAGCATTATGATTTTATTGCAGATATTTTTGGAAATTTTCTGAAGTCTGCCAAAAGTGAGAGCTACCGTTTTTCAATAAGAGAGATTGAAACGTATAACGTTATCCGTGATGTTGAAACCGCCCGCAGCGACATAGGGATAATTGCAATTAAAGATGGCGATTTTGATGTTATGAAACGATATCTCAGCAAGAAAAATCTACGCTTCACTCCGCTTATAGAAGTTAACCCCCATGTGTTTTTCCGAAAAGAACATCCCCTGTCCAATTGTGACAGGCTTACTCTTCAGGACCTTAAGGAGCTTCCCTATGTATCCTATGAGCAAGGCGAACACAGCAGCTCCTTCTTTACCGAGGAACTTTTGGATGCGTCTCACAGCGACAAGCATATCGAAATAAGCGATCGCGCCACACTTATGAATGTGTTGATGCTTACCGATGCATATACCATAGGTACAGGAATAATGCCGTCTGCACTTAACAAGGGCGACATCATAAGTGTTCCTTTCGAAAGTAAGGAATTTTATATTATCGGTTATTTGCTTAACGAAGGGCGCAAGGTCTCGGGTATTATGGATGAATTTATAAAGCTAATGGAAAAGACACTTAAAAATATATAGTTTTTATGAAAGGATTGTGAAACATGAAAGCTCTTGTAAAAAAATATCCCCAAAAGGGTCTGTGGTTTGAAGATGTGCCCGAGCCCAAGGTGGGGGCAAATGATGTAAAAATAAAAATACACAAGACTGCGATATGCGGGACGGACCTTCATATATATAACTGGGATGAATGGTCACAAAAAACAATAGAAACACCTCGCGTTATAGGTCACGAGTATGTTGGCGAAATTGTTGAAACAGGAAGCAACGTAAAGAATTGGGAGATTGGCGACATAGTTTCGGGCGAAGGACATATTGTCTGCGGGAAGTGCCGCAACTGCCTTGCAGGAAACGGTCATTTGTGCAAGGAAACCGTCGGGGTAGGTGTAAACCGAGACGGAGCGTTTGCCGAGTTTCTTGTTATCCCGCAGGAAAACGTGCGCGGGTGCGAAAAAGATATCCCCGAGGAACTATATTCAATTTTTGACCCATTCGGGAATGCTGTGCATACAGCACTTTCTTTTAAGCTGACGGGCGAGGATGTGCTTATTACGGGCGCAGGCCCCATAGGGATTATGGCGGCGGCAGTCTGTAAGCACGTGGGTGCCAGACGCGTTGTTATTACAGATATCAATGATGAAAGACTGCTTCTTGCAAAAAAGCTTGGGATACAGTATACGGTAAACACCGCAAAACAAAAGCTTTCGGACATTCTGGGAAAATTATCCATAAAAGAGGGCTTTGACGTGGGCCTTGAAATGTCAGGCAGCGAGGCGGCACTTAATACAATGATTGACCATATGATGCACGGCGGCAAAATTGCTCTTCTTGGAATTTTGAAAAGTGACAGCAGGGTTGACTGGTCGAAAATTATATTCAATGGACTTATTATCAAGGGTATATACGGCAGAGAAATGCACGAAACCTGGTATAAAATGTCAGCAATGATTCAGGGCGGACTTGATATATCGAACATAATAACTCACCGCATGGATATTACCGAATACGAAAAAGGCTTTGAAGCTATGAACAGCGGCAAAAGCGGAAAGGTTATTCTTGACTGGACATCGCTCAATTAGGAGGAACAAATATATGAAATCAGCATTAAAATATTTTAAAGAGGTATGTGAAACTATAGAAAAAGATGGCCTTACAAAAAACGAAAAGGTGATAACTTCGCCCCAGGGCAGCAAGGTGTGCCTTGACGACGGACGGGAAGTTATAAATATGTGTGCCAACAATTACCTTGGTCTTGCAAATAGCCCCGAGGTCATCGAGGCTGCCAAAGAATGCTATGATAAATACGGCTATGGACTGTCATCTGTCAGGTTTATCTGCGGCACGCAGAAGCTTCATAAGGATTTGGAAGAAAAACTGAGTAGTTTCCTTGGCGCCGAAGATACAATTTTATATTCTTCGTGTTTTGATGCAAATGGCGGACTTTTTGAGACCTTGCTCGGCGAGGATGACGCAGTAATCAGCGACGAGCTTAACCACGCAAGTATAATAGACGGTATCAGGCTTTGTAAGGCAAAAAGATTTCGCTATAAAAATAACAATATGGATGACCTTCGGGCAAAACTTGAAGAAGCAAAGGACTGTCGCATAAAGCTTATAGCAACAGACGGCGTATTTTCTATGGACGGCATAGTTGCTGACCTTCAGGGCATCTGTAAGCTTGCCGAAGAATATGACGCTTTGGTTATGGTTGACGATAGCCACGCAGCAGGATTTATGGGTGACACCGGAAAGGGAACTCCGGAGTACTGCGGGGTAAGCGACAAGGTGGATATCATAACAGGTACTTTCGGCAAAGCTCTTGGCGGGGCATCCGGCGGTTTTACATCGGGAAGGAAGGAAATTATAGACCTGCTTCGGCAGCGTTCAAGGCCATACCTTTTCTCAAACACGCTGGCGCCGGCAGTTGCGGCAGGCTCGTTAAAGGTTCTTGAGATTATTGAAAAGGACCTTTCTATGAGAGAAAAGCTTTTTAATAACACGAGGCTTTTTGCTGAAAAAATAAAGGAAATCGGTCTTGATGTTATGGATGGCGGCACACCCATTATTCCTGTAATGCTTTATGATGAACATAAAGCGGTAGAAATGGCAAAGCGCATGATGGAAAAGGGTGTGTATGTGGTAGCCTTTTCGTATCCTGTTGTTCCAAAGGGTAAAGCAAGGATAAGAACACAGCTTTCGGCCGCGCTCAGCGAAGAGGAAATTCTATACATTGTAGAGTGTTTTAAGCAAGTTAAGGAAGAAATGAATCTATAAGCAAAAAAGACAAAAGGGCAAATTTATTTAAGAATTGTCCTTTTTTCGTTCTTTCAACAAAAATCAGGCGTGGTGGGAGTGAAACCAAAGTGACAGAAATTATAAAATTCTTGGAGATTGTAGGTACCATAGCATTTTCGGTATCAGGAGCGCTTATTGCAATGGGGGCGGGACTTGACTTGTTCGGCGTAGTTTTTGTCGGATGCATTACAGCTTTTGGAGGCGGAATGATAAGGGATATCCTTTTAGGAATCACTCCACCCTTAATTTTTTCCAATTACATCATATTTATAATTGCGGTGATTTCGTCACTGATTGTATTTACATCGGCATCTTTGAACAAAGAAAAATTCAATTTACTTAGGTCAAAAATTGAAGGTATTAACAATTATTTTGACGCGGTTGGGCTTGCGGCATTTTCGATAACAGGCGCCGAGATGGGGTTTGCCCAAGGATATTCGAACAATGTTATGCTCATCGTGGTTCTCGGTATGATTACGGGCGTCGGCGGCGGGATTATCCGTGATATAATAATTGACACAACGCCATATGTTTTTAAAAAGCATGTTTATGCACTGGCTTCGATTTTTGGAAGCTTTTTATACTTCGTTTTAAGACGACTTTCAATCAGTGTTTCGCCGGCATCAGTATTTGCGATGTTTTCGGTAATAATAATCCGAGTACTTGCAACAAAGTATCGCTGGAGCCTGCCCAAAATAATTATAGTGCAACCAGAAGAAGAAAATGAAAAAAGACAGGTTTTATAAAACCTGTCAGACCACTGACAAAGTCAAATGTCGGTGGTCATTTTTTTTGCAAAAAGTCTTTAAAAAGTAAGTAAAATGTGGTATAATAAAAGTATAGAAAACGGCGTACTAATGGGGTGTTGAGATGCTTTTAGAAGGAACAAACC
>JAZNSF010000034.1:0-13530 GCA_045591095.1 Clostridia bacterium | reverse complement strand
GTAATCTCTATCAGATGGATATTTCGGCCCTCTTCTGTCATCGCAAGAGTTGATACTCTCATCATATCGGGATATTGTTTTGCAAGGTCTAAAATAACCTCTTCAAGTTCTCTGTATGTATAAAACTTACCATAATCAATTATTTTCATTAGATTAGTCTAATATAACCATTCATTTTTTGAATAATTATATTTTCCCCCTTCCTTTTTTTTAGCCAAATCCCCTCTGGTTTCGGATTGATTTCTGGCTTTTTAATACAACCTTATTCTAATCACACTTTATTAAAAAGTCAATGCTTTTTTATGAAAAAAGTACATTTTGCAGCAAACGCCTCGCATATAGCATGCAATACGTTTTGAAAAACAATCTTTGGATAGATTAAATCCTCCAATGTGTTTTTTATTTTGACTGCCAGGGCACTTTTATTATAACACATTGAAGGATTTTTGTTCATCGATTAACCTTTTTAAACCACGCCACTATCGCGTGTTTTTCGTTATACAAAAAGGCACTCTCTGATTGAGCGCCTTTTTCTTTTACGACAAATCTACAACGTTTATTGTACGCACTTCGTCTGTGGTTTTTTCAGTCTTTACTTCTTTGTCACGAGTATCAAAGAATTTTTTTGCAACCTGCGGAAAAAGAGCATAGCTTAAAACATCCTCTTCACTTTTTGCAAAGCCCTTTGTCTCCTCGCGGTACTTTTCGAGTTCGGGCTCGATAAGGTCCGCAGGTCTTACTGTGATAACATCTTCGTCACCGATTGCCATTTTTCTTACTTCTTCGTTTACTTTACCTGGAAGCATACCGTATTCGCCACGAAGAAGGCCTTTTGATTCCTTAGAAATCATTTTGTATCTACCCATAAGCACATTAAGTACTGCCTGAGTGCCGACAATCTGGCTTGTTGGAGTTACCAGCGGAGGATACCCAAAATCTTCGCGGACTCTTGGAACTTCGGCAAGCACTTCGTAGTACTTGTCCTCAGCATTTTGCTGCTTTAACTGCGAAATCAGGTTTGAAAGCATCCCGCCCGGAACCTGATATAAAAGCGCATTGGGGTCAACATTCAAAACTTTCGGGTCAAGTGTTCCGTCAGCCTTCAATTTTTCGGCAATTTTTCTAAAATGTTCTGCCGCTTTTGAAAGGGTAACAAGGTCAAGACCAGTGTCACGCTCGCTACCTTTCATTGTCGCAACCATTGCCTCGGTTGACGGGTTTGATGTCCCGTTTGCCATAGGCGAAAGTGCACAGTCCACAATGTCTACACCGGCCTCTGCTGCCATCAGGTTAGTCATATCACCTGTTCCTGCAGTGTTGTGGGTGTGAAGGTGAATTGGAACCGAAACGTTTTCTTTGAGCCTTTTAACAAGACTAAACGCATCATACGGAAGCAAGAGATTTGCCATATCCTTGATACAAATTGTATCGGCTCCCATTTTTTCTAAGGTCATAGCAAGCTTTACAAAGTAATCTTCGTTATGAACAGGGCTTGTTGTATAGCTGATTGCAGCTTCGCAAAGACCGCCGTATTCCTTGACAAACTTTATCGCGGATTCCAAGTTTCTTGGGTCGTTGAGTGCATCAAACACACGAACAACGTCGATACCATTTTCGATAGATTTTTTACAGAACTGCTCAACCACATCGTCAGCATAGTGCTTGTAGCCTAGGATATTTTGGCCACGAAAGAGCATCTGCAGTTTTGTATTGGGAAGATACTTTTTGATAGTGCGCAGTCTTTCCCACGGGTCTTCGTTTAGAAATCTCATACAAGAATCAAATGTCGCGCCGCCCCAGCATTCCAAGGACCAGTAGCCCACCTTGTCAAGTAGCTCAAGTGCCGGAATCATATCTTCGATTCGCATACGGGTTGCCGCCTGGGACTGATGCGCATCACGAAGAATTGTATCTGTAATGTGTAATTTTGACATAATTGTTTATTTCCTTTCCTAATGTATTATCCAAAAAGTGCGATTAAAACACCCGCCGCAATAGCCGAGCCTATAACGCCTGCGACATTTGGCCCCATTGCGTGCATAAGCAGGAAGTTTTGCGGGTTTTCCTTTTGTCCGACAACCTGAGATACACGCGCCGCCATAGGAACAGCCGAAACTCCTGCCGAGCCGATAAGCGGATTGATTTTGTTCTTCTTTGTAAACAGGTTCATAAACTTAGCAAGTAAAACTCCTCCGCCCGTGCCCATACCAAAGGCAACTACGCCCATACAGATAATTGCAAGTGTCTTTGGTGCAAGGAAGGTGTCTGCCGTTGCAGTTGCACCAACCGAAATGCCAAGGAAAATGGTTACTATATTCATAAGCTCGTTTTGCGCAGTCTTTGAAAGTCTGTCAACCACACCACATTCACGCGCGAGGTTTCCAAGCATAAGTGCACCTACCAGCGGACCAGCTGATGGAACAAGCAAGGTTACAAATACCGTGATTGCGATGGGGAATATTATTTTTTCTACCTTTGAAACTTCGCGTAGAGGTTTCATAACAATTGCACGCTCTTTTTTGGTGGTAAGCGCCTTCATAATAGGCGGCTGAATTACCGGCACAAGTGCCATGTACGAATATGCCGCAACAGCAATCGGTCCCAAAAGATGCGGAGCAAGTCTTGTTGTAACAAAGATTGCAGTAGGGCCGTCAGCACCGCCTATAATACCTGTTGACGATGCTTCTTCGGGGGTAAACCCAAGGTATCTTGCCGCAACAAATGTTACAAAAATACCAAGCTGTGCCACGGCGCCCAAAAGAAGACTCTTGGGATTTGCAATCAGTGGACCGAAGTCTGTCATCGCACCAACGCCAAGGAAGATAAGGCAAGGATAAATTCCAAGCTTTACACCCAGGTAAAGATAGTCGATAAGACCTGGCGAAATCGAGTTTGTCGCATTAAACAAATCCCAATGAACGTGCCCGTCGGCGAAAAGCTCTTCGTGGAACATTTCTGCGCCCGGAAGATTGGTAAGAAGCATACCAAATGCAATGGGGAGAAGAAGAAGCGGTTCAAAGCCCTTTGCAATTGCAAGGTACATAAGCACAAATGAAATAAGCAGCATTACGAGAATTTTGGGGTCATTTACTATAGACATAAACCCCGTCTGCTTAAGAAAGTTTTTAACTGCTTCTATCGCGGTTGCGCCGTCTGAAAAAACGTTTTCGATTGTAATTTCGCCAACATCCATCTGGGTTGCAAGGTCCAAAGCCGCAGTATCATTTTTTGCATACTGAAGACTGGCACCAATTTTTGGTTGGTTTCCCTCTTCGTAATTTAAAATGCTTAAAGGAATTGTAATCTTTACTTCGCCGCCTGCAGCAATCGACATAGCCGTCACTTCTTTTTGAAACTGGCCAAGTTGTACGGTTTTTTCGTCATAGTCAAGTCCGGATATTGCAAAAACAAGATTTTCTTTGCTAACATTTGCAACCGTGAAGCTAAGCAAATTTGTTTCATTATTATAACTTGGATTTTTGATAACAAGTGGCTCTGCCTCGCCTTCTGCAAAGCAGGTTGCAAACGAGCAAAGAAGCACTACTGCTGCCAAAAATCCCGCAAATAGTCTCTTTTTCATATTAATTCAATGCCTTTCTACTCACAAATTTTATGCGCGGGAATCTGCCGTGGGCAGGCAGAAAGAATTTGTAGGTATTCTTATTTAATTGTGCAAAGGGGTGTACCGGTTTCAACAGTCTGTCCCACCGAAACATTAACCGAAGTAACTGTTCCGTCAGCACCTGCCATAATCTCGTTTTCCATCTTCATAGCTTCAAGAATCATAAGAACCTGACCCTTTTTTACACTTTCCCCAGACTTTACGTTTACCGACACAATTGTTCCGGGCATAGGGCTTGTAACTACCTCGCCCTCACCACTTGCAACGGATGCGGATGCTGCCTCGGGTGCAGGAGCAGGTGCTGCTGCGGGAGCCGCCACAGGCGCAGGTGCTGCTGCGGGAGCCGCCACAGGCGCAGAGACAGGTACTGTAGCCTCTGCCTCGCTAATCAATTCAATCTCTATTTCGTAAGCTTTGCCATTTACATTTACTCTGTATTTTTTCATTATTTTTCCTCCGTTAATTGTTTCTTTTATACTCTTTTAAATGATAACACTTTGATGTTTGATGCATCTTTGCCAAGTTCTTCGGCAATACATGCAGAGGCCCCTGCAATGATTTCAGCCTTTTCGTCTGAACTAAGAGCCGGTGCCGATTCAACAACACTGCCAGGCGCCTTGTTTTTTTCGGGCTTTGAAATGGCCTTTAAAACCATACTCTGTAAATTACAGATAAGCACTATACATATAAGCCCGATAAAAACAGTTCCCATACCCATAATACAAACAAAAGTATTTGAAAGTCCCGTCATATTTTTCATTCCTTTCCTAAACTCTATTTCACAACGAAAGCAGGTTATAGGCGACACCTTACAGCCTATCCCCTGCTCTTTTATTAACAAATTTACATTAAGAACTTATCGTGAATTACCTGAACAGCTTTCTCTGCATTATTTACATTAATAAGCACCGAAATCTTTGTTTCTGATGTAGAAATCATATGAATATTGATATTTGCGTCATAAAGCGCTTCAAACATCTTTGCGGCAACACCAGGGTTGTTAACCATCCCAACACCAACAATTGAAACCTTGCTGATGTCCTCGCGATGTGTAATTTCTTCGTAGCAAAGAGTGTCCTTTGCTCCTTCCAAAAGTTCAAGCGCTTCTTTGAGATGGTTTTTGGTAACAGTAAAGGAAATATCCTTTTTGTCACCTCTGCCGATTGACTGAAGGATTATGTCAACATTAATACCCTTCTTTGAAAGAAGTGAGAACACTCTGAATGCGATACCCGGCTTATCTTCAAGACCAACTATCGCTATTCTCGCAACATCATTATCTCTTGCCACACCTCTGATTAACATTTTTTCCACTGAAACCGCCTCCTTAACTATTGTTCCGTCTACTTTTTGAAAACTTGATTTAACCTCCAGCCTTACGCCGTACTTTTTAGCCATCTCAACCGAACGGTTGTGAAGAACGTTTGCACCAAGACTTGCAAGGTCCAGCATTTCGTCGTAAGTTATTGCATCCAGCTTTTGCGCATTTGGCACTATACGTGGGTCTGCGGTGTAAACACCGTCAACGTCAGTATAGATTTCGCACTTGTCAGCATGTACTGCTGCCGCTATTGCAACTGCAGATGTATCACTGCCACCACGGCCAAGTGTTGTGATGTCGTCATACTTATCGAGGCCCTGGAAGCCTGCAACAATAACAATCTTCTTTTTGTCAAGCTCGGACATAATGCGCTCGGTATCAATTCTTTTGATACGCGCATTGCCTGAGTTTGAGTCTGTCGCAAAACCTGCCTGCCAGCCGGTAAGCGAAATAACCGGTGTGCCGGTTTTTTCGATTGCCATAGCAAGAAGTGCAACCGAAATCTGCTCGCCTGATGCAAGCAACATATCCATCTCGCGTTTTGAAGCATTTTTGTTTATTTCGTGAGCCTTTTCTATAAGGTCATCCGTTGTGTCGCCCTGAGCCGAAACAACCACAACAACGCTGTTGCCGTCCCGGTATGTTTCAATAACTCTGCTTGCCACATTTTCTACCTTGGCAGCATCTGCAACCGAACTACCGCCAAATTTCTGAACTATAATTGCCAAAGTCAAAACCTCCTATATCTTTTAAGGGAAGCAGCTTGCTTCTCCTATATTTTACTAGTTAATAATTCTCATCTTCGAGAGAACATTGCAGTTATCAAGTGATTTTTCAAATTCCATAACTCCCTTGCGCGTCATAGGCTTTGTCAGCACAGCAAATTCGTCAGTGCCGCTGTCAGAAAATGCAACAATTCCCGAATCTGCAAGATTCTTTGGAGCTTTACCCGAAAATCTTATGTAATAGCCATACCTAACGTTTTCGCCGCTTGACTGATTTTCTTCCTTGTAATCGTCCCACTTAATCATTATATTTACATTTTTATGCTTGATTGCATCAACCACGTCTGCTACAACCGCATTGGCTGTCGGCAGCTTTCCTGCACCGCGGCCATAAAACATAACATCACCTAAGTCATCGCCCTTGACGATTATCCCGTTAAATACATCGTTTATGCCGGCAAGCGGATTGCCCTTTGGTACAAATGCGGGGAATACCCCTGCATATACGCCGTCTTCTGCTTTGGTCGAGTGTCCGATAAGCTTGATTGCATATCCTAACTTCTCAGCATAAGCCACATCCTCTGCCGAGATTTTGGTAATGCCCTCGGTTGATATTTTTTTATAATCCAGCGCCTTTCCAAAAGCAAGTGCAGCAAGGATTGCAATCTTACGGCATGTGTCAAAGCCTTCTACGTCTGCTGTCGGGTCAGCCTCAGCATAACCTTTTTGCTGCGCCGCCTTAAGCGCACTTTCAAAGCTTTCTCCGCACTGAAACATCTGAGTCAGGATATAGTTTGTAGTACCGTTAAGAATACCAAACACATCACTTGCTTCGCCCGCTGTAAGGCACGAATACATAGGTCTTATTATAGGAATTCCGCCACCTACACTTGCTTCAAAGAAGTAATTTATATTTTTCTCTCTTGCTAAGTTCAAAAGCTCGGTGCCATGGGTTGCAACAAGTTCCTTATTGGAAGTAATTACCTGTTTGCCCGAAAGAAGCAGCTTTTTGGTAAATTCGTAGGCGGGATTTACTCCGCCCATAGTTTCGACTACAACACCGACCTCGGGGTCGTTTAGAATATCGTTAAAATCCTTGGTAAAGCACTTGAACTCGCTGTCAGGGAAATCCCTTAAGTCAAGAATGTGCTTAACTTCAATGGGTTCACCGCATTTTTTTATCAGGGTTTGCTGATTCTTTAATATGACTTCGCCAACGCCCGAGCCAACAACGCCAAAACCCATAATAGCAATTTTCATTTATATTCAGTCCTTTCCGGAATACTAAACCTTATACCTACCCATTTTTATATACAATAAATAATACTACATTTTTCCTTTAAAGTCAAGAAAAAATTAGACTTAAATCGTGCAAAAACCCCTTGAATTTTAAACTGATTTTTTGCAATTTCTACGGCATATTTTTAAGGCTTTGGATAACCTTAAGCATATCTTCAAAAGTTTCTGCTTTGTTAATTAGCTCCCTTAGTCTTGCGCCGCCTGCTATGCCTTTTATATACCATGCCATGTGCTTTCTTGCTTCCTGTATCCCGCGGTATTCGCCCTTAAATCCAACAAGCATTCTAAGATGCTCCTCCATCTTCTCAGCACGCATCTTTATTGTAGGTAGCGGTAGCTTTTCGCCGGTCTTTAAAAAGTGTATAACCCTCTCAAATATCCAGGGGTTACCTTCTGCCCCACGGCCAATCATTATCCCGTCGCAGCCGGTAAAGTCAAGCATATGCTTTGCGCTTTCTTCGTCGATTATATCACCATTACCGATTACGGGAATCGAGACTGCCTCTTTGACCGCCTTTATTATATCAAGGTCTGCCTTTCCGCTGTAAAATTGCTCCCGCGTCCTGCCGTGGATAGTCACAGCCGACGCACCGCTTTCTTCCGCAATTTTTGCCATTTCCACCGCGTTAACCAAAGTTTCATCCCAGCCTTTACGGATTTTCACAGTCACCGGAGCGCTGACTGCCTTTGCCACAGCGCTGATTATCTCTCCTGCAAGCTTTGGATTTTTAGAAAGTGCCGCACCATCACCGTTTCCTGTAATCTTCGGGGCAGGGCATCCCATATTTATATCAACAATCTCTGCCCCGAACTCCAGTGCCTTTCCGGCAATCTCTGCCATAACCTTTGGTTCGTGGCCAAAAAGCTGCACAGCAACAGGCTTTTCGAATGGGTCAGTTTCAAGCAGGTCCTCGGTTTTTTTATTATTGTAAAAAAGCCCCTTGCCTGACACCATCTCGGTATACATAAGTGCTGGGCCATATGGCTTTGAAATCAAGCGAAAGGCCTTGTCGGTTACCCCTGCCATCGGCGCAAGTATTACGTTGTTCTCAAGCTCTATGTTTTTTATCTTAAGCATTTCTCTATCCTTCCAAAGCATTTAAAACTCCAGTATTTCAAACATTGATTTTTTCAAAAAACTTTCTGTTTCACCTATTATACGTATTCCAAAACATTTTGTCAATATTTTGCAATTCATATTGACAATCCATACCCCCTCATAATATAATTATTTGTGTAACAAATTTTAGGGAACGGAACGATACTGTTATGGACTATGGAAAATTCAAACACTTAAAACGTGTGGTAATCAAGGTGGGGACCTCCTCGCTTACACACGAAACAGGGAAAATCAACATAAAAAAAATTGAAGGCCTTGTGCGTGTAATATCAGACCTTCGTAATCGCGGTATTGAGGTTGTACTTGTTTCCAGTGGCGCGGTTGGCGCAGGGGTTGGGAAGCTTAACCTTTCCGAAAAGCCATCCGAAATTCGCAAGAAACAGGCTCTTGCAGCAATCGGACAAGCTACACTTGTATCAATTTATGACCGATTCTTTTCAGAGTATGGTCACTGCACCGCTCAAGTGCTTTTAACGAAGTTTATTCTGGATGATGACGAACGCAGACAAAACACCAAAAACACCTTTGAAACTATGTTTAAATATGGTGTTATTCCTATAGTCAACGAAAATGACGTTATCTCCACTTATGAGCTGGAATTTGGCGACAACGACACCCTTTCGGCACACATCGCAACACTTGTAGATGCCCAAGTTTTGGTTATACTCTCAGACATTGACGGGCTGTTTGACTCCAACCCGACGGAAAATCCTGATGCAAAGCTTATCTCGCTTGTGGAAAGCATAAACGAGAACATTTTGTCAGTGGCCGGCGGTGCAGGGTCAAGACGTGGTACAGGCGGCATGATAACCAAGCTGAAAGCCGCTGAAATTGTTACATCCGCAGGGATTGATATGATAATAACTAACGGCGCAAATCCCCAAAAACTTTATGACATCTTTGATGGCAGTGCGGTGGGAACTTTGTTTGTAGGAAAAGGGTAAGGAATAGCAATCTATCAATTTATATTAATATTTAGAAAAAGGACATCGATTGATGTCCTTTTTGGGGCTTTCGCATACACAATAGATGCGATATGTTTTTTAATGATTTATTAACTTTGTTGTCATAAATTGTTACAAACAACAAATCGAATTAATAATTAAAAAATCAAGTATTTTTCATAATAACCGAGCCTACACATTCACTTACATGTTCACACGAATCTATGCAAGCTTCAAAGCAATCAAATATTTCACGCCACGAAATCGTAATGAGTACATCTTCAGATTTTTTCATTAAATCACGCATAGAGTGAAGATAAAGCTTATCGCATTCTTCTTCAATATCATTAAGCTTAATTATAATCTCTTGTATTTTCTTTGATTTCTTAAAGTTTTCAAACTCGCTCATCAATGCGTAGAGAAGTTCACAAGCTTTTACAATGTTTTTTGCAAACATAACAGCAGCCGGTTTTATCTCTTTAATATTGTTAATATAAAGTTTTTGAACAATATCTTCAATATTATCTGTAACATTATCAAGATCGTGACTGAGCATATCCAAATCCTCACGATCAACAGGTGTAACAAACGCTTTTGCAAGCGCATCACCCATTTCATGTCTTTTCTCATCTGCACTGTTTTCTATTTCATGTATTTCCGAAAGCATTTTTTCTATCTCGGTCGGGTTGTAATTTTCCAAGCATCCAACAAGATAGTCTGCTGCCGTTTTCGATAGTTTTGTGCATTGTAAAAAATTCTCAAAATAAAACTTATCACCTTTAGCCATTTTCTTTTCTCCTTTTAATTATGTAAATATCATAATAAATATCTTCGTCATTATAAACCCTACAAGCCCACATCCGGGGAAAGTTAATACCCAAGTCAAAACCATTTCCTTAACCACACCGAAATTGATAGCGGATACTCTTTTTACTGCACCGACACCCATAATTGACGTTGTCTTTGCGTGAGTGGTAGATACCGGAAGGCTGAACACTGAACAGAACAGAAGCGAAAGAGCTGCTGCAATATCTGCTGAAAATCCTTGATATTTTTCAAGCTTTACCATATCCATTCCTACAGATTTTATAATCTTCTTACCGCCCATAGCAGTACCCAAAGCCATAACCACAGAGCATAAAATCATCAACCACATATACTCGCCTGCAATATCTATATCAGACGGCAATGGCTGTCCCTTAGACATATATACGCAAAGCAGGATAACACCCATAAATTTTTGACCATCCTGTGCACCATGCATAAATGCCATGGAAGCTGCACCTGCTATCTGTGCGCCTCTGAAGAACGGTTCTGTTTTCGGTCTGTTTGATTTATAAAAAAGCTTTGTTACAAGCTTACACACAAGCCAGCCTAAACCAAACCCAAGTATTACAGAAATTCCAATTCCATATATAACTTTTATCCATTCTGCTCCATTAACACCCTCCAAACTGTTATGAAGCGCAATTGCACTGCCCGTGAGTCCAGCTATAAGAGCATGGCTTTCACTTGTTGGAATACCAAACACCCAAGCAATAGTCGCCCAGAGAACAATCGCAAACAATGCAGCACTTAAAGCTATAATTGCCAAATCCGGATTTGTTCCAAAATCAACCATCTTGGTTATAGTTTCTGCAACAGTTGCATTAATCAATGTCATTACAAAAACTCCAAGAAAGTTAAATAGCGCCGCCATAAGTATTGCCGCTTTTGGTGCCATACATCTTGTTACCACGCAGGTTGCAATAGCGTTTGGTGCATCCGTCCATCCGTTTACCAAAATAACACCGAGAGTCAGCATTACCGCCATAAACAAAAGCGGATTTGCCGTCATTTGATTCCAAAAAATTAAAATTGAGTCCATAGGCACCTCACCCTTCTCTATACTGTTCTATACGCAAAATACATTATATCATAACCATAATCAAAAAACAAGTCCCCCTAACACGATTTATTAAATTTATCCCAAAATACAATAGCTATAAGCAAAATGTGAAATAAATTTTGCCCTTTCATATGCCGCAAGTCATATTTTACATTGCGAAACAATTTCATACACGAAGTGTATTTCACTTACCGTAGGCAAAGTTAAACTAAAAAACGACTTGTCATGACAAATCGTTTTTTTCTGGCTTTTACGTACATAATAAATGCAGTTATTTTTAGTCGATATGCAAACTCCGTTTGCTCGATATTTTTGTTTCACAAAATCGATATGTTTTTTCGGGCAATTCGTGAATTGCCCCTACAAAAACTCGATATGATATAAATCTCGTTGCCGTAAGGCAACATATCGAGTGCGTCAGCACATATCGAGTTAATTTTAACATATCGAAAATCTCGTAAGAGATTTATATCGATGAAAAAAAGACATTTTTCTTTGTCGAAAAATGTCTTTTTTTCTGGAAGAGCCGAATGGTTTGGATGCCCTTATGAAATAAGTTCAAATGTTATATATGGTATAACTCTTTTAAAACATGCGCATTTATAAAAATGCATCTTTACAAACAAACAGAAAATGGAGCAGATTTTATTTCAACCTCGCTTCATATGAGTCCATAATAACTTTTTTATTAATATCTATATCGTAACAACTACTGCTTCTATCCCAAGTTGCAGTAAATTCAATATCAAAAATCATTTGATCCCCTACGGAACCATATTCATCAACAGGCCAATACGATCCTTTTGCTTTCACTTCGTATCCATTATCTGTTTCATATGTGTTGTCTGTAGCAATTTCGAACCATTTAACAGAATTACAGTTTGAAAAATCACAGCAAATATTAACAAGTTCCTGCCGAACATCTAATGTTGATTTACAAGCAACCAATGAAATACAACATATAATTATCATTAATAATAAACATAAAGCCTTTTTCATAAGTAAAACTCCTTTTTACATTTAATTTAAAATTCCAAATTCGAATTTTATTATATTATAATTCCATTTTAGAATTATGTCAATGCTTTTTAGGAATATAATAAAGAAAAAATTCTAAAAAGGAATTATAGTTTTATGAAAATGCGGAAACAAACCTATGGCAACAAGAATTTGGTTGGTAAAAATATAGAACGGTTAAGGAAAGAAAAGGGAATAAAACAAAAAGACTTTATTGCACAAATTCAAGTAATGGGTTGCGACATGAATCCCACCAGTTATTCAAAACTTGAAGGTCAAATACGAAGTGCAACAGATAAAGAACTTTATGTAATAGCAAAAATTCTTGATGTCGCTATTGAAGATTTATTTAACGATTAAAATATAACTAAAAAAGCACTTTCAAATAGCAAGTGCTTTTTTAAAATTTCGTGTGCAAAATGGATACACTAGTTTAACCTCTCACTATATCGGCTTTATAACCCATCGCGTCACTTAATTAATCTTTTTACCATAATTTGCTTTTAACCTTGTTTGAGTCTTTCAAAACACAACCTTGTCTTTTCCTTCATAGGCAAATATACTGCACTAAAATTTTCCAGTCGGTAATATAAGCTTTCAATAACACTTAACATAACAACTTCTTCCGCATACTCGTCATCTAGCGAAAGAAGGTGTTCAATAAATTCGAAAATCTTTTTAAGTGATTCACTCTCCTGTTCTTCAACTAATTCTATTATGTGAGGCACTAACACATCGCCAAATATTATGTGAGCACCTGTTTCATCGCCTTCCTGCCATTCAACTTCTTTTTCGTAAGTCGCAGCTACCTCCGGAACCCATTGGATAAGCATGCTATTTAGTTCTCTGCTTGTCATATTACTTCCCTCCCAACGCAAGACTTATATTCTCAATTAGTTCTTCAGCAATTTCCTTCTCTGTATTACTCAAATCTTGCTTATTTAAAATATTTTCTAAATTTTTTATTCTCTCTTTGCCCTTTTGAATATGCGATTTTCCACCAACAAGTTCTCCGGTTTTAAGTTCATGCCTTATAGCATCCGCAAGGCCACCATCACCTATAGTTGCGCCATCACGATATATCTCATTTATCGCATTCCTTAATTTTGGATTTTGCACTTTGCATAATAATTTACTTCGGGTTGATAATTTTATTGCATCGTTTACTTCATCAGCAATTTCTGCAACCTTTGCCCCATCTATTGCCTTATCCGCTATTTTAAGCGCCTTGCCTGCATCACCAACTTCACCAATAAGTGGAACTATTCCCAACAAATCAAAGCCTGCAGAAATCAGGTCTCCCCTGAGCAAGTCAACAGGTATTGAAATTAAATCTACTACACTGTCAATCCCCGGAATAAGCGCCGCCGCTGAGAGCAAGGCACTTACGTAATCCAAAAAGCCCATCCCTTTGGTGCTTTCTGTTTTCCCCAGCTGTTCTTCTATAGCTTTACTGTCAATCGCGGCAACAGCCTTGTTTTTCTCATCAAGAATTTCAATACTACATCTGCAGTTTGGGTGTACAAGTGGCAAAAACTCTGCATCATTGAGCTTGTCTATCGGATATGTATGTATTCCTTTTTCCTTGCATTCT
>JAZNSF010000033.1:0-35774 GCA_045591095.1 Clostridia bacterium | reverse complement strand
GTAGAGGCGGAATGGAGAGAAATTGCTTCTAAGTATAAATTATGCAGAAGTGCAATTTAAGTTATGGAACTGGCATTCGATATGAAATTTAAGAAATAATCCATACAGAAAAATTGTGCAGACAGTATTTGAACAATTTTTCTGTGTAATATTTAGATAAATATGAGTTAAGGGGATAAAACTTTTGTTTTTCTATACCAATATCCCTTTAACCAATATTTTTTGTTCAATAATCTTGATTTCGTGTAAAATTGCATATATGTTAATCTCGTTTTCGTGTAACCCAATTCCTTAAGGTCTTTTCTTTGGTTAAGGTATATCATTTTTTAATATGGCTGTTATTGATCATTCTGCCATAATTGGCTCAAAAATGTCTTGTGTTGCTTACAAAAATAATTGTCGAGTAATTTCGCCTTAATTCATTCTATCGTCTTACACGAGCAATTCCGCTTGATTCTATTTGCATTTTCATAGAATTTATGTTATACTAAAATAAAGTTAAGTGCGTCATTTTTGGCAGTTGAGCATCAGTTTTACAGAGGAGAATTTTCAATAGCATCAATAAAGCATCAAAAGGCATAAGGTTCAAAAGGCCGTGTGCCACAAACGGCTCAACAGTGGGAACAATTTGGACGGTCTTTTTAATTTGACACGACCTCCAAAACCGCGTGCCGTGAGTTCAAGTCTTACTACCCCTGCCATACAACAAAAGCACCCATCAGGGTGCTTTTGTTGTATTTGTATGCTGTAATGGGACTTGGACTCCTCGCTCGCGGTTTTCCGCGTGTCCGTGCCGAAGCGTTAAGCCGACATACCGGTGATATGTCGGTAGCGCAGGATTGCAAAATACGGAAGTATTTTGTAACCCAAGTGAAGCGCAAGGCGTTTCAACAATGCCGCGAACCGCAGCACAAAAGCGCAAGACTGATAAAGTCTTACTAGCCCTGCACAAAAGACCCGTCGGCAAAGCGCAGACGGGTATCCCATTTCAAAAATCCTAATCAACTATATATTATTTTCTCTTATAACTTCACAAAGGGCCTTTGCTATAGAAGCAAATCCAAAATCAGTCGGATGTGCACCATCAACAGTTCCTTCGCCCTTACAAAGCTCGGTAAGTTTGGCGCTGCTTATGTAATAAACATTCTTATCGCCATTAGCTATTGCGTTATTGTACGTAGCCTCAACAATCTCTTTTCTTCTCAAATCATCCCCGACAAGCTTATATTGCGGTCTTCCCATAATTATAATAGGCAACTCGGGCTTCGCCTCACGAATACCTTTAAACATTCTCTCGTGGGTCTTTTCAAGATGCTGAGGGGTCGGAGCATTATGATCATAATCAAGAACAAAGGCATGCATATCAAGTCCCTTTATGTATTCTGTCATCTCATCTTCCCCCAGTGCCGAACCCGAAAATCCTAAATTGATATAGTCATAGTTAAACTCTCTTGACATAATATTCTGATAGCAAGTCCCCGCTCTGGATGCGCAACCGCCCATTGTTATGGAAGAACCATAAAAAACAATCGGTTTTTGATTGCTATAAGGCTTACCCTCTTTCAAAACTGCACCCTCTTGAATACCGATATACAGTTCATATAGTTCAGTATAAAGCGGAAGATTGATAGTTATTTCCCTAAGCTCTCTTGAGCCAAATTCCGCAATTCCTCCAAACCCGTTTTCAATTTCCTGAGGTGGCAAAAAAGTCTTAAAATACTCGTTCCCCACATATAAATCAAGTCCCGAAGTCCCCGCCAAAGTAAAGTGCGAGGTCTTAACCAAAAGATTGGTATCAGCTTTAATTGCCACATACTCACTGTCTGTCACAAACCTGACTCTTCCTCCTGCAGTGCGAGTGTGCAGTCTGTGAATCTCACTACTCACGCTCTTTGCCACTGTTTCGGGCATGCGACGGTATTTGCCATCAGCCCAAAAAACCCCATACAAACCAAAAGGCTCGTTTTTAATATCGTAAAATACTATATCGTCTTTATCAATATTTGTTTTGATAATAAAATTCTTATCTATTTTTTCTATAGCTGACATGTAGTCCTCTCCTTAAAAAATTTTTCTAGCTTGGTTAGGTTGCACTAACCCATTCCAATTTAACCCGGAGGCCATCCCAAATTTCTGCCTGCCAGAAGGTGGAAGTGTATATGTCCTACAGTCTGTCCGCCATCCTCGCCGCAGTTATTCACAAGGCGGTATCCCTTGTCGCTAAAGCCCTCCCGTTCTGCAATCTTTGCTGCGGCTTCAAAAACCTTTGCAACAAGATGCGAGTTTTCAACTGTGATTTCATTAGCCGACACAATGTGAGTTTTGGGTATGATAACAATATGCTGTGGCGCCTTGGGGTCAATATCCCGAAATGCCAAAATCTCACTATCCTCGTATACCTTTGTTGACGGAATTTCTCCTGCTACAATTTTGCAAAAAAGACATCCATCCATGTCTCTTTCCCCCTTTCTTATAATTAAAACATTGAAAAGACATTGCCTAATTCAATGCCTTTTCGAATAACAGCTATTATATCAATGTTTTAACTTTTTCTAATGCTTCGGCAATTTTAGAAGCATCCTTACCGCCTGCCTGCGCGCTGTCCGGTTTGCCACCGCCACCGCCGCCACAAGTTTTTGCAACCTCGCGGATAATATTCCCTGCGTGCGCACCCTTTTTAATTGCCTCCGGCGTTGCCATCGCAACAATATTCACCTTATCACCATCGCTTGATGCAAGAACAATCACTCCGCATTCTAACTTTTGCTTGAGGTTATCGCCTGCAGTCCGAAGCGAATTCATATCAAGTCCGTCGTCCAGGCGATGAGCAATCATCTTAATACCATTTACTTCCTCGGCTTCATCAACAAGGCTTGCAAGACCACTGTTTGCCATTTTTGCTTTTATGCTTTCAAGCTCACGTTTCAAAGCTTTGTTCTCGTCCATAATCGACGCCGCCTTTGCCTCTACCTCATGTACGCCGGCTTTTATTGTCTCCGCGACGCTCAAGATAACCGATCTTGTGCTTTCCAGAAGTTCAAATACACCAATACCGGTAACAGCCTCGATTCTTCTTACACCTGACGCAACACCATTTTCAGAAATAATTTTGAAAAGTCCTGCCTCCGAGGTGTTAGCAAGATGTGTACCACCACAGAACTCTACAGAATAGTCGCCCATAGAAACAACTCTTACCCTGTCACCATATTTCTCGCCAAACTGTGCAGTCGCGCCCAAAGTCTTTGCCTCTTCAATATCCATTTCGCGAACAACAATCGGCATTGCATCAAGAATTGCCTTGTTCACAATCCTTTCGGTTTTCTTGATTTCCTCGTCAGTCATCGCCTCAAAATGCGAGAAGTCAAATCTGAGTCGTTTTGCACTTACTTCCGAGCCTGCCTGTGCTACGTGCGCGCCCAAAACCTCTTTCAGCGCCTTGTGCAAAAGATGCGTTGTGGAGTGGTTACGGCAAACAGCCATTCTGTTTTCTTTGCAAACCAAAAGCTTGGCCTCATCACCAACAGCAATCGAGCCTTCTTCCACCTTTACAATATGGAAGTAAACCCCATCACCATTCTTCTTGGTGTCAATAACCTTTCCTTTGCCATTTTCGGTACAGATTTCGCCCACGTCTCCCGCTTGTCCGCCCATTTCGGCATAGAATGGTGATTTAAATGTAACAACTATCCCCTCATCGCCACTGCCCAAAGCATCAGTCTCAGACCCATCCAGAACAAGTGCCGCAATTTTTGACTCAGTAGTTAGTCCGTCATAACCAACAAACTCCGTTGCATCTACTCTTATACTTACAGCATCGTCGTCCCAGCTCGAGCCTTGCTTTCTTCCGGCACGTGCCTTTTCTTTTTGAGCTTTAAGTTCCTTGTCAAAGCCTTCTCTGTCTACCATAAGTCCCTGTTCTTCACAAATTTCTACTGTGAGGTCAATCGGGAATCCATAAGTATCATTAAGTTTAAAAGCATCAACGCCGCTTATCACCTTGCTGTCGCTTTTCTTTGTTTCTTCAATGTAGTCGTTAAGGATTGCAAGTCCGCCTTCAATGGTCTTTGCAAACTTCTCTTCCTCGTTTTTAATAATCTTTTTAATGTATTCGCGCTTTTCGTCAAGCTCGGGATAACCCTGCTTTGACTCGTCAATAACAGTATCTGCAACGATATACAAAAATTCCTTTTCAACCCCCAGAAGTCTTCCGTGGCGTGCGGCTCTTCTGAGAAGACGTCTAAGAACGTAGCCTCTGCCCTCGTTTGACGGTATAACGCCATCCGAAACCATCATAACTGTACTTCTTATATGGTCAGTAATTACACGAAGCGAAACGTCGGTCTTTTCGTTTTCCTTGTAATTTACTCCGGTAATCTTCGAAATATGCTTCATCGTGCTTTGAACAGTATCAACCTCAAAAAGGTTTCCAACACCCTGCATAATGCAAGCTAAGCGCTCAAGTCCCATACCGGTATCTATGTTGGGGTTTGCCAAGCGGTTGTAGTTTCCATGTTCGTCTTTGTCAAACTGGGTGAATACAAGGTTCCAGACTTCCATAAATCGGTCGCAGTCACAGCCAAGCTTGCAGTCGGGCTTGCCGCAGCCGCATTCTGCGCCACGGTCGACGTGGATTTCCGAGCACGGACCGCAAGGACCTGTACCATGTTCCCAGAAGTTATCTTCCTTACCCATTTTAACGACTCTTTCAGGCTTTACCCCTATCTCGTTTATCCAGATATCCCTTGCCTCATCGTCCTCTTCATAAACAGTAATCCAAAGAACTTCCTCTGGGATTCCCATAACCTTTGTCAAAAACTCCCAAGCCCAGCTGATAGCCTCTCGCTTAAAGTAGTCCCCAAACGAGAAGTTCCCCAGCATCTCAAAAAATGTACCATGTCTAGCAGTCTTGCCAACGCATTCAATATCAGGGGTGCGGATACACTTCTGGCAGGTGGTAACTCTGTTTCGGGGCGCAATCTCTGCCCCAGTAAACCACTTCTTCATTGGCGCCATACCCGAATTTATAAGCAATAAACTTGCATCGTTCTTTGGAACAAGCGAAAAGCTGTCCAGTCTCAAACAGCCCTTTTCTTCAAAAAACGACAAGAACTTTTCTCGTATTTCGTTCAGTCCTAAATTTTTCATAAGTACTTCTCTTACCTTTCTATATAAAATAGTTTTTACTGTCATTAAGTCATCTGTTTATTTTATCATTTTTTGAAATATTCGTCAACTACAATTTCCCAAAAAATTCGTTTCAAAAGTCTTTTTAAGTCCTATGTATTCGATTTTCCAAACGGGCAAACTTTCATGCAAATTCCGCATACCGCACCTCTTCCAATATGCTGAAATTTCTTCTTCATAAAATCACTGCAGGCCTTGGCATCAACAATAATTTCGCGGTCCTCACCCGGCACCCAAGCCTCACCGGTAATTGCCATCGCAGGACAGCTCTTTGCACAAAGACGGCAGCTTCCGCATCCAAAAGGCACCTTTTCTGCTTTTGCCGCAAAAGGAAAGTCCGTAAGAATAGTCCCAAGCCGTACCCTTGGTCCAAATTGTTTTGACACAAAAAGCCCGCTCCGACCAACAAAACCAAGCCCCGAAAGATATGCCGCATACTTGTGTGAAAATATCCCTTGCAAACCATTGACCGACTGCGATGCTGCGATTGGAACATACAAATACCCCTCTTCCCCAAGCATAAGTCCTGCCCTTAAAGAAAGATTGTCTATCAAAGTATTGATAGTGCGATAATGATGAAAATATGTATGTGTCGGGCTTTCGTCAATTCCGTCTACTATTGCCTTAGAGAGCGGTACAGCAAATGATACCGCATACGAAAGTCCAAATTCATTTTCGCTGTCAAGCCGGCAAAATCCAACCTGCCCGGCGCCATTTTGAGTCAAGAATTCCTCAATTTTTTTTTGCATCATCTATTTCTCCCAACTGTCTGACTTTTTTCAGGTAATCAAGTGTCAAAAACTGCCAGTCCAGCTGAGCAGAAAGATAAACCTCACCGACCTGGCTTAAGTAATTTATGACCCCATCCCCAGCATCAAACGAAAAAGCCTGCTTGCTGTCTGCCAAGACTATATATTCAATCAGCTTTCGCATACCATCCGAAAGTTCGACAATATCCGTTCTTTCCCCCATACAATCCTTGCAAATCACTGTTCCGTCGCCGAGGGAAAGTCCGTATGTTTTGTCCTCGCATCCACAAGTGCCGCACTTTTTAAGTTCCGGCGCATACCCCGAGATAGCCGCAAGCTTCCATTCAAAAACCATTTTGATTTTTTCTAAATCCCAAAGTCCCCTGTCAACGGCATAAAGAGCGTTAAGCAAAAGCCTCAAAACTTCGTCATCAGTTTCATTCTCGGGGCTGGCACCATTTACCACATCCGCAAAATACGCCGCATACGCCATCTTGTCAAGGTCTGACCTGATACCGTTAAACCCCTCCAAAACATTCATCTCATCAATGCTGTAAAGACCATTTTTTGATTTTGCCTTATACATAACAATCTCGCTGTACGAAAAAAGCTGAAGCCCCGCAAGCATACGCGACCTCTTTGAACGAGCGTTATTAGCAATTGCTGAAATTTTCCCCAAGTCCCGGGTGAGCATAGTAACAATAAGGCTTGCTTCTCCATACTTAGTGGTCTTGGTCACTATCCCGGTCGTCTTTATCAAACCCAAAATCTTCACCGGCCTCAAACTTTAAATCATTTTTCTTATGTTTCGTGTACTTTAAATAGTCATTTATATCCCCTGTGCTTGCAAATACATCCCACAGACTTCTTTTAAATTCATCCATTCCGAAAGCCCTCCGTTATACAATTTTATATAGTTAGTATAAGTTAAGGCCCTCTCCAAAATACTGGATATATTTTACCTGTAAATTATATTTTTCCAAAGAACAGCATTATTCAAAACCAATGGTATTCATAAAAGCTTCCTTGTTTCGCCAGTCCTCTTTTACCTTTACCCAAAGCTCTAAGTAAACTTTCGCATCCAAAAACCTTTCTATATCCTCTCTTGCACGGCTTCCTATCTGCTTAAGCTTTTCACCCTTTTTGCCGATAATAATGGCCTTGTGGCTTTGCCGCTCACAGTAAATCGCAGCTAAAATTTCATAAGTCCCGTTATCTTTCTTGTGCATCTTTTCAATTTCCACCGCTATGCCATGTGGGATTTCCTGATTAAGAAGTCTTAATGCCTTTTCACGTATATACTCTGCTACAATCTGCCTTTCAGGCTGGTCGGTAATTAAATCCCCGGGGAAGAACTGCGGTCCCTCCTCAAGGTACCCTTCAATCTCGCTGACTAGTGCCGATACATTGTCACCCATACGGGCCGAAAGCGGTACAACCCCCGCAAAGTCATAAAGTGCCGAAAGCTTTTCTATCACAGGCAAAACCTTAACCTTTTCAATGGTGTCCACCTTGTTTACAACCAAAATCACCGGCACTTCCGCGGCTTTCAGGCCTTCAAGTGCAAGGCTCTCTTTTTCATACTCGTTTTCATGGAGGTTACAGTCCACCACATAAAGCAAAACATCAACCTCTCGGGTGGCAGTATAAATATACTTCTCCATTCTTTCGCCAAGCTTGTTTTTGGCCTTATGGATTCCGGGTGTATCAATAAACACAATCTGCGATTTCTCGGTCGTATGAACACCCATAATTTTTGTTCTGGTGGTTTGAGGCTTATTTGAAACAATCGCCACCTTCTCACCGATTATTTTATTCATAAGTGTCGACTTCCCGGCGTTGGGTCTGCCAACTATTGCAACAAATCCCGATTTCATATCCTAAAACCTCTTTCTCGTATGCTTTCTATCTCTTAAGTCCCATCTCGTCAAGTATCTCCGTCTGATAAGTAAACATTTCTTCCTCATCCTCGGGTGTCATATGGTCAAACCCAAACAAATGAAGCATAGAATGTACCGTCAAAAACCCTATCTCGCGTTCAAACGAATGTCCGTATTCCTCTGCTTGTTCCTTGGCACGCTCCAATGAAATCACAATATCCCCCAGCATCATCTCGCCACATGGGCTAAAATCAAGGTCTTCTTCGATAATTGCCCCGTCTTCATCATACTCAAAAAGCGGAAACGACAAAACGTCTGTCGCTCTGTCAATGTCCCGATGCTCATGGTTAAGCTTTCGTATTTCTTCGTTATCCACAAACATAACGCTGATTTCTGACTTTTGGGGAAAGTCCATATACTCTAAAGAAGTCTTTACAGAAAGTTTCACAAGGTCACGGATTTCCTTAGTTACCTTAAAAAGCTTTTGTTCGTTTCGGATTGGCACTTTCATTACTTTCTAGCTCCTTTTTCCTTTTGTACGACTCTGCGCCACGCGTTCCCTTTCGGCATTTTTCTTCTCATAAGCCTTAACAATCTGCTGAACAAGCGGATGCCTTACAACGTCTCGCTCGCTAAGATACATAAACTCAATACCCTCAACATTTTTAAGAACAATCTCCGCATCGCGAAGCCCGGACTTCTTGTTAGACGGCAGGTCAATCTGTGTCACGTCACCGGTCACAACAATTTTTGACGAAAATCCCATTCGGGTAAGAAACATCTTCATCTGTTCAGGCGTGGTATTTTGCGCTTCGTCAAGAATAATAAACGCATCATCAAGCGTGCGTCCACGCATATAGGCAAGCGGCGCAACCTCAATAAGTCCCCTTTCAATATTCTTCTGAAAAGCTTCTCCGCCCAGCATATCCGAAAGCGCATCATAAAGCGGCCTTAAATACGGGTCAACCTTATCCTGCATATCCCCAGGCAAAAATCCAAGGCTTTCCCCTGCCTCAACAGCAGGCCTTGTAAGGATAATTTTATTTACCTCTTTATTTTTAAACGCCTTAACCGCCATAGCAACAGCAAGATAAGTCTTACCGGTTCCGGCAGGGCCAATGCCAAACACAATAGAATTTTTCTCGATTTTGGATATATATTCCTTCTGCCCCAAAGTCTTTGCCCTTATCGGCACACCCCTTGCAGTTATGCAAACGCAGTCATTTCCCAGCGTCTCAAGAGCCTTGTCGTTACCCTCTTCAACCTGCGACAAAACATACCTGACCTCCTGCTCGCCAATAACGCTCCCTCGCTCAGCCATGGCTAAAAGATTTTGTATAACCCTAACAGCCTTATTTACAAGGTCCACTTCACCGCTTACCTTTACCTCGGACCCACGGCTGATAACCGCCACATCCAGCTCCCTTTCAATAAGCCTTATATTCTCGTCAAAGCTACCAAAGAGATTTATCAAAACTTCCATATTTTCGCATTCAATATGTCTTTCCATAATATTCTCCTTTTGTGCATCTGAAAATGTATATTCAAGAGTATATTTTCCTAACTTAATTTTAATCCAAAACTCCTCTTTTGTCAATCAATCTCGCGCATATTTTAAGTTTTTATGCCTTGTCAATGGCGACTTTCCCGGCAATATCCTCCCGGCATAAAAACTCTGCCACGACCTCAATTTTATCATTCCCGATTTCCCGATAAGAAAACTCTCTTTTTAAGACCTCCGCCCTGTCTTTTACCTCATTTTCAATTTCGCGCGCGAGTTCCTCCTTGCCCAAATTCGCCGTTTCCTCCGGAGTCCTTTTTTTCTTTTTGGGGATGTATTCACGATACTCGGTCTTTTTTACCAAAAACTGCAAAAATTTGTTCGAAACAAAATAATATTCTTCCGCCGTTTCCGTTTTGTCGCTGTATTCAAAAGGCTCTCGTTCACTTTTAAAAATACTTATCTCTTTGCCAAAAACACTGTACCTGCACTTTACTTTTACGTTCCCTGTATATTCTTTTTCTATATATTTCAGCGGATACTCCCTGGTCTTTTTATATGTGGTCCTGGCATATATTTCCCCTTCCGAATGCGCATATCTTATCCCCACTATACTGCTGTCCACTGCGCCACTGACCAACAAATCACCCTTCTCAACCATATCACCAAGCTTTACCATTGTCTGCCCCGCCAGCACCCGAAGCTCATCGATCTGCCCATCCTTTGTTGCTACAATGTTACACGGTATGCTTCTGTCTACCGCCCGCTCGTTATCAAGCCGCTCCCTTACCTCGATGTATGCTCTTGACCCCTTGACATTAACCCCAATCCACGCTAATTCTTCAAAAGCTGTCATCATTTTATTTTGCACAAGCCGCCTGTCAATATCCTTTACGGTTGCCCCGCGATAAAGCCCAAACCCTTTAAGACCCGCCTCAAGCTCCGCTACGCTTAGCCTCTCGTTCCCAATTATATCAATACCCATAATATGCGAAGACAAATACCAAAGAACGACAAAAAATGCCAAAACACCTAAAAGCGCAAACCGTCTTCTTTGGTATCTGCGAATCAAAAACGGCATCCCCGAGCGTCTTTTTATTCTGATCTTGGTCCGTGTCTTCTTTGCAATAGGCCTTACTTTTTTAAAGCCAGTTATCCCCATTTTTGCACGTAATTTTTGTTTATCAAACCTTTTTATATCTGCAAGAAAAATCCCCCGGTGCATACAGACATTCAAAAATCGTTCCAGAAAGTCACCCTCAGCCTCAATAGTCAGGCTTCCTTTTAAAAACGTCAAAATCCTGCTTAGCAATTTAGCCTAACCCTCCTTTTTAAATTCCAAATCAAACACATGCCCTGTTATATAAAGCAGTTCCCGTGCAAGACTTTTGATTTCTAAGTCCCTCCCCGAAATAATCACTCTGTGCGGATTTGCTATAAGTATAATTTTACTCTCGGTATACTCGGCAATGCTTTTATAATTCTCTACAGTCATCTCGCGGTTTCCTATCATTGTCAGCTTTACGGCATCCAAAATTACCTCCCTGGATGCATCCAAAGACTGTGCCATTTTTTCACGGAGAGTCGCCTTTTCTTGATTTTGCTTTCTGTCCTTTTTTCTCATAATCACCCTCCTCGTATCTAGTTTTATGCGTAAAAGAGCAGCTTAATGAATATATTTGGTACTAAGACAAAAAGGACGGTGGCTGCTATGCAAAAATTTTTGAAAGTGACAATGCTTTTCATATCGGTATACTTAGCGGCATTCATGCTGCTAAATCCCGAATCGGTGCTTTCTGCAGGAAACAGCAGCATCAATCTTTGCATTACCTCGGTCATCCCGGCGCTTTTCCCCTATCTTATCTCCAGCGGACTTTTGTCTTCTCTTGGCGCTATGACATTTTTAAGCCGCTACCTGTCACCTTTTATGCGACCTCTCTTTGGCGTAAGCGGCAGTGGAGCCGCTGCTTTTCTTCTTGGCAGCATAAGCGGCTACCCGGTTGGCGCAGTCTGTGTCCGGGACCTCTACTTATCGGGTGAATGCACCAAAAACGAGGCCGAGCGAATGCTTGCCTTTTGCAACAACTCCGGTCCGCTTTTTATCATATCCGTTGTAGGCTCTGGTTTTTTGGGTGATGCCGGCCTAGGCCGCCTTTTATATACCTCTCATCTTCTTTCAGCCGTCCTTTCGGGCATAATCCTCAAAACATTCAGTGCCCCCGTCTCTTCAACAGCAAAAGCTCTTCCCCAAAAATGCTCCTTAAAAACCGAAAAACCCCTCCAAATTCTTGGAGAGGTTATGGATTCTTCAGTTTTAACCATGCTAAAAATTTGCGGTTACATAATATTTTTTTCAGTACTTTCAAAAAGTCTGCCCAGCGCCGACTTTCTCCCATTTCTTCACGGGATTTTAGAAATCACCGGCGGTATCTCCTCAATTGTCCAAACTTCAGTTTCTCCGCACCTTAAGCTCGCACTTATATCATTTTTTACCGCATTTTCGGGGATTTCGGTCCTCTTTCAGGTGTCCGCTGTCACCTCTGATGCAGGGCTGTCCCTAAAATTTTACCTGATCGGCAAGTTTCTTCAAGGGGTCCTTTCATTTGCTATTACAAAAATCTTGGTTTCACGGCTTCCCAATGCTCTCGACGTATTTGCAAAAAGCGCCCATAACACGGTTTTTGCCTCGTCTCACAGCGCTTTTTTCTCATCGGTCAGTATGCTTTTGTTTGCTTTTCTTGTTCTCCTGCTGCTAAGTCTGCTTTCAGCTTTCCGCCACAGCCGCCGCTGATTAATATCTTGGCGGTCGGTATGTAGTTTGTCTGCGTTTTTTGCGTTTGCTTCGCTTTATAGCACGATAAAACCCTACCGCAATCAACGAAACAAATGCAACCACCAATGCTATGGCGGTATATACCACAAACTTCACTACGCGAAAACTCCAAAGCCACTCAAAAAATGTAGCAACAAATCCTAAAAAATGTCTTTTTATCTCCACCGTCGAACATAAATCTACCTGGCCAACAGTCTTTCCCTCATATGTAAACGTCGCCTTGCCGATTATCTGTCCCGAGGAAATCGGGGCATACACCTTTTCGGGGATTTCGCAGGCAATTTTAACCTTTTCCAAATCTGCCCCGTCGGGGAAGAGGGCGTCAAGGCCATTTGCCGCCGCAAGCAGAATATGGTCAGTTCCGTCTGCCGCCTGCTTTACCTTTACCTCGCCAAAAATGTCATCGCGCTTTGCAAGGCTTCTTAATGTAAAATCCATAAGCCCATGCTCAAGGATAGCCTTTGATTCGTTGTGCGAAACCGACAAATCCTCCGCATCAAACACTACCGAGATAACCGACTTTCCCTTATCCTCTGCCGATGCCACAAGACAGTACCCCGCCGCATCAGTAGAGCCGGTCTTTATTCCGGTTGCCTTATCATAAAAATAATATGGATACCTCATCAGCGAAACCAGATTGTTTGTGTTGATAAAATACCGCTTGTCCGACATATCTGTTGCCGGCAAATAAATATGAGCACACTCTACAATGTTCTGGAAAGTCTCATTCTCCATCGCGGCCCTTGCCAAAGTCGCCATGTCTTTCGCTGTTGTAAAATGTTCCTCGTTATGTAGTCCATGGGGATTTTTAAAAGAGGTATTCAAAAGCCCCAAAGCCTTTGCCTTTTCATTCATTCTCTGGACAAACGCTTCCTCTGACCCCGAAATCCCTTCAGCAATAGCCACTGCCGCATCATTTCCCGAGGCAATCAAAAGTCCCTCCAAAAGTCCCTCCAAAGACATTTTTTCGCCCGGCTTAAGTCCAACGCTGCTGCCATCTATATCCAAAGAATCATACGCCGCCTTACTAAGCGAAAGCGGCTGCGAAAGGCTAATCTCCTCATTCTCTACCGCCTCAAGCGCAACAAGCGCCGTCATAATTTTGGTGGTGCTTGCAGGATACATCTTTTTTTCAGCATTTTTTTCGTATAAGATATTTCCGGTATTTGCATCAATCAAAATTGCCGATGTCGCTGTAACAGCAGGCTTCGCCGCACACACAGCTCCCACCTGCCCGGCAAAAAGTACAAGCAATGCGCAAAATGCCATCGTTCTGAATTTAAGCCCGAATCTACTTCCTATTTTCATTCTACCCTCCGCCTAAACGTCCTTCTTTTTCAAAAGCAAATCTCTTTCTGCCTGAGATAACCTTACATAACTTGGCACAAGAGAGCTATAATGAATTCCGCCCTCTTCTTTGTACTTAATGGCACCCAGTTCTGCAACCGCACCGCCAAGATTCATTGCTGTAATTTTAGGTGCAAAAAATGCCCTTTCGCCAAGCACTTCTTCTATCCTGTCTCTGAAAACCAAACATCCGTCGCCCATAAATATCACGTTTTTGTCCAAAGCCTTTATCTCCTCAAGTAACTTTTCAAGGCCAAGCGCCCTATCGTCAGTTAGTCTTGTCAAACCCGATGTTCCACATTCAAAAAGTGCGTTATAAACCTGGTCGCGTCTTGCGTCCAGGATTGGCGCAGCAATACCATCAAAAAACTTTGACGCATATGCAAGCGCTTCCAATGTTGAAACTGCGACGCAAGGCTTATCTACGCCTTGGGCCATAGCCTTCGCTGTCGCAACACCTATGCGGACGCCCGTAAACGAGCCTGGTCCAACAGCCACCGCAAAAACGTCCACCTCGGATGGACTTATCTCAGCCGCTCTGAACATATTCTCAATCTGCGGCATCATAAGCTCCGAATGTGTCTTTTTTCGATTTATCACCGTTTCGGCCACCAAAACGTTTTCATTAACAAGCGCAGCCGTCGCTGCCATACAGCAGGTATCAATCCCAAATGTCAGCATTACTGTTTCTCCCCGTCAATTATTATTTCTCTAAAGTCGTCACCCCGTTTAGGGTCTTTCTCAATTCTTATATTTATACAACCCTTTGGAAGCACCGCCTCAATATTTTCCGCCCACTCTATTATAGATATACCATCTCCAAACAAATAGTCATCCATCCAGTCGCATTCCGAAGGTGCGACATTCTCAAGCCTGTATGCATCAAAGTGATAAAGAGTAATGTCCCCATCGTACTGATTGACAATGGTAAATGTGGGACTTGTAACCTGCTCTTTTACCCCCAAAGCACCAGCAACCCCGGCAGTAAATGCAGTTTTCCCCGCACCCAAATCACCCGAAAGCGCAACTACATCTCCTGCTTTCAGGGTTTTAGCAAATTCTTTCGCAATTTTTTGTGTTTCCTCCGCGCTGCGGGTTTCAAATCGTTTCATAGTTTTAACTTCACTCCTATTTTATTTTACCTATATTTAAGTGAAAAGTCAATGAAAAGTATTGAATTTTGTATTAATTTGTTATATACTTAATCTAGGTTAAAATACTAGCCTAAACTAAAAGGAAACGAGGTACCCTTTTTATGGAAAACAAAAGAGTAGACAAACATAACTACTACCTGGATATAGCCGAAACAGTAATCGAACGTGGCACATGCCTCAGGCGAAACTTCGGCGCAATAATTGTAAAGAATGACGAAATCGTTGCAACCGGATATACCGGTGCGCCCCGAGGCCGCGAAAACTGCTCGAGTACCGGCATCTGCATCCGTGAAAAGCTTGCAATCCCACGTGGCGAAAGATACGAGCTTTGCCGAAGCGTCCACGCCGAAGCAAACTGTATTATCAGTGCAGCACGCCGTGATATGATTGACTCAACGCTGTACCTTGTAGGCAAAGATTACCGAACAGGTGAGCTTGTCGAAAACACCTCAAGCTGTTCGATGTGTAAGCGTCTTATAATAAACGCCGGCATAAAACGTGTTGTGATCCGCAACACCCCCACCGAATTCACTATTGTTGACGTGGAAGAAGAATGGGTTAAAAATGACGAATCTTTAGACGGAGTTTTGGGATACTAACCAAAAATCAAAAACCGCTCTGCGTAAATTTACGCAGAGCGTTCCTTTTTTATTTCTTCTTCAAAACCTCTTTAAGATATATTCCCGTATACGATTTCTTGCATTTTGCGACTTCCTCGGGCGTTCCGACGGCAACAACCTCACCGCCCCGATTTCCACCCTCAGGTCCAAGGTCGATTATATAATCTGCCGTCTTTATTACATCAAGATTGTGTTCAATCAAAATCACAGTATTTCCAGCATCCACCAATTTTTCAAGCACCTCAATAAGCTTATGAACATCCGCCGTGTGAAGCCCGGTCGTCGGCTCGTCCAGAATATAAACAGTCTTTCCGGTACTTCTTTTGCTAAGCTCGGTTGCAAGCTTTACGCGCTGCGCCTCACCGCCCGACAGTGTGGTAGAAGACTGGCCTATCTTGATATATCCAAGTCCCACATCAAAAAGGGTCTTGAGACGATTACGGATTTTGGGGATGTTGTCAAAGAATTCTACGCCCTCTTCAACTGTCATCTCCAAAACATCATAGATACTCTTTCCCTTGTATTTCACCTCAAGCGTCTCGCGATTATATCTCCGCCCCCGGCAAATCTCACAAGGCATATATATATCCGGCAAAAAATGCATTTCAATCTTAATAATTCCATCACCGCTGCAGGCCTCGCATCTTCCACCCTTTACATTAAAGCTAAATCGACCTGCACCATATCCCCGTGCCTTTGCATCAGGTGTCGCTGCGAAAAGCGTACGTATATCCCCAAAAAGTCCTGTATAAGTTGCAGGATTTGACCTTGGGGTACGGCCGATTGGTGCCTGGTCAATATTAATCACCTTGTCAAGATGCTCAAGTCCGCTGATTTTTTTATATTTTCCCGTCTTTTGTTTTGCATGGTTAAGCTCATTTGCAAGCACCTTATATAATACCTCATTAACCAAAGAACTTTTACCACTTCCCGAAACCCCTGTTATACATGTAGCTGTTCCGAGCGGGATTTTTACATCAATGTCTTTAAGGTTGTTCTGTGATGCACCCTTGACTTCAAGAAAATTCCCATTCCCCTTTCGTCTTTCCTTGGGCACAGGAATTTTCTTTTCGCCACTTAAGTAAAGTCCGGTTTCTGACTCCTTACACTTCTTGATATCATCAATTGTGCCTTCCGCAACCACGTGCCCGCCATGGATACCTGCCCCCGGGCCAATGTCAACAATGTGGTCCGCTGCATACATTGTATCTTCGTCATGCTCAACCACAATCAAGGTGTTCCCCAAATCCCGAAGTCTTTTAAGCATGTCTATAAGCTTGTTGTTGTCCCTTTGATGCAGTCCAATGCTTGGCTCATCTAAGATATAAAGCACCCCCATAAGCCCCGAGCCAATCTGGCTCGCAAGCCTTATGCGCTGTGCCTCGCCACCCGAAAGTGTACCGCTTGAGCGCGCAAGGGTCAGGTAATCAAGTCCGACACTTACCAAAAAACTCATCCTCTCACGGATTTCCTTTAGTATCTGTTTGCCGATAATTTCTTCTTTTTCAGTTAGTTCTAACTTACTAAAAAATTCCATCCCCTCTGCTATCGACATTCTTGACACCAAATCTATGTTATGGTACTTAACCGTAACAGCTAAACTCTCCTTGCGAAGCCTTGCACCCTTACACTCGGGGCAGGGCATATTATGCATAAACTCCTGTAGCTCCCGTTTTGCCCATTCAGAATCCGTTTCCTTGTATCGGCGCTCTGCACAGTTCAAAACACCCTCAAACCTTGCATACTGCTCGCCCTTGGCAAACCTTCTCTCATACAAAAGATGTACTTTTTCGCCCCTTGTACCATAAAGCAAAATGTCCACAATTTCGGGTGGAAGGTCTTTAATAGGGGTATCAAGACTAAATCCATACTGCCTCGAAAGTCCCTCATAATACATCGCCGCTATGCTGCTTTTATCGGTTCCGGTCCATCCATAAACCGCAATAGCTCCCTCATTTATGCTTTTTGTCTTGTCAGGGATAATTAAGTCAGGGTCAAAAAAATCCACACTCCCAAGGCCCATACAATGCGGGCAAGCACCATAAGGCGTGTTAAATGAGAACATTCTCGGCGTAAGCTCTTCAAGGCTGATTCCGCAGTCCTCGCAGGCATAATTCTGACTGAACATCATCTCCCTGCCCTCGTCGGGTAAGTCTATAATAACCAATCCCTTTGCAAGTTTCAACGCCGTCTCCAAGGAATCCGTCAACCTTTTATTAATCCCCTGCCGAAGCACCAGTCTGTCAACCACGATCTCAATATTATGCTTTTTCTGCTTGTCAAGAACAATCTCGTCGCTCGACGGGTCATACTGCTCGCCGTCAACTCTTACACGGACAAACCCATCCTTTGCCGCCTTTTCAAATATCTTGGTATATTCACCCTTTCTTCCCCTGACAACCGGCGCCAAAATCTGAAACTTCGTCCTCTCCGGCAGTTCAAACACTGCGTCCACAATCTGATCAATGGACTGCGATTGTATTTCTTTTCCGCAATTTGGGCAGTGGGGGACACCAATTCTTGCAAACAGAAGCCTTATATAATCATAAATTTCTGTAACCGTACCCACAGTCGACCGTGGATTTTTGCTTGTTGTTTTCTGGTCAATCGAAATCGCCGGCGAAAGTCCCTCTATCGAGTCCACGTTCGGCTTTTCCATCTGCCCCAAAAACTGTCTGGCATAGGCAGAAAGCGACTCCACATACCGTCTTTGACCCTCCGCATATATGGTTTCAAAGGCCAGTGACGATTTGCCCGAGCCCGAAAGACCCGTCAAAACCACAAGCTTGTCCCTTGGGATTTTAACATCTATATTCTTCAGGTTATTTTCCTTTGCACCCTTTATTTCAATGTACTTATGCATCTTCTTCGCCTTTCAATCTGTTTATCTCATCACGCAGCTTCGCAGCAAGCTCAAACTGCAAAAGCTCTGCCGCTTTCTTCATTTCAATCGTCAGTTCCTTAATGGTCTTTTCATTAGCTTCTGCATCCATGATTTTGCGCCTTGGTTTTTCATCCTCAGCCTTGACAGTTGCCTCAATAATCTCATAAACCCCTTTTTCAATAGTCTTTGGTGTGATACCATGCTCAAGGTTATACGATTTTTGAATCTTCCGGCGCCTTTCGGTCTCCGTTACTGCACGATGCATCGAACCGGTAATTGTATCCGCATACATAATTACCATTCCCTCGGCATTTCTCGCCGCACGGCCTATGGTCTGTATAAGCGAAGTGTCCGACCTCAAAAACCCTTCCTTGTCAGCATCAAGAATGGCAACCAACGACACCTCGGGGATATCAAGTCCCTCGCGCAAAAGGTTAATCCCTACAAGAACATCAAATACCCCAAGCCTGAGGTCACGAATAATCTCCATGCGCTCGATGGTCTCTACCTCGGAATGTAAATACCTGACTTTGACTCCCATGTCCTCAAAATACTCGGTAAGCCGCTCAGCCATTTTTTTAGTCAAAGTGGTTACAAGTACCCTCTCGTGCTTTTCCACTCTCTTTACAATCTCGCCATAAAGGTCATCTACTTGCCCCTCAATTGGTCTTACCTCAACTTTTGGGTCAAGAAGTCCTGTCGGTCTTATCACCTGCTCTACCACCTGACTTGACCTTTCGGTTTCAAACTCTGACGGCGTTGCACTTACAAAAATAGCCTGATTTATATGGTCATAAAACTCGTCAAAATTAAGCGGCCGATTGTCAAATGCCGACGGCAACCGAAAGCCATACTCCACAAGATTTGTCTTTCTGGCGCGGTCGCCTCTGAACATAGCTCTCACCTGGGGAATAGTCACGTGTGACTCGTCAACCACCAGCAAAAAGTCCTCTGGTAAATAGTCAAGCAAAGTAAATGGCGGACTCCCTGCCGGTCTCCCGCTTATGTGCCTTGAATAGTTCTCTATTCCCTGACAAAACCCTGTCTCCCGAAGCATCTCCATGTCGTAACTCGTCCGTTCCTTTATCCGCTGCGCCTCAATAAACTTTTCCTCTTTTTTAAACTCCTCTACGCGCTTCTCCATCTCCTCAAGTATCGCAGGGATTGCACGGTCTAATTTTTCTTTTCCGGCAACATAATGAGACGCCGGATAAATGGCGCAATGTTTTAGACTTGCCAGGGTCTCTCCGGTAACCGAGCTTATCTCCTTGATACGGTCAACCTCGTCCCCAAAAAACTCAATCCGAATAGCGTTCCCACCCGAATATGATGGAAATACATCAATCACATCACCCCGAACTCTGAACTTGTTTCGGCTAAAATCAAAGTCGTTTCTTTCGTACTGAATTTCAACAAGCTTTTCTATCACTTTGTCACGGTCAACAGTCATGCCAACCCTAAGTGACACAACCATGCTGTTATAGTCAATAGGGTCGCCAAGTCCATATATGCAGGAAACACTGGCAACAATAATCACATCTCTGCGCTCAAAAAGCGCAGCTGTCGCGCTGTGCCTGAGTTTATCAATATCATCGTTGGTCTGGGCATCCTTTTCAATATAGGTATCCGAATGTGGGATATAGGCCTCGGGCTGATAGTAATCATAATAGGAAACAAAATATTCAACCGCATTATCAGGAAAAATTTCCTTAAACTCCGAGCATAGCTGCGCAGCTAAAGTTTTGTTATGGGCAAGCACCAACGTGGGCTTTCCTACATTCTTTATTACATTGGAAATAGTAAAAGTCTTTCCCGAACCGGTAACGCCAAGAAGGGTCTGAAATCTGTCGCCCCGGAGTACGCCTTCGGTCAGTTTTTCTATCGCCTGCGGCTGGTCCCCGGAAGGCTTATATTTTGAAACAACTTTAAAATCCATACTTTTTTGTTCCTTTTATTTAAATCATTGTCGTGAAAACGCAAAAATGTTTTATCATCATTTATTATATTCTCTCCAAAGCTCGTCAATATATCCTTTTTGACGAATGCTGAAATATCCCTCACTGGAGATTATAACACTATCCACAAAATCTATCTCCAGCGCCTTGCAAGCCTCTTTAATTTTTCTTGTAATTTCAATATCATTAAACGACGGATTAAGTGTCCCACAAGGGTGATTGTGCACAATTGCAATAGCACTTGCACCATCCAAAAGTGCTTGGCGCGCCACCCTGCTTGGAAAAACAAACACTTCACCACTTATCCCGTCCGAAATCTTGCTGACTCCAATCAGCCGATACGAAGAATTCATACTTAATATATAGGCCGACTCTGTAAGTTTGCCATAAAAATAACTTTTTGCAAATTCGTATATTTCTTTTGCATTACTCAGTTTTGGCGGAGGCGAAGTTTTCAGGCTACGCTCCACAATTCCTAAAAGAATTGGTAAATCGTTCAAAAACTTTGCTGTCCTTGGTCCTACGCCTTCAACCTTGACCAGCTCTACTTCTGGGGCATTAAGCACTGCACTGATTGTGCCAAACCTCTCCAGAAGCCTGTGCGCAGTACCATTTGTGTCGCCCCTTGGAATAACCGCAAACAAGATATGTTCAAGTTGCTCATGCGCTTCCAGCATCTCAAAGTCAAAAGCCTTTACCTTCTTGTCAAGCCGCTCTCTATGTTTGTCATGCAGGCTCATACGCTTCTCCTCCTAAGGATTTCCAGTACATCTTCAAAATATTCGGGGATTTCACGGCTAAACTCCATGTATTCACCACTGATTGGGTGTGTAAACCCCACTTTGTGTGCATGAAGCAGCTGCCCGGCAAGCTTAAACTCCTCTTTCTTTCTGCCATAAATCTTATCCCCCACAATCGGGTGAGAATTTTTTGACATATGCACCCTTATCTGATGAGTTCTTCCGGTTTCTAAACGGCATCTGACAAGAGTGTATCTCTCAAATCTTTCCATTACAAAAAAATTCGTCACTGCCTCACGGGAATTCTTGTGAGTAATAGTCATCTTCTTGCGGTCCTTTTCATCTCTGCCGATAGGCGCATCAATGGTGCCGCTTTCTTCCTTTATGTTCCCATGCACCAAACATATATACTCCCTGGTAAGGCTGTGCTCCTTTATTTGTGCAGCTAAACCCAAATGGGCCTTATCATCCTTTGCCACAAGCAAAAGTCCGCTGGTGTCCTTGTCTATACGATGCAAAATTCCTGGCCTGATTTCCCCGTTTATGCCCGACAAATTATCGCCACAATGCGCCATAAGAGCATTAACCAGTGTCCCATCATAATTCCCCACTGCAGGATGCACCACCATCCCCTGAGGCTTATTAACCACAAGCATGTGTCTATCCTCGTACACTATATCAAGAGGGATTTCCTCGGCGACAATTCCGGTTTCCTTTGGCTCAGGGACAGTAACTTCCACTATGTCCCCTGATTTCAGCCTGAGGTTTGCTTTGGCGCATTTAGCGTTCACCAAAACATTCCCCAGATCAATCAGTTTTTTGATATGCGACCGTGTAAAGCCATCCATATTTTGGGTCAGAAAAACATCCAGCCGGTCCCCCTGGTTTTCTACGTTAAGTTTCATCACTACGATAGTCCCTTTTCTCTTTTAAAGTATCCTCAAAAAATATAATAAACACCGAAACAAGTACTGCTCCCGTGCAAACGGCTATATCCGCCACATTAAACACCGGAAAGTCTATAAGACAAAAATCCAAAAAGTCTACCACAAACCCTCTCAGTATTCTGTCCAGCAAATTCCCAACTGCACCTGACGCAACAAGGGTAAGTCCAAAATCCAAAATTTTTGATTTGGCTTTATATTTTCTTGCAATAATTGCTATAACCACAAGCACCAAAATCGTTGCTATAATAAAAAACACTCTGCCATCCTTAAATACACCAAAAGCCGCACCCCGATTTTCGACATAAGTAAGGTGGAAAACTCCGTCCCACAGCTTTACCCCGGGCGCGCCCTTAAGCGCATCTATTGCCCACAGCTTAGTTCCTGTATCCAGAGCAACAATTATCAAAAAAACCGCAAAACAAACCATGCCGATTTTCCTCCACAAATTCGAAAATCTGTTTCCCAAAGGCCCTTGTCCCCGAGAAACAGATTGTTCGTCAAACCTTTTTAAATCAATTTTCTTCTGTCTTATTTTCTATATCTTCAACTGCGACATACTCACCATTTTCATTAAGGGTTATTTTGGGAAGCTCCATTGTTACCCTCTCAAGCGTTTGAATCGCCGACAAAAACTCATCCGGCTTTTCAGTCTCAGCTTCACCCAGGTCTATGGGCTTTGTATCTACTTTCAGGTCGTCTGCTTTCATATTATTTTCGGGCATGCTGAATTCTTTAACAATATCAAGCTGAGAAGTAAGAAGTGATATTATCCGTGTTCTGAAAACTTCCACATTCCGCTTCATTTCTTCGTACTCAAAGCTGATTCTGGTAACCTCTCGGCTTGCATCCGAAAGCATCTGAGTTGCCTTTGTTTCAGCATCTGACAAAATATTTTCAGCCCGTTTTTTGGCGTTACTTACAACCTCATCCCCGGCACTCTGTGCAACCAAAATAGCACTCTGGAGGGTCTCCTCCATCGACTTATACTGCTTGATTGCACTCGAAAGCATATTTATCTTGTCGCGGTTTGCAAGATTTTCCTTATATATTGCCTCATAACTTTGGCAAACCACACTCATAAACTCGTCTATTTCAGCCTTATTATATCCGGACAAGGATTTTTTAAATTTTCTGTTTTCTATTTCCAGCGGAGTCATCATAACTTTTCACCTCTAAAAAATATTACTTTGCCTTTTGTATGCATATTCCCAGTCGGTCCTTGCGTGTTCTTGCAACTTCTTCTGTCAAGCGAAACCTCCCCGCGCCTCTCACCGAGAACACATCTCCCGGCAAAAGCTTTTCCGAAGGGTCACTTCGCTCCTGCCAGTTGACCATAACCCTCTTTTCACGTATAACCGCTACCGCAGCCGTCCTCGATGTTTTAAGCGCCGCTCCGATTACCGAGTCAAGTCTAAGCGACGCAACCGTCGTGCGGATTTCATCATACTCCCTTTCAGGGATTTCTGCATCGCCGAAATCGCAAACCCTTACTTTAACGCCACATCTTTCTACCATGCTAAGGTTTGTCACTATGTAATCCGCTATATCCGAAAGCACAAATACCAGACATCTGTCCCCCAGGCACAGTATGTCACCGATTTTTTCGCGCCTTAAACCAAGCCCCAAAAGGCTCCCCAAAAAATCGCGATGCTTGAGCCTAGATATATCCCGACCGGTAATCTCAATAAGTGTAATAAACTCCCGTTCTATCGTGCTTTCGGCATAATCAGGATACACCAAAAAAAGCATTCGCTCTGCCTCGCTGTAGCCACCAAAAAATCTAAAGCTGATACCCTCGCCAAGACTCTTATTTGTAAAGGCCTTGCGTATAATTTCCGTGTCAGCGGGGCTCAAAAACCCAAACGCTTTCGGTGCATACTGCTTTTCACAAAGCTCCAATGTATCATTTGCCCTGGCAAGCAAAGCCTTGGCATCAAGCCATTTTTCCATTTTCTAGTTGGACCAGGGGAATATGCCTTTGTTTCTGAGTTCGTCCTTAAAGTCACCCATAATACCAACATTGTAAGGCGCAATAAGGAAAATCCCGTTTGATACCTTCTGGATATTTCCGTCCAAAGCATAAACCGAACCACTCAAAAAGTCCACTATACGTCTGGCAACCTCACGGTCAACCGACTCTAAGTTCATAACAACCGGTTTTTTGCTCTTAAGATGATTGGCAATGTCCCTTGCATCCTCAAATGTTTCGGGCTGCATAACAACCAATTTCAGCTGTGCAGTTGTATGAATTTTCACCACCTTGCCGCGTTTACCGCTGTCAAGCGTTTCTGCTTCGTCTGCCTCAAAAGAAGTGCTTGCAGAAAAATCATTTCCCTCCAAAAGCTCATCGTCAAGGTCATCTGCAGTTTCAAAGCCAATAAGATTAAGCATTTTGTTTACAATACTCATAGTTTTTTCCTCCAAATTGATTTATATAAAGTTTTAATATGTTTCTTTTTCTATTCTATCACAAAATTATCCGTTTGTATAGTCCCGTTTTCCAAAAATTCCTGTGCCAACTCTTACCATGGTCGCACCCTCTTTGATTGCCAGCTGGTAATCATTTGTCATACCCATCGAAAGTTCCCGCATATCAACATTTTTTATCCCCTTTGCCGAAATTTCCTCTGCCAGACCTCCAAGTCCCCTAAACACATTTTTCAAAATTTTGGCATCATCCGTAAAGGGTGCAACAGTCATAAGTCCCTCAATTTTCACGTTTTCAAAGCTTTTCGAAATCTCGCGGCATAAGACCTCACATTCTTCGGGCAAAATACCAAACTTGCTCTCCTCGCCCGATACATTTACCTCTAACAAAATTTTTTGTATCTTTCCTGTCTTTTTTGCCTGCTTATCGATTTCTTTTGCTAACTCGAAGCTATCTACCGAATGTATAATCTCCGCTTTATCAATAATATGCTTTACCTTGTTCTTTTGCAAATGCCCGATAATATGCCATTTTACAGGTCTTACCTCGTCGTACTTTTCCAAAACCTCCTGAACACGATTTTCACCTATGTCGGTTATGCCGCATTCAATCGCCTGATTGATTATTTCCGCATCATAAGTCTTTGTAACCGCAATCAGCTTTACAGTTTTAGGGTCTCTGTTGCAACTTGAAGCCGCCTTTTGGATTTCGGCATTTACAGTCTCTAAATTCTGCCTTATATATGACATCTACCTCACCACCTTGCCCTCATAAATATCCTTACCGCTTACAATAAGCTCGTCATACAGTTTAAGTGTCCCCTGGGACAGTCCATCTTTACCCTTTTCCGAAACAACCACCCAGTCCTTGCCGCTATATAAAAGCTCAACCGGAACAAATCTTGCCTTGTCGTTTCTTACTATATAAACTCCCATAACGCCGTCAGTCATTCTGAGGCTCTTTGCAGGAATTCGAAATCCACCATAACTATTCTTAACAAATTCAACCGTCACACGTGACATCGAATAAATCGCACTGATGTACTTATTGGAATTAACAACCAAAATTACTTTTCCCGACTCCTCAGGGGTAATCTTCGAAATAGTCCCCTCGATAACTTGAGCGCCAATATCGGGAAGCCTTATTCCCATGCTATCCCCGCTCTTAAGACCCTCAGCCTCAGCTTTTGGTATTTCTGCTGCTATGCTCCACAAAAAATTATCCACAATCTTCCCTGCAGGCTGACCCTTTGAAATCTGTTCCTGGGTTTTTATCTTGATATTAAGCTTGTCCAGTTCTTTTATGTAATCACTATTTATATTTTCCAAAGCTTTTCTTGAAAGCTTTTCCTCCGCCCCATCAATTCTCGAGGTAAACGCCCCTGTTTTTGGTGCGTGAATCAAAGTTCTTTCGATATTATACTTTTCTTCAAGCTGTGCCTTTTTTCTTTTAAGCTCTTCCAGTTCTTTCGCAGGCGAAACTGCTTCAATCTCGCCCGAAATCTTACGCCGCTTTTCTATCAAAAGATTAACCTCATCGCATATATCCAAAATGCGTTCCATATTGTTTCTTGCTCCTGCCTTCGGAACACCTTTAAGATTTTGCGAAATGGTCTGTTCGAGCTTCGCAGGGTCACTGGAAAACACATCCGCGGACCGTATTCCTTCCGAAAGCTCACTTATCTTCTCCTCTACCTGTTTTAGCTCGTTGCTGGCAGACAGGTTTACCTGGTTTTTATATATTGACATAACTGTTTCGCCGCGGCTTACACGTTCATCTTCTGCCGCCTCGCAGTATAAATACCCGTCGGTAGGAGCATAAACAACCGTCTGGTCGCGGAATATATACCCCTTGGCCTTTATTACATTTTCCTCCGAGCCGCTTCTTACAATAATGGTCTCCAATCTCAAGCCTTGACTCAAAATAACATTCCCTGCAATAACCAAAACAAAAGCAAATACCAAAAAGCCAAGAAACCCTATTCCTTTTCCTTTAGAGGTTTTGTTTTCCTTTTTTCTCATTTCAACCTGCCTCGCCTTTATTTATTCTTCCAAAAACTCACTGCACTGTCTCAAAATTTCTGTCTTTTTTATGCTGTCTTGGGGGGTTACCCATTTTATATCGCTGTTTCGCCTAAACCAGGTCAGCTGTCTTTTTGCATACCGCCTGCTCTCCTGCTTAATCTTTTCTACCGCCTGACAAAGCTCTGTCTTTCCATCAAGATACTCAACAATCTCCTTGTATCCTATAGCCTGCATAGCAGTTGTATCTTTACTAAGTCCACTCTTCCAAAGAACTTTAACTTCATCAATCAGGCCCTCTTCCATCATAATGTCTACGCGCCGGTCAATCCTTTCATAAAGCACCTCCCGGTCCACCTCTATCCCCAAAATAAGTGCATCATAAACAGACTCACGCCTCGACTCCTCATTGACTACGGTAAAGGTCTTTCCGGTAATATGGCAAACCTCCAAAGCTCTGATAACTCTCCGCAAATTGTTAGGATGAATTTTTTCAGCCGCCTTCTTGTCCTTTTCTAAAAGGATTTGATGAACCGCTACATTCCCCTCTTTCGTCGCTAAGCGCTGCATTTCCTCGCGAAAGGAAGGGTCCTCACCAAACTCGCCAAACTCGATATTATTAAGGACACTGTCCACATAAAGTCCTGTTCCTCCGGCCAATATCGGCACGACCTTGCGCCTATGACAGTCATCAATACACTCTCTCGCCATTTTAACAAAGTCTGCAACACTAAATCTTGTGCTTGGCTTAACTATATCTATCATATGATGGGGTACTCCGCACCGTTCAGAAGCCTTTGGCTTTGCAGTGCCAATATCCATTCCCTCATAAATCTGCATCGAATCTGCGGAAATCACCTCTCCCGATAGCTTCTTTGCAATCTCTATAGCAAGCGCAGTCTTTCCCGATGCCGTAGGCCCGACAACTGCAATAAGCTTCTTTTTCATAACCCAAAAGCTCGCTCCCTTACACAATTCTCTTAAAGTTCTTTTCAATCTCTCGCTTGGAGTAAGAAATTTTTATTGGTCTTCCGTGCGGGCAAGTAGTAATCCCCTTATTTTCAAGCTCTAAGGTGTCCCGCACAATACCTTCCATTTCCAAAAGGCTAAGCTTTTTATTTGCCTTGATGGCATACTTGCACGAAACCATATCCAAAATCCGCTCTTCAACCGACAAAAGTCCAACCGGGCGACCTTCACTAAGAACAGATATCACTTCACCTGCAAGGCTTTTAATTTCATCCTCGTCACCGGCATAAGGAGTCTCGCGGATAATAACACTGCCTTTGCCAAACTCCTCAATCAAAAATCCCATATCCGAAAGCCTCTCAAAGTTGTCCTTTATCGTCTCGAGTTCATTTGGCTCTACGTCCAAAACAATGGGCGAAAGCAATACTTGCGCAAAAATGCGTCCTTCTTCATAATCGTTTTTCAGCATCTCAAACCGTTTTCGCTCGTGTGCCGCATGCTGGTCAATCAAAAACATCTTGTCATTTTGCTCGGCAATGATATATGTATCGAAAAGTTGCCCAATTACTTTTACCGATGCTGTCAAATCAGCCTCTTCACTGGCACTATCGCCCAAATCCAGCGAAAGCTGTACCTCCTCATTGGGGGTGTTCTTAGGGGTTCTGTCCAAATCGTCAACGGTCAAAAGATTTCCACTTATCCTGTTCTTCGAAAGCTGCGCTTCGCTGACCAACCCTGCCAATTTATCTGTAGCATCTCTGGATTCCTTAAAGGAATTTGTCCCGCCTTTATAAATCTCCTTCTCGACCGGAATTGTCCTTTCCAAAAACTCTTTTATGATTTTTCTGTCAGGCTGATTCTCAAACCTCGGCAGATAGGCGTTTTCAACTTTTTCTGCTCTTCTCTCTTCGTTTTTCTCTGTCCCTGACGGTCTGTAAAGAGCATTTTTTACCGCGCAATGGACAATCCCGTACACCTCTTTTTCGTTGGCAAACTTAATCTCGGTTTTTGCGGGATGAACATTTACATCAACCAATTGGGGCGAAATCTCAATGTTCAGCACAAAAAACGGAAACTTCCCCGTCATAAGAATATTCCGGTAAGCCTCTTCCACAACTTTGGAAACTACGTGGTTTTTGATATATCTGCCGTTTACAAAAAGGGTCTGCCGTGTTCTGTTACCGCGGGCAAGCTCAGTCTTGCCAACAGCGCCCGAAACACGGACTCCATGCTCGCTGTAAGAAACTTCAAAAATATTTTTTGCATGGTCAAGGCCATAAATATTAAGTATCGCATTTTTAAGACTTCCGTCGCCCGAGGTCGAAAAAAACTCCTTGCCGTCTGCAATATACCTAAAACTAATCTCAGGCTTCGAAAGTGCAATCCTGCCCAAAATATCGGTAATATATGAAAGCTCACTTGCATCCTTTTTTAAAAACTTCATCCTTGCAGGGACATTTGCAAAAATATTTTCAACAACCATCGTGGTCCCCACATTGCAGGCAATGTCCTGCTTTTCAGATGCCACGCCATGCTCTATTGTCATGCACGCTCCCTCGTCCTCATCAGAGGTGCGCGAAACAACTCTCACCGTTGCAACCGCCGCAATGCTGGGAAGAGCCTCGCCGCGAAACCCCATGGTCGAAATTTCAAAAAGGTCGTCTATATCCCGAAGCTTACTTGTCGCATGCCGTAAGAATGCTGTTTCAAGCTGGTCTTTTGGGATTCCCCTGCCATTATCAGCGATAGAAATATATGTTATGCCGCCGTTTTTCACTTCTACCGTAATACGATCTGCACCTGCATCAATGGAATTTTCAACAAGCTCCTTTACTACGGCCGATGGCCTTTCAACCACCTCGCCTGCCGCAATCTTGTCCGCAACCTCGCGTGTTAAAACCTTTATTTCCGCCATTTCTTGTTTCGCCTCCTTTTGTAGCTCCAAGACCTACCCGTCTACATATTTTCAGCCTTAGCCTTTAACGCATAAAGCTTTGTAAGCGCTTCCATTGGTGTCATCGAGTCAAGATTTAAAGCCTTTATGTCCTTGACGACCTCATTTTCTTCCCCAAACTCAAATCCCAGCTGCATATCCTCAAAAGGCTCCACCTCCGTCAAAACGCTTGCCACAGCTGCCTTTTCGTTTTTTCCGTCTCTTTCTTCAAGCTCTTTAAGTATAACCTTAGCACGTTTTATAACATCTTTTTTCACGCCTGCAAGCGCCGCAACCTCAACGCCATAGCTTCCATCAGCGCCACCACGTATAATTTTCCTGAGAAACGTAATTTCATCGCCCTTTTTCTTTACAGCAATACAAAAGTTCTTAACATTCTCAGTTGTATCTTCAAGCTCGGTCAGTTCGTGGTAATGCGTTGCAAAAAGGGTCTTTGCACCACATTTTTTCTTGTTGGCAATATGCTCAACCACCGACCATGCAATGCTAAGTCCATCATAAGTGCTTGTCCCACGTCCGATTTCGTCTAAGATTATCAGGCTCTTCTCGGTTGCGTTGTCAAGAATATATGCGACCTCGGTCATCTCCACCATAAAGGTCGATTGTCCTGCCGCAAGGTCATCCGATGCGCCAACACGGGTGAAAATCTTATCCACTATCCCGATTTCAGCCGACAATGCCGGCACAAACGACCCCATCTGCGCCATAAGCACAATCAAAGCCGTCTGCCTCATATACGTTGATTTTCCGGCCATATTGGGTCCGGTAATTATCAAAACCTGGTCCTCGCCGCAGTCAAGCTTTGCGTCATTTGGAATAAACACATTGTCCTTATTTATGTTTTCAACCACCGGATGTCTGCCGTCCTTTATAACGATTTTGTCAGACATATTAATATCAGGCTTCACATAACGATTTTTTTCTGCAACAAAGGCGAACGAACACAAAACATCGCAAGTTGCAATTGCGTGTGCGGTCTTTTGAATCCTTGCAACCTGAGCCGCCACAGCATCGCGAATTTTACAAAACATCTCGTATTCCATCGAAACAATCTGGCTCTCCGCCTCGACAATCTGCTCCTCAACCTCTTTAATCTGGGGTGTAATATACCTTTCGCAGTTAGAAAGAGTCTGCTTTCTTACGAAATAGTCCGGGACCTCGGCAGTATTCGCCTTGCTGATTTCAAGATAATAACCAAACACACGGTTATATCCAACCTTAATCACACGAATACCCGTCTTGTCCTTTTCCTCTTCAGCAAAATCATTTATCCACTTAACGCCGTTTGACATAATATCGCGACGTCTGTCAATCTCTTCGCTAAACCCGTCACGAATCAAATTCCCTTCCCTAAGCGAAATCGGCGCATCAGGGTTTATGGCCTCTTCAATTATCATCCTCACGTCCGTCAAATCATCAGTATCATTTGCAAGCTGCTTCAAAACGCCCGACCTGCACCCCTCTAAAAGCCTTTTTATCTCAGGGATTTTTTCTAATGACCCTGCGATTGACAAGAGGTCACGGCAATTTGCAGTCCTATATGTAATCTTCGAAATTATTCGCTCCAAATCCAGTACCGAACTAAGAGCATTCGAAATCTCTTCACGCACCAAAGGTTCACATACCAGTTCCTCAACAGCCTTGTGGCGGTTTTGAATCTTTGCGCAATTTGCAAGCGGCATCGTTATCCACTTGCGAAGAAGCCTCGCTCCCATAGGTGTTTTTGTCTTATTTAAAATCCCCAAAAGTCCTCCACGTGACTTTTGACTACGTATAGTCTCTAAAAGTTCCAGGTTTCTTATGCTGTAATTATCAAGTTCCATATACTCATCAGTATCAATTACTTCTACCTGTTTAAGGTTCGAAAGCTCTGCTTTTTGGGTTTCGTCCAAGTACGAAATCAGCGCCGAAAGTGCCAAAATACCTTCTGTCATTCCCAAAAGTCCGTCACTACCACTAAATCTTTTTTCTGCCATTTCCTTTGCCGGTCCAATATCAAATGCCCTGTCCGGATAATTTCTGACGCTGCATCCAAAGCGCTCTGCAACATATCCTAAAAGGGGCGTTTTCTGATAAGCTTCAGGGTTAAAAATTATCTCTGACGGCGAAAATCTACAAAGTTCATTAAAAACCAAAATTTCAATATCCTCACCCTCAAACTCATTTGCCGATACCTCGCCAGTGGATATGTCCACCATAGCAACGCCTGCTCTATTTCCATTTATGCATACCGCTGCAAGATAGTTGTTTTTGCTGTCTTCCAAAGCATTCGAATCCATAATTGTCCCCGGCGTCACAACCCTGATGACCTCACGTCTTACAATCCCTTTCGCCTGCGCCGGGTCCTCCGCCTGCTCGCAAATCGCCACACTGTAGCCGTTTTCAACCAGTTTTGCAATATAAGAATCCACAGCATGAAAAGGCACGCCACACATGGGCGCACGTTCCTCCTGACCGCAATCTCTGCCCGTAAGGGTAATTTCCAATACTCTCGAAGCAGTGAGCGCATCATCAAAAAACATCTCATAAAAATCTCCCAGACGATACATCAGTATTTCATCTTTATACTGCTCTTTAATTTCAAAATACTGCCGCATCATCGGCGTAAATTCTGCCATAGTGGATTTCCTCCCCAAAATAGTCTATCTTAATCTTTGCCTGGTTAGTGGCAACTACTGCAACCTGAGCAATTGCCGCTGCATCCGCCTTCTGATGTTTCTTGTCCGGTTATAAAGTAGCTTAAAACCGCATTAACCTGATTTACAAGATTGTCAAACTCGCGGCTGGCCTCGATATATTCTGCAATCAGCTTATTCGCTGCAACCTTTTCAAACTCTGCCTGAACATAATCCTTATATTCCTTAAGTTCTTCTTTGCTCGGGTTAGTCCCCCTTAACCCATCTGCCGCTTTTTTGCGGTTTTCGTTGTATGTCCTAAGAAGCGCTACGGCCTCCTCATTTTCATTCATTCTGTCCGATGCCTCGGTCATCCTTGCTCTCTCCGTGCTTTCTGCAATCATAGTTCCAAGTTCTTGTGCCTTATCAATTATCTGATTTCTCATTTTATATCTCCCTTTTTTTATTTATCCAAAACTTCGCCGACAAGAGACCAGGTCTTTGCCTCAATAATTCTTACGTCAATCATTTTCCCTATCAGGCACTCATCACCTTTAAAGTTCACAATCTTTCCGCCATCAGTTCTGCCACTTAAAAATTCACTGTTTGTTTTGCTTATACTTTCAACCAAAACAGTTTCTACCGTACCCAGATACTTTTGATTTTTCTCAAACGAAATTTGATTTTGCACCTCAATCATGCGGTCAAAATTTTTGTGTATTTCTTCCGCTGTCAAGCAGATTTCCATCTCAGCCGCAGGCGTCCCTTTGCGCTTTGAGTAAATAAACGAAAATATCATATCATACCTCACTTCCTCAAGAAGTGAAAGCGTCTCTTCAAAATCCTCGTTTGTTTCTGTAGGGAACCCTACAATTATATCGGTAGTCAGCACCACATCAGGGATTTTCGTCCTCACCTTTTGCACAATGTCAAGATAATCTTCCCGTGTATACTTGCGGTTCATATCCTTTAATACCTTACTCGAACCGCTTTGCACCGGTAAATGCAACTGCTTACAGATTTTACCCTCACTTGCCAAAACGTCAATCAGCTCATCGGATATGTCCTTTGGGTGCGACGTCATAAAGCGAACGCGCTCTATCCCTTCTACCTCACACACTTTTCTAAGAAGATCCGCAAAAGTCAGCCCCTCGTCTTTTAAGTTCTTGCCGTAAGAATTTACATTCTGCCCAAGAAGCATGACTTCTTTATATCCTGCCTTTGCAACCTCTTGGATTTCCGCCAGGATATCCTCGGGGCGTCGGCTCCGCTCCCTGCCTCTTACATACGGCACAACGCAGTACGAACAAAAGTTGTTACATCCAAACATAACCGAAACCTTTGCCAGCGGCGCGGTTTCACGTTTTGTGCTTATCCCTTCAACAATTCTGCCGTCCGAATTTTCGGTCGAAATTGCTCTTTTGCCCTGTCTTGCTTCATTCATAATTTCAGGAAATTTATAAAGTGCATGCGTCCCAAAAATCATATCAACATGCTTATATTTTTGCCGAATCCTTTCTGAAATATGCTCTTGCTGCATCATGCAACCGCACACGCCAATCAGCATATCGGGACGTTTTTCCTTTAGATGTTTAAGCGCGCCTAAGTTCCCAAAAACCTTAAGCTCCGCATTTTCACGCACAGCACAGGTGTTATAAATCACAACATCGGCATCCTTAACGCTTTCACAAAATCCATAACCCATATCGCTAAGCATCCCGCGGATTCGCTCCGAATCATTTTCATTCTGCGCACAACCATACGTCTCAACATATGCTAGCGGCATCTTTCCCGAAAGCGAATTTTCAATTTGTATCTTATCCAGAAACTCCTGCTGAGCCTGGTAATTTTCGGATGCAACTCCCATCACGCAAACACTCCATTCAAACAATTTACCATTCTCATTATACTATTTTTTGTTGTTTTTTGCAATAGCTTTAAGTTAAAAAAGCAAAAATGAATAAAATTACTTTCTTTACACAAAATACTCCCAAAGGACTCAAAAAGGAGAACAAAAAATGAAATATACAAATCAGGAGTATTCTGACTACATTAATAAAAAATCCCCTGGCAGCCCTATCTTAAAAGACGTAATTTTTGCATTTTTAATAGGCGGCGCCATTTGCACGGTAGGTCAGGCGTTTTCGTACATTTACCAGGCAGTGTTTGGTTTAGACTCTGAATCCGTCAAAACTGCCGTCCCCATAACAATGGTGTTTATCGGCTCGCTTCTTACCGGCCTTAACGTCTATCACAAAATTGCAAAATACGCAGGTGCCGGAACAATCGTACCAATCACAGGCTTTGCAAACGCCATAACCTCTCCCGCCATGGAATTTAAGCGCGAAGGCCTTGTCCTCGGGCTTTCGGCAAAAATGTTTGTTGTGGCAGGTCCGGTCCTTGTTTACGGCATCAGCTCATCAATCATTTTGGGAATTTTATATTATCTTCTGCAGGTCTTATAACCCCCAACACCAAAAGGAGTAGACTTATGAACAAAAAAATCGGCAACCAGACAATTAAATTCCAAAACCCGCCAACTGTCCTTGCTTGTGCATCCGTTGCCGGCAAAAAAGAAGGTGAAGGGCCTCTTTCAGCATACTATGATAAAATTATGACCGATGCCGAATGGGGCGAAGACTCCTGGGAGAAAACCGAAAGCAAAATGCAAAAAACCGCCCTCGCCCGTGCGGTCGAAAAGGCAAAGGTCGACGTATCAAAGCTTGACTATCTCTTTGCCGGCGACCTGCTCAACCAATGCACAAGCTCGACGTTTGCATTCCGCGACTTCGGCGTGCCTTTCCTTGGGGTCTATGGCGCTTGCTCCACTATGGCCGAGAGTCTGGGTCTTGCCGCTAGTATGATTGACGGTGGATACGCAAGCACCACCGCGGCAGTTACATCCAGCCACTTCTGCACCGCCGAACGTCAGTACCGTTTCCCCTTAGAGTACGGTGGTCAGCGCCCCCCAACAGCCCAATGGACTGTCACCGGCTCGGGTGCTGTAATTCTCTCAGATAATCCCGAGGGCATAGGCGTAACCCACTTCACTGTCGGAAAAATCGTAGATGCCGGCATCAAGGACGCCAACAATATGGGCGCCGCCATGGCCCCCGCCGCAGCCGAAACCTTGGCAACTCACCTTAAAGACACCGACCGAAAACCCGATTACTATGACCTTATTTTAACGGGCGACTTAGGGAAAGTGGGTAAATCCGTGCTGATAGACCTCCTGCGTGAGCTAAACCTCGACATTTCCCAAAATTACAACGACTGCGGCCTTATGGTGTTTGATATAAACAAGCAAGATATGCACTCAGGCGGGAGCGGCTGTGGCTGCGGTGCGATAACCCTCTGCGGCTACATTATGGACCTTTTTAAAGCAAAAAAACTTGAAAAACTGCTCTTTATAGGTACCGGTGCACTCCTAAGCCCCACCTCTAATTTGCAAGGCGAATCAATACCCGCCGTTGCCCACGCAGTGGCAATCGAAGCAATTTAAATACTACTATAAAAGGACTGATACCATGCAATATCTTAACGCATTCTGGGTAGGTGGTCTGATTTGCGCCATCGCCCAAATCCTGATTGACAAAACAAAAATGACCCCTGCACGTATCCTTGTAACGTTTGTCGTGACGGGCGTAATCCTTGGTGGGCTTGGCATTTATGACAAAATAATCGACATCGGGGGTGCAGGCGCAACCGTCCCCATAATCGGCTTTGGCAATACTTTAGCAAAAGGCGTTATGAAAGGTATAACAGAAAAAGGCTTTATCGGCATCTTCACAGGCGGTACAGCTGCTGCTGCCGGCGGAATTGCTGCATCAATATTCTTTGCCCTTTTGATGGCACTTATATTCGACCCAAAGCAAAAATAAAAGGCGGAAAATATGAAGTGATATAATGATGGTAGACACAAAAAAGTGTCTGCCATCATTTTTTATGCTATACTTAAAGAAAAGGGGTTGAAAGAAATGGGAAGACCAAAGG
>JAZNSF010000032.1:0-13346 GCA_045591095.1 Clostridia bacterium | reverse complement strand
GAGAAGAATCTGAAAGATGAAATAGATGATTTGCAAAAACTAAAAAAAGGAACCATAACCATTGGAAGCACAATATTTGTATCATCAAATATTTTACCTTTTATATTAAAGGGTTTTCAGGAAGCCTTTCCTGAAATAACTATAAATGTATTGGTAGAAAACTCAGCGACACTAAAAAAAATGCTTGAAAAAGGAAGTATCGATTTTATAGTAGATAATGCACAAAAAGAAAAGGAAAATGAATATAAATACCAGGCTATTGCAAACGAACACATACTGTTAGCTATTCCAAAAAGTTTTCCTATAAACGAAAAATTAACATCATTCCGCATAAGCAATGATGTCATAAGAACAAATAAAAACTGGTATAAGAATCATCCAAAAGTTAATATGCGCAATTTTAAAGACGATAAATTTATATTATTAAGATATGGTAACAATATGCGCCAAATATCAAATAAAATTTTTAAAGAGAATAATATTATTCCTAATGTAATACAGGAGTTCGACCATCTTATGACATCCATAAGTTACGCCGAAGCAGGATTTGGAATATGCTTTATAACTGATTCCGTACTTAAATACGCAAAAAATTTGAATGATATTTCGTTGTATCTGCCCGATACCTCACACTCCGAACGTACACTTTATGTAATAAGAAAGAAAAACAAATATCTTTCTTTTTCAGCACAAGAGCTTATAAAACACATTGTTAAGTTTCAAACGAAAATTATTGAAACGAACTGAAGCTGATTTCACAGTTTAAGTCTGGTTCAAAATTGCTCGGCATCTTCCCTTTTGTTTCAAAACTGATTTTATCAAAAGCCCTCAAACCATTGAAAAAAGCGAACAATTTAGATATCATCTAAATCATTCGCTTTTTTTGGTGGATCTTCAGGGACTCGAACCCCGGACCAACCGGTTATGAGCCGGTTGCTCTAACCAACTGAGCTAAAGATCCGTGCTTAATTACAACAAATGATATTATACAGTAAGGAATTTGATTTGTCAAGGGGAATTATAAATTTTTTGAAAACATTTTTGCTTTTGAGTAAAACAAAAATTTAAAACACATACTATGGTTATATTATTGTAGCGGAGGAATTGTTTTGGAAAAACATTTTTGGCTAAACAATCTAGATTTCCCCAGGTTTAAAAAGCTTGAAGGTAACAAAAAAACTGACGTACTGATTATAGGCGGCGGAATAAGTGGGATTTTGTGTGCTTATTTTTTAAAACAGGCAGGGATAGATTATATTTTAGTTGAGGGCAGGCGAATTGCCTCGGGAATAACTTTAAACACTACTGCAAAAATAACCTCATTACATGGTCTTATCTATGCAAAGCTTCTAAAAAGTATTGGACAAGAAAATGCTCAAAAATATTTGCTTGCAAACCAAAGTGCGGTTTCGGAATATGTTCGATTATGTAAAGATATAGATTGCGACTTTGAAGCAAAGCCTGCATACACATATTCGCTTAAAAACCGCAAAAAAATTGAAGAGGAAGTAGAGGCGATAAACTCATTAGGTGCTAAGGCCAAATTTTGCCACAAAACAGAGCTTCCATTTTCGGTAAAAGGTGCAATTTGCATGCCTGGCCAGGCACAGTCTAATCCTCTTAAGTTTTTGGCAGAGATTTCAAAGGATTTGAATATATACGAAAACACCTTTATAAGAAAAGTAACCCAAAATTCTGCGAAAACAGAAAACGGGACAATAACTGCTAAAAAAATTATAATTGCCACCCATTTTCCTTTTATAAATATGCATGGCGCATACTTTTTAAAAATGTATCAGCATCGTTCTTACGTAATCGCTCTTAAAAACGCCCAAAAACTTGATGGAATCTATGTAGACGAAGATGATAAGGGATTATCATTCAGAGAATACAAGGGCTTGGTTTTGCTAGGTGGAGGCGGTCACAGAACCGGAAAAAACGGTGGGAACTGGAATGAACTAAATGAGTTTAAGCAAAAATATTATCCCGAAAGTACTGTTTTAAAAAAGTGGGCAACGCAGGACTGTATGAGTCTTGACAGCATTCCATATATCGGAAGATATTCACCAAACACCCCTGATTTGTATGTGGCGACAGGCTTTAACAAATGGGGAATGACCTCGTCAATGGTAGCTGCGAAAATTTTGTGCGATTTAGTGCAAGAAAAGACCAATGATTTTGCCGATGTTTTTGACCCGTCAAGAAGCATACTAAAACCACAACTGTTGGTAAACGGCATCGAAACACTTTTGAATTTTGCTACTCCTGTAACAAAACGATGTCCGCACCTTGGATGCGCTTTAAAATGGAACAAAGCAGAGCATACGTGGGATTGCCCTTGCCATGGCTCGCGTTTTAACGAAAAAGGGGATTTGATTGATAACCCCGCAACCCACAGGGCGAAGAATCTGGATTGATTATGAAACATTAGGTATTTAATTTTTGAAAAAAAGTCTTGATAAAAGTCTGAAAATATGATATAATTACGTCCGTGTTTGAAAGATTCTTAAAATGCAGATAAAATCTTTAGAGATAGAAGGGGTATAAATGACAATTCGAGAAAGAAAAGTAGGTACGGTATCCAGAGGCATTCGTTGCCCGATAATTCGTGAAAATGACAATCTCAGTGAGATTGTTACAAGCAGTGTTCTTGAAGCTGCGGAGAGTGAGGGTTTCGAGCTGAATGATAAAGATGTAATCTCGGTTACCGAATCAATTGTTGCAAGAGCTCAGGGTAATTATGCGTTTGTAGGGGACATTGCCCAAGATGTAAAGAAAAAGCTTGGCGGCGAAACTATTGGGGTAATCTTCCCGATACTATCAAGAAATCGTTTTGCAATTTGCCTTAAAGGTATTGCGATGGGCGCAAAAAAGGTTGTTCTTATGCTCAGCTACCCATCAGACGAAGTGGGAAATGAGCTTGTAAGCCTTGATAAAATTGATGAAGCTGGCGTAAATCCTTATTCCGATGTACTTTCTTTAGAAAAATACCGCGAGCTTTTTGGTGAAAATAAGCATGAGTTTACCGGTGTTGATTATGTTGAATATTATGCTAATATCGTGCGCGAAGCAGGAGCAGAGGTAGAGATTGTATTCGCAAATCAGCCAAAGGCAATCCTTGACTATGCAGACTGTGTCATAAACTGTGACATCCACACACGTGCGCGCACAAAACGCATTTTGAAAGCTGCAGGTGCTAAGGTTGTATGCGGTCTTGATGATATTTTGACCGAATCCGTAAACGGTAGCGGTTACAACACTAAGTACGGCCTTTTGGGGTCAAACAAATCTACCGAGGATAAGATTAAGCTATTCCCCAACGAGTGTAAAGACCTTGTTTTAGACATTCAAAAACGAATTTTGGATGCAACAGGTAAGCATGTAGAGGTTATGGTATATGGCGACGGTGCTTTTAAAGACCCTCAGGGAAAAATCTGGGAGCTTGCTGACCCGGTTGTATCACCTGCATTTACCGACGGGCTTATCGGTACCCCAAACGAACTTAAGCTTAAGTACCTTGCTGACAATGATTTTAAAGATTTGTCAGGCGATGCTCTTAAAGAAGCAATTTCCAAAAGTATAAAGGAAAAGGAGGAAAATCTTGTTGGAAATATGGCATCTCAAGGAACAACTCCACGTCAGCTTACCGACCTTATAGGTTCGCTTTGTGACCTTACAAGTGGCTCGGGTGACAAGGGTACGCCTGTTGTTTTGGTGCAAGGCTATTTCGACAATTATACAAATTAAACAAATAAACAAAAATCCTTTTTGCAATATGCTTAGCAAAGAGGATTTTTATTTTAAATTTATTGTAGGAAAAGCCCGAATTTTGTTTGACTTTTAAGGTGCTCTATGCTATAATACTCATAATATTTGCAGTTTGAATTTACATACTTTGGGAGGGATTGGTCATTTTAGCTTTAGAAGAAAAAATTTTAAAAGAAGGAACGGTTCTTCCAGGTAATATATTAAAAGTAGATTGCTTTTTAAACCATCGGCTTGATATTGGATTCCTTATGGAAATGGGCAAGGAAATTGCCAATCTTTACAAAGACGAGCCCATAAATAAAATTCTTACAATCGAGACTTCAGGTATCCCAATTGCTTTTGCGGCTGCACATTATATGAATGTTCCGGTTGTGTTTGCAAAAAAGAATAAGTCCGAAAATATTTCGGACAAGCTTTATTATTCGAAAGTTACATCTTTTACCCGAAAAAACAGCTACGATGCTGTTGTAAGCAAAGATTTTCTGGACAAGACGGACAAGGTTTTAATCATTGATGACTTTTTAGCAAAAGGAAATGCTTTAAAAGGTCTTTTGGATATACTAAATCAGGCAGATGCAACGCTTTGTGGTTGTGCTATTGCTATTGAAAAAGGCTTTCAAGGCGGCGGAGACGAATTAAGAGCGTCTGGTGTAAGGGTTGATTCACTGGCTCTTATTGAGTCAATGACCGAGGATTCGCTCATCTTTCGTCGGTAGTTTTGTGTGTAAATATAATTTACATAAATTTTATTATGCTGAAAAGCAGGAGGGTATTAAAATGAAAAAAATTCTTTCACTTCTTCTTGTTGCTACCATGCTTGTAGCGTCTATCGCTATTCTTGCAGGTTGCGGCACAGAAACAGCAAACGCTGATTTTAAAATCGGCTTCATCTTTTTGCACGATGAAAACTCAACTTATGACAAGAACTTTTTAGACGCTGCAAAAGCTGCAACTGAAGAGCTTGGTCTTAAGGCTGACCAGGTTATCTTCAAGACAAACGTTCCCGAAGGTAACGAATGTTACGAAGCCGCAGCAGACCTTGCAGACCAGGGTTGCAACATTGTATTTGCAAACAGCTTTGGACATGAGCCTTATATGCTTAAAGCCGCAAAGGAATTCCCCGAGGTTGAATTCTGCCACGCAACAGGTACAACTGCTCATACCGAAAAAGTTGCTAACTTCCACAACGCATTTGCTTCAATTTACGAAGGCAGATACCTTGCGGGTATTGCAGCTGGTATGAAACTTAACGAAATGATCGAAGCAGGCAAGATTAAGCCTGAAGAAGCTAAGATGGGTTATGTTGGTGCGTACACCTACGCTGAAGTTATTTCAGGCTACACATCATTCTATCTTGGTGCTAAGTCTGTATGTCCTACAGTTACTATGGAAGTTCAGTTTACAGGTAGCTGGTACGACGAAGCTTTGGAAAAGGAAGCTGCAACAAAGCTTCTCAGCAACAACTGTGTTCTCATAAGCCAGCATGCTGACTCTATGGGTGCTCCTACAGCTTGTGAAAACGCAAAGGTTCCCAACGTTTCCTATAACGGCAGCACAAAGGACGCTTGCCCCAATACATTTATCGTATCTTCAAGAATCGACTGGGCTCCTTACTTCAAGTACATCATCAATGCAAACCAGAACGATAAAGAAATCGCATATGACTGGTGCGAAGGCTTTGAAGCAGGCTCTGTAAAACTTACAGAAGTTAACGAAGCTGTTGCTGCAAAGGGTACAAAAGAAGCTATAGAAAAAGCAAAGGCAGACTTGATTGCAGGCGAAATCCATGTATTTGATACTGCTAACTTCACTGTTGAAGGCAAAAAGCTTGACTCCTACATGGCTGACGTAGATACAGATGCTAACTACGAAAAGGATACAGAAGTAATCAAAGATGGTTACTTCCACGAATCGGAATACCGCAGCGCTCCGTATTTCGATCTTCAGATAGACGGAATTACACTGCTTAACAGCATGTTCTAATTTGGTTTTTTATAGGGCGGGGTTTTGCTCCGCCCTATATTAAATTTCTTTATATTTTAAAAGATGCACTTTAAAAAGTGTTTCTTTTAAAATACAAAATATCTAATTAAAATGGGGATTTTTATGGAATCAATGTACGCACTTGAACTTAAAAACATTACCAAAACCTTTGGCAGTGTAGTTGCCAATAAAAATGTGTCTATCAAGGTTAAAAAAGGCGAAATTCTGTCTATCTTAGGCGAGAATGGGAGTGGTAAGACCACTTTAATGAATATGGTTTCGGGTATTTATTATCCCGACAGCGGGCAGATGTTTATTAATGGCGAGCCCGTTAATATTACTTCGCCCAAGGATGCGTTTAACTATAAAATAGGTATGGTACATCAGCATTTTAAGTTGGTTGATGTATTTTCTGCTGCCGAGAATATAGTTTTGGGTCTTGATGACGGCGAACGCTTTGATATGCCTAAATACATAGAGAAGATTAAAGAGATAACCGCTCTTTACGGCTTTGAGCTTGACCCATACAAGAAAATATTTGAGATGTCTGTCTCTGAAAAACAGACGGTAGAGATTATTAAGGTGCTGTTCCGAGGTGCAGATATCCTGATTCTGGACGAGCCTACAGCAGTGCTTACCCCGCAGGAAACTGTAAAGCTTTTCGCAGTTCTCAGAAAGATGCGTGAAAGCGGCAAATCAATTATTATAATCACACACAAGCTTCACGAGGTGCTTTCACTGTCTGACAGTGTTGCGGTACTCCGTAAAGGCGAATACATAGGTTCTGTCAAAACATCTGAAACAAACGAAAGCCAGCTTACAGAGATGATGGTAGGTAAAAAAATCTCCTTAAATATTGTAAGAAGTGAGCCTCAAAATCCTACCGACCGACTGGTTGTAGACAACATAAGCTGCATAAACCGCGAGGGAATAAAAGTTCTTGATGATGTTTCTTTTACTGCTCGTTCGGGCGAAATTTTAGGTATAGCAGGCATTGCAGGCAGCGGCCAGCGCGAGCTTTTAGAGTCTATTGCAGGACTTCAGCAAATAAATAAGGGCGCAATTTTATATAATAATCCCAAAACCGGCGAGACCGAAAACTTAAGAGATAAAACTCCTATTCAGATACGACAGATGGGTGTAAGACTTGCTTTTGTGCCTGAAGACCGTCTTGGTATGGGATTGGTTGGGAATATGGACATTGTTGACAACATGATGCTTCGCAGCTATAAAAAAGGAAAGTCCGCATTCCTGCAGCGAAAAGCTCCAAAGTCTTTAGCCGAGGAAATCATAGACCGTCTCGAGGTTGTAACACCATCTGCCGAAACGCCTGTCCGGAAGCTCTCGGGCGGTAACGTCCAGAAAATCCTTGTAGGAAGAGAAATTGCCTCATCACCAACCGTGCTTATGGCGGCATATCCCGTTCGTGGACTTGATATAAATTCTTCATATACAATATACAATTTGCTTAATGAGCAAAAACAAAAAGGTGTTGCCGTAGTTTTTGTCGGCGAGGACCTGGATGTTTTGTTAGAGTTATGCGATAGAATTCTGGTAATCGGTGACGGCAAAATCACCGATATTGTAGACGGAAGAACAGCTACCAAAGAGGAAATCGGACTTTTGATGACAAAGTCTTCAAATCATGAAGAATCTTGCGAAAAGGAGGTAAATGAAAATGAATAAGTTTGCAAATAATTTCTGGAAACTTCTTCAGCATTCGCCTTTTCATATTGCAAAACGTGACGATATAGTGTGGTGGAAGGCGTGGGGAATAAGAGTTATTTCTATAATCCTTGCTCTGATAGTCTGCGGAATTCTGACTGTTTCGCTGACCAAGCTTAACCCATTAGATGTTTACATTACCTTGGCTAAAGGAGCTGTGGGGACACCGCGTCTGGTATGGAACCTTCTTCAGAATACTGCAATTTTACTTTGTGTTTCTATAGCTGTAACCCCTGCATTTAAAATGCGTTTTTGGAATATAGGTGCCGAAGGCCAGATACTTATTGGCGGTCTTGCAACAGCTGTATGCATGATATTCCTCGGCGAAACCGTGCCAAAGCCCTTGCTGATTCCGGTGATGTTTGTAGCAGCTGTAATCGCAGGTGCCCTGTGGGGTATAATCCCAGCTTTGTTTAAGGCAAGGTTTAACTCAAACGAGACACTTTTCACACTTATGATGAACTATATTGCCATTCAGATAGTAGCATATTTTACATTAGAATGGTCTGTGCCAAAGGGTTCGGGCACACCAAGAACATTAGAATTTGGTCAGCTACCTATCCTTTTTGGACAAAAGTATCTGTTTAATATAATTGTAGTTCTGCTCCTTACTGCAGCTATGTATGTGTACTTAAAATACAGCAAGCAGGGATATGAACTTTCGGTCGTTGGCGAAAGTGAAAATACCGCTAAATACATAGGTATAAACATTAAAAAAGTAATACTTCGTACCATGGCAATATCCGGTGCAATTTGCGGAATTGCAGGATTTTTGCTGGTTGCAGGAACAGACCATTCCTTAAAAAGCGAGACTGCAGGAGGAAAAGGGTTTACGGCCATAATGGTATCATGGCTTGCAAAATTTAACCCCATATTTATGATACTTACATCACTTTTGATTGTATTCCTGGAAAAAGGTGCATCAAAAATCTCAGAGGTATACAGGCTGAATTCATCATTCTCTGATATAATAACGGGTATTATAATATTCTTTATAATTGGTTCAGAGTTCTTTATCAACTATACAATAAAAATCAACAAAACCGGTAAGGAGGAAAACGTATGATAGCTACAATCATCCAGAGAGCAGTTATGCAGGGTACACCATTGCTTTTTGGCTCTACAGGCGAAATTCTTACCGAAAAATCTGGCCATCTTAATCTTGGAATTCCGGGAATAATGTACGTAGGAGCAATAAGCGGTGTTGCAGGTGCGTTTATTTATGAGCAAAGCGTCAATACTCTCAATCCGTTCCTTGCAATTTTTATCCCGCTTTTATGCAGTCTTGTTGGCTCTACCCTTATGGGGCTTATTTACTGCTTTTTGACTGTAACTCTTCGTGCAAATCAAAACGTTACGGGCCTCGCGCTTACCACTTTTGGTATAGGAATAGGAAACTTCTTCGGTGGCTCGCTTATAAAACTCGTTGATACAGATGTGCCGTCTATCTCACTTTCTGCGACGAGTATGATTTTTAAGACCAAGCTACCATTTGCAAAAAATATTGGTTGGTTTGGCGACGTATTTTTGTCATATGGATTTTTGGTTTATGTTGCTATAATCGTTACAATTGTTTCTTCGTACGTACTTAACAAAACCCGTATCGGTCTGCATTTGCGGGCAGTTGGTGAAAGCCCTGAAACTGCCGATGCGGTGGGTATAAATGTTACTAAATACAAATACCTGGCAACATGTATAGGAAGTGCAATTGCAGGTCTGGGCGGACTTTATTATGTAATGGATTATGCCAACGGTGTATGGTCAAATAACGGTTTTGGCGACCGTGGTTGGCTTTCAATTGCGCTTGTTATATTCTCTATGTGGCGTCCAAGTCTTAGTATCCTTGGCTCCATTCTGTTCGGATTTTTATACGTTATACCAACATATATTCCAAATATTACAGTAAGCACCAAAAAGCTTTTTGAGATGCTTCCTTATGTGGTTACTATTCTGGTGCTGGTTATTACCAGTATAAGAGATAAAAAAGACAATCAGCCACCCGCATCTTTGGGGCTTGCTTATTTTAGGGAGGAACGATGACCGTTTTTTTTGACAAGTTAAAAGCTAAAAGCAGAGTAAATTTAAATGCTCTGCTTTTAATTATACTTACCTTTAAATAACAATACTAAAATCCAAGATAGTTTCATATATTTAAAACAGTAAGAACAATATATGGGAGTGATTGGATGCCTTATCAGACAATTGAAGAGCGAACACTTGTTATCGCAAATTACATAATAGATACAAAATGCACAGTCAGAGAAGCGGCAAAAAAGTTTGGTATTTCAAAATCTACGGTACATAAAGACATTACAGAACGCTTAGGAAAAATTAATGAAAAGTTAGCTGAAAATGCTCAACAAGTTCTGCAGGAAAACAAAAAAGAACGTCATATCCGTGGCGGAATTGCTACTCGCGAAAAGTATAAAAACAAATTTGTAAAAGGAATTTAAATATAATAAAACGCCCTCGCATCCGAGTTTGCCTGGGCTTTTGTTATGCTTTAACTTATATTTAAATTATTTGGATAAAAACACAGAAAAGTATTGAAAAACTTTAGAAAATAGTGTAGAATGTTACCATATATACAAATTTACAGCCAAAGGAAGTGTTTAATAATGAAAGTTTTAGTATGTTCAACCAAGGAATCAATGCTTAATACCCGCGGGAGTCAAAATCCTGAATTTGTATTTTTCCCCGAAAGAAACATTAAGAAAATTGAAAGTATGTTTGATGAAGTTATCTGGAACGAAACTGGCAGACAGTTCACAACAGAAGAATTAATCGAAAAAGTTAAGGATGTTGATGCAATTATTACCTGTTGGGGAAGCAACCAGCTTACAAAGGAAATAGTTGACAATGCTCCGAAACTCAAAATAGTTGCTCATCTTGCAGGCTCGGTTGCACGAATTGTATCTGAAGAACTTTATGATAAAGGCGTTAAAGTTATAGGTGCAAACGATACTCATTTTTCTGAATCGGTAGCCGAAGGTGCCCTGGCTTATATGATGATGAGCTTAAGAAAAATGGACTCTATCACAAGAAACCTTAAGCTTTACAAAGAAGAAGGATGGGAAATGGCAAAAGCTGATCCCGAAAAAAGAGGAATTATGGACAGAACAATCGGTCTTGTTTCCTTTGGTGCTATTGCAGAACATCTTGCAAGAATGCTTCAGCCATTTCACTGCAAAATAAAAGTTTACTCAAGGTCAATTTCGGACGAAAAACTTAAACAATACAACATGGAAAGAGCATCACTGGAAGAAATCTTCTCTACCTGTGATATTATCTCCATACATACCGCATGGAATAAACATACAGAAAATATGATTTCAAAAGAGCTTCTCAAGATGATTAAAAATGATGCCCTTTTAGTAAACACTGCAAGAGGTAAGGTTATTGACGAAGAAGCTATGATAGAAGAGCTTAAAACAGGTAGATTCTTTGCCGTTCTTGACGTATTCTGCAAGGAACCTCATCCATATGTGGAAGGCGGTCTTTATGACCTTGACAATGTTATTATGATGCCACACCAGGGCGGTCCTACTACAGACAGATATCCATGGATAACTGATGATATTTTAGACGAAGTTTACGGATACTTGACCGAAAATAAACCCCTAAAGAGCGAAATTCCAAAAGAACGCGGAATGAGTATGACGCTAGCTTAAAAAATAGTAAAGTTTTTTTAAAAAAACACTCAATTTTTTTACAAAATAGAATAGCTTTACAGAAAGGTGACTTTAAAATGAAGTTTGGAATGACATCATTAACTTTCAGAGAAAAAAGTATTGAATAAACATTAGAAAGTGCAAAAAAAGCAGGTGTTGAGTGCATTGAGTGGGGCGTTTCTGAAAAGCATGCGGGAAGCTACGAAAATATCGAAAAAATTAAGATGCTTTCCAAAGAATACGGCATTGAAATATGTTCTCTTGGCTCTTATTGCAAACTTGAAGACTGGGAGCAATGTATTGAAACAATAGAATTTGCAAAGAAACTTTCTGCGCCCATAATACGTATTTGGGCAGGTACGAAATCGCCTGATGCTTGCGATGATGAGTATTTTAATATGATCGTTCAAAATGCAAAAAAAAAATGGCTGATGAGGCAGAAAAACATGGGATTTTACTAAGCTTCGAATGTCATCATATGTCTTTAACCGAAACTCCTAAAAGTGCAGCAAGACTACTCAGAACCATTAATCATAAAAATGTCAAAACACATTGGCAGCAAACCGGGACAAAGACTATTGAAGAAAATCTTGAGAGTCTTAAAATGATGAAACCGTATCTTTCGGGAATTTTCCATGCGCACAATTATAGGGCAGGTGAAGGGTATATGCCCCTTAAAGATGTTAAAGACCGTATAAAGACTTATTATGAAGATTATAAAAATACAGATTTTCGTATTTAGTTGAATTTACATATGCTTCCAAAGAGGAAAGCTTAATAAGTGATGTAAATGCACTGAAAGAGGTCCTCTCGTAGAAAGACTGTACATAAGGGAATAAAAAAATAGCATTTTTGCTGTTCTTTTTTATTGCGGTTATGCACATAAATTGCGAAAAAAAAGAAGAGATTTTTGCCGTTCCGGCGCTCGAGTTCAAATCTAAGGCAAAAGAAAAAACAAGCATCAAAGATGCTTGTTTTTTAGTGGCGGAGAAGGACCACAGCCAAATCAGGGTGTAAAATTTAATCCAACCATACATTATGTTCCGTATGAAATAGTAATGGAAAGAACCAAAGAATATTTGCAAATAAAATAATTTAGAGCCGCATCGAAAAAGATGCGGCTTTTTGTAGTGTGAAAGATATATTGTAAATTATGGGAAGTAAATATATGTATTTTGTTGACAAACTATCACTTTGGTGATATAATATTAAATGTAAAGTTAGGAGTGATAGAATGAAAAAAATAATATGGCATGGCTCTCCAGAAATAATTGAAAAGCCGATATTCGGATTAGGCAAAGAAAATAATGACTATGGCTTGGGATTCTATTGCACAGAAACTTTGGAACTTGCAAAGGAATGGGCTTGTCAGAAACCTGCTAAGGACGGATATGCTAATTGTTATGAACTAAATATAGATGGACTTACTACACTTGATTTATCAGGCGATGAATATACAATACTGAACTGGCTTGCGGTTCTTGCCAATAACAGAAACTTCAGAGTATCAACTGCAGTGTCAAAACAAGGCAGAGATTATTTATTAAACAACTTCCTGCCCGATATATCAAACTATGATATAATCACAGGCTACCGTGCAGATGACTCATACTTCTCATTCGCAAGAGCTTTCGTAAATAACCAGATATCCATTGAACAATTATCCGAGGCAATGAAGCTTGGAAAACTCGGTGAGCAGATTGTACTAAAAAGCGAAAATGCATTCGATGCAATCAAATTCCAAAAGTATGAAATTGCAGACAGTGCAGAATATTACATCAAGAGAAAAAAACGAAACGAAGAAGCTAATAAGCAGTTCAGACTTCAGCAAGAGGTCGATGATATCAACGGATTATTTATGCGTGATATAATCAGGGAAAGGATTGATAATAATGATTCACGCTTACGATGAAATGTATGTCGACAGTGCAATGAATAACTTGGGCGATGCCTTTGATTATGTCGCAAGTGATTTGAATATGGATAAGGATGAATTCCTGAAATTATTTATATCTACCGGAATTGCTGAAGAATTTGGTAACGGAAACCCGAAATATATTATGGGAATGTCCGGACCTGAACTTGTTGAAGAAGTATTAAAAGAAGCAGGCATAGAAAGACTTGTTCCGCCAAGCAGCGAGAATATAAACAAACATAGAGATTATTGGTGCGGATGGATACTTGCATTCTATCAGTGGT
>JAZNSF010000031.1:0-37714 GCA_045591095.1 Clostridia bacterium | reverse complement strand
CGACATAATGGTAAGTGCTTCACCGGTTAGACTTCGGTCTTTGCTTATATAGCTGCCAAAAATAGCAATCGAACCAATACCAATGCTAAGAGTAAAGAAAGCTTGTCCCATTGCGGCGGTTATAACTGTCCAAAGTCCATGTTCTCTCACGCCGTTAAGATTGGGCACAAGATAAAACTTGAGGCCTTCCAGCGCATTTGAAAGTGTGCATGAATATACCGCAAGTATAATCATCAGCGCAAATAGTGCAATCATCATAACCTTAGTAATTTTTTCTACGCCCTTTTGAAGACCAAGAGAACAAATAGCAAAGCAAATAAAAATAACAAGAGCATTAAAGCCAAAAAGTGCGCCAGTATTGCTCAAAACTCCTCCAAAGACATTACCAAGTTCTTCGGAAGTTGTATAGCTAAGAATTGACCCGTCGGCATACTTCCAGAAGTATATTACCATCCAAGCAGAAATCGTGGTATAAAACATCATAAGAAGATAGTTTCCGGCAATTCCCATAAATTTAAGTAGGTGCCATTTCTGGCCTGGCTTTTCAAGCTGGTCAAAAGACGATGCTATACTTCTTTGGCTTGCACGTCCTACCGAAAGTTCCATTGTCATAATGGGTAGTCCCATTAGCAGAAGAAATCCGATATAGATAAGAACAAATAATGCGCCACCATAAGCACCAGTAAGAATTGGAAAACGATATACGTTTCCAAGACCAATGGCACATCCTACCGAAATCAAAATAAAGCCAAGACGTGAAGAAAATTTTTCTCTTTGCATTTTCAAAACTCCTTCTTCTTTTATATTCCAAACAAATTTTTCGCATTTTGCGAGAAAATTTTTATATAATCAGTTTCGCTAAGCTTTAGTGAAAGCAGATTTTTAATTTCCTTTTTTGCGCTCCACATAGGATAGTCGCTCGCAAACAAGACCTTGTCCGCACCGTATGCAAACAGCGCATCTTTTATGATGCTTTTTTTTGCAAAGCCAAAGCTTGATGATGAGTCAACATAAAAATTTTCAAATTTGCAAAGTCTTTTACTTGCCTCTTCCCAAACCGACCATCCGCCAAAATGAGCACCGATTACTTTGAGCTTCGGAAAAGATTTTAAAACATTTTCGACCCTGTTGGGATTTGAATTATCATACCTTTTGTCGCCGGTATGTATAAGCATCACAAGACCTTCCCGCTGACAAATATCATACATTTCAAAAAGTCTTTCGGTATCCATTTTGAAGTTTTGAATATCAGGATGAAGCTTTACACCCTTTAAGCCAAGCTCTTTTATAAGGAGGATATCCTCTTCCAAATCGATGGTATCCGGATGAAGTGTGCCAAGTCCTGTCAAAAAGCCATTACTTTCTGCTACCTCTTTTGCGATAAAGCGGTTTATACTCTCAACCTGCTTTGGTGTTGTCGCAACTGACTGAACAATTGCGTGGTCAACACCTGCTTTTTTAGAACGCTTAGCAAGGTCAGCGACTGTCCCCTTTCCGTGCGAACCTACACCATAAAAGTTGTCGGTAGCCTTGACAGCCTTTGCCGCGATTTTTTCGGGGTAGATATGACAATGCGCATCTATTATTTCGTATTTTTTCATTTAGTCCATCGCCTTTCAAAAGTTGTGCTTTATTTTTTTAAACCCAACTTTTCTGCTGATTCGTCACGCATTTTATATTTAAGAATTTTCCCCGCTGCATTCATCGGAAACTCATCCACAAACATAAAGTATCTTGGGACTTTGTGTCTTGCAATGGATGCATTACCAAATTCTTTCATTTCGTTTTCATCAGCAGTTTCGCCCTTGTGAAGAATAATCCAAGCACAGCATTCCTCGCCGTATCTTTCGTCCGGAACACCAACAACCTGAACGTCACGAACCTTTGGATTTGTAAGATAAAATTCCTCTATTTCTCTTGGATACAGGTTTTCACCGCCACGGATAATCATATCCTTAACACGACCTGTAACCTTGTAATATCCGTCAGGAGTCCTCATACAAATATCGCCCGAATGAAGCCATCCGTCTTTATCTATTGCCTGAGCAGTTGCTTCGGGCATTTTGTAGTAACCCTTCATAATATTAAAGCCACGAGCCACAAATTCGCCGCTTTCGCCGTCAGGTAATTCTTCGCCAGTCTCAGGGTCAATAATCTTACATTCAACACCGGGGAAAGCACTTCCGACGGTTTCAACTCTGTGGTCAAGATCTTCGTTTACTTCGCCCATAGTACATCCGGGAGAAGCCTCGGTCTGACCATAAACAGAGATAATCTCACGCATATTCATCTCAACCGATGCACGACGCATAAGGTCAGCCGGGCAGTTTGCACCCGCCATAATTCCTGTTCGCATATACGAAAAGTCGGTCTTTTCAAAATCAGCATGGTTAAACATTGCAATAAACATGGTCGGAACACCGTTAAAGCAAGTAATCTTCTCGTCATTTACGCAAGCAAGCGATGATTTTGGCGAGAAATACGGTATCGGACAAAGTGTGCCACCGTGAGTCATCATCGATGTCATCGAAAGCACCATACCGAAGCAGTGGAACATCGGCACCTGAATCATCATACGGTCTGCAGTTGACAAGTCCATTCTGTCACCGATTGTTTTACCGTTATTAACGATATTTCGATGTGTAAGCATAACACCTTTAGGGAAGCCCGTTGTACCTGATGTATACTGCATGTTACATACGTCATCAGGTCTTACAAGTGATGCACGTCTTCTTACTTCTTCGCGCGGAACAAGCGCCGAACGTGAAAGCATCTGTTCCCAAACTAAGCAGCCGTCCATCGAAAATCCTACTGTTACAACATTTCTGAGGAACGGAAGGTTTTTAGAATAAAGCGGCTCACCAGGAGTAAGAGTTTTAAGTTCGGGACAAAGTTCTTCGATGATTTCTTTGTAATTGATGTCTTTACAGTATTCAATCATAACAAGTGTATGAGTGTCAGACTGTTTTAAAAGATACTCAATCTCGTGGATTTTGTACGCAGTATTTACAGTAACCAAAACTGCACCAATTTTTGTTGTTGCCCAGAATGTGACAAACCACTGCGGCACATTTGTCGCCCAAACAGCAACGTGGTCACCAGCTTTTACGCCCAAAGAGATAAGAGCCGCTGCACATTCATCAACATCGCGTCTGAACTGCTCGTAAGTTCTTGTATAATCAAGTGTAGGATACTTAAATGCATACTGATCGGGATAATTTTCTACCATAGTATCAAGCACATCCGAAAAAGTCGCGTCAATAACATCATACTTTTTCCACACAAATGTACCTGTTTTGTCTCTATTGTAATAAGCTTTGTCAAAAGACTTTTTATCTCGGTTAAGCTGTGAAATGTAATTTGCAAAGTGAGTCAATACGATATCTGCATCGTTAATCTCCTCGTTCCACGCAGCACAAATATACCCTTCATAGTTAAGCGAAGAAAGTGCACCGATAAGCTTTGCGACATCAAGCTCGCCCTCGCCGATTAAGACGGTCTTTTCATCTTTCATGTCGCCAAGACGTACATACTTAATATATGCACCCAAAGTCTTGATGGTTGCCTCAGATGTTTCGCCCGCGTCAAAATATGTACCTCTTACGTTCCACGAAGCACCAATTACTGCAGAAGAAAAATGATTGATTATGTCAATTACTTTCTCGGTATTTGCCAAAGCACCAACTGTTTCAAACAAAATACTTACATCTCTGTTTTCTGCTTTTTTGATAGCATCCGAAAGTTTTTCGTCCAAAACCTCAAACGAAACTTCGTTATCAACACGCAAAATAACATTTGGAATCCCTGACGCCAATGCCATATCCACATACTTAACCACCAAATCAGAAGTTACCTCGGGATTATCTATACTTTCAGGCATACGAAGCGCCGAAACCGAAAGATTTCTGTTTATAAGCTTTCTCTTTGCATCAGCAATGCGGTCACGTCTTAATATGCTGTCGTGATGAGAGTTTCTTTCTTTGATTGCGTCATATATTTCAAAGCCTTGAAATCCATAATCAAAGGCATAACGGCAAGTATCAAGAAAAGTCGCACGACTTACATTCTTGGTTGAAAATACTATTTTCATATTACGCCTCCTCAAAAACAATCTTATTAAGAGCATTTATATAAGCTCTGATACTTGCGGCAACAATGTCGGTTGAAGTACCGTTACCCGAATAAAGCTTTCCGTTGTTACGAAGTCTGACAAGTGCAGAGCCTAAAGCTTCTTTACCTTCGGTTACAGACTGAACCTGAAAATCGTCAAGTTCGTAGTGATGGCCAACGCACTGCTCGATTGCACGGAATGCCGAGTCAATAGGGCCGTCACCATTCGAAACGCCAGAAATGATTTCGTCATTACATTTAAGAGTAACCTGAGACATCGAGCTCGAAGCGTTGCTGCTTGTTGTTGTGTATGTCTCGAAATGATAAGTTGATGGTGCCTGCATTGCAGAACTTGCAATTAGTGCCTCAAATTCTTTCGAGCCGACAGCACCCTTCTTTTCGCATACTCCGATAAGTGCTTTGTATACGTTTCCGATATCTGAGTCAGAAAGTTCGTATCCCAAAACTTCTGCTGCCTGAGTAACCTGCGTAGCAGTGGAATCCGAATCAAGTAAAATCTTTTTCTTGTCACTTACAGTATTTTCTGCGTCATAACTTTCGTGACTTATCTTCGAAATCATATCATCAATGCTTGCATGGATTTTGGTTGTATCAAGCTTAATCTCAGCGTCAACCTCTGCGCTGCAAGCACGCATTGCATCAGAAAATTCTCCTGTCAAAAGAATATCTTTCCCTGCCATTGCGGATTTGATACCATCAGCGCCCTTAGAAATCGCAGCCAAAGCCGATGCAACGCCCATATTGATACGGTCAGAAACCTGAACATAGACAGGGACTTTCACAGCTTCTTTAACCTTTGAAGCAAGCTCTGCAATTTGCTCAGGGGTTGATATTCCTGCATCATCGCAAATTGTCACAATGCTCGCACCGTTTGCTTCTGCTTCTTTTGCCGCAGTGATAAGGAACTCTACGTCTGCTCTTGTTGCATCAAGTGCAGAGAACTCTACGTCCTCGCAAAATGTCTTTGCAGTTTTTACAAGCTCAGTGATTTTCTCAAGCATCACTGATTGTTTTACATGATATGTATATTCCATCTGGATTGTCGAAACAGGAAGTTCTACCTGAAGACGAGGATTCTTCGCATCTTTGATGCATTCCCACGAAGATTCGATATCTTCCTTATTAAACCCAACAGGAATCGCAAGTGTCGCATTTTGAACATTCTGTGCAATAGTCTTATAAACAATTGTATCCTCGCGCAGATTTTTAACAGCCGGTAGTTCAACAGCTGATACACCAAGTACATCTGCACAGTTTGCTATTGCTGATTTTTCACGGAAAAGTAGCGAAACCTGGCGATCCTCCGAAAGTTTTTTTAGAGTAATGTCTGTAACGTTGATTGTTCTCATTTTTGAAAACTCCCTTCATGATAAAAATATAAATATGGGTTTTACCAACAAAAAAAACGCTCCCGTCTCTCTGCTAGTTCAAAGAGACGAAAACGTTAAACTTCATATAATGTTTCCGCGGTACCACTCTTCTTCATCCTTTTTGGGATGCCCTTTAGATGCAAACACACCTTAACTCTGTAACGGGAGTTCCCGTCTGCCCCTACTGAAAGTTCACGACAGCCGCTCCGCGGTGAGTTCTGCAAAACCCTCCCGATGTCTCGCACCACCCGACATCTCTCTTTAGGCGAAAGTATTTGCGTACTATTCCGCATCACTGCGTTTCACTTCTAACAATTTTAGCACATAAAACCGCCGTTGTCAATACTTTTTTAAAGAATAATTTATATTTTAAAAAAAATCAGGGGAACTACAAAACAGTTCCCCTGAAAACATTTATTATACAATCTGTGTCCAACCGAATTCGTCTTCGATTTTTCCCCACTGGATACCGGTAAGTGTATCATAAAGATACTGTGTAACCTCACCGATTTTGCCTTCGTTTACGATGAAAGTTTCGCCCTTATAAGAAAGCTCGCCAATAGGTGATACAACTGCCGCAGTACCACAGCCCCAAGCTTCTTCCAAGCTACCGTCAGCCATAGCTTTTTCAAGCTCGTCAATGCTCAAAAGTCTTTCCGAAACTGTGTATCCCTTGCTCTTTAGAACTTCAATACAAGACTTTCTTGTGATGCCCGGAAGAATTGAGCCAGTGAGCGCAGGTGTAACTATCTCGCCGTTAATTTTGAACATAACGTTCATAGCGCCAACTTCTTCGATATACTTTCTTTCAACGCCGTCAAGCCAGAGAACCTGCGAATAACCCTTTTGCTCGGCTCTTTCGCCGGCACGGTTACTTGCAGCATAGTTGCCACCGCATTTTGCATAACCTGTACCGCCGCGAACTGCACGTACGTCGTCTGCTTCAATCATAATTTTAACGGGGTTAATGCCCTCTTTGTAATAGCTTCCAACAGGTGATGCAATAATCATAAATCTTGCATTATGAACTGCGTGAACACCCAATGTTTCGTCATTACCAAACATAAACGGTCTTAAATAAAGTGATGTACCGGGAGCAGACGGAGTCCAGTCCTTTTCACACTCAACAAACTTTGTAAGGATTTCCATTGCCAAATCCTCGTCAATCTGAGGAAGACACAGTCTTTCTGCTGAGTTATTCATACGACGGATATTTTCGATGGGTCTGAAAAGCTGAACTTCGCCATCCTCGCGGCGATATGCCTTTAATCCTTCAAAAATTTCAGAGCCGTAGTGAAGAACTGTTGATGCAGGGTGGATTTCAAAGTTTCCGAAAGGAATTATCTTTGCATCATACCAACCCTTTTCTCTTGAATAGTCCATTACAAACATATGGTCTGAGAAGAATTTACCAAAGCCAAGTTCTGAAGAATCAGGTTTTACTTTGGGGTTAGTTGTCTTTATGATTTCTATATTCATTACTCAAAAATCTCCTTTAAATTAGTTTTCTGCGCCAATCTGCATAGCCTTAAGGTTGGTTGCAAGCATATCAGCACGTTTCGCAGAAATTACCTTACCAAGAGCCGCATTAACAGACTCGTCCGAAAATCCGTCAGTAACCGAGAGCAGCTTACCTGCAATAATCATATTTGCTAAGGTCGCCATATCGTTATCTGATGCAAGCTTTGTTGCAGGGATATAATATACGTCAACGTCTGTGCGTTTTACTTTTCGGTCGATAAGTGTAGAATCTACAAAAATCTTTCCGCCGGGAACAACACTGTCCTCGTACTTATCAAGAGACGGAAGATTCATAGCAACCAAAACATCGGGGGCCGAAACGATAGGCGAGCCAACCGGTGTGTCACTTACAATAACACTACAGCTTGCTGTACCGCCACGCATCTCGGGGCCGTAAGACGGAAGCCAGCTTACTTCTTTATCTTCAACCAGGCCTTTATACGCAAGGAACTTACCTGTAAACAAAATTCCCTGACCGCCAAAGCCTGCAATAAGCATACTTGTTGTACTCATTATTTGTTCTCCTCCTCTTTTTTAGCGCTACGGTCTTTGTAAACACCCAAAGGATAATAAGGAAGCATCTTTTCGTCAATCCATTCGAGCGCTTTTTTGGGTGTCATACCCCAGTTTGTAGGACAGGTAGATACAACTTCGATTAAAGAGAATCCTTTTCCGTCTACCTGGTTCTGGAACGCCTTTTTGATAGCTTTTTTAGCATTCTTAACAGCCTTTACGCTGTTTACAGTAACTCTTTCGAGGTATTCAGGACCGTCAAGAGTCGAAAGCATTTCGCAAACTCTTATCGGGAAACCACAATGGTCTGTATCTCTGCCGTAAGGAGAAGTCTGTGTAACCTGACCTGGAAGTGAAGTTGGCGCCATCTGGCCGCCTGTCATACCATAAATTGCGTTGTTGATGAATATAATTGTTATATTTTCGTTTCTTGCAGCTGCGTGAACGGTTTCTGCCATACCGATTGACGCAAGGTCGCCATCGCCCTGGTATGTAAATACGATATTATTCTCAGGGTCTGAGCGTTTAACGCCTGTTGCAACTGCCGGAGCACGACCATGACCCGCCTCAATCATATCACAGTTAAAGTAATTGTAAGCCATAACCGAGCATCCAACCGGTGCAATACCGATAGTTCTGCCTTCGATACCAAGCTCGTCTATAACCTCGGCTACCAGACGGTGAACAATACCATGGGTACAGCCGGGGCAGTAGTGCATCTGCACATCTGCGAGTGCCTTTGGTTTTTCAAATACTACCATTATTTTGTACCTCCATTTGCCGCATTTTTAATTGCCTCCAAAACCTGCTCAGGTGACGGAATCATACCGCCTGCACGATTGCAGAGAGTAACCGGAACCTTGCACTCTGTTGCAAGTCTTACATCCTCAATCATCTGACCCATATTAAGCTCAACCGAAATAACTTCCTTTACCTTTTCGGCTGCTTTCTTATAAGGAGCTTTGGGGAATGGCCAAAGTGTAATAGGTCTGATTAAACCTACCTTTATACCCATCTTTCTTGCCTCGTTGATTGCATTTTTAGAAACTCTGGCAGCGATACCAAAAGCTGTAACGCAAATCTCAGCATCATCCATCATGTATTCTTCATACATGCACTCGTTTTCTTCGATTGTCTTATATCTTTCGTATCTTTCGAAGTTAAGCTGTTCAAGCTCTTCGGGAACAAGCGAAAGTGAGTTTACAATATTATGCTTTCTCTCGCACTTTGTACCGTTTGTTGCCCAGGGCTTTTCTATGGGAGCAGAAACCTCGTAGTCAAGCGAAACAGGTTCCATCATCTGTCCCATTGTACCATCTGCAAGAATCATAGTTGTCATGCGATACTTATCTGCAAGGTCAAAGCCCTTAACGGTAAGGTCTGCCATTTCCTGAACCGAGCAGGGTGCAAGAACTATCATATGAAAGTCGCCATGAGCCGAACCCTTTGTTGCCTGGAAATAGTCAGACTGTGAAGGCTGAATACCACCAAGACCGGGGCCACCACGCTGTACGTTTACGATTAAAGCAGGGAGGTCTGCGCCCGCTAAGTACGAAATACCCTCGCCCTTAAGCGAGATACCGGGGCTTGACGAAGAAGTCATAACCCTCTTTCCTGTTGCCGAAACGCCGTATACCATATTGATTGCAGCGATTTCGCTTTCTGCCTGAAGGAAAACGCCACCGATTTTTGGCATCTTCTTTGCCATATAGGCAGCAATTTCCGTCTGAGGAGTGATAGGATAACCAAAGTAGTGATGGCATCCTGCAATAATGGCAGCTTCGGCAATAGCCTCGTTGCCTTTCATTAAAACTTTATCTGACATAATCTGTTCCTACCTTTCTACTGTAATAATGCAATCAGGACACATGGTCGCACAAAAAGCACAGCCGATACAAGCATCGGGGTTTACTGCTTCTACAGGATGATGTCCTTTTTTGTTTATTTTGTCCTTTGCAAGCGCAATTACCTGCTTTGGACACACGTCAACGCAAAGACCGCAGCCCTTGCAGTTGTCAGTTTTGAATGTTAGTTTTGCCATATGTATTCTCTCCTTTTTTATATAATCTTTTTTTGTAAGGCCAGGGGAAACAGATTTGGGACTTTCCCCAAAAGGTCGTCTTTAAGCCACTTTGCAGCCGAAGTCATTACAACAGGAAGTCCTGAAAGCTTTGAAACTTCTTCTGCATACGGCAAAGATTTTAAAACATCCTCTGACGTTGTTTCTGCGCCTAAGTTAGAGTTATTTATAATACCGGTGAATTTAATCTTTCCGGCTGATTCTATTTCGTGCATAATTTCGATAACATCGCTTGCATTCCGGCTTAACGGCCTATAGCAGTTTATTACAAACAGCATATCGAAGTTATCTTCTTCCAAAATTCCAGGTGCGTATCTTCCAAGAGCATACGCCCCACGGTCGTCACCACCAATATCAACAATCGCCATAAGGTCTTTGTCATCAACTATCGCATACATATCCTGCGGAAGCGCCGGGATATCTACATTTGTATTGGCATAATCCGAAGCGATAAGCCTTATCCCTAAGTCTTCAAAATCTTCGGTGCTGTCTTTTGTCCTGAAATACGGATTTACTATATCAAGATCCGCAATCGCTACATTATTATATTTCTTTTTTAAGTCAAATGCCATATTTACAGCTATATTGGTTTTTCCGCTGCCATAGTGCCCTGCAATCAGGGTAATTCGTTTGTAGTCCATCAGATCACCACACTATACAAAAATAAAACCCACCTCAAAGAACAGCTTTGAGACGGGTGTAATCACTCGCGGTACCACTCAAATTGCGGAAAAACTTCCGCCACTCACCGGACTCTATCAAGTCCTTTGCCTTAACGCAGCAATCACGGAAGGTATCTACTGACTGCCTTTCTCGCAGCTTTCTCACCTTCGGCTCGGAAGTGAGGGGTACAATGAAGAGTCTACTATCGGTTTGCACCAACCACCGATTCTCTGAAAAGCAAACCGCTTCGCACCGTCTTCGTCACAGCCTTTGAAACAAATATTTATAGGTAAAAATTGATACAAGTTATTATAACATTCCCACTAGTCATTGTCAATAGTTTTTTCAATTTATTTTTGGATATTTTGACATTTTATATGTTGACACAAACCTTATTTTATGATAGAATATATGAAAATGTCAGAGAGGAAAAAATTATGAACTGTATTTTAACAGATGCACAAGTTTATATAGATGGAAAATTCGTAAAGCAGGATATTTTAGTTGCTGACGGGAAGTTGTTTCTTAGCTACACTCCCACTGTTTCTAATTTTCCTGTTTTTTCATTTAAAGATAAATTTATTTTCCCCGGTTTCACAGATGTTCACGTTCATCTTAGAGAGCCGGGTTTTTTGTATAAAGAAACTGTAAAAACAGGGACAATGGCAGCGGCACACGGTGGCTACACCAGTGTATGTTCTATGCCAAACCTAAAGCCCGCTCCCCACTCTCTCGAAAATCTTAATGTTCAGCTTGATGCAATCAAGAATGATGCCGTTATATCCGTTACACCTCTTGGGACAATCACTAAAAACAGCCTAGGCGAAGAACTTTCGGATATGGAAGAAATGGCGCCTTTTGTTGCAGGGTTTTCAGATGATGGTCGCGGCGTTCAAAACCCCATGGTTATGAAAGAAGCTATGCTTTTAGCAAAGGCTTTAGATAAAATCATCGTCGCCCACTGCGAAGATAACTCACTTCTTAATGGCGGATATATCCACGATGGCGAATATGCAAAAAATCACGGTCACAAAGGCATATGCTCCGAAAGCGAATGGGGCCCGATTAAAAGAGATATCGAGCTTGTCCGAGACACTGGCTGTAAATACCACGTCTGCCACATCTCTACAAAAGAAAGTGTTGACCTGATCCGAAAGGCAAAGAAAGACGGTCTTGACATCACGTGTGAGACCGCTCCACACTATCTTGTCCTTACAGATAGCGACTTACAGGAAGACGGACGATTTAAAATGAATCCGCCAATCCGAAGCGAAGAAGACCGCCTTGCGCTTATCGAAGGCATAAAGGATGGTACAATCGACATGATTGCAACCGACCACGCGCCACACTCGGCCGAGGAAAAGTCTAAAGGGCTTAAGGACAGCCTTATGGGAGTTGTTGGCCTTGAAACCGCATTCCCCGTGCTTTACACGCACTTAGTAAAAACAGGTATTATACCTTTAGAAAAACTTATCTATCTTATGTCAGACAGTCCTAAAAAAAGGTTTGGTCTTGAGGGCGAACTTAAAGATGGTAACGATGCAAATCTTACTGTGTTTGACCTTGACCAGTCTTATGAAATAAACCAAAAAGACTTCCTTTCCAAAGGAAAAAGCTCTCCGTTTACCGGCAAAAAAGTCTTTGGAAAGTGCCTGCTTACCATGTATAATGGCGAAGCTATATGGAAGGACAAAAATACACTATCAGGAGGAAAAATAAATGGCTAAAAGAACAGACATCAAAAAAGTACTAATTATCGGCTCGGGACCTATTGTAATTGGTCAGGCTGCAGAATTTGACTACGCAGGTACCCAAGCGTGCCTTGCGCTTAAAGAGGAAGGCTACGAGGTAATCCTTGCAAACTCAAACCCCGCAACAATCATGACAGATACCACAATTGCGGACAAGGTTTATATGGAGCCTCTTACTCTTGAATACATTGCTCGCATCATCCGCTACGAAAGACCTGACGCTATCGTCCCCGGCATTGGCGGACAGACCGGTCTTAACCTTGCTATGCAGCTTGAGAAAAAGGGTATTTTAAAAGAATGTGGCGTTGAGCTTTTGGGTACAAAAAGCGAAAGTATTGAGCGTGCCGAAGACCGTGAACTTTTTAAAGAAATGTGTCTTTCTATCGGCGAGCCGGTAATCCCTTCTGAAATCACATATTCGCTTGACGAAGCAAAGAAGGCAGCCGAAAGAATTGGCTACCCGGTTGTTCTTCGTCCTGCTTTCACCCTTGGCGGTACAGGCGGTGGCTTTGCTTATAACGAAGAAGAACTTATTGAAATCGGAACTAATGCATTTAAACTTTCTCCGGTTTCTCAGGTGTTAATCGAAAAAAGTGTAAAAGGTTACAAGGAAATCGAGTTTGAGGTTATGCGTGACTCAAACGATACTGCAATCACAATTTGCGGTATGGAAAATATCGACCCGGTTGGTGTTCATACCGGTGACTCTATCGTTGTTGCTCCTATCCTTACACTTAACGACCACGACCTTAAGATGCTTAATGACAGTGCTATAAAGATTATTCGCGAGCTTAAAATCGAGGGCGGATGTAACGTTCAATTTGCGCTTAATCCAACTACATCAGAATACTACCTTATTGAGGTTAACCCCAGAGTTTCACGTTCGTCGGCTCTTGCTTCAAAAGCAAGTGGCTACCCGATTGCAAGAGTTACCGCAAAAATCGCTGTTGGTATGTCACTCGAAGAAATCGCAATTGCAAATACAAACGCATCATTCGAGCCAAGACTTGACTATATTGTTGCAAAGTTCCCACGATTCCCGTTTGACAAATTCACCTCTGCCAACAACAAGCTTGGTACACAGATGAAGGCAACCGGCGAAGTTATGGGTATTGGCTCTACGCTCGAAGAATGTATGCTAAAATCCGTACGTTCGCTTGAAATTGGGGTAAACCATCTTTGGATGGCTAAGTTTGAAAATATGTCAGAAGAAGAACTTATGGAATATATAACCGAGTTCCGTGACGATACTATCTATGCGATTGCAGAGCTTTTAAGGCTTGGAAAAACAGTTGACGAGCTTCATAAAATCACAATGATTACCCCCTACTTCCTTGAAACTATCAAGAAAATCTGCGACTTTGAAAATGTTATAAAAGCAAACCCCAATGATGCGGTAATCCTTAAGGATGCTAAAACAATGGGCTTTAGTGATGCATTTATTGCAAAGCTCTGGAACGAATCCGAGCTTGATGTTTTCCAGACGAGAAGAAAGCACAAGATTATGCCCGTTTACAAAATGGTTGACACCTGCCATACCGGCGCATATATCCCATACTTCTACTCAACCTACACAGGCACAGGCGATTCCAGAATCACCGACAAAAAGAAGATTGTTGTTCTTGGTGCAGGTCCTATCCGTATCGGTCAGGGTGTTGAATTTGACTACTCTACAGTTCATGCTGTTACAACCATTAAAAACTCAGGGTATGAGGCTATCATCATAAACAACAACCCCGAAACTGTTTCTACCGACTACACAACAGCGGACAAGCTCTACTTTGAGCCTCTTACAACAGAGGATACAATGAACATTATCCTCTTTGAAAACCCCGACGGCACAATCGCATCACTTGGTGGTCAGACAGCTATCAACCTCGCACAGCCGCTTACCGACCGCGGTGTAAAGATTATCGGTACTGACTGCGACGCTATTGACCGCGCCGAAAATCGTGACGCTTTTGAGAAAATTCTTAAAAAGCTTGGTATTCCCCAGCCACAGGGTAAGGCTGTTACAAAGATTGAGGACGGTGTAAAAGCTGCCGAAGAAATCGGCTATCCCGTTTTGGTGCGTCCAAGCTTTGTACTTGGTGGCAGAGCAATGCAGATTGTTGCAAACGAGGGGGCGCTTCGTCACTACCTGAAAACTGCGGTTGAAGTTGATGAGGACAAGCCCGTTCTGGTTGACAAATACATTGTCGGTAAAGAAGTCGAAATCGATGCAATCTGCGACGGCAAGGATGTATTTGTGCCCGGTATTATGGAACTTGTTGAACGTACCGGCATCCACAGCGGTGACTCAATAAGCGTATACCCCACCTTTAGTATATCTAACAAAGTTAAAAAGACCATCCTCAAATATGCAAAACAGCTTGGTCTTGGCATTGGCATTATTGGTCTTTATAACATTCAGTTTATTGTTGACAAAAACGAAAACGTATATATTATCGAGGTTAACCCACGTTCGTCAAGAACTGTACCATTCCTTTCAAAGGCTACAGGCTACAGCTTAGCAGATATTGCAACAAATGTAATTTTGGGTAAGAGCCTCAAATCTCAGGGCATCAAAAAGACCTATGCAGAAGAAAAGAATCGCTGGTATGTAAAGGTTCCGGTATTCTCATTCAACAAAATACGCGGACTTGACGCTTACCTCTCACCCGAAATGAAGTCAACAGGCGAAGCAATCGGTTATGACGATACACTAAACCGCGCACTTTATAAGGCGCTTCAGGCATCAGGTATGAAGCTTCAGAACTACGGAACAGTACTTGCAACTATTGCCGACAAAGATAAGGACGAGGCACTCGAGCTTATCCGTCGTTTCTATAACCTTGGCTTTAACATTCAGCCAACCGAGGGTACTGCAACCTTGCTTAAAAAGAACGGTATCCGCACCCATGTTTTGGGTAAAATCGGCAGCGGCAGCGAAGAAATCCCCGAGGCAATCCGTCAGGGACATATCGCTTATCTTATCAACACAAGCGATATCAGTTCTTCCTCCGATTCTTCACACGACGGTCAGGAAATCCGAATTCTTGCTACCGAAAATAACGTAAACCTCTTTACAGCACTTGACACAGTTTCGGTACTTCTTGACGTACTAGAGCAAAACACAATCGGGATTTCTACTATTGACGCTTAGAAAGGTGAGACCTAGTGAAACAACAGATTTTTAAGATAACAAAAAACGAGAATATAGCAAAAGATGTTATGCTTATGCACCTTTCGGGCGATACAAGTGATTTAAGTCGCCCTGGACAGTTTGTAAACATCAAGCTTGACGGCCTCTATTTAAGACGTCCGATTTCGGTTTGCGATTACACCAAAGATACTCTTACTCTTATCTACAAAATCGTCGGCAAAGGCACAGATAAGATGAGTAAGTTCGAGGCTGGTACTGACTTAGATGTTCTTACCGGTCTTGGCAATGGTTTTGACACTTCAAAAAGTGGCGCTTCCCCCCTCCTTATCGGCGGTGGCGTTGGTGTTCCGCCAATGTATAACCTTTGCAAAATACTTATCGCTGAGGGCAAAAAACCTACTGTTATCCTTGGATTCAACTCTAAAGATGATGTCTTCTTTGAAGAAGAATTCAAAGCCCTTGGAGCAGAAGTAATCATCACAACAGCAGACGGCACTTATGGCAAAAAAGGTTTTGTTACCGATGCTATGAAAGATTTAGAATATTCATACTTCTTCACTTGTGGACCTGAGGCAATGTTTAAGGCTATCGAAAAAGTAGCCCTTACATCCGGCCAGTACAGCTTTGAAGAACGTATGGGCTGTGGTTTTGGTGCTTGCATGGGATGTTCTTGTAAGACCAAATACGGCAACAAGCGAATCTGCAAAGACGGACCTGTTCTTGAAAGGGAGGAAATCATATGGTAAACACAAAAGTAACCCTCTCAGGGATAGAACTTGATAACCCCGTAATCCCGGCAAGCGGAACATTTGGCTTTGGCTATGAATTCGCAGAGCTTTATGACATCAACTGTCTTGGTACATTTTCTTTCAAAGGTACAACTCGCGACGCAAGGTTTGGAAACCCCACTCCTCGTATTGCCGAATGCCCTATGGGTATGATTAACTCGGTAGGTCTTCAAAACCCGGGCGTTGCAGCAGTCAAAGCTATTGAGCTTCCAAAGCTTAAAAAAGTATTTCACAAGCCGGTAATGGCAAATGTCAGCGGTTTTTCGGTTGAGGATTATGTTTACACATGCGAAGCCCTTGACTGTGAAGAACAAATCGGCTGGTTTGAAGTAAACGTTTCCTGCCCCAATGTTCATGGCGGCGGTATGAGCTTTGGTACTTCGCCCGAGTCTGCGGCAGAGGTTACAAAAGCAGTAAAAACTGTTACCAAAAAGCCTGTATATATCAAGCTTTCGCCCAATGTTACAGATATTGTATCAATCGCAAAAGCTTGCGAGGACGCAGGCGCAGACGGAATAAGCCTTATAAACACTCTTCTTGGTATGCGAATTGATTTAAAGACCAAAAAATGCGTTATAGCAAACAAAATGGGCGGCTTTTCGGGTCCTGCAATATTCCCGGTTGCAGTCCGTATGGTTTATCAGGTTTATGAAGCTGTAAAAATCCCCATTATCGGTATGGGCGGTGTTTCCTCTGCCGAGGATGTAATCGAAATGATGCTTGCCGGTGCAACTGCAGTCGAGGTAGGTGCTGCTAACTTAATAGAACCTTTTGCCTGCAAAAATATAATTGATGATTTGTCACAAGCTATGGCTAAATATGGCATAAAGGATTTAAACGAAATTATTGGAGGTGCTCACTAATGGGTAAAGACGTAATTGTTGCTTGCGACTTTGCAACAAAAAAACAGGTTATGGACTTTCTTGATTTATTTAAGGAAGAAAAACCTTTCGTAAAAATTGGTATGGAGCTTTTTTATGCAGAAGGCCCTGAAATTGTTCACGAAATCAAAAAACGTGGTCACAAGATTTTCCTTGACCTAAAGCTCCATGATATCCCAAACACAGTAAAAAAATCAATGGCAGTTCTTAAGGACCTTGATGTTGATATGACAAACCTTCACGCATCAGGTACAATCCCGATGATGCAGGGAGCTTTGGAAGGGCTTACTCGCGAGGACGGAACGAGACCTATTCTTATTGCTGTAACACAGCTTACCTCAACAAGTGAGGAAACAATGAAAGCTGACCTTCTTATAAACGAGCCAATCGATAAAGTCGTAATGCACTATGCAGAGAATGCAAAAAAAGCAGGGCTTGACGGTGTTGTATGCTCTCCTTTGGAGGCCGAAAAGGTACACAAAACCTGCGGTAGTGACTTTATTACAGTTACCCCGGGCGTACGCTTTGCAGACGGCGACAAGGGTGACCAGGTGCGTGTTATGACGCCCGCACAAGCAAAAGAAATTGGCTCTGACTACATCGTTGTAGGTAGACCCATAACCGCAGCAGATGACCCCGTCAAAGCATATAGAAGATGCGTAGCGGAATTTATTGGATAAGGAGAAAATGAAAATGGAAACAAAAATTTTAATTGCAAAAGACTTACTTAAGATAAAAGCTGTATTCTTCCGCCCTGAAGAACCATTTACCTGGGCAAGCGGAATCAAAAGCCCGGTTTACTGCGACAACCGCCTCACTTTAAGTGACATAGATGTCCGCACAGACGTGGAAACAAGCCTTGCAAAAACCATAAAGGAAAATTACCCCGAGGCAGAAGTTCTGATGGGCACTTCTACGGCAGGTATTGCTCACGCCGCAATCACAGCACATCTTATGGAGCTTCCTATGGGTTATGTAAGAAGCGGCGCAAAAGACCACGGCAGACAAAACCAGATTGAAGGAAAGCTCCTCCCCGGTCAAAAGGTTGTTGTTGTTGAAGACCTTATCTCTACCGGCGGAAGTGTAATCGAGGTAGTAGAAATCCTAAGAGAAGCAGGTGCTGATGTTTTGGGCGTGGTTTCTATCTTCACCTACGGAATGCAAAAAGGCCTTGACCGCCTTGCTGCCGCAGACGTAAAGAACGTAAGCCTTACAAACTTTGACGTGATTGCCGAAGTTGCAGCAGAAGAAGGCTATATCAAGCCCGAAGATATCAAACCTCTTATCGCGTTCAGAAACAACCCCTCTGACGAAAGCTGGATCGGTGCTTAAAAATAAAAACTCAGAAAGGACGGCGAATAATATGCGCAGTATACTTGATATAAAAGACCTTTCGGTAGCGGAAATCAAGGAATTAATAGGCGTTGCTGAGGATATAATAGAGAATCCATCAAAATATGCTCACAAATGCGAGGGCAGGAAATTAGCGACTTTGTTCTTTGAACCATCAACTCGTACAAGACTAAGCTTTGAAGCCGCAATGTACGAGCTGGGTGGCAACGTTTTGTCTATGGCAGACGCAGGCTCAAGCTCTGCTTCAAAAGGCGAAAGCGTTGCAGATACCGCCAAGGTAATATCCTGCTATGCGGATATAATTGCTATGCGTCACCCAAAAGAAGGTGCGCCCCTTGTTGCAGCAACAAATGCTTCTATCCCGGTAATAAATGCAGGTGACGGTGGCCACAATCATCCAACACAGACGCTTGCTGACCTTCTTACAATACACCGCGAAAAGGGACGATTTGACAATCTTACCATTGGTTTTTGCGGTGACCTTAAGTTTGGCAGAACCGTACACTCACTGATCAATGCACTCAGCCGCTACGAGAACATCAAATTTGTACTTATTTCGCCTGACGAGCTTAAGCTTCCAAGCTATGCAAAAAATGTTTTAAAAGAAAATGGCCTAGAGTATGTGCAAACCAAGGATTTGGAAGCCGCGATGCCCGAGCTTGATATACTGTATATGACACGAGTCCAAAAGGAACGTTTCTTCAACGAGGAAGACTACCTAAGACTTAAAGACAGTTACATCCTTACCCCCGAAAAGCTAGTAAACGCCAAAAAGGACCTTTCCATACTTCACCCGCTTCCCCGTGTAAACGAAATCAGTGTTGCAATTGACTCTGACCCTCGGGCTTGCTACTTTAAACAGGTCCTAAATGGAAAGCTTATGCGTATGGCACTTATCTTAAAACTTTTGGAGGTGTAAAGTTATGAAGATTGACGCTATAAAAAACGGAATAGTTATTGACCACATTGAAGCCGGCAAGGGTATGGATATTTACAGCCTCCTTTGCCTAGATTTGCTTGATTGTCCTGTTGCTATAATCAAAAATGTACCAAGCCGCAAAATGGGCAAAAAAGACATAATCAAAATCGATGCCGAGATAAATCTTGATATGGATATACTTGGCTATGTTTCACCCGATGCAACGGTTGATATAATCAAAAACGGAGAGCTTTCGGAAAAGAAAAAAATGAAGCTCCCCCAAAAACTGACAAACGTAATTTTTTGTAAGAACCCTCGTTGCATTACCACAACCGAGCAGGAACTTCCTAATATATTTCATTTGACAAACCCCGAAGAAAGAACCTATCGCTGTGCTTACTGCGAAACTAAGGGTGAATAAAAAACAAAAAAAGCAGTTGCTTGGAATGATGTGACCCCAAAAAGTTAGACCAAAAATCTAACGATTGGGAGGTCGGTTCAGAATGAACTGCTTTTTTATTTTGCAAATTTAGCGTTTCTTAAAAATCCTTATCTTAACATGGGCATAAATAACCGAAAGAATGATTGAAATAATATATGCTGAGAAGAAAGTTATAAAGAATCTTTGAGGTATTGAGGTTATGCTTAATTTTTCCATAATATGCTCGGTTTCAAAAATCACAAGACAATGTATAAGGTATATATAAAACGTCGCAGGAGATAGAATATCTGCGCCCTCGTGCTCGTACCTTGGCATAAAGATAAGCCACATAACTGATGCAAACGACGCAAATAATATCTTTAGGACTTCGGTATAAAACGAATGGAAAACGTCTAAAAATTCTAAATATGCAAGACATGGATAAGCAATAGTCAATATGCATCCCGTAATAATTATCGGGAGCTTTTTATTTCGTATCTTTTCCATATTCATATCAAAGTTTATTCCTAAGTAACAGCCCATTATCCAGTACACAAAATAAACCAAAAATATTCTGTCAGAATACTTAAAATCAAGCATAAGATACTTTGACAAAATGGTAATTAATCCTGCAATTACTATGCCAAATATCGGCGTTATGTTTTTGCAAAAGCCAAGTGTCAGGGGCGCAAGTATATAAAGCTGCATTATAATTATAATAAAATAAAACGGTGCCGCAATTGTACCAAGCGCCATATACTCGCCATATTTTGCCCAGTTAAGCGGAAAATACCCTCGATGAAAAACAAAATACAGATAATAAACGCTAGCAACTATTAAATAAGGAATATATATTTTGGTTATTCTTCTTTTCAAAAACGAAAAATAGCTGAAGTTTCCCTCAGAGAATAAATGCGCAAACTTTATTCCGGAGGACATAATAAATGCCGGGACAACAAAGGTCAGGGTGCGCGAAAAAATAAAAGTAAGTCCCGACAAAAACGAACCCTTGGGGTAGCCGCTTATGCTGTCGGAGAGTACATGTATCATAACAACAAACATACAAAGGACCGTTTCAAAAGACGAAATTTCCCCTAGCTTTTTTCTCAAGCACCTTCACTCCTTTACTTATATTATTTGATACTAATCATATTATATTAAATTTTAAAAAAAGTCAACCTATATGTCAAATTCGGTCGAATTCACTTTACTAAAAATAGAAAAAATTTCATTGTTTATTTACCTTTCAAACGGTTAAAATACTAGCGTAAAGATAAACAGTCAATGATTGTTTTTCTCTTAAAAAAGGGAGGTGAATTAGGATGTCAGAAAATTCAAGAAACAAGACAATGGTACCCGAAGCAAAGGCTGCTATGAACAGATTTAAGATGGAAGCTGCTAACGAAGTAGGCGTTCAGCTTAAGGATGGTTATAACGGTGAACTTACTTCGAGACAGGCAGGCTCTATCGGTGGTCAGATGGTTAAGAAGATGATCAAGAAGTATGAGCAGGACCTAGCTAACGGTCAGTAAGCTAAAAAACAACAATTGATATTGTTTTAAATAAAATCCGCAAATCAATACTTCTTGATTTGCGGGTTTTATCTTTTAGGTATAGTAAATAAAATAGCCTTAAAAGATAATACTATATATAAACTATCTAAGGAGGTATTTAAAAATGTGTCATTTTTCAACCGGTCTTTTGGCTGGCACTCTTTTGGGGGCAGGTCTCATTCTCTCGGTTCACCCCATGAACAAACGCGCTATGCGTAAAGCATACCGTCGCGCAAGCAGAATGATGGACAGAGTAAATCATTCCTTAAGCGACTGGACGTAAAAAAGGGAGCATTTCGCTCCCTTATATTACTTAATATAGTCAAATTCCACGCCATACATATGCACAGTATCGCCTTCCTTGATGCCTTTTTCTTCAAGCAGGTCAATAATACCGCTTTTACGAAGAGCACGCTGGAAGTACTGAAGAGACTCGTAATCGTCAAAGTTTGTCGAGCCAACAATCTTTCTTACGTATTGACCCTCAACAACGTATACTCCGTCCTCGATAGTTACTTCAATTGTATCGTCTTTGCGTACTTCGTCAAGGTCAAGATAATCGTAGTCATCGTCTTCCTCCTCGGGAAGCTCCGAAAGAAGCCTTGTAGTAAGATTAATTACCTCATCAACGCCCTTGTGAGTAGCCGCCGAAATTGCAAGTACAGTAAAGCCTTCTTTTTCCATTGTCTCTTTAAACTTTGCAAAATTTTCTTCAAATGACGGAATATCCATCTTGTTTGCAACGATAATCTGAGGTTTTTCAGAAAGCTTTTCGCTGTAATTTTTAAGCTCGCTGTTTATGATATGAACATCTTCAACCGGGTCACGGCCTTCGCATCCCGATACGTCAACAAAGTGCAAAAGCACACGTGTACGTTCGACGTGCCTTAAAAAATCGTGTCCAAGACCAACGCCCTCGTGCGCGCCTTCGATTATTCCCGGGATATCTGCAATCACAAACGACTTACCTTCGCCAATTTTCACTACGCCAAGGTTTGGAACAAGTGTTGTAAAATGATAATTCGCAATCTTAGGCCTTGCATCACTTACAACCGACAAGAATGTGGACTTGCCTACATTTGGGAATCCCAAAAGGCCAACGTCCGCAATAAGCTTAAGTTCAAGCGTAATCTCACGCTCGTCACCTAAAAGACCTGCCTTTGCAAACTTTGGTGTCTGGCGTGTAGCTGTTGCAAAATGCGAGTTACCCCATCCGCCGCTGCCACCTTTGGCAATAACGAATCTGTCGCCGTCATTTTTAAGGTCGCAAATAACTTTACCGGTCTCGGAATCACGGATAACTGTACCGCAAGGGAACTTGATAACAAGGTCCTGACCATTTTTACCGCTACGGTTACCGTCGCGACCGTTTCCGCCTGCTTCGGCCGCGTATTTCTTTTTATACCGAAAATCAATAAGCGTGCTTACGTCCTTGTCGGCAAGTGCCACAATGTTTCCGCCGTTTCCGCCGTCGCCACCATCGGGGCCGCCTGCTGCAACGTACTTTTCGCGATGAAAAGTAACCGCACCATCGCCGCCCTTACCGGCCTGTATAAATATCTTAGAAGTATCCTTAAACATACCTTGCTCCTTCCTGTAAAACAAAGGGGCTGTAGTGAAATGCTACAACCCCTAAAATTATTCGGCTTTATTACTGAACAATCTCGTAAACAGAAACCTGTTTCTTATCCTTACCCTTGCGTTCGAACTTAACCTGACCGTTTACCAAAGCAAACAAAGTATCATCACTGCCCTTGCCTACGTTTGTTCCGGGATAAATTTTTGTTCCGCGCTGTCTAACCAAGATGTTGCCTGCCAACACGTGCTGACCGTCACCCTTCTTGGCGCCTAAGCGTTTGGACTCAGAATCTCTGCCGTTCTTAGTACTGCCGACACCTTTCTTATGAGCCATTATATTCACCTCTCTTAGTAAAATTCAATTAAATTTTGTCAACAATTAACCGTTGATCTTCTTAATTTCAAGCTTTGTGTAAGGCTGTCTGTGGCCCTGCTTTTTGTGGTAGCCCTTCTTAGCCTTGTACTTGTAAACGATAATCTTCTTTTCCTTACCATTTTTAACAGCGGTAGCTTCAACGCTTGCGCCCTCAACAAAAGGAGCACCAACTTTGATATCTTCGCCGTTTGCAACAACCAACACCTTGTCGATTGTAACAGTGCTGCCAGCCTCAACATCAAGCTTTTCAACAAAGACAAAATCGCCTTCCTGAACCTTGGACTGCTTGCCGCCTGTCTCAATAATTGCGTACATAATCGTAATCCCTCCTATTACCCAAGACTCGCCAATTCGGGTGCTGACGAGCAGACTTAATAAACCCTTCTTGCGCGGTTACCGTAATATGATACCACAATTTTTTTTGCTTGTCAACAGTTTTTTTGTATTTTATATCGTGCCTCTTAAAGCATCTTTTCGCTTTAGCATTTCGTCGATTCTTTCGATATAATCCTTAGGTTCCTTTACGTTAAATATCCTTTCAATTCGGTCGGTTTCGCGGTATACTGTCTTTGTTACACCGCCGCATCCAAGCGACACTATTGTCTGAACTTCCTCCATTATATAAATATTATAAAGGCTTTCTGTCCCTGGGATTGCGTATCCCACATTTTCCAAATTCCCAAGCATATTTTTTTGTCTGTAAAGATAATATGGATTTTTGCCGTTTTTAATAAGCGTTTCGCGCGCAAAATCCACCATTTTAGAAACCTCATTTCCGTTTGTCAAAGTATAATCCTCGAGTGCCTCGTGAAGCTTTGACGAACGTTTTATGCTCATTGTATGGACCGTAGTGTTTTCGGGTCTAAGCGCTTCGACTTCAAGTATTGTCTTTTTAAACATATCAAGGCTTTCTGTCGGAAGTCCCGCGATTACATCCATATTTATTGTGCCGATACCACATTCCCGCGCGATATACATTGCTCTTTTTATGTCCTCGGCGGTATGTTTTCTGCCGATTATATCCAAAATCTCCTGATTCATTGTCTGGGGATTGATACTTATACGGTCAATTCCGTATTTTTTGATGGTCTTAAGCTTTTCACCCGTTACGGTATCAGGTCTTCCTGCCTCAACTGTAAATTCCTTGTTTCGTGATAGGTCAAACTCATTAAAAAGCGAATCTAAAAGTTCGTCAAGCTGACCCTCGCTAAGTGTAGTCGGGGTGCCTCCGCCTATGTAAACCGAATCAATGGTGTTTCCGTTTTCCTTTATGATTTTTGCAGTATATGAAATCTCTTTTTTAAGACATTTAAGATACTCAGGAATATACTTTTCGCTTTTTGCACCGCTGTTACTTACAAAAGAGCAATAAAGGCACCTTGTAGGACAAAACGGGATACCCACATAAAGGCTGACTCCTCTTTTTGACATCTGGTCAATAAGGGGCATTTCAACCTCTGCAATTTTTACTGCAAGTTCTGCCTTTTCGGGACTTGCACCGTATTCACGAATAAATGAGTCAACAGCACATTCGCGGCTTTGACCCATTCTCAAAAATTTGCTTGCAAGTTTTACAGGGCGGATACCTTCCAAAACGCCCCATGGCGATTCTATATTTTTCATGCTATATAAGGGTTTTCCTTTCGTTGTTTTCCGATAGTAGTAGAAAATCCGTGTCCCGGATAAACCTTTACGTCGTCGTCAAGTATCATAAGTTTTTCTTTTATCGAACGGATTTCATCTTCAAAACTTCCAAGTGGAAAGTCAAATCTACCAATAGACCCCGAAAACAAAGTGTCACCACTTATCAGTAAATCATCAATCAGATAACATACACTTCCAACAGTGTGACCTGGGGTATGCATGACCTTTATCTTAATACTGTCAAGCAAAATCTCATCACCATGTTGGACCAGCTTATCCGCATTGGGAAGATTGAGTCCGCTCCAATAACTTCCCGCAAGATTAAGGTTTGGGTCTTTAAGATACTGCTCTTCTTCTTTGTGAAGTATAAGCTCTGCTCCTGTTTTTGCTATAATTTCTTCAAGTGCCAGAATATGATCAAAATGTGCGTGGGTAAGCAGGACTTTTTTAAGCGAAAGTCCATTTTTTTCAATATAGTCAAGAATCTTATCACTCTGTGCCGGGGCATCAAACAAAACTGCATTTTTTGTCTCTTCGTCTGCTATTAAGTAACAGTTTGTGACCATATCACCTAGTATAAATCTATGAAAAAGCATTTCCTTACCTCACCTTTTGAAAATTACTGCCGTCTTCTGGCTACCGCCAGGACGCCCTCTATATTCTTAAGTTTCTTTATTGCGTTGTCAAGATTTTCGATATTTTTTACTTCAATAACGATATCAATTATTGCAAGATTATTTTTAGCCGTACGGGCATTAAGTCCTTTGATTGGTATTTTAAGATCCGAAGTAACCATAGTAATATCCGAAAGAAGCATATTACGGTCAGGAGCGGTAATACAAAGCGTCGCCTGGAAGCTGCTTTCTACTTCGCCAGACCAATGAACATTTATGAATCTACGTTGTTCCTCATCAGTAAAATGGGAATTTGTGATATTTATACAGTCAGCACGATGCACAGCAACGCCTCTTCCACGTGTGACATAGCCAATAATTTTATCACCGGGGACAGGACTACAACAGTGCGAAATTCTGACAAGACAGTTGTCTATTCCATCAACAACAATACCGCTTTGGTTTGCTTTTGAAGTGGTTTTTACCACAAACTGCTCAGGTGATATATCAAGTATATCACTCTTACTTGCCATATCCTGCTTGCAAAGCTCCTTAAATTTAGTAAGCAGCTTTGTAGCATTTGACCCACCGTAACCAAGTGTTGCAAATACGTCATCAATCTGACAAAAACCATACTTGGTCAAAAGTCCCTCCAGCATATGTGTGTCATTCATATATGAAGCCGGAATCATTGATTTTTTAAGTTCGCGTTCAAAAAGTTCCTTACCTTTTGCTATGTTTTCAGTACGGTTTTCTTTCTTAAGCCACTGATTGATTTTGTTTCGGGCCTGAGAGGTTTTTGCGATTTTCAGCCAGTCAAGGTTTGGACCATGTACCGCATTTGAGGTATTTATTTCTACAATATCGCCGTTTTTAAGCTTATAGTCAAGTGTAACAATCTTCCCATTTACCTTTGCCCCTTGCATTTTGTTTCCAATCGCACTGTGGATTGAATATGCAAAGTCGATTGGAGTCGCCCCTGCAGGTAGCCCCACTACATCACCCTTTGGCGTAAATACAAACACTTCATCACTGAACATATCAATTTTGAGTGTCTGCATAAAGTCCTCGGCGTTTGTGAGATCTTTTTGGATATCCAAAAGCTGCTTAATCCATTCAAGCTTGTCGTCAAGGTCGCTTTTGCCGCTTCGGCCTTCCTTATACTTCCAATGGGCGGCAATACCGTTTTCGGCAGTAGAGTGCATATCCCATGTGCGAATCTGTATTTCAAATGGCACACCTGTCGGACCTATTACAGTTGAATGAAGGGATTGATACATATTTGGTTTAGGCATTGCTATATAATCTTTGAATCTGCCGGGGATTGGCTTAAAAAGCTCGTGTACCATACCCAAAACTGCATAACAATCAGCATCGGTATTAACAATTACACGCACTGCAAAAAGGTCATAAATCTCGTCAATAGACTTATTCTGCATAAACATTTTTCTGTATATACTGTAAAAATGCTTTGCTCTGCCCTCAACATGTGCTGCTATATCAAGGCGTTCAAGGCGAGTGCTTAAAACGCTTATAATATCTGTGATATATTTCTCGCGTTCGCTTTGCTTTTGCTTTATTTTGTCAACGATTTCGTAGTAACCGATTGGGTCAATATATTTAAGGGACAAATCTTCAAGCTCCATTTTTATCTTTGCCATACCTAAACGATGTGCTAAGGGTGCAAATACCTCCAAGGTCTCACGTGCCTTTTCTCTTTGTTTTGGCTCTGGCATGGACTTAAGTGTACGAAGATTGTGGAGTCTGTCAGCAAGCTTTATAACAATGACTCTTACATCGTTTGCCATCGCCAAAAACATTTTTCTCAGGTTTTCTATCTGTTGTTCTTCGTTGGAGGTGTATGGGATTTTGCCAAGCTTGGTAACCCCTGAAACCAGAAGCTCTACTGTATCACCAAACTCTGCCGCTATCTCGCTTTCGGTAACATCGGTATCCTCCACCACGTCATGTAGTAGACCTGCAACCACTGAGCAGACGTCAAGTTCTAAATCTGCTAAAATGTTTGCAACAGCAACAGGATGCGAGAAAAATGGTTCTCCGGACACACGAAACTGACCCTCGTGCTTTGCCTTCGCAAATTCGAAAGCTTTTATCACGGGGCCCAGTTCTGCTGCCGGATTGTGGTTTTTAAGTTTTTTTAGTAGTTTTTCCAAAGTCTGGTCCATAAATTAGTCCACTTCCGTAAGTTTTATATCTTTTAGAATAAGCTGAACATTTTTATAACCTTTATAGTCGTTTATATCAAGTCCAAACGCAACGTTGATAAAGTCGCCTTCCTTAAGATGCTTATAGAATTCACCCATACCAAAGCCAACCGCATCTAAGAACTTGCTGTCTTTAAGAAGAGTCATTCTGAGATGCTTATTGTCACTCATAGTACTTATCTTATGGATTTTCATATTCTTAACTGCAAAAATAGGCGCAGGGTTTTCAACACCAAACGGCTGGAGCCTGTTGATTTCGTCAACGGTTTCCAGGGTAATATATGTGGGTTTTATAACCGCATCAATGGAGATTGTTGGTGCCATCGCTTTTTCGTCAATCTTATTAGCCGCATTTTTGTTGATAAGTTCGCGGAAAGCCTCGATTTTGTCTGCTTTAATGGATAGACCCGCTGCAAGCTCGTGACCACCGAACTTTTCAAGCAAATCGCTGCAATTTTCAAGAGCTTCAAAGAGGTTGTAGCCGCTTATGCTTCGACCCGAACCCTTAGCTTCATCACCATCTATTGCGAAAAGAATTGACGGCTTATAAAATTTTTCGGTAATCTTTGACGAAACTATACCCACAATTCCATGGTGCCAGTTTTCGTGTGGAATAATGAGAATCTGGTCGTTTTTAATATCGGGGTTATTTTCGATATATTCAATAGCCTCGGTAAACATTTTCTGTTCAGTCTGCTGTCTTATAGTATTTTCCTCGCAAAGACCTTCGGCAAGCTCGTTTGCAACTTTTGCATCGTCGGTAAGGAACATCTCCACACTTCTTGATGCACAGCCAAGACGCCCGCTGGCATTTATGCGTGGTGCAATTATATAACCGATAGTAGATGTGGTAATAGCCTTGTTGTTTGTGATTGAAACATCCAAAAGTGCCTTAAGGCCAACATTTTCGGTTGTTTTAAATCTTTTAAGGCCTTCCGTAACCATAATTCTGTTTTCGTCTACAAGGGGTGAAATATCCGCAACTGTACCAAGTGATATAAGGTCAGCGTATTTATCCATAAGCTCTTCGACTGTACTTTCTTCGTCGAGTGCCTGAATAAACTTAAACGCAACACCAACGCCCGCTAAGTTCTTAAACGGATACTTGCAGTCTTTTCGTTTTGGGTCAATTGCAGCAAAGGCATCGGGGATAACTTCCTTACATTCGTGGTGGTCAGTAATTATTATATCCATACCGATACTTTTTGCGTATTCGGTTTCTTCTACCGCTGTAATACCAGTATCAACGGTAATCAAAACCTTGGTACCGTTTGCCTTTATTTTGTCCAAAGCTTCACGATTTACACCATATCCTTCCTGAATACGGTCGGGCACATAATAATCAACATCAAACCCCATTTCGGTAAGATGTTTAAAAAGTATCGCAATACTTGTAATGCCGTCCACATCATAGTCGCCATATATGGTAATTCTCTCGTTATTCTTTTTAGCTTCACGGATACGACTTACTGCCTTGTCCATATCCTTAAGAAGATATGGGTCATGAAGATTGTCAAGACTGCAATTTAAAAATTCTGCAATCTCGGCATTATCCGTGATTCCTCTGTTATAGAGAATAATTGAAGTCAAGGGTGAAATATGAAACTCCTTTGAAATTTCAACGACTCTCGTTTTATCAAATTCCTTTAGTAACCAATTTCTTTCCAACATATTATTATCACCTGCAATGTTAATTCTTTGTCTTACATAATAACATAATTTCGACAAAAAAACAACACTTTTTTCTAAATTTATCTATTTATATCATCCTTTATTATTTTATAGACAGTCGCAGCTATCGGTACTCCAAACAGCATTCCCGAGATGCCCATAATACCCCCTCCTATTGTCACCGCTGCAAGCACCCATATTCCAGGGAGGCCGATGGAATTTCCAACGACTTTGGGGTAAATAAGGTTACCCTCAATCTGCTGGAGGACAAGTATATAAATCAGAAAAACCAAAGATTTTACCGGCGAAACTGTAAGGAGCATAAGTGCACCCATAAATGCCCCGACATATGCACCGGCAACCGGTATAAGTGCAGTAAATCCCACCAGTGCACCAATCATAGGCGCATATGGGATTCGGAGGATGAACATTCCTACTGTACAAAGTACACCCAAGACTACTGCCTCGGTACACTGACCGATTATATAGTTGTGAAAGCTATCGTCAAGAACCTTTACCAAATAAACCAGCCTGTCATACCACTTTTTGCTCAGGTAGTGTTTTGCAAGCCTTGTAAGCTGATTCCTTAGTCTGTCCTTACCCAAAAGCAGATAAACTGAAAAAATTATACTCAGTACTCCGCTTACAATCCCGGAAAATACACCGGAAAGTGCCTTTACCGCCACATTCATTATGTTTCCGACGCCGGAGGTAAGAGCGCTTGCAATCCCCGAAATCTGAGTTGACCAATCAACACCAATCAAAACTTCTCTCATATTTTCGGGCAAAATCTTAAGCTCACCGATTTTATTTGTCAAAAACGAAAGCACTGCCGGAAGTTCCTTAAAAAGCAGCTGCAGACAAGATACAAACTGAGGGAGAACAATACCAATCACCAGAGAAATTATGGCAATTATCGTGACATACGCCCCAATCATACACAGTCCCCGTCGGCATTTTAATATGAGCCTTTTTTTGCTTTTAACAAAATAGTGCCTTTCGTAAAAAGTCATAAGAATATTTACAAAATAAGCAATTATCGCGCCTATAATCAAAGGCGTAGCCGCGCTTACAATCATCGAAATAATATTCGCCGCATACTTCCAGTATGTTACGGCAAGATACAAAAGAAAAATTCCAATTGCGATTTTTATATATTCCTTAATATTCATTTTCATAATTTTAGCCCTTTCTGAATTTTGCAGGGGAAATCCCCTTTTGTTTTTTAAAGGTTTTTATAAAGTAGCTAAGGTCATTGAACCCCGCCGAAAATGCAATTTCGGTTATGCTCAAATCGGTGCTTAAAAGCCGTCTTGATGCTTTAGCTATTCTATAATCCATAAGGTATCCAAACGGTGTCTTTCCGGTCATATCTTTGAAAAATTTGCAAAAATACTTTGCCGACATCCCGACCGAATGAGAAATCTCCTCTAAAGTAAGCTGTCTGTCATAATTCTGGCGTATGAATGTAAGTACCTTTTTTAGCTTAGCAATATTTTTGTTTTTAAGTATGTCAGACATTCCTGCCGCAGGCATATACAGGTTTTCGTCCATAATAGTCCCGAAAACTCTGTAAAAAGCACCTATGGCAAGTATCTGCTGACCCAGGGATTCTTTTCTTAACACTTCAAAAAGGAAGTCAACCGCATTTCCAAGCTCGGTATTACTTCGGTCACAAAATTCATTTATCACATATTCGTGATTCATAATACTTTCCACAAAAAATTTGCAGCTTAGATTGTCCGCATTTAAAAACTCCATATGAAAAACTGTGCATTCATACTCGCAGTCCTCGGGTACTGCGCTATGGACCGTTTCAGAATTGACAAAAATCACATCCCAGGGCCTGCCAAGTAGATACGGTCGTTAAGCCTTACCTTAAGTATTCCTTTTTTTACCCTGATAATTTCCAGTACCATGTGCCAGTGCGCCGACATCTCATACCGGGTATCACTGGCATCAATAAGATAATATTCTATAGGGAAATCATCCGTGCCTCTTTGCTTGAGTTCATTGTAGCTCATACATCTCTCCAAAAGTGAATATTATTATATTTTTTTATGTTATAACACAAGTAATTTATTTATTGCAAGTATATTATTATATTATAGAAAGAAATTTTATTCATATGAAAAGGAGGCATCTTATTATGGCAAAAACAGATACGTGGGAGATTATCCCGTAATCGGAATTAGACCAATAGTTGACGGCAGACGCGGACCTATGAGACTTAGGGAAAGCCTTGAAGATCAGGTTATGTCCATGGCTAACGCCGCAAAAAAACTTTTTGAGGAAAACCTTTACTATTCAAACGGTGAACCTGTAAAAGTAGTTCTGGCTGATACAACAATCGGTCGTGTTCCCGAAGCTCAGGCTTGTGCAGATAAATTCAAAAAGGAAGGCGTTTCTATTACACTTTCAGTTACTCCATGCTGGTGCTACGGCTCAGAAACAATGGATATGGACCCCATGACAATCAAAGGTGTTTGGGGCTTTAACGGAACTGAAAGACCAGGCGCAGTTTATCTTGCAGCAGTTTTGGCAGGTCATACACAAAAAGGTCTCCCCGCTTTTGGTATCTACGGCCACGAAGTTCAAGACCGTGACCAGGTTACCCAAATTCCCGAAGATGTAAAAGAAAAACTTCTCCGTTTTGGCAGTTCTGCCGTTGCAGTTGCTACAATGAGAGGAAAGTCATATCTCCAGATTGGTTCACAGTGTATGGGTATTGCAGGTTCAATCATAGACCAGGCTTTCATGGAAGAATATCTTGGCATGAGAGTTGAATCTGTTGATGAAGTTGAAATCCTCAGACGTATGGAAGAAGGTATTTATAACGAAGAAGAATACCAGAAGGCTCTTAAGTGGACTCGCGAACATTGCAAAGAAGGCAAAGACGATAACCCCGAATCTGTTGAATTCCTTGGCGAAACCAGAAAAATTAAGTTCACTGACGAAGAAAAAGACAAGCAGTGAGAATTTACCATTAAGATGTACTGCATCATCAAGGATTTGATGGCAGGAAACAAAAACCTTCATGACGAATTTGAAGAACCACAATGCAATTGCAGGTGGTTTCCAGGGTCAGAGACAGTGGACAGATCACTGGCCAAACTGTGACTATCCCGAGGCTCTTCTTTCTTCAACATTTGACCACGAAGGTGCAAGAGAACCTTATACACTTGCAACCGAAAACGACGTTCTAAACGGTCTTGGTATGCTCTTTATGAGACTTCTTACACATAGAGCACAGATTTTTGCTGACGTTCGTACTTACTGGTCAGGTGAAGCAACAGAAAGAGTTACAGGCTACAAACTTAGTGGCAAAGCAAAAGAATCAGACGGTATCATCCACCTTCTCAACTCGGGTGCAGCTTGTCTTGATGCTTGCGGCGAATGCACAGACGAAAACGGCAACGCTATCATGAAAAAATGGTGGGAAGTTACCGACGAAGGCATCAAGAAGATGACCGATGCAACCGTTTGGTGCGAAGCAGGTTTTGACAACTTCCGTGGTGGCGGTTTCTCAAGCCATTATACAACAAGAGCAGAAATGCCCTGTACAATGATCAGATTTAACCTTGTAAAAGGACTTGGCCCTGTACTTCAGATTGCTGAAGGCTGGACAGTAAAGCTTCCTGACAGCGTTTCTGACACGCTTATGGAAAGAACAAACCCAACATGGCCTTGCACTTGGTTTGCTCCAAGATGCGACGGAAAAGAAGGTAGCCCCTTTAAAACAGCATACGACGTTATGCAGAATTGGGGTGCTAACCAGGGTGCTATTTCTTACGGACACGTTGGTGCAGACCTTATAACAATGTATTCAATGCTCAGAATTCCGGTTTGTATGCACAACGTTCCTGAAGACAAAATCTTTAGGCCTGCTAGCTAGAATGCATTCGGCATGGACAAAGAAGGTCAGGACTATCGTGCTTGCCAGACTTACGGCCCAATGTACAAGAATATGAGATAGTGCTTATCTTTATCAAAAAAATATCCACCTTTTTGGTGGATATTTTTTTATTTACCTTTAAGTTCAACAACCGTTACGCCGTTTTCGCCCTCGCCAAACCTTCCGTTTCTGAAAGACTTTACGTGTGGATGACGCCTAAGCATATCCTGAATACCACTTCTAAGCACGCCCGTACCTTTGCCGTGAATAAGCGTAACCACGGAAAGCCCTGAAAGACACGCACGGTCTAAAAATCTGTCCGCCTCCATCATCGCTTCTTCAAGCACCATACCGCGAAGGTCAATATCGGTCTGTGCAGATTTTGTGCCTGACACAACATTTTTCTGTGGAATAAATCGCATCAGGTTCTCTTTTGTTTCGTCTTCAAGAATAACCAGATTTGAAAGCTTGGCTGTTGCCTTCATAATCCCCATCTGAACAACCGCGGTTTCTGCCTTTTTGTCGATTGTAAGGATAGAACCTTTTTCGTTCATATCAACGATTAAAACGTTCATTCCAGGCTTAAAGGAATTTATATTTACCTTTTTAAGAGGCTTAGACGCAGCAACGTTTTGAGGTCTTTTTTTGTTCTTAATCTTGATATTTAATTCTCGCCTTACCTCTTCCATTGCACGAAGTGCTTCGCGCTCGTCATTTTCTTCTTTAAGCTTTCGCATATCGGCAACAATTTGTTCGGCTTCTTCTTTTGTTTTTTCGAGTATCTCCTCTGCCTTTTTGTTTGCCTTTGTCAAAATCCTTTCGCGGTCCTCTTCAAGCTTACGGCGCTCTTTCTTAAGTTCTGCACGAAGAAAGGCTACCTCATCCTTCATTTTTTCCTGCTTTTTCTTTGCAATTTCCGAGCGTTTTCGGTTTTCTTCGATGCTTCCCAAAACATCCTCAAACTGTATGGTTTCCTTGGTAAGAAGTTCTTTTGATTTTTCGATTATAAAGTCACTGAGGCCAAGCTTTTTTGATATCGCAAAAGCATTACTTTTCCCCGGAATACCAACAAGAAGTCTGTATGTCGGGCTTAAGGTGTTTACGTCAAACTCACAAGAAGCATTTTCTACCCTGCCGGTCGAAAGTGCATAGATTTTAAGCTCGCTGTAATGTGTCGTTGCAACAGTTTTTGCGCCCATATTCCTTACATATTCAAGTATGGAATTTGCAAGTGCTGCTCCCTCTATCGGGTCGGTTCCTGCGCCAAGCTCGTCAAAAAGCACAAGCGATTTGTTGGTAAAAGTTTCAAGTATATGGACGATATTTTTCATATGAGCAGAAAACGTACTAAGGCTTTGCTCGATGCTTTGTTCGTCACCGATATCTGCAAAAACCCCATCAAATACCGAAAGGATTGTCCCGTCATCTGCCGGGACATGAAGTCCCGACTGCGCCATAATGGTAAAAAGTCCTATTGTCTTTAAAACAACAGTTTTTCCACCGGTGTTTGGGCCAGTGACAACAAGTGTGTCAAAATCCTCGCCAAGCATTATGTCCTGGGGCACAACTTTGTTTTTGTCAATCAGTGGGTGTCTGCCCTTTTTAATAAAGATTTTTCCCTCGTCATTTACCTTAGGGCAGATGGCCTTTTGCTCAATCGAAAGCTTTGCCTTTGCAAAGATAAGGTCAAGGTCAATAATTGCAAGATAGTCGTACTTAACAAAATCCGAAACCTCGCATACCTTAGCCGTAAGGTCCGAAAGAATTTTTTCAATCTCGGTTTTTTCGGCAATATAAAGTTCCTGAAGCTGATTGTTTGCATCAACAACCCCCGAAGGCTCAATAAACACCGTACCACCCGACGCCGACATATCATGGACAATACCCGGCACATCGCCTCGGCACTCGGCCTTTACGGGCACTACGTATCTGTCGTTACGAAGGGTCACGATCGGGTCTTGTAAAAATTTAAGATAGTGCGGCGAATGTATCATTTGGTTTAAAGTATCCTTGATTTTGTCTCCCGCACGGTGAATTTTTCTGCGGATATTCGCAAGTTCTGCACTCGCACCATCTGACATTTCAGTCTCCGAAATTATAGATGCGCTTATACTTTTTTCAACTTCCTCGCAAAGGTTAAGACTTTCGAAATATTCGTCCAAAGCATCGCCTATGGAAGACTGATACTTTTTTAATTTCCCGGCACACTTTAAAACCGACGCAATATTAAGAAGCTCACTCATAGACAGCGTGCCACCTACCATGGCGCGTTTCAGTGCAGGCTCAACAGATACTACTCGCATAATCGGAGCCGAGCCAAACTTAAACACCGAAACCAAAGCCCTGTCAGTATCTGTAAGCAACTTTTGGACCTTTTTCATTTCCGTTTCAGGCATTAGCGCTTTAGCCCGCGCTTTTGCGTCATCATTGATGCAGTACTCCGCAAGCATATCCCTTATTTTATCAAATTCAAGAGTTTTTAAAGTTTTTTCTTCCATAGTCAAATTTTCCTTGTTATAAATGTTTATTTACTGCGATTGCGACACATAAGGTTTAGATGCAACTTGCTTTAGTAGCAGGTTCGTGGTAAGTTAGGTTTGAAAAATTAATCACTTACCAACTAACCTTTTCAACTTTTAAAAGCTGTTCTACCGTAAGAACGGGATATCTTCTTGACCACTCTAAAAAATGATTTATATATTTTTTAAACTGCTCTTCATTCAAATTACTAAAAGTTGTTTCCACCCAAACACCCTCAAGTCCATCAATGATTTTAAAGCAAAAATTGTATTTTTCATCAGTTGTAACAACATCAACTACAAACAATCTTTTTTCTGTTTCAAAATGCAGTTCCTTTGTTTTATCTATTAGTATTTGAGAAAGTCCTTTTGATAATAATTCTAAATCTTTTGTTGTTATATATACATCGCTGACAGAACCCCAGCCTATATCTTCACTACTAAAATAATAGTAACATTCTACTTCATTTGTTTTTGTCAAATAGTCAACCTTATTTTGTGTATCGCAATATGCTAATTTCGTTTTATAATCGATAACTTTAAATTCTATTAAAGTATTGTCTGTTTCTAATACTAATTTGACATCATTGTCCATATATTTCTCCTTTCGACAACATTCGACATTGCGAGGCATAAGGTTTAGATGCAGCAAATTTTTAAGGGGAGTTTACGTCAAGTTAGGAAAAATCAAATAAACAATCCCCATGCAAAAGACAATAGCAGCGATACAATAACCGGAATAATGCAAGATGTAACACAAATATCTATATATGATTCCTTATGTTTGCAATTGGACACAGCGAGCAAAGTCAAAACTGCACCATTATGTGGTAACGTATCTAATCCACCGGATGCTAATGATGCAATTCTGTGTAATAGTTCAGGGTTCATCCCAATGCTCATTGCTTTTTCCAGATATTGAGGAGCTAACGCTTCAAGTGCAATAGACATTCCACCGGAAGCAGATCCGGTTGCGCCTGCCAACACATTGACAGCAACCGCCTCAGAAAAAAGTATACTACCTGGCATATTTAACATCGCATTTTTAAGGAGTGTAAAACCAGGAACTATTTTAACAACAGAACCAAACCCTACAGCACACGCGGTATTCATAATTGCTACCAATGAACCATTAGCACCTTCATTAACCGCCGGCAAAAGAACTTTAAACCGCTTTATATTCATAAGACAAGTTACCAATATACCACCTAAAAGTGCAACCACAATGGATTGACTTGTAGACCACTGGGCAATTCCTGCCTTATCCAAAACAGATGGTAAAACATTTAACATAAGCACAACAACAATTAACGGTAACAATCCGCTCAACCAATGCCATGACGATTGTTCAAATTCATCAGTAACATTTTGTTTAAACTTATCATCTTCAATAAAGCCCAGACCCTTTTTACGTGCATTACGACAACGCCATTCTAAATATAAATATCCCGGCACAGCAATCAAAATCGCTGCTATAATTCCCATTAAAGATGCTGCTGTTGCCGTTGTACCATAATATGTAGTAGGTATGATATTTTGAATTTGCGGAGTCCCCGGTATAGCTGTCATAGTAATTCCAAAGGCACCAAACGCTATCGCTCCGGGAAGGAGTGTTCTCGGCAAATTCGCTTCACGGTATATCGCATAACCCATCGGGTAAATAACAAACACAACTACAAACAAAGAGATTCCTCCATATGTCATTAAAAGACAAGGAAGAACAACTGCCAAAACAGCAAACTTAGAACCAATAATAGAAACTAATTTGTTTGCAAGAGACCGTGCCGAACCTGTCATATCCATTACTTTTCCGTAAACTGCGCCCAAGAAAAATGCAGGGAACCAAGAATCAATATAGGGCCAAAAATTCTCTCTAACCTACTTTTGATATTACTTAAAGTGCTTTCCATTCATTATACCACTAAAGAGGAAAAATGACAACATCTTTACAGATGTTGTCATTTCAGACCACTGACAAAGTCAAATGTCGGTGGTCATTTTTTTTGCAAAAAGTCTTTAAAAAGTAAGTAAAATGTGGTATAATAAAAGTATAGAAAACGGCGTACTAATGGGGTGTTGAGATGCTTTTAGAAGGAACAAACC
>JAZNSF010000030.1:0-47599 GCA_045591095.1 Clostridia bacterium | reverse complement strand
TACTGCAGCAGTACAGAATATGAAGAAAATGGCAAATATCCTCTGGAAGAGGGATAGGCAATTTCTATCAAGAATTATTAAAAATCTGATATATACGACACAAACCCACCTAAAAATGGTGGGTTTGTCAGTAGTCTGAAGCACGCTTTAAAGCGTGCTTTTTATGTGTTACATATTCAAATCCTACCAAAGCTGTGCATACAGCCTTTCGATATCCTTTACCGACGTAATCTTGGGGTTTGTCGCTGTGCATTTGTCAGCCATAGCGGCCTGTGCCATTGCAGGAATCTGGGCAAAGTACTCGGCTTCGGTACATACGCCTGTTTCGGAAATCGAAAGGGGCATATCCATTTCTTTCATCATAAATTGGCACCAGTTGGAAAGTGCTCTTACGGTAGTTACAATGTTAAAGTTCTGTAGACCAAGTGTACGGGCAACAGTCGCATATTTCCTGACGTGTTTGGGATAATCAGTCTTAAGACGCGAATATTTGTCTATTTCGCTGTTATATTCGATAATGTGCGGAAGCAGCATTGCATTTGCCCGACCGTGCGGAATATGAAATGTTGCGCCAAGCTGATGTGCCATACTGTGATTGATTCCTAAAGAAGCTGTGTTAAATGCAAGACCTGCAAGGCAAGACGCGACATGCATCTTCTGACGTGCGTGGGTGTCATTGTTGTCAAGGTAAGAACGAAGCAAAAATGAGCCTGTGATTTCTATCGCTTTTTCTGCCAAAGCGGCAGAAAATTCGTTGTTATCCGTGCTGACATATGATTCAAGCGCGTGCGTAAACACATCCATTCCTGTGTCCGCTGTGATTGCGGGAGGAACACTTTTAACAAGCTCTGCATCAAGAATTGCTTCATCAGGAAGAAGTGAATCGTTTGCAAGAGGGATTTTTGTGTGGCTTTTTGTATCGCTGATAACCGAGAAGGATGTAACTTCGCTGCCTGTGCCGCTTGTTGTAGGTATTGCTATAAGAGCAGGGCGAGAATACGAAGAATCTGCTTGTGATGCAACCTCGCGAATAGCTTTTGCAGAATCAATTGCCGAGCCACCGCCAATTGCAATCAAGACATCTGCCTGAGCTGAAAGAACGGCAGAAACACCCTCAGAAATTTTTTCTATGGGTGGATCAGGAATTACATCATCAAAAACCTGCCACTGGATCTTTGCCTGTTGCAGGCGCGAGGTGATAAGGTGTATCATACCGCTTTTTACAACATAAGGGTCAGAAATGATGAGTGCTTTTTTATATGGAATCAAAAAGAGACGGTCAAGAGACTTCTCTCCAAAATATATTTGTGTTTTAATGTCAAAATGATTCACTTTTAAAACCGCTTCCCTTCAGCCTGAATATGAAAATAGTATATCATAAATAAATATACTTTGCAAGAATTTGTTTTTGCAAAATATATTGTGCTTTTCAGGGAGTTATAGTATAATTTATCATATACTGACTTTTGAGTTGGATGTTCGGAAAATATTTTATTGGGAAATGTAGCCACGAGAAAGCGGTTGCTAGCATAACAATGATTGCAATTTACAAATTTGATAAAATCAGGGAAATTCGTGATTGAATTTAATGGCAAAAAGTAGCAAAGTTTGTTTAAATGGAGTAGTTTTATGATAGGTGTTTTATTTATATGCCACGGCAACATATGCCGAAGTCCTATGGCGGAATTTGTTTTTAAGGATATGGTCGAAAAATCGGGCAGAAATGATGAATTTTATGTGGCATCTGCTGCTACGAGCTATGAGGAGATAGGAAATCCCGTTCACCCGGGAACCGCAAGAATTTTAGACCGCTTAGGAATATCGTACTCACATAAACATGCTATACTTTTAGAAAAATCTGACTATGCTAAATACGATTATTTAGTTTGTATGGACGGTTTAAATGTACGCAATACATTGCGGATTGTAGGCGAGGACAAAGCAAAAAAGATACACAAATTACTTAAATTTACAGGTTCTGACCAAGATGTTGCTGACCCTTGGTATACAGGGGATTTTGATGCAACATACAAAGATATCCAAAGTGGATGTAAAGGCCTTTTAAAGCATATAGACAGTAAATAAATAGGTTTAAAACCATACAAGAGGTAAAGTCTTATGAAACGAATTACGACAGGAATTCTGGCGCATGTTGATGCCGGAAAAACCACCCTTTCGGAAGCACTTTTATATCGGGCAGGCGAAATCCGTACTCTTGGCAGAGTAGATAACCAAAATACATTTTTGGACACCGACGAGATAGAAAGAAAGCGCGGAATAACTGTTTTTTCCAAGCAGGCGGTATTGCAGACAGAAGATAACTACATTACAATCGTTGACACCCCCGGGCATATGGACTTTGCCGCAGAGGCCGAGCGCACTTTGCAGGTTTTGGACTATGCAATTCTTGTCGTAAGCGCGACTGACGGGATTCAGAGTCATACAACTAATTTGTGGGAGCTACTTAAAAAGCACAGTATCCCCGTTTTTGTTTTTATAAACAAGATGGATATGGATGGCGCAGACAAAAATAAGGTTATTGATGAGCTAAAGTCCGAATTTAAAGGGAATTTTGTGGATTTTTGCGATATTGACCTTGAAAATCTTGCACTTTCGGACGAGCTTCTTATGAATGAATATCTAGAAACTGCTGAAATTTCAGAAGAAACAATCGCTAAGTGCATCAAAAGACGAAGTGTTTTCCCGTGTTTTTGGGGCTCGGCTTTAAGGCTTGAGGGAGTAGATGAATTTTTAAAAGGTTTTTTGAAATACACCAGGCAGCCATCAGCCTTTCCTGTATTTGGGGCGAGGGTATTTAAAATTGCTCAGGACGAAAAGGGTAAAAGACTTACATTTTTGAAAATCACCGGTGGCGAGCTTAAGGTAAAGGAAACCTTAAAGATTGGTGAAAAAAACGAAAAAATAAACGAAATCCGCATATATTCCGGCGAAAAATATTGTCAGGTCGATATGGTAAAGCCGGGCACAGTGTGCGCTGTAGTTGGATTTGAAAGCACATTCTCGGGGCAAGGTCTGGGATTTGAAAGTGATTCTGAAAAACTGACTGCCGAGCCGATATTCAGTTATCGCGTGATAATCCCAAAAAATGCAGATATACCGACGGTCCTTGCTCAGCTTAGAGCGCTTGAGGAAGAAGAAACCGAGCTGAATGTTGTGTGGAACGAACAATTAAAAGAAATTCAGCTAAGACTGATGGGCGAAATTCAGCTGGAGGTCTTAAAACAGCTTATATTAAGCCGTTTTGATTTGGAAGTTGAATTTGAAGAGGGAAGGATAGTTTATAAAGAAACTATAAAAAATATAGTTGAGGGCGTTGGGCATTATGAGCCACTCAGGCATTATGCCGAGGTTCATCTTGTGCTTGAGCCGCTTCCCGAGGGGATGGGTGTTCAGTTTGCGGCTGACTGCCCCGAGGACGAGCTTGACAAAAACTGGCAGAGGCTTATTATGACACACCTTATGGAAAAATCGCATCTTGGAGTGCTTACAGGCTCGCCGATTACAGATATCAAAATTACCCTTAAGTCAGGAAAGGCTCACCTCAAGCATACCGAGGGTGGGGATTTTCGTCAGGCGACATACCGTGCGGTGCGTCAGGGCCTCAGGCAAGCTGAAAGTGTTTTGCTTGAGCCATATTATGATTTTGTTTTGGAAGTACCAACCGAAAATGTGGGAAGAGCGATGACTGACCTCAGCACTTTTGGGGCAGAATTTTCGACTCCCGAAAGTCGGGGTGGTATGTCAAAAATTTCGGGAACTGTTCCGGCAGCCAGCTTGCAGAATTATCAGCGCGAGCTTGTTTCTTATACCCATGGCAAGGGAAAGCTTAGCTGCAAGGTAGGCAAATACGGGCCGTGCCTCGAACAAGCGCGGATAATTGAGGAAATTGCGTATGACGTGGATGCGGATATTGATAACACTGCGGACTCGGTATTTTGCTCTCACGGGGCGGGATTTTCGGTAAAGTGGGACGAGGTCTTTGATCATATGCATCTTGAAAGTGTGCTTAAGGCAAAAAAGGTAGAAGAAGTAGCAAAGGCAAGGACAACTTCTGGCAAAATAATGGCATCGGATGAAGAACTTTTAAAGATTTTTGAGCGGACTTACGGAAAAATCGAACCTAAAAATCCAAATTATACCATGCGCACGCCAAAGTCGGTTAGTCAAAACAAACCGCCTAAAAAGCCACGTATAACGGCGAATAAGATAGATAAAGAATATATGCTTATTGATGGCTACAACATAATTTTTGCATGGAGTGACTTAAAAGCCATTGCTTCTGAAAATCTTGAAGCGGCAAGGGCCAAACTTATTGAGCGGATTTCTGCTTACAAGGTTTTTAAGAATAGTGAGATTATAATTGTGTTTGATGCCTACAAGGTAAGGGGTAATCCGGGCGAGATGGAAGTGGTTGACGGTATATCGGTTGTATACACCAAGGAAGCGCAAACAGCGGATGCGTATATCGAAAAAACAGCAAAGGAGCTAAGCCGAAATTACCGTGTGACAGTTGCAACCTCAGATGGACTCGAGCAGATGATAATTTTTGGCAGTGGTGCAGAGAGGCTATCTGCAAACGGACTTTTGGAAGATGTTTTGAGGGTGGAGAAAGATGTCAGGGAAATTATTGAGAAAAATAACCTCAATCCCCCAAATACAGAGTTTTTATATTCGATCAGAGATAAGCTTGACGAATTGACAAACTAGTAAATGTTTGATAAAATTATACAATATTAAAATGCGGAAAGGATATGAGAAATCGTGACAAAAATCGACATTTTTTCGGGATTTTTGGGCGCAGGAAAAACTACTCTTATAAAAAAACTTTTATCGGAGGCTTTGGAATGCGAAAAGGTTGTTCTTATTGAAAACGAATTTGGCGACATAGGTATAGATGGGGGATTTTTGAAAGATGCAGGGATAGAGATTACCGAGATGAACTCGGGATGTATTTGCTGCAGTCTTGTGGGCGATTTTTCAAAGGCGCTTGGTGAAGTTCTTGCAAAGTTTTCCCCTGACCGCATACTGATTGAGCCTTCGGGCGTTGGGAAGCTTAGCGATGTTGTTAAGGCGGTAAAGACTGTCGAAAATGATTCTTGCGTGATTTCGGGTCAGAGCGTGGTAGTTGACGCAAAAAAATGCAAGATGTATACAAAGAATTTTGGCGAGTTTTACAATGACCAGATTGAAAACGCAACCTGTATAATCCTTAGCCATACTGCCGGTATGGAAACTGATAAAATAAATAATGTCATTGAAATTATAAGAAAATTAAACCAAACTGCGACGATTATTTCGACAGACTGGGAAGAACTTTCGGGGGCTTCGATTTTGGATGCAATCATGGGCGCGCGCAACTTTGAAATAGAAACAGAGAAACTTAAAGAAGAGGAAAATTGTTCTCATACCGCTCATCACCACCATGACGAACATTGTGATTGCGGTCATCATCACGAGCATCACCATGACGAACATTGTGAATGCGGCCATCATCACGAACATCATCATGACGAACACTGCGAGTGTGGGCACCATCATGATCATCACCACGACGAACATTGTGAGTGCGGACATCATCACGAGCATCACCATGATGAACACTGCGAATGTGGACACCATCATGATCATCACCACGACGAACATTGTGAGTGCGGACATCATCACGAGCATCACCATGCTGACGAGGTTTTTGCAAGCGTGGGGATTGAAACTGCTACAAAATTTACCAAAGAGCATATTGAATATGTGCTAAAGAAACTTGAAAATGAAGAAAAGTACGGACTTGTTCTGCGTGCAAAGGGTATTGTTGCCGAAAGCCAGGGGAAGTGGCTGCATTTCGATTATGTTCCGGGCGAAGCTGATATAAGATTTGGTACTAGTGATATTATTGGCAGGATATGTGTTATCGGTTCGGGAATAAACCAGGATGCAATAAAAGCACTTTTTGAAGTTAAAAACTAATTGGTGACAGAAAGGCTAAACCTTAGGATATGGATATAGGAGTTTATTTATTTACCGGTTTTTTAGAAAGTGGGAAAACCACTTTCCTTAACGAGACCTTAAGTGATAAAAGATTTTCGGACGGCGAGAGAACACTGGTTATTCTTTGCGAAGAGGGCGAAATAGAACTTGAGATGAGCGAAAGTGAGCTTTCAGGAAAAAATATTGCAGTTGAAGTGATAGAGGATAAGGAAGATATAAATATTCCCTACCTTGAGGCTTTGCAAAAAAAGCACAAGCCAAAGAAAATTATTATCGAATATAACGGAATGTGGGAGCTTCCGGACCTTTATGGCAGTATGCCGCCTGATTGGCTTTTGTATCAGGAAATTACATTTGCGGACAGCCGAAGCTTTTTAAGCTACAATACCAATATGCGAAGCCTTGTTGTGGACAAACTTCAAAACTGCGAGCTTGTGGTTTTTAACCGCTGCAGCGACAAAACTGATAAAGAATACATTCACAAAATTGTCAGGGGATTAAATCGCCAGACAAACATAATTTACGAAAACGAAAACGGCGAGATTGAGTATGACAATATTGAAGACCCGCTGCCTTTTGACATTGAGGCGGACATTATAAATATCGGCATAAAGGATTATGCAATCTGGTATCGTGATTTGCTTGAAGAAATGCACAAATATGATAAAAAACGCATTAAGTTTGCCGGGGTGCTTGCAATTGATAACCGTATGCCGGATAATGTTTTTATTATAGGGAGACCCGTAATGACCTGCTGCGTTGATGATATTGCTTTTAAGGGTATTTTGTGCCTTGGACGAAAACCGTCAATGAATAACGGAGACTGGATTTCTCTTACTGCCGAGGTTAAAATCGAAAAACACAAAATGTATAAGGGAGAGGGCCCTGTGCTTTACTTAGAGGATTATGCAGTAACAAGTGTGCCCGAGGAACCTGTGGCAACATTTTATTAATTGTTGATTACTAAACCATATAAATTTTTTAAGGAGTGACTTTTTAACGGAAAAGCATTTTGAATTTATCGACAAATCTGTAGAAAGTTATAAGGTGAAATCTGTGGACTTCTGACTCGATTTGGGATCTTTCTGAAGTTGCATTTTGCGAGCATAAAAGCTCAAAGCTGATGATGGACGAGCTAAAGAAACACGGATTTAGCATAACCCCTCCTGTTGCAGATATTCCCACCGCATTTTCGGCGTCTTTTGGAAACGGTCATCCGGTTGTTGCGTTTCTTGCGGAGTACGACAGCCTTTCAAACCTAAGTCAAAAAGCAGACCTTACCAGGCAGGAAGCAATTCGCGAGGGCGACTGCGGACATAATATCTTAGGGGCCGGATGATTTGGTGCGGCGATTGCTGTAAAAGACTACATAGAGAAAAATAATATTCCGGGTACTGTAGTGCTGTTCGGCTGTCCTGCAGAAGAAGGCGGCTCGGGCAAAACTTTTATGGCACGAAGCGGAGCTTTTAATGATGTTGATATTGCACTAACATGGCATCCTGACGGTGTAAATACCGTTCATTCGGGCTCTACACTTGCAAGTGTTGGTATGCGTTATGTATTTAAAGGCAAGGCGGCTCATGCAGCAGGTTGTCCGTACCTTGGCAGAAGTGCCCTTGACGCTGTTGAACTTATGAACGTGGGCTGCAACTATCTTCGTGAGCATATCATACCAACTGCTCGTATTCACTATGCTGTTACCGACACGGGTGGTAGTGCGCCCAATATCGTGCAGGCCCATGCTGAAAGTGTATATATGATTCGTGCTCCTAAAAACGATCAGGCGGCAGAAATTGTTGAGCGTGTCAACGATATTGCACGTGGAGCGGCACTTATGACCGGGACAGAAGTGGATATTGTTTTTAGCAAGGCTTGTTCGTATTTTGTTCCAAACACTACTGTGAGCTACGACTTATACGAAGCTATGAAAACTGTTCCGCTCCCTCGGTATACCGACGAAGACTTTGAATATGCACAAAGCTTTGTTGAAACCTTTAGCAGTGATTCGAAAGGTAAAAAAGAATCTCTTTTTGACACAGTAATCCCATATGCACCAAGTGACAACATAATGACCGGTTCGACCGATGTTTCGGATGTCAGCATGAACTGTCCGACAGATTGGTTCTTTGCCGCAATTTATGCCAAGGGAACTCCGTTCCATTCCTGGCAGATGGTTGCCCAGGGAAAGAGCAATGTTGCACATAAGGGACTCGTTTATGCTTCTAAAGTAATGGCACTTACTGCTGTTAGCTTTTTAAATGACCCCGAAAAGGTAAAAAAGGCAAAAGAGGAGCTTTTGGAAAATCGCGGGACTGATAAGTATGTATGCCCGACTCCTGATTATATCAAGCCCGAAATTCCTCAAAAATAACCAAATCAATAAACACCCCCAAGTGACGGCCTCGTTTGACGTTTGGGGGCATACTTTTAGTAACTATTTAGAAATTTTTCTAAATAGTTATTGACAATATTTTTGTTATGTGCTACATTCTATTTAGAAATGTTTCTAAATAGAATACATAAGGGGTGATACAATTGGGAATGAATGAAACATTAAAGGCTATGTCGGACCCTGTCAGGCGTGATATATTGCAAATGCTGAAAAAGGGTAAAAAATCTGCTGGGGAAATTGCCGAGCATTATGATTTGACAAATGCAACTGTTTCATATCATTTGGCAAAGCTTAAAGGAGCAGACCTTATTACAGAACAAAAACACAAAAACTTTATTTACTATGAACTCAATACTTCGGTGTTTGAAGAAGTGCTAACATGGATTTATGCTTTGGGAGGGAATAAATGATGAAATTTATAAAATGGAAAAGTCTTATTATAACATCTCTTATATGTCTTTTGCCAATTTTTTTGGGAGTAGCACTATGGGATAAGCTACCCGAGAGCATCGCAATTCACTTTAATATGTATAATGAGCCTGACAACTTTGCATCCAAAGGCTTTACGGTGTTTGGTCTTCCTCTTTTGATGCTGCTTTTGCAGATAGTTTGTTGCATTATAAACGATGTCAATGCTCATAAACACGGTGAACGTATAAAATTTGAAAAGGCTACAAAATGGATAATCCCTGTAATGACAATTGTTTTGCAAGTGATAACTTTGGGTTACAGCCTTGGCTGGAATATCGATATCAGAAAGATTGTTGCGGTGATTGTGAGTTTGGTATTTTTTGTGATAGGCAATTACCTCCCTAAGTTTGACTATATAAAAAATTACGATATTTATACCGAAAAGGCCAGAAAAATAAACAGATTTATAGGCTTTGAAACAGTTATTATGGGGATTCTGATATTTATCACTATTTTCCTGCCGCCAATTGCGACAGTGATATGGTTGTTTTTATTAATCCCTTATGCTATTTTGGGCATTATATACGGAATTAAAGTAGTAGGAAAGAAGTAGTAAAAAACAGAGCTTTAAGCTCTGTTTTTTGTTGCATTTTAATTTGGGATATGGTATAATATCAAGATAAATAATGTCATATTTTTGTGAAAGGGTGTAAAATATGAAAAAGATTGATAAGGAGCTTTTAAGAAAAAACGTGCTAAGCGGTATAGAGAAAGACCTTGACTGGTGCACGATAAGCGGAGCAAGTGTTATTGTTGCTCAGCATGGCGAAATACTTTTGAACGAACAACTGGGTTACAAAGACCCTATTACAAAAGAGCCTCTCGTACCCAATACAATATTCCGCTTGGCATCTATGACAAAACCTGTAACAGCTGTTGCGGCGCTTATTGGTGTTGAGCGTGGTTGGTTTTCTCTGGACGATAAAATCACCGATTACTTCCCCGAGATTGGCGAAATGTATGTAGGCAGAATGGAAAATGGAGTGGTTGTTCCTGACCATAAGCCAAAGAACGAGCTTTTGCTTTCGCAATTCCTCTCAAATGACAGCGGATTTATGGGCGCAAGTGACCTTTATACACCCGAAATCAACAAAATGCCTCTTGAGGCTTATAAGGACAACAAGACCGTGGTTGATTACTGCATAAAAAATACTTGCCTTACATATGAGCCAAAAGAAGAACAGGGTTATTGCTGCTATATGGCATATGATGTTGTTGCTCTTTTAATCGAAAAGTTTAGTGGTATGAAGTATGCAGACTTTATAACCGAAAATATCTTTAAGCCACTTGGCATAACAGATATCACCTATCACCCAACTGACGAGCAGTGGGAAAGAATGATAACTATGACAGATAAAATGGGTGCAAGAGGCCATGCAATAGTTGAAATGGGCAGACATACCTTTGAAAACTTTCCGCTTGAATATACCTGTGCAGGTGCGGGCCTTGTCAGCAGCATTGAAGATTACTTTGTGTTTGCCGAAATGTTAAGACGCGGCGGCGAATATAATGGTGTTCGCATATTGAGCCCGGAATCTGTTAAACTTATCGGCAAAGTTCATGTCCCTGAGAAAGTTATGGGGGATGCGTTTCCATTTGCCTGGGGTCTTGGCGTAAGAGTTGCAACAAAAGACAAAAATTTGCCAAGAGGTGCTTTTGGCTGGAGCGGTGCTTATGGTACGCATTTTTGGATTGACCCCGAAAACGATATAACTGCACTATATATGAAAAACTCGAGATGGCATGACAGCCATGGCGGTGGCGAAACAGCTGTGCGGTTTGAAAAAGCTGTTATGGAATCACTCAGATAACAAAAGAAATACAAAGACTAAGAGGAGTTCAACTATGGATATTTTTGTTTCAACGCTACAGCAAATGCTGACTATGTTTACATTTATTTTGCTGGGATACATACTAAGAAAGACACTCATTCTTCCCGAAGGGTCAGATACGACAATGTCAAGGCTTGAGGCTTATATTTTTGTGCCTGCCTTAAGTCTTTCCAACTGTCTTAAAACTGTACTGTCCAGACCTTTATGGAAAATTATCATATAATTTTCTATGGAGCGATAATTTTAATATGCGCGATTATTGTTGCACACCCACTTGCAAGGCTTTTTGTAAGGAAAGCGGACACAAACGAGCTTTTGTATCAAAGGAATATTTATAAATACGCAATGACCTTTGGCAACTACGGCTTTATGGGAAACTTTAGAATGCTTTCGGTTTTTGGGAGCGAGGCGTTTTTCAAATACCAGATGTTCACTCTGCTTGCAAGTATTGTTTGTAATGGCTGGGGTATGTATATACTGATTCCAAAGGAAATGAATTCAAGCATTTGGACCAATTTTAAAAACGGTTTATTAAAGCCACCCATTATTGCGATTTTCTTAGGAATAATCCTTGGACTTCTTAATGTAAGAAAGTATATTCCTGAATTTTTGCTGAAAGTTTTTTCAGATGCCGGAAGCTGTCAAGGGCCGGTTGCTATGATTTTGACAGGGTTTGTTATAGGCGGATATAAGATAAAGGACATGCTTTTAAATAAAAAAGTGTATTTTGCGTCAATCTTAAGACTTGTTGTAATTCCTGCCTTTACGATGCTTATTTTACATGCACTTGGCACGCCAAAGGACATTATGACGCTTGCACTTATCTACTTTGCAACTCCACCTGGACTAAACACTATAGTTTATCCCGCAGCATATGGAGGGGATACAAAAACAGGTGCTGCTATGGCTACCATTTCGCACACATTATCAATTATAACAATTCCGCTTATGTACCTCTTATTTATTGTATGGCTATAAGGACAATGAGAAAAGGGATGATAATTTGAAGCTTACAGAAATACTTAATCAAAAAAAGCTGTCTTTATCTTTTGAGGTTTTTCCGCCAAAGACCGATACAGCCTTTGAAAGCGTAAAAAACGCGACCGAAGAAATTGCAAAGCTTAGGCCCTCATTTATGAGTGTTACCTATGGTGCCGGCGGAGGGACAAGCAAGTACACTTTGGAAATTTCAAAGAACATAAAGAATACTTGCGGTGTGCCGACAATTGCACACCTTACCTGTGTTTCGTCTACAAAGGAAACAGTAAAAGAACAGCTTAGACAAATTAAAGAGGCTGGGGTAGAAAATATTCTGGCATTACGTGGTGACCTTACCCCCGAGCTTGAAAAGAGTGACAGAACTAAGTGGGCATACCGTTATGCTGTGGACCTTATACGGGACATAAAGGAAAGTGGGTTTGACTTTTGTATAGGCGGTGCTTGTTATCCTGAAATACATCCCGAAAGTATGGACAGCAAAGAAGATATAAAGCACCTAAAAGAAAAAGTAGATGCCGGATGCGACTTTTTGACAACCCAGATGTTTTTTGACAATAATCTTCTTTATAGTTTTCTGTATAAGATAAGAGAGGCAGGAATTACTGTTCCCGTTATCCCTGGGATTATGCCTATTACCAATGCAAATCAGGTCGAACGTGCAATCAAGCTTTCGGGCTCGTTTATGCCGCAAAGGTTTAAAAGTCTGGTGGACAAATTCGGACATTCGCCCGAAGCAATGAAGCAGGCAGGTATTGCCTATGCTACAGACCAGATTATTGATTTATATGCAAACGGCATACAAAATGTCCACGTCTATTCGATGAATAAGCCTGATGTTGCAGAAAAAATCCAGGAAAATCTTTCCGATATTTTGGGACTTTCGATATGATATATTTAAAAAAATATAATGCCCCCAATCTAAACGTAAATGAGATTTTGCGTTATATGGGAGCAAAAGAAAAAACAGAAGAACTGGAGCCCCTGCTAAGTCAATGCATTGATGAGGCGCTGCCAAAACTTAGTTATAAGGTTTGCTATACTTATGCTGACGTAGCAGAAACTGAGGATACTGTAAGTGTTTCGATTATTAAGTCCACTTCAAAGGATTTGAAAAAATATCTTAAAGAAAGCACTTCTGCGATTGTTTTTGCGGCAACTATTGGGATAGAGATTGACAGGCTTATCGCAAAATACGCTCCTCTTTCGCCGTCTAAAGCACTTATCTTTCAGGCAATTGGGGCGGAGCGGATTGAGGCTCTTTGTGATGCTTTTAGCAAAGAAATGGCAGAGGATGGCTTTAAAAAATCAAGGTTTAGCCCTGGGTATGGCGACTTTCTGATAGATGCCCAAAAAGATATTTTTGCTCTTTTAGACCCTGCCAGAAAAATAGGACTTACCCTGAGCGGAAGCCTTATTATGTCGCCGACAAAATCGGTTACGGCGATTATAGGCAGAGGACAAGGCTGCAAAACCAAATCGTGCCTTGCTTGCAATAAAAACGACTGTGAATATAGGAGAAAACAATGAAAATTACGGACTTTTTAAAAAATAATATTGTTATTTTAGATGGTGGTATGGGTACCATTTTGCAGTCTAAAGGTCTTTTGCCGGGGGAGCTTCCCGAAGTGTGGAACCTTACCCATCCTGAAATTATACAAGAAATCCACGCAGCATATTTTGATGCGGGCTCAAACGTAGTAAACACCAATACATTTGGTGCGAACTCTCTTAAATTTGAAGAAGACGAACTTGAAAAAATTGTGGCGGCGGCGATTAAAAATGCTGAGATAGCTAAAGAAATGAGCAAAGCACCACAAGAAAAATGGGTTGCGCTTGACATTGGACCAAGCGGAAGAATGCTTAAACCTTACGGTGATTTTGATTTTGAAGACGCAGTTGAAACTTTTGCCAAAACCATAAGACTTGGCAAAAAGTACGGTGCTGACCTTATTTTCATTGAAACTATGAACGACTCTTACGAGACCAAGGCGGCACTTTTGGCTGCAAAGGAAAATTCGGACCTTCCTGTATTTGTTTCAAATGCATATGGCGAGGACCAAAAGCTTATGACGGGCGCAAACCCCGCTGCCATGGTCGCGCTTTTAGAGGGCATGGGCGCAGATGCAATAGGCGTAAATTGCTCGCTCGGCCCTAAAATGCTTGAAAAGACGGTTGAGGAATACTTGAAGTATGCGTCAGTCCCTGTTATTTTAAAGCCAAATGCGGGGCTTCCAAAATCCGTAGATGGAAAGACTGTTTTTGACGTTTTACCCCAAGAATTTGCGGTTGACGTTGAAGCTCTTATAAAAAAAGGTGTAAGAGTTGCCGGCGGTTGCTGCGGTACAACGCCTCTTTATATAAAAGCTCTTACAAATAGGGTAAAAGACAAAAAACCTTTACCTATAAGTAAAAAGGATATTACGCTTGTGTCTTCTTATACCCATGCGGTAGAATTTGCCGAAAAGCCAATTTTGATTGGCGAAAGAATAAATCCTACCGGAAAAAAACTATTCCGGGAGGCACTAAAAAATAATGATTTAGATTATATCCTAAAAGAGGGAATAAATCAGCAGGACAAAGGCGTACATATTTTGGATGTCAATGTTGGACTTCCTGATATTGACGAAGTAAGGATGCTGACAACTGCTGTTTGCGAGCTTCAGGCAATAATAAATCTTCCGCTTCAGATTGATACTTCAAATCTAGATGCTATGGAAGCTGCACTCAGACGATATAACGGCAAAGCACTCATAAATTCTGTAAACGGCAAAAAAGAGAGTATGGAGAGGGTTTTTCCTCTTGCCAAAAAGTACGGAGGGGTAGTTATCGCACTGACCTTGGACGAAGATGGGATACCGGAAACGGCCGAGGGAAGAGCGAGAATTGCAAAGAAAATTTTAGCAGAAGCCGAAAAGTACGGTATCAGCAAAAAGGATATTGTGTTTGACCCACTCGCACTTACAATAAGCGCTGACCAAAAGGCAGCATATGAAACTTTAAGGGCAGTTCGGCTTATTAAAAAAGAGCTTGGATGTCACACTTCGCTGGGGGTTTCAAACGTTTCGTTTGGACTTCCAAATCGGGAGATTATAAACAGTACATTTTTTGCTATGGCGCTTGAAAGCGGCCTTTCTGCTGCAATTATGAATCCCTATTCTATTGAAATGATGAAGGTTTATAACGCATTTCTAGCACTTTCGGGACAGGACGAAAACTGCGAAAACTTTATTGGTTTTAGCAAAAACATTCCACAAAATATACAGCCGGAAGTTAGTGCTGTTAAAACGGACAAGACTACGGATGAATACAAATCAGACCTTCAAAAAGCAATTGTAAAGGGCTTAAAGGAACAGGCTCAAAAGACTACGTTGGAGCTTTTAAAGACGGTAGAACCATTAGAAATCGTGCAAAATGAGATAATTCCGTCACTTGATGTTGTAGGCAAGGGTTTTGAAAATAAAACGATATATCTTCCCCAGCTTCTTATGAGCGCCGAGGCGGCAAAAGCGTCCTTTGAAAAAATAAAGGAGTGTCAGACTTCTACAGAGAAGAATAAGTGCACATTTGTACTTGCAACAGTAAAAGGTGATATTCACGATATAGGAAAAAATATTGTAAAGCTTCTTTTAGAAAACTATGGGTTTGATGTTGTTGACTTAGGCCGTGATGTAGCACCCGAAGTGATAGTAGACGAGGTAAAAAGGCTTCACGCGCCGATAGCGGGGCTTAGCGCGCTTATGACAACAACTGTACCTGCTATGGAAGAAACCATAGCCCTTTTAAAGAAAGACGCCCCTTGGTGCAAAACAGTGGTTGGCGGGGCAGTGCTTAATTTGGAATATGCTCAAAAAATAGGCGCCGACAAATATGCTCATGATGCTATGGAAGCGGTGAGGTATGCAGAAACAATTGTGAATAACAGCTAATCCAGGAACTAATGTTCTATATAAAATCAGGAGAAATTATTATGTTTAATAAGGATGTTTTGACACAAAAGCTTGAACAATTGAGGTCAAAGTACAATGTTGCCGGAATGTCTGTTGCGGTAACTTGCGGCGATGGCGTCATTTACAATAAGGGATTTGGATTTGAAAGTGCTATGTGACCCAATGTTCACACACATCAGGATGCACTGTACAAAATTGCTTCCATGACAAAAACACTAACGACGATTATGATTATAAGGCTGGTTGAAAGCGGAATTCTAAGGCTTGATGAACCTGTCAAAAACTATTTGCCCTGGCTGACATTTTCAAGGCCGGAGGCTTCCGGGATAGTGACTTTCAAGCATCTTTTGACACATACATCGGGACTGCCTGATGATGAGTATATGGAAGAAGGCTCCAGAGATGAAGATAAAATTGACGACATTGTAAAGGCTACTATCCCAACTCTTGAAATGCATTCTTTGCCCCAAGAAGGTAAATATTGCTACTCAAACTGGGGCTTTAACCTGATTGGAACGGTAGCTTCCAAGGTAACGGGGAAATCGATTTCCTAGCTTTTGGGTGAATATGTGCTAGAACCTTTAGATATGGGCAGGACGACATTTGATTATCATGTTGCGTCTACATATCCTTTAAGTCTTCCTCACACCTTTAATGATAATGGAATTCCTCAGGTAATCCATCATCAAAGAATTAATACAGCTTATCATGCGGGCGCAGAACTTTACTCCAGTACCAGCGATATATGTAAGCTTTTGCGGTTTTTTCTTCGAGGAGGACTGACTGATTCGGGTGAAAGGCTGATTTCTGATGTTTCGTTTAATAATATGACGACAAAACATATTGAAAGAGCCGATTATCCCGGCAGTTATTATGGTTATGGGCTTTTTATTCATCCTTTTGGTGACGGTTATGCATATGGACATACAGGAAATTACGACCCATACAATTCGTCTTTCTTTTGCGAAAAAGAAAAAAATGTGGGCGTTGTTACTTTAATCAATTCACCTGTCACTGAACTTCGTTATGAAGTTCCACGGATGATTTTTGATATGATTTAATTTAAAAATTTTATAAACTTTAAGTATAAAGGAGTAACTTTTATGGAGTACATTGTAGCAAAAACAAATGAGGTAGACCCCGGGATAAATTCGCCCGAGTGGGAAAATGCAGAAACCGGTTATATTGAATATGAACCCTGGATAGACAGACCCGTTAAACCCCTTACCAAAAGTCCAAAGACATGCTTTAAGGTTTTAAGAGGGCCCGAGGGAATAAGTGTTTTGATGCATACAGACGAAACTCATCTTCGTGCCGAGGTAATGGAGGAAAACGGAGATATTTGCAGCGACAGCTGTATGGAGTTTTTCTTAAAGCCAAGCCCATGGGATGTAAGATATATGAACTTTGAGATAAATCCAAAATGCGTAATGCACCTTGGTGTTGGCAAAGATAGATTTGAAAGAGAGTTCGTACAGGAAGAAAGAAAGACATTCAGCATTGTTTCGGATGCAAACGAGGGTGACTGGACCCTTAAGTTTTATATCCCATTTAAAGTTATCGAAAAGGTGTATCCTGACCTTCCCGAACTTTCCAGAGGTAATTCGTCAAATATAATGAGGGCGAACTTCTATAAATGCGGAGATAAAACCGACCATCCGCACCTTGCTTCGTGGACTGATATAAAGATTAAAGACGGCGACTTTCATGTACCTGACTTTTTTGGAAATCTTGTGTTTTAGTTAAGAATACACAAAGGAATAAATATTTATGAAAAGGGAAGCAAAATCGTAATACCTCAAAATATCCATATTTTAAAATCAAAGCCTCAGGTTAACCTTACTAACAGCCTTTAGAAATTTAACATTTACTTTGAAAATGTAATTAATTCATATAAAGAGGACTATGATGTTTTGGTCGAATGTGATTATGGAATGAACCTCGGCAGAAGCTGGACCATAAATACATTCCCCGATTATGTAAGTGACTTCCAAATTAAAATAAAGTCTATGACGAATATGGAGAACTCTTGGCCGAAAAAAGTGCCGAAATTCACCTCGTTGGCAGAAAAAGATACGAAAACGTACGGCCTGATGTGATTTCCATTTTTTTGAGCGAAATGTTCGTACGAAAATTCGGATATAGGGGTAGACGACTACATTGCAAGCTTTAGAAGATTCATTGATTCGATAAGAGAATACGATAAAAATATCCTGATTGTTATAAACCTCCCTGCAATTTCGGGCGAGAATTACCATTGGGGACTTATAAAAAATGCAAATAAGTATACCGAAACCGTTGGAATTAATCAAAACAACTGGGTTCATTACAGACAAATGGGCGAAGCGCGTGTTCCTATTATCGAAAAAATACATAGCGATTTGGCGGATAAATAACAAATAGAGGTATATTATGATTAACCTTGATATAATCGAAAAAAATGTAAGAAAGCATAATGACGATAAGGCGAATTCGGATTATTTTCTGGGTAGCATCTGTGGAATTTGGGATAAAAAAGGGAAACTTTTAGAAGTCAGCGCAGGACATCGAAATATTGAGAGAACCGAGAAAATTTCGGATAAATCCATATTCCGCTTAGCGTCAATGACAAAACCTATCACAAGCGTTGCCTTTATGCAACAGCTGGAAAAGGGAAAGCTCTCTCTTGACGAGCCAATAAGCAAGAGGCTACCAGAGTTTGAAAAGATGTGTGTTGCAACAAAGGTGGAAAACAGAGAGATTCTTTCTTTGGAAGATGCCAAGTATCCAATAACTCCACGTATGCTCCTGACACATTCTGCCGGGGTGGGATGCGGACTTTCGTATGGGGCACAGTACCGTCCGATGAAAAAGGAACTTTCCCTAGAAAAGTCAGTCAAAAGATATGCAGAGTGTGCTTTGGATTTCCAGCCGGGAACGATGCACTGTTATAGCCCTGTCTGGGGGTTTGATATAATTGCTCATCTTGTTGAAATAGCAAGCGATATGCCTTATGAAGAATATATCAAAAAGTTTATATTTAATCCGCTTGGCATGACGGATACAACTTATCTTCCAACCGACGAGCAACTCCCAAGATGTGTTGATATGATTACGCAAACAGACATTGGACTCCAGAAACACAGTCTTCGTGCAAAGGTTGGATTTTTGGACTTTGAAGAAGGCTTTGCAAGCGGTGGCGCAGGACTTTTTTCGACACTTTCGGATTATGGTGGTTTTGCAAGGATGCTGTTAAATGATGGTGCTTTAGACGGCGAAAGAATACTCGGCGAAGAAAGTGTAAAAATTATGTTGACTCCGCAATTATCTGAAAAACTTCAGGGCGTAGAAGACTATCTAAATTGGGGTCTTGGCGTGAGAGTTCATCCCAGGCAAAAAGCGGATATACAGCCACTACCTGCACAAAGCTTTGGCTTCAGCGGTTATTTTGGAACACATTTTTGGGTTGATAAAGAAAATGGCCTGGCTTGCGTTTATATGATGAATATATCAAACGGCGGTGACATAAGCGAACTTTCTGGAAAAGAGTTTGAAAAGGATGTTATGAGCGGCATTAGATAATTTTTATGTAGTCAATAAGTTAAAAAATCCGTACACCCTCATGTACGGATTTTTTAACTAGTATTCGGTTCTTAATCTTTCGACCAATCTTTCGTCAGGGTCAATAAAGAGAGTATAGTTGGTATCGTAAATAACAAACCCTGGATTTGAGCCGTTTGGCTTGCGGATGTTTTTGATAAGTGTATAGTCAACCGCAACGCCTGAAGATTTTTGCGCTTTGCTGAAGTAAGCTGCAATTGATGCGGCTTCCTCGAGAGTTCGGTCAGGGACTTCGCCTTTACCTTCGGTTTTTATAACAACGTGAGAGCCGGGAATATTTTTGGTATGCAGCCAAAGGTCTGTCGAGTATGCGGTCTTCATTGTAAGCTCGTCGTTTTGTTTGTTGTTTCGGCCTACTAAAATGGTAAGACCATCGCTTGATACGAATTTTAACGGTGAAGACTTTTTGATTTTGGCTTTTTTCTTGGGGTTGCCTGATGAAATATAACCTTGCTCCGAAAGCTCGTCTCGGATTTCGGATATATCGTTGTGGCTTTCGGCACGGCTCAGGCTATCTAAGACTGTTTCAAGATATTCCTTTTCCTTTATAGCATCGCTAAGCTGCTTTTTTGAATGTTCTTCAGTAGCCTTTGCTTTTGAATAGAGCTTATAGTAGCGCTGAGCATTTTGACTGGGCGAAAGCTCGGGTTTTAGCGGAATTGTTATGGTCTCCAAATTATCCGAGTAATAATTTTCTACATCTATTGACTCTTGATGAGGGGATATACGGTGGATATTTGCTGTCAGAAGCTCGCCAAATATTTTGTATTTGTCGCGGTTTTCGGCTTTTTGTATGTTTTCGCTATGGATAGCAATTTTTTTGCTGCAACGCTCGAGATTATTGTTTATAAGCTTTATTGTTGCAGCAGATTTTTGCAGCAGGCGGTCGTGCTTGCTGCGACCTGAAAAATATGCTTCAACTGCCTGAGAAAGCGAATCATACATTTTTTGTTTGCCTAAATCTCCGTACTGCAGTAGCGGTACGCAGGAAAAAGATACAGGCTTCAGAGTTTTCTTATCAAAAATAACGCATCCACCGTGGGGGTTATTTAAAGACTCCGATATAAAATTATTTAAACCAGGTGTAAAAGCTCTTTTATCAATGTCCGACAAAAAAACACTTGTGCTATTAAAAATGCGATAAACAATTTCTCGTGCGAGGAGGGGACTCATTCCAACAAATTCGCTTAGCAGGAGCTTATCAACTAAAGAATCAGAGGGAACTTCTTTTATGTGTTTATCAAATATATCCGAAAAATTACTTTTAGGGTCAAGCTTATTTTGGCTTGGTGGAAGCTCGTAAATAAGGCCGGGGAGCACCTGCCTTACAGCACTGGTTGTAAAGTCTATATGTTTTATACTGTCAATGATTTTGTTGTCGTTTTGAATAAGAATTATATTGCTGTGTTTTCCCATAATTTCGACAATAAGGCTTTTTTGGGTGAGGTCGCCCATCTCGGTATAACATTCGATATCAAATCTTAAAATTCGGTCAAACCCCACTTGAGAGATTTTTTTAATTTTTCCGCCGGCAAGGTGCTTGCGGAGTATCATACAAAAAAGCGGAGCTGTGGCAGGATTAGTTTGGTATTCATCGGTCAGGTGAACACGGGGATTGGCAGTCGATGCCGAAATAAGCACGCGAAAAAGACCCAAACGTGTGCGGACATTAACAACAATCTCGTCCTTTTCGGGTTGGTATATTTTATCTATTTTCCCATCAAGGATTACGGCTGAAAGTTCAGTCATAATTCCATGCGTAACAAATCCGTCAAATGCCATAGATATGCTCCTTTTTGTCTGCGATTTGGTTATAATTATTAAGTATACAACAAATATTTAATTTTTTCAAATATTTATTTGATTTTTCAGGAAATATATGTTATAATAAAGGTAATTTAGTGAAAAACGATTTTAAGCGCATATCGCGTTTAAATAAGGGGGAAGCAATATGCTCAAAAGTATGACAGGCTTTGGCAGAGCAGAAAAAACTGTTGATGGCTTTAACATAAAGGTAAATCTAAAATCAGTAAATCACAGGTATATGGACGCTACAATTAAGGTGCCCAAATACTATACCTTTGTCGAGGATAAGTTAAGACTTCTCTCTTCAAAATATATTTCCCGCGGGAAAGTCGAAATTTATGTATCTGTTGAGCGTACCGAAGGCAGTAGCAAAAGGGTTATTCTTGACAGGGCCGTAGCCGAAAATTACATAGCTGCCCTCAAAAGCATGAAAAGCTTAGGCGTTAAAGATGATGTGAAGATTTCTACTATCTCTCAGTATCACGATATATTCAGAATGGAAAACGATGAGGCTGATGAGGAATATATTGCGAGTCTTATCTGTGACGTATTTTCCGAAGCTGCAGAGGATTTTGTGAATATGCGAATAAACGAAGGGAAGAATATGGAAAAAGACATCCTTTCGCATCTTGATGCACTTTACGAAAATCTTTTAGCTGTAGAGGAAAGGTACCCTACGATAATTGAGGAATATAAAGACCGCCTTAAAAAGCGAATTTTGGAGGCTTTGGAAGACAGAAACGTTGATGAAGCGAGGATAATAACCGAAGCTGCTATATTTGCTGAAAAATCAGATATTGGTGAAGAAACAGTCAGACTCAGAAGCCATATCAATGAATTTAAAAAGGCAATCGAAACCGACCTTCCTATTGGTAAAAAGCTTGACTTTATGGTGCAGGAAATGAACCGCGAAACAAATACCATGGGGTCTAAGGCTAATGATATTGAGATTTCAAAAATTATTGTAGAGATGAAGTCTGAGATTGAAAAAATAAGAGAGCAAATCCAAAATATTGAATAAATAGTTTTGTAAATTTCACAAGAGAGGCGAAAACTGATGAAACTTATAAACATAGGCTTTGGGAATATCGTATCAGGTGACAGGGTTATAGCAATAGTAAGCCCTGAATCCGCGCCCATTAAACGTATTGTTCAGGATGCAAGGGATAAGGGACTTTTAATTGATGCTTCCTGCGGCAGACGTACAAGGGCGGTTATTATTACAGACAGCGACCATATAATACTTTCTGCAATCCAGACCGAAACAATCGCTTCCCGTGCGGCAGTCAAGGAAGATATAGCAGATACAAAAGACGATGGAGAACTTGAGAATGAAGAATAAAGGCAAGCTTATTGTGATTTCGGGGCCGTCGGGCGTTGGCAAGGGAACTATCTGCAAAGAACTTATCGCACGATATGAAAATATTTCGGTTTCAGTTTCTGCCACTACCCGAAAACCAAGATGCGAAGACAAAGAGGGAGTTACCTACTTTTTCAAAACTGAAGAGCAGTTTAAGAAAATGATTGAAGCCGGAATGTTTTTGGAGTGGGCAAACTACAACGGAAACTATTATGGCACACCGGCTGCGGCTGTTGACCAGCAGCTTTCCAAAGGTCAGGATGTAATACTTGAGATTGAGGCTCAGGGGGCGCTATCAGTTATGGAAAGTCGTCCTGATGCTGTGTCTATATTTGTTGTTCCGCCTGACGAGGAGACTCTTTTAAAAAGGCTTAAAGGCCGTGGGACAGAGTCTTTAGAGGAAATTGAAAAAAGACTGAATGCTGCAAAGTGGGAGCTTTCGCAAAAAGATAAGTATAGATATGTTGTGGTAAACGATCGTCTTGAAGACGCAATTTCTGCAATTGAAGATATAATTAATAAAGAAAAGGGGAATGTTTAAAATGATGATTTATCCGCCTATTACCGAGCTTGTAAAAAAGACAGGAAGCCGCTATGCACTTGTTATTGAAACTGCAAAAAGAACAAGACAACTGGTTGAGGGTGCGCAGAAGCTATCCGATGTGAAGACTTCTAAGGATGTTACCGTTGCGGTAAACGAAATTTTTGAAGGAAAAATAGAGCTGGCTAACGAGAAACGCTCAATATAAATCTGCACTTAAAAACCTTAAGGTGCTTATATCAAAAAGGACTGCTCTTAATGTGGTCCTTTAGTTATTTATTAAAAGATGTGTGGGATATGATCGTAAAGGTAGTGCTAAATAACAAAGAACAAAATATTGATAAAGTTTTTGATTACGAAGTGCCCGAGAATTTTACTCAAGAGGCACTTGTTGGCATGCGTGTAAAGGTGCCTTTTGGATTTCGGAACAATTTGGTTGAAGGCATTATCATTGGTATATCAGAGAAAAGTGAATTTGATTCATTAAAGAAAATCCAAAGCTTAGTTGGCAGTGAGCCTGTATGCTCACCCGATATGCTAAAGCTTTGTCTTTGGATAAGCGAAAAATACTTTTGCTCACTTTTTCAGGCAATCAGGCTTACCACACCACCGGGAATGACGTCGGGGGTAAGTGCAAAAACGGTTAGGTATGCAAATTTAAGTCTCGACCGCGAAGTGGCTTTCGAGATCAAAGATAAGCTCCGAAATTCTGGAGCAGTTGCAAGGGCGAGGATACTGGAAGCGCTTATTATGGCAGATAATATCCCCCTTTCAAAGCTTGTAAAAGAAAGCGGCAGTTCTTACGATGCTGTACGGGCGCTTGAAAAATTGGGCTATATACAGATAGAAACCGAAAAAGTCGAGCGTGTGGCGTATGTCGAAGGTCGCTACGAAAAAACGACTGCTTATACGCCAACTGAAGAGCAAAAAGTTGTTATTGAGAAATTAAATAAAGCGATAGACCTAGGGAAATATAAGAAATTTTTACTTCGTGGCGTTACTGGCAGCGGAAAGACGGAAGTGTTTTTGCAGGCAATTGACAAAGTTATGGAGCATGGGAAAAATGCTATAATGCTTGTGCCTGAGATTTCTTTGACACCGCAGATGGTGCAGCGCTTTGTGGGAAGATTTGGAAATAAAGTTGCGGTAATACACAGTGCCCTTTCGGTGGGCGAGAGATTTGACCAGTGGAACAAAATTAAACGTGGCGAAGTAAGGGTTGTTGTAGGGGCAAGGTCAGCAATTTTTGCGCCTCTTCAAAACGTTGGAATAATAATTCTTGACGAGGAGCATGAAAACAGTTATAAGTCAGAAACCTCGCCAAGATATCACGCAATAGATGTGGCTAAAAAAATTGCCGAGGACAAAAATGCAGTGCTTCTCCTGGCATCGGCAACTCCGTCGGTAAGTGAGTACTATGCGGCAAAGAATGGCGAATATGACTTGCTTGAAATGAAAAAACGATATAACGACGGCTCATTGCCATTGGTAAATATTGTGGATATGCGAAGCGAGCTTTTTCAATACAAAAATAATTCGCCAATCAGTATGAAGCTTCAATCTGAAATAAAACAGAATTTAGAAAATGGCGAAAAAACAATACTGTTTTTAAATCGCCGTGGGTTTTCGACCTTTGTATCATGTCGCGAATGCGGAGAGGTAATAAATTGTCCTGACTGCAGCATTGCTCTCACTTACCATAAGCGCCGCGAGACTTTGTCTTGCCACTACTGCGGTTATACCATTCCAAATGTTTCGGAGTGTCCATCTTGCGGCTCAAAACACGTAAAGTACTTTGGGACAGGCACACAAAAGATTGAAGAGGAACTTAAAAGACTGTTCCCGAGTGCCGGCATACTAAGGATGGACGCAGACACAACGTCGCAAAAAGGCGGCCACGAAAAAATACTTGACGAGTTTAAAAAAGAGGGCATGGATATCCTTTTGGGCACGCAGATGGTCACAAAGGGACTTGATTTTCACGAGGTTACTTTGGTTGGGGTTCTGGCGGCAGATACTGCCCTTGCGGTTGATGATTTCAGGGCAAACGAACGGAGCTTTTCGCTGTTTACCCAAGTGTGCGGCAGAGCAGGTAGGGGCGAAAAATCGGGGAGAGCGATAATCCAGACCTACCAGCCTTTTAATGCAACAATAAACTATGCGAAAAGTCACGACTATGAGGCGTTTTATGAAAATGAGATATTGCAGAGAAAAAGGTTGAATTATCCGCCATTTTGTGACATAATATGTATAATGGTAACAGGCGAGGATGAAAACGAGGTAAAAGCTTCGGCAGAGGCAGTGGGTAGTGAGATTAAGAAGTCAGACTACTTTAAAAAAGAGATTTTTGAGATGCTTGGTCCCGGTCCCGCACCGATAGAAAAAATTAAAAATAGTTACAGATACCGCATTTTGCTGAAATGTAAAAGCGAAGAGACGGTTCACAGCCTTTTAGGAGTGATTTATGAGTCACATGAAAGAATTCGGAAAAAGACTTTTTTAAGTATTGATATAAATCCGATAAATATGTATTAGAAACAGAGAGGTAAGTGTTATGGCAATAAGAAATATAGTTAAGCACGGGGACGACGTACTGACAAAAAAATGCAGAAAAGTAGAGGTTTTTGACCAAAGACTTTCGGACCTTGTGGACGATTTGTTTGACACTCTTTATGAATCCGGCGGCGTAGGACTTGCAGCACCTCAGGTAGGTGTGCTTAAAAGAGTGGTAGTAATCGACCTTGATGACGAGCCATATGAGCTTATTAACCCCGAAATCATCGAAGTAAAGGGCGAGCAATACGGTGCAGAAGGCTGCCTCAGCCTTCCCGGACAGTTTGGGATGGTAAAACGCCCTATGTACGTAAAAATAAAGGCTCAGGACCGAAATGGCATTTGGCACGAATATGAGGGCGAGGAGCTTTTGGCAAGGGCATTTTGCCACGAAACCGACCATTTGGACGGCAATATGTTTATGCGACTTGTTGACGAATGGATTGACGTAGAGCAAAACTAGTTTTTTGAAGGGAATGACGGACTTTGAGAATTTTGTTTATGGGCACGCCAGAATTTGCTGTGCCATGCCTTAGAACTCTTATAGAGAACGGACATAGTGTATGCGGTGTTGTGACACAGCCTGATAAGCCCGTTGGGAGAGGTCACAAATTGACACCCCCTCCGGTAAAGGTTTTGGCGCTTGAAAATGCTATTCGGGTGTTCCAGCCCGAAAGCCTTAAAGACTTTGCTTTCGAAAATGAACTTAAGACACTCGACCCTGAGATGATAGTTGTGGTTGCTTATGGCAAAATTTTGCCTGAGTACATTTTAAATTATCCAAAATATTGCTGCATCAACATCCATGCATCGCTACTCCCTAAATACCGTGGGGCAGGCCCAATTCAGTGGTCGGTTATAAACGGCGAAAAAACAACAGGTATAACCTCGATGCTGATGGAAAAAGGCCTTGATACCGGGGATATACTACTTAAGTGTGAGACCGAAATAGGCGAATATGAAACTTCGGGCGAGCTTCACGACAGGCTTATGCTTATGGGCGCTGAGCTTTTGCTTGATACGATTAAAGGGTTAGAGGAAGGCACAATAACCCCGCAAAAACAAAATGATAGCGAGTCTACTTACGCGCCCATGCTAAGTAAGGATTTAGCAAAAATTGACTGGACAAAATCTGCCAAAGAAATTGTAAATCTGGTCTCGGGAATGAATCCCTGGCCGGTTGCACATACTTTGTATAAGGACACGGTGCTTAAAATTTTTGGCGTGGCTTTGGGCGAAAAACAAAAAGGTATTCCTGGCAAAATTTTAAAGGCTGATGAAAGTGGAATCGAAGTTTTATGCGGTGATGGATATTCGATAATCGCAACCGACGTGCAATTTCAAGGCTCTAAGCGTATGAAGGTTAGGGATTACTTAAACGGACACAGCATTGAAACTAACGAAATTTTGAAATAGAGAGGTAAGAATTATGTATCCTATGGGTTTTTATGGAATTGATATGACATATATTATCCTGGTTTTGCCTGCGCTTATATTTGCTATGTATGCGCAAAGCAAGGTGAATACAACATTCAACAAGTATCGCACGGTACAAAATCTTCGTGGATATACCGGAGCGGACGTTGCAAGATGGATACTCGATATGAATGGACTTCAAAATGTTATAATAGAACGCGTGCAGGGGAATCTCACCGACCACTATGACCCCAAAAAAAATGTGGTAAGGCTTTCTGACAGCACGTATTCTTCTACGTCGGTTGCGGCAATAGGCGTTGCTGCCCACGAGGTAGGACACGCAGTTCAGCATGCGGAGGGCTATACACCCATAAAAATTCGCAACTCTATTGTACCTGTGGTACAGATTGCGTCATATGCAGCGTGGCCCTTAGCTATAATGGGAATTTTATTCAGTTTTTCGGGCCTTGCAAACTTTGGCGTTTTGCTGTTTGGTTTGGTGGTTTTGTTTCAGCTTGTTACTTTGCCGGTCGAATTTAATGCATCAAACAGAGCCCTTCGCACTTTAGAAGCAAATGCAATCTTAGGAAAAGAAGAGCTTTCGGCATCAAAAAAGGTTTTGAGTGCTGCAGCAATGACTTATGTAGCATCAGCCGTGGTTGCTATAGCTAACCTACTTAGACTTCTTTCTATAGTTGGATTTGGCAGAAACAGAGATTAAAAAATACCAGGGAGAATTTTGGTTATGACGGCAAGAGAAGCGGCCTTAAAGGCACTTTATGACATAGAAAAATCCGGTGCATATATAAGTGCGGCACTCAAAACCGCACTTAAAAGAGATGATTTTAATGCAGCTGACAAGGGGTTAGTTACCGAGCTTATCTATGGGGTTATTTCAAATAAGATTGCTCTTGATTACATCATATCCCAATTTTCAAAGGTAAAAATAAAAAAGATGACGCCTTGGGTGCTTAATATCCTGAGGATGGGGATTTATCAGCTTTACTATATGGATAAAATTCCAGAGAGTGCTGCTTGCAACGAGGCTGTTGTTTTAGCAAAAAAATACTCCCACAAGGCTGGAGCGGGCTTTGTAAACGGAGTTTTGCGTTCGGCGGCGGCTAAAAGGGAGGAGTTTGACTTTCCAAAAACGGGCGATGCGGCGGCGGAACTATCGCTTCAGTATTCGTATCCCAAATGGATTAGCGAAAGGCTTATAGCAGAATACGGCGTAGAGCGATGCACGGAGCTTTTTAAAGAAAACCAGAAAGCGCACAAAATTCATGTAAGAGCGAATACATTAAAAACTTCACCTGATGAACTTGTTGAAGTCTTAGAAAAAGACGGCATTGAATGCGAAAAATATGCCCAAATTCCAACTGCGCTTTTGGTAAAGGGGAAACTTAACGTAGAAAAATCTGATGCCTATGAGAAAGGTTTATTTTCACTTCAGAATATTTCTTCTCAAAAGACAGTAGAGGTTTTAGACCCAAAGCCTTTGGAAACTATAATTGACCTTTGTGCCGCTCCTGGCGGAAAGTCTGCCGCTATTGCCGAAAAAATGGGAAATAAAGGCAGGGTACTTTCCTTTGACATATTCGAGCATAAGATTGAGCTTATTAAGGCATCGGCAAAAAGGCTTGGTATTGATATTATTGATGCCGCTGTGATGGACTCGACAAAAAAATGCGATCGACTGGTGGGGATAGCTGATAGAGTCTTGGCAGATGTACCGTGTTCGGGACTTGGGGTTTTACATAAAAAGCCAGATATCAAGTATTCCAGGACAGAAGAAGAAATAAAGGCGCTTTGCAAAATTCAAGAGGCTATCTTAGAAAATGCGGCAGAGTACGTAAAGCCAGGCGGTGTGCTTGTATACAGCACTTGTACGATTTTGCCTGAAGAAAACAAAGTTCAGATTGAAAAATTTTTGGCTAAACACAAAAACTTCAAAAAGGAATTTGAGGAGCAGATACTTACCTCAGTCTTAGGAGAAAGCGGGTTTTATATATGCAAAATGGTGAAGGAAAAATAAATACAAGGCCCGAACTCCTTAGCATGACAAAGGCGGAGCTTGAGGAATTTATAGTAGCTTTAGACGAGCCAAAGTTCAGGGCAAAGCAGATTTTTGATTGGCTTCAAAAGGGAGCAGAGGATTTTGACGATATGGGGAATATCCCCAAAAGCTTAAAAGAAGAACTAAAACAAAAATCCTACATAGGTGCGGTAAAGATTTCGGAAAAATTTGTTTCAAAGATTGACGGAACACGCAAATATCTGCTAGAATTAAGTGACGGCAATTTTATAGAATCTGTTTTAATGAAATACGAATACGGATATACCATCTGTATTTCATCTCAGGTGGGATGCCGTATGGGATGTAAGTTTTGTGCATCCACCATTGGCGGCAAAATGCGTGACCTTACCCCTGGTGAGCTTTTAAGTCAGGTAATATGTGTCCAAAAGGATTTGGGCGAGCGGATATCCAATGTCGTTATGATGGGTATTGGCGAGCCATTTGACAATTTTGATAATGTGATGAAGTTTATTGACCTTATCAATGCGCCCGAGGGCCTTAATATAGGTCAGCGGCATATTTCGATTTCGACCTGCGGAATTGTGGACAAGATACTGGAAATTGCCAAAAGGAAACTGCAGATAACGCTTCTTGTTTCGCTTCATGCACCAACCGACGAAAAGCGGTCAGAAATTATGCCGATAAATAAGAAGTATTCTATAGATACGCTTATTTCAGCCTGCAAGGAGTATATACGCGCGACATCAAGAAGGGTGTCCTTTGAATATACGTTGATTTCGGGGGTAAATGACACTTTGGACGAAGCAGACAAACTCGCAGGTCTTTTAAAAGGAATGCTTTGCCACGTGAATCTTATACCCGTAAACAAGGTAAAAGAAATCGGCTTTGAAAAAAGCAGCCGCGTGAGAGTGGATGCGTTCAGGAAACGACTCGAGAAAAACGGAATATCAGCAACGGTAAGGCGCGAGATGGGCAGCAACATAAATGCTGCTTGTGGACAATTAAGAAAAAATCGACTTAATCAAGATTAAAATAAACGCCCACGTTTAAGGGCAGAAAGGCTAGGATAATATGTTTGCTAGGGTATATGGTCTTACGGATAAAGGCAAACTTCGTGAACTTAACGAAGACAGTTTTGAAATCCGTGGCTTTGAGGACGGAAAGTTATCCGGAATATGTGTGCTTGCAGATGGAATGGGCGGACATAATGCCGGCGAAATTGCAAGCTGTATGGCTGTAAATCTGATTTGTGACGACCTGGAGAGTGCCCTTTTGGACGAGGATACATCGAACCTTGCAAAAAAGATGGCAGCATCAATCGATTTTGCAAATTCCGAGATTTACAGTATGTCTTTAAAAAACTCTGCTCAGGCAGGGATGGGGACGACAGCGGTAGTTACTTTTGTAAAAGATAATCTGGTGCGGATTGCCAATATCGGTGACAGCTGTGCTTATCTTATTTCAGATACGGTTATGAGGAAGATTACGGTTGACCATTCTGTTGTGGAGGAACTGGTCAGAAGCGGAAGCATAACCCGGGCAGAAGCGAGAAATCATCCTGATAAAAACATAATTACCCGTGCTGTAGGCTCAGAAAAATATGTTGATGCCGACTTTTATGACTACACTGTGGTTGGCGGCGAAACAATACTTATGTGCAGCGACGGACTTACCGAAATGGTGCGAGAAAAAGAAATAAAACAAATAATAAACGAATCGGAAGATATAAAGACAGCGGTTAAAACGCTTATTGATGAGGCAAATAAACGCGGCGGTGTTGACAATATTACTGTAATTGCTCTTCAATTTAAAAAGGAGGAACAAATATGACACTAATTGGTAAAGTCCTTGCAGATAGATATGAGATATTAGAAGAAATCGGAAGCGGCGGTATGGCTGTTGTTTATAAGGCAAAGTGTAGGCTTTTAAACAGATTTGTTGCAGTCAAGGTGCTTCGTCCTGACCTTCAGAACGATGCAGAATTTGTCAGACGCTTTAATGTTGAAGCACAAGCCGCTGCGAGTCTTACTCACCCTAATATTGTTTCAATTTTTGATGTAGGTAATGAGAATGGCCTTCACTATATCGTAATGGAGTATATAAAGGGCATCACACTTAAGGAATACATCGATGAAAAACGTATACTTCCCTGGCGCGAGGCGGTAGGTTATGCCGTGCAGATTGCAAAAGGCCTCGAGCAGGCTCACAAAAATTCGATAATACACCGTGACATAAAGCCTCATAATATAATTATGAAGGATGATGGTGTACTAAAGGTTACTGATTTTGGTATTGCAAGAGCAAATGTTCAGTCAACAATGACTTGTGAGGATACTGCGATTGGCTCGGTTCATTATATTTCGCCCGAGCAGGCACGTGGCGGTTACACTGACGAAAGGTCAGACATATATTCACTTGGCGTGGTGCTTTATGAAATGCTTACAGGCAAAGTTCCATTCGACAGCGAAAGACCTGTAACAGTTGCAATAATGCATCTTCAGGATAAGCCTACTCCACCAAGAGAGCATAACTTAAGCATTCCGCTTGCACTTGAAAAAGTGGTTCTTAAGGCTATGTGCAAGGAAGTTTCGGGCAGGTATAAGAATGCATCTGAGTTTATAAACGATATGGAGCTTGTCATAAACGACCCAAGTCGTGACATAATCTATACTGAAGAGCTTGAGGAGAATTTATCTTCTGACAGCGGTCAGACAATAATGATGCCTGCAGTTAAGATAAAGCCTGAAGAAAGGCCCGAATATAGAACCAAGGAGGGTGATGAAGAGGTGAGCAAGAAAGTTCCTAGCAAGAAGAGTTCACCACAGATAGATAAAAAGAAAGAAAGAAAAGTTATTACCGTCGCAATTATATGTGCGGTTTTGGTAATCGCTTTGATTTCGACTGCGTTTCTTTCCATTACAGGCATTGGCAGTATGTTTTTTGATACAAAAAACATTGAAATTCCAAAGCTTGAGGGACTTTTGTATGAAGAAGCAATTGAAAAGTATGTCGATATAGACGAAGAGATGGAGTATAAGTTTAACATAATCCGAGGAAAAACAACCGAGAGTGACAAGGCAAAGGATACAATTTTGTCTCAGGAGCCGGAGGCAGGAACAAAAGTCAAAATGAAGGAAGTCATTGTGATTACGGTGGAATTAAGTGGCGGAAGCTCGGATATTCTGCTTAAAAACTACACTCGCTACAAGGATTCCCGTGAAGTGGAAATGGAAATAGAAGAGCTTGGCTTAAAGGCTGAGTTTGAAGAGGAATTCAGTGATGACATTCCAATTGGCTCGGTTATAAGACAAGAGCCGGAGGCGGGGACTACCGTTAAAAAAGGCGACAAGATTATCTTTTATGTAAGCAAGGGCCCCGACGAAGGTAAAACCGACGAGCCAAGTGGCAATGACCCCGGTAAGACCGATGCTCCGTCTAAAGGAAACGACAAGCCTGTAGTAGAGGACCCGCCAGCTAAGAAAAAGAGTACAATGATTACTATTTATGGTCCTAAAAATAAGGACAGTGCGCTTGTTCAGGTTAATGTAAACGGCTCGACTGTATACAGCAAAAATTTAGCAAAAAACACCAGTGATGTTGTAAAGCTTGAGGGTACGTCAAGCAGCGTTACGGTAGAGGTGTTCTACGACGGCGTTTCGCAGAAGAAGAGTACGGTTCAACTTCATTAAAGGGGTATCTATGAATAATCTTCAAGGTGTTATTGAGAAAGGCATAGGCGGTTTTTATTACGTAAATACCCAAAGTGGCGTCATTGAATGTCGTGCAAAGGGTATCTTCAGGAAAATGGGCATAACCCCGCTAGTTGGGGATAAGGTTAAAGTTGAGCTAAACAGCGACAACAAAACAGGAGTCATTGCCGTGATTTTTGACCGGCGCAATACTTTGGTTCGCCCTGCTGTCAGCAATGTGACGCAAATGATGGCGGTTGCCTCGCTTGAAAGTCCAAAGCCAAATACTTATGTTCTTGATAAGCTGATTGCATCTGCTGAATATGCGGGGCTTAGGGTTTCGCTTTGCTTTAATAAAAGTGATTTGTGCGAAAATTCCATTCTTCCGGAAGTTTATAAATCTGCGGGGTTTGAGGTGGTCGTGGTAAGCGCTGCCGAAAACATAAATATAGAAAAAATAAAAGAACTTTTAAAGGACGAAATAACTGTTTTTGCAGGAAATTCCGGTGTTGGGAAGTCAAGCATATTAAACCGGATAATGTGTGAAGAAAGGTTTGAAACCGGCTCTGTCAGCGACAAGACCGAGCGCGGCAGACATACCACCAGACATTCCGAGCTTGTAAGGCTGCCCTTTGGCGGGTATATAATTGATACACCGGGATTTAGCTCGTTCGAGCTTGAAGAAGTTTTGCCCGAGGAACTTGCGGGGCTGTTCAGGGAGTTTAAAAATCATCTGGATACTTGCAGATTTTTGGACTGCAGGCATATAAACGAGCCTGATTGTGCAGTGAGAGATGCTCTCAAAAATGGATTTATCTCGCCAAGCAGACACGAAAGCTATGTGCTTCTTTATGACGAGGTAAAGAAAGCCAATCAAAAGTACTGAAATTTTGGATAAGAGGGAATATTATGAGCAAAAATATACTTATAGCACCATCGATTTTAGCAGCCAATCCGGTAGCTTTGGGCGATGAACTAAAGAAAATAGAGGATGCGGGGGCGGACTGGATTCATGTGGATGTTATGGATGGACATTTTGTTCCAAACCTTGCGTATTCGCCGGATATTGTAAAGGCTCTCAGAAAAGTTTCACCGCTTTTCTTTGATGTTCATCTTATGATTTCTGACCCAATGAAGTACATAAAGGCCTTTTCGGATGCAGGCGCGGATCTTATTACAATCCACCACGAAGCGGTTGGAAATACAAAAGAGGTTATCGACTATATACATACTTTAGGCAAAAAAGCAGGGGTATCCGTAAAACCTGGAACAGATGTTGCGGTTATGGAGCCATATCTTAAGGAAATAGACTTGCTTCTTATCATGACGGTGGAGCCTGGATTTGGCGGTCAGTCTTACATAGAAGAGATGAATGCCAAAATTTCAAAGGCAAGAGAACTGATTGACCTCTCGGGTAAGGATATTTACCTTGAAGTTGACGGGGGCGTTACTGCCGAGAATATATATATGCCGACTGGCCATGGTGCAGATGTTATAGTTGCGGGTTCCGCGATTTTTAAGGCTGAAAATGCCAAAGAGACAATAGAAAAAATGAGGAAGTCAGCAAAATGAAATGCTTTATATTTTGCTCGGGAAAAATAAATTCATACGCCTGGTTAAAAAATATTGATTTTGAAAATGCATTTGTCATATGTGCTGACGGAGGACAAACCCACTTAGATTCGCTTGCTGTTGTGCCTGATGTGTGGATGGGTGACGGTGATTCTTTAAAAACAGATACGCCACTTGCAAAGAAAATAGTAAAATTCCCTGTTAAAAAATCTAACACCGACACCGACCTTGCCATTATGTATGCTTTGGAGCGGGGTTTTAAAGACATTACCATAATCGGTGCATTGGGCGGTCGGTTTGACCATGAATTTTCGCATATATGCCTTCTTAAAAAGATACTGGATAATGGTGGCAGGGGACAAATTTTAGACGAAAAGAATTATATCACTATCCACAATAAATCCTTTGAACTTGCGCCAAACGGAATGAAGTATGTCTCATTTTTCCCGTTTGGTGGGGACGTTAAGAATTTTACGGTGGAAAATATGCTCTATGAGGCAAATGGAATAACATTGTCCTCAGGCGCGGTTCAGGCAACAAGCAATCAATTCCTGGATGAAAAGATTGCAAAAATAACCTTTGACGAGGGCACAGTTTTGGCGATTTGCTCTGATGACTAAAAATTTTTAATATCCTTATATTTTATTCTGATTCCATTTTTTAACAGTGAATCCAAAACCTCTACTTCCGTAATCGTATTTACGATTGCGGATTTTTCGTTTAGTACATTCAAAACATAAAAACAGTCATAGCTTATATACCGAAGAAACCCGGCGGCAAGCGAGTTTTCTTTGACGCACAGCACTTTTGTAGGGAGAGTTTGGGAGTTTTCGGTCTTTTTGTGACTGGAGAGGATTTCCTTTAGGGTTATCATCGAAACGGCCTGCTTTTCAAATGCAAGGTTCTGAAGCAGAAATGCCGAAATAAGCACAAGCGAAAAATTAAGTCTGCTTGCAAAAATTATTATGATTTCAAATACAATAAGTATTAATAGGATAATTTTGCTTATTTTAAGCATAAAACCATAGGCGCGCATTATTCCAAACCGCAAGGTGAGAATAGACTTTGCCATTCTGCCGCCGTCAAGGGGCAGGCACGGCAAAAGGTTTATCGAGCAAATTGCAAAATTGGTATCTCTTAAAAAGGTGATATAAGGTGATGGATAAACCTTGCCGAAAAATGCAAAAATCCAAAAAAGAACGATGCTTAAAAGCGGCCCCGAAAAGGCAATTAAAAATTCCTTTTCGGAGTTTTTTATGTAGCCTTTTTTAAGCCGCGCCGAAATCCCGAATGGATATATACTGACATACGAAATTTTGACGTTTAAGCTTTTAGCACAAAAAATATGGGCAAGCTCGTGTAAACCTGATGATATGTAGGCTAAAGCAAAGTATATCCCCAAATCGCTGAAAGTGGCGAGTATCAGCATAGGAATGGTCCATATATTGAGCTTTATATGCTTTCCGACGGGGATATCAAAAAGCTTTTTCGTCAATAACTTTTTGTTCTTCATTTGAATCTCCTTGCCTCCACGCAGGGATGGATTTTTGCAAAATATCGCTAAGAATATCAGAGAGCCTGCCTATGTCAATTTTGTAGTTTAGTGCAAGCCTCACCCATTCTTGTATTTTTGACGTATCTTTGCCGTTTACAACATTAGGCGAAAATATGAGGCCAAGTATCAAAAGTGAGATGATGCTTTGTCTGATCAGTTTTTTTATATAAGAAAATGTAAGCTTTTTTGTAGTATTTTTTCTTTGGCTTCTGCCTCGGTATTCGCGATTGTTTTCCATTTTGAGGTTGTCCTTTCTTTTTTTTAATTATATTAAGAAATTTTAAGTGTTATGCTTGAAAAAATTTGTCATTTAATGTATTATTTAATATGAGATATTGTGTAATACTGAAACTTAATATAGGAGATACATATGAAAAGATTATTTGTTTTGTTTTTGGTTATTAGTATAATTTTTGTAACAGCGTGCAAGGGTAAACAATCGCAAAAAGACGATGCTATAGAGACCTTTACCGAAGAAGCACCTGTAGCTTCTGAAGAAGTATCACCTGAAACGGAATTTTATCAAAAAATGCAGACTGATTCGCGTCCGATTGCCGTGATGATAGATAATGACTCGAAAGAAGCAAGACCTCAGATTGGTCTTGAAAGTGCATATATGGTTTATGAAATAATTGTTGAGGGTGGCGCAAGCAGGTTTATGGCGCTCTTTAAGGAAAGTACCCTCGAAAAAGTTGGTCCTGTTCGTTCGTCAAGACATTATTTTCTTGACTATGCTCTTGAACACGATGCGATATATGCACATTCGGGCTGGAGCCCTCAGGCTTCAAGGGATATATCAAAACTTGGTGTAGAAAATATTAACGGTATCCTGGGGGTAGACGGACAAATATTCTGGAGAGACAGGACATACGACAAAACATGGCACAATTTGTATACGGGGCTGGACAAGATTCACGATATGGCAGTGTCAACCAAAGAATACAGTGACAAAACAAACGTTAAGCATCTTGGGTATTATGAAAAAGATACGGATATTGAGTCTGAAAGGTTAGTAAACAAGATTTCTTTGCAGTATTCCTATATGTACTCTGTAAGTTATGAATATGATGCTCAAAATAAGGTTTATAAGAGATTTGTAGACGGAAAGGAGCATATGAGCCAGACGGACGAAATACTTACTGCCAAAAATATCATAATTTATAAGCTTTCAAATTATACATTAAATGATGGCGAAGACAAGGGTAGACAGGAACTAAAGAATGTCGGAAAGGGATCGGGTTATTATATCACAAACGGCAAGGTAATTGACATAAACTGGGCCAAACCGTCAAGGAGAGCAAAAACTGTTTATACAAAAGCTGATGGAGCAGAACTTGTACTTAATCCGGGCAATACATATATACAGATTGTGCCGATGGAAAGTGCGATTGTTTTGGAATAAACACTTCCAGCGGATGTTAATGGAGATATGTTATGGTAAGAATTTTATTTATATGCCACGGAAATATATGCCGAAGTCCAATGGCAGAATTTGTTTTTAAGGATATGATAGAAAAATTAGGGAGAAGCGATGAATTTTATGTGGCGTCTGCTGCTACGAGTTACGAGGAAATAGGAAATCCCGTGCATCGCGGAACAGCAAAAATCCTGGACGGACTTGGTATATTATATTCTTCAAAGCGTGCTGTGCATTTGGAAAAATCTGACTATGCAAAATACGATTATTTAGTATGTATGGACAGCGCAAATGTACGAAATACGTTGCGGATTATAGGAAATGACAAAGAAGAAAAAATACACAAAATACTTGAGTTTACAGGTTCCCATGAAGACGTGGCTGACCCTTGGTATACAGGTGATTTTGACCGAACATACAAAGATGTCCTTTTGGGATGCAAGGGATTTTTAAGATATATGGACAAAAATAGATGATTCGATATTGCGCATATGCGTTAAATTTGGAAAAGGAGGCATTTTATGAATGCAATTGTTGTTTACAAAACAAAATACGGTTCAACCAAAACTTATGCCGAATGGATAAAGGAAGAGCTTGATTGTAAAATAGCAGACGCTAAAGACGTTACCATAGACGAACTCGAAAAGTATGATTCAATAATATACGGTGGAGGTCTTTATGCCGAAGTTATAAATGGTGTAAGCATTATTACAAAAAATATTGAAAGAATAAAAGACAAAAAAATAGCGGTTTTTACAACAGGTATCACGCCACTTGATTGTCGGGATTATTATGATAAGTTGGTTGCCCAAAAGAATTTCAAAGATGGTTTGCCGGAAAACATAAAGATTTTCAATTTTACTGGCAAAATGATTATGGATGAGTTAAGCACTGTTCACAAAGCCGCACTAAAAACTTTGAAGAAGATAATGAGTGCAAAGAAAGAGCCGAGTGATATGGAGAAGCTTTTGATAGAGCTTTGTGAAGTAGATGGCGACTTTAGCGACCGCTTGCAGATTGATGATTTGATAAAATACATAGTAGAATAGCAAACTGTCAAAATTTAAAAGGGAGTCAATTATGGAATACGAGAAACTGATTAACGAAAGATTTTCTGTCAGAAACTTCAATCCTGAGCATTTGCCGGATGAATGCATTTTAAAAATTCTGGATGCGGCGCACAAGGCGCCTACGGGGTGCAATTTTCAGCCACAGCGAATTCTTGTTTTAAATACTGACAAGTCGATAGAAAAGTTAAAAAAATGCACCAAATGCCATTTTGATGCACCGACTGCAATGCTTGTATGTTACAATGAAGACGAAAGCTGGAAAAGACCGTATGACGGTGCTCTTTCGGCACCCGTTGATGCGGCAATCGTCACGACACATATGATGCTTGCGGCTCACAATATGGGTGTTGGCAGCTGCTTAGTTATGCACTTTAATCCATCTGTTCTTAAGGAAGAATTTAATATCCCCCCAAATATCAAGCCACTCGCTGTTTTAGTGATGGGGTATCCGTCAGATGATGCCAAACCGCACGAATTCCATAGTAAATTTAGGCCCCTAGAAGAAATTGTGGCTTACGACGAATTTTAAGGTTTTAGCGTTGAAAGGTGAAGACTTTAAAAGAGTAAGAGGTGATTAACTATGAATGATTTTATTTACTACGCACCGACAAAGGTGTTTTTTGGTAAGGACAAGCACAAAGACATTGGTAAAATAATCAAAGAGTATGGATATGACAATATAATGCTTCAGTACGGACAGGAAAGTATAAAAAAGTCGGGACTTTATGACGAGGTTTTGAATTCTCTTTCGGAGTTTGGAATAAATGTCATAGAAATGGGCGGTGTTGAGCCAAACCCCAAAATTTCGTTTGTGCGCGAGGCTGTAAAAAAGGCAAAAGAAAATAATGTCCAGATGATACTTGCAGTTGGCGGCGGAAGTGTTCTTGATTCTTCAAAGTATACTGCTGCAGGGGTTTTCTATGACAAGGACCCTTGGGACTTCCCTATGCGAAAAGCAACTCCTAAAAAGGCACTGCCGGTGGGGTGCATACTTACGATTGCAGCAGCCGGAAGTGAAATGAGCTCGTCTGCAGTTATTTCCAATACCGAGCTTAATATGAAGCGCGGTTTCAACAGTGACTTTAACAGATGCCTGTTTGCCATTATGAACCCCGAACTTACATATTCCGTATCAAAGTATCAGACAGCTTGCGGCGTTGTTGATATTATGGCGCACACAATGGAACGTTATTTTATGCCATGCGGGCCGACCGACCTTACAGACCGTATTGCCGAAAGTGTTTTAAAGGCGACAATCGAGGCAGGAAAAGTGCTTATGGAAAACCCAAAGGATTATGACGCGCGTGCCAATATGATGTGGGTATCAAGTCTTTCGCACAACGACCTTACCGGCTGTGGCCGCGAAAATGCGCTTCCTGTGCATCAGTTGGAGCATGCACTTAGCGGCGAATTTGACGAGATTGCACATGGTGCAGGACTTGCGGTTATCTTCCCTGCCTGGGCAAAATATATTTACAAGTACAATATCCCACGTTTTGCGCAGTTTGCACGTAGAGTTTGGGACTGTGCCGAGTCGGATGACGATGCGGCAGCATTAAAAGGAATAGAAAAAATGGCAGAATACTTTAAGTCGCTTGGTATGCCAACTTGCCTTTTGGATTTTGGGATTAATGAATCTTGCATTGAAAGACTTTCGGACCTTTGCACCTTCGGCAGACAAAGAACGGTTAAAAGTTATATAGAAATGGACTTTGAGGTGATCAAAGATATCTTTGAAATGTGTTTGTGGTAAAATATATTATTTTGGAGGAATAAAGATTAACAAATGCACAGGAGAACTAGTTATGAAGGAATTTAATCAAGCGGTAGAAAAGCATACACAAAAATATTGGATGCCGAAAGGTTTATCTGGAATCATCCTGAAACCGGTTATAAGGAATATGAAACGTCAAAGTATATGGAAAATGCTTTCAGAGAGCTTGGATACGACCCTATTCTTGCTGAGAATATTACCGGTTTTTATACAGTGCTAGATACAAATAAACCGGGTCCTGAAGTTTTAATTCTGGCGGAGTTTGATTCAATAATCTGCCCTGAACATAAGGAAGCAAACCCCGATACCGGAGCGGTACATTCCTGCGGACACAATGCCCAGTGTGCTGCACTTTTGGGAATTGCCGCGGCGCTTAAAGAACCGGGAATTCTTGAAAACTTTTGGGGTAAGATAAGACTTTGTGCTGTTTCGGCTGAGGAGCTTCTTGAAATTGAATATAGGACAAAACTTAAAAATGAGGGCATAATCAAATATTTTGGCGGCAAAAGTGAGTTTTTGTCAAGAGGATATTTTGATGGTGTAGATATGGCATTTATGGTGCATACGGCAGGGGAATATTCGGTAAGAAAAGGATATGTTAGCTGCGTTGCCAAAAATATTACATATGAGGGCACTGCTGCACATGCGGGAGCAAGTCCCTGGAAAGGGAAAAATGCATTGTATGCGGCAAGCTGCGGTCTTAATGCGGTTAATGCCATTCGCGAAACCTTTCAGGAAGGAGATATTATAAGGGTACATCCCATTATAACCAATGGCGGCTCTATGGTTAATGCGATTCCGGGGAAAGTAGTTCTTGAAAGTTATGTACGCGGTGCAACAATTGATGCAATGTGTAAAGCAAACCAAAAGGTAAATCAGGCTTTATGCGGAGCTGCACTTTCTATTGGGACAAACATTGATATTACTGATACAATGGGGTATGCTCCTTTGGTAAATAACGAAAATATGATGAATATTGCTAAAGAAGCTGCCCAAACCTTTTTGCCCGAATATAACTTCAAAATGAACGATTTTATGGGCTCGGGTAGTACTGATATGGGTGATTTAAGTTGCATTATGCCGGTAGTACATCCTTATTGTGGCGGTGCAACAGGAACGGCTCATGGTGACGATTATATGATAACTGACCCTGTTGAGGCTTGCGTGGGAAGTGCAAAACTGCAGCTTGGGATGTTATGCTTACTCTTATCAGATGATGCCAGGGAAGGGAAACGAATTATAAACGAGTACCAGCCTGCTTTTGCATCAAAGGAAGAATATTTTGACTTTGTGGATAGGCTTAATTGTTCGGGAAAAAGAATAGATTATTCCGACGAAAATATTATATCTGTCAATGTACAGTAATTGGGGAGAATGATTATGAGAAAAAACTTCAGGACCAAATGTTTGAAATAAGTTACATAATTTAACTTTTTATATCGCTTCTTGTGGGCCTGCCGGTTATTCTTCTGTGCGGGTAGTTATGGATATGGCTGCTACCTCGTTTTTTGAGCAGGGCATTGACTCGCTTGTTGTGATTTTGGATAAGGCGATTGTGCTTGCTATCGGTGCCGAGCTTATAAAGATGCTTTGCAAGCATACGCCAGAAACGATTATCGAAGTTTTGAAATTTGCTCTTGCACGTCAGCTGATAGTAGGGCATGCGTCTTCATAGGAAAACTTGATTACTGTTGCAACGATAGCTATCCTCTTTGTTGTAAGACGATTCCTGCTTAATTATAACGATATGGTGGAAACTCCCGATGCTCTAGTAGAAATTGACTCAATAGAAGAATAAAAATACATATTACTAACAAAAATCTTTGATATTGGGGAAATTTTTGTCCAGTCTTGACACGAACTATATGGAGAATGTCGAAAGATGACGAAATATGAAAGCCTTCCCCTTGAGGGGAAGGTGGGTTGCGAAGCAACTCGGATGAGGTGGAAAAGAATAACGATTGCTACGCAATCTACACCTCACCACCGCCTGCGGCGGGGCCTCTCCTCAAGGAGAAGCCTTTGAAAGGAAGTGCAAACATGAAGAAGAAAATAATCATACTTTTGTGTGTAATAATTGGAATTGTTATGCTTGTTTCGTTAATAGATGCGATTAGGTATCCAATTTCCCTTAAAATTAAATCAAATGATGTGGCAACTGCGAAAATAATATTTTATGGTGACGGAATAGATAAAGAGATAACCGAACGAAAAGATGTGAAAAAATTAGTTAGAGCATTAAATAAAATTCGCTTTAAAGAAAGCGAAGATATGAGCCATTTGTCTCCACGTTCTGGCATTAGAATTGTAGAATTGTATAACAAAAAAGGTGAGTGTACAGAATGTGTGCAATTTTATGATTGGGCATACAGGGGTGGTGAGTATAAAGGCGAAGAAAGAAAAGATGGAGATTATTTATCTGTAAAAAAGGGGTTGCGATTGGGTGATTTTTATATTTTGTGCGACAAATTGTGTGATGATCCCTTTGATATGGGTATATACAAAATATTTTATTATTTGCAATAATTTTTTAGTTCTAACTTAACATGAACTTGACACTAAATAGATTTGCATCTAAACCTTATGCATCGCAATATGGATATGTCGAATAATGTCGAAAGGAAGTGCAGTATGAAAAAACTAATTTTAACAAATATAATTGTTGTTCTTGCTTTTTTTCTTTTTGACCCTTTGCTGAATTATTTGGGAGAATTGGCAGATACATATAGTCTTGGTGCAGAAATGGTTTTAGGAATGTTTACACCTCTGTTATTTGGCTTTTTTATACTTTTGTCTTTAGGTTTAATATTATTTTCGATTATTAAAAGCATTGCAAATAAAGATATTAAACAACTTATCCCAATTACAATTTTTGTTATTGGAATTATCGGTTATATATTGATTTCTAATTCGGATAGTTTTTGGATTAGATTTGTGAATTATTATATTAACTTATAATAGTTTTTGGTCATAGCTTGATATGAACTTGATAACAAAATCATTTGCATCTAAACCTTATGTGTCATAATATAAATATGTCGTATATTGTCGAAAGATTGGAGGAGCATATGAAAAAGAAGAGTATTATTTGTGTAACTATAATTTCTATAGTTATAGCTTTGGCTATCTTAATTTGGCGATATTTTGGATTAGCGATTATAGTTATGATTGGAGACATGAATGTTCCTGACAAAAATGAAATAATTGAATTAGTAAACGAAAATCAGATAGAAATAACTAATGCAATAGAAAACAATGATTTCGAAAACATAGAAAAAATCAAAGGAATAGAAGATATTACTGTAGAAGAGAATTATATTGATTTTTATTGTGGCGGTAAAGGTATTGGTTCAGCAACAAGTTATTATGGGTTTTATTTTTCTGAAGACAATGCAATAGATGTTAAAGAAAACATTGAATATCCAAAAGGTGAAACTTTACAACAAGATGGAAAGGGATATTCTTGGGATGAGCCTGATGGAGATAACAGGTTTTATGTCGAAAAAATTATTGATGGATTCTTTTATTATGAAAGCCATTATTAATTTTAGTCCTAACTTGCTATGAACTTGCGTAAAAAAGGTTTGCATCTAAACCTTATGTGTTGCAATATGAATATGTCGAAAATTGTTGAAAGGAGAATAAGCGTATGGTAAACATATTTACGAGGGGTTATTATATTTTTTCTATGATTTTCGGAATAGTACAATTTGTAGCTATTATTGGGCTTATTATTTGGGGAATTGTAAAATTAATAAAATTGATAAAAAAGAATGGCCTTGTAAAAAATAAAAAGCCGTTGGTTTTATCTATAATTTGTATTATTATTGCTACTGCATCATTGGTACTTAATATGGGTTGGATTAGATTTGGTATGATATTAATGTTAATACCTATCATACAACCAATATTATTTTTGTTGACAAATTTATATGCATCACAATTTTTTGTTGAATCTCCAAGATTAAGAATAATAAATTATCTTTTTATTATTACATATTTGATTTTCTGGGTTTTATTGCCGGACGGTGGAGATATAGGATCATCATATTGTTTGTTTAATTTGGTTCGCAATGATGTTTTTACAGATGTGGCTTGGCAGATATCAGGAATAGGAGGAACAGCCCATATAGTATTTTTCGTCTTACAAATTATTCAATTTGTGAAAATTAAAAAGAAGAAAGAAAATAATTGATTTTTGTTCTTAACTTGATATGAACTTGCTACTAAAAAGGTTTGCATCTAAACCTTATGTATCGCAATCGATTGCATCTAAACCTTATATCCCTTATATGATAAAACATGCAGTAAAATGTATTTTGTTATATGCATATGTAAAATTTTTCTTGAAAAATCTTTAGGTATGTTATATAATAATTATGTAACTATTTTTAAAACGGAGGAAGTTTCAATGAGAAAGTTTTTAGCAATTGTGTTAACCTTAATTATGGTTGTTGCTTTGGTTGCTTGCGGTAATGCAGGAACAAAGATGACAATGGGTACAGGAGGTACAGCAGGTACATATTACGGTTATGGCGGTGTATTAGGACAGTACATAAAGAATAACGCCGGAATCAATGTTACGGTTGTTTCTACCGATGGTTCAAAAGCAAATATTCAGGGTATAGATGCGGGAAATTATCAGTTGGGTACTGTACAGTCTGATGTTATGGCATATGCCTGGGAAGGTATCCGTTCATTTGAATCTGAAGGTAAGGTAGATTCTTTCCGTACAGTTGCAGGTTTGTACGCAGAGGCACTTCAGTTGGTCACAATGGACCCTGCTATTAAGTCAATAGCTGATTTAAAAGGCAAATCTGTTTCCATAGGCGCTCCTGGTTCAGGCGTGTATTTTAATGCTATTGATGTCTTAACTGCTGCAGGACTTACAGAAGCTGATATAAATGCTCAGTATCAGTCTTTTGCTGACAGTGCAGACGCATTGAAAGACGGAAAGATTGATGCCGCATTTATCGTAGCAGGTGCACCAACTCCTGCAATCACAGAATTATGCACTACAAATAAAGCATATCTTGTTCCTATTGACGGAGATGTAGCAGCAAAACTTATGGAAACAAATCCTTTCTATACTGAATATGTAATTCCTGCAGGAACTTATGCAGATCAGAGTGAAGATGTGAAAACTGTTACTGTTAAGGCAACTTTAATTGTTAATGCAGAGGCTTCAGAGGATGATGTTTATGCGTTAACTAAAGCTATTTTCGATAACATTGATGCTATTACCACAGAAAATGCAAAAGGTGCAGAACTTTCTTTGGAGAATGCAACCAGTGGAATGATGGTTCCATTCCATGCCGGTGCGGCAAAATATTTTGCTGAAAATAACATTGAGGTTTCAGTAGAGTAATTTTGCATAAAAAATATTTAAATGCGGTGAAACTGCCTTTCGCCGCATTTGTTTTATTAGGATCCGAGGGGGAAAGTTAATGTTGTTTTGTAAAAAAAATAAGCCAAACATACAGGAACCTATGGATTTAGAAGCGGTTATGCAGAAATTTGACCGTGAATCTAATGTTCGTGTTTGGACAGGATGGCAAAAAGCAGTTGTGACCTGCATCTTGGCGATTTTCTCTTTGTTTTGCATTTATGTAACATTGTTTGCTACCTGGTTGGAAGAACTCAGACTTACTACCTTTGTGGCATTTATTGTTTTCCTTGCATATGTTATTTATCCTGCTAAAAAAGGGAAACAAAAGGTCAATTTTATACCGTGGTATGATGTATTACTGATGATTTGCGGTACGGGTGCATTTTTGTATTTTGCGGCTAATGCTCAAACTATCATCCAGCAGGGAAGTAAATTTGAGTGGTACCAGATAGTTATTGGTATTTTGGGCATAATATCCACTGCAGAGGCATGCCGTCGAAGTGTTGGTATTCCAATTGTAATTGTAGCCGGATGCTTTATTGCATATGCATTGATATGGGGGCTTTCTAACCCGACTTTATGGGGAAAACTCAATTATATTGTGCATTATCTGTTTTACGGTAAAGAGGGTATTTTGTCTACGCCTATAAATGTATGTTCTAAATTTATAGTAGTCTTTATCATATTCGGTGCTTTTTTGGAGCGTACTGGGATTGCGGATTTCTTTATCAATATTTCAAATGCCGTTGTTGGAGGCTTTTCCGGAGGTCCGGCAAAAGTTGCAGTAGTTGCCAGTGCGTTTGAGGGTATGGTTTCCGGATCTTCTGTTGCAAATACTGTTGGATCGGGCTCGGTGACAATTCCATTGATGAAGAAGACAGGCTATAAACCTGAATTTGCTGCTGCAGCAGAAGCTTCAGCTTCTACCGGCGGTCAGATTATGCCTCCTATCATGGGTGCGGCGGCCTTTTTGATGGCAGATTATATAGGTGTTCCGTATAGTAATATAGTTGTTCGTGCGATTTTGCCCGCTGTATTGTATTTTGCAGGTGTATTCATCACTGTTCATTTAGAGGCAAAAAAAGAGGGACTTCGAGGTTTGACAAGAGAGGAATTGCCAAAACTTTTACCTCTTCTTAAAAAAGTATATTTGCTGATACCGCTTATTCTGTTGGTTTATCTTGTCAGCATTACCCAGCGCTCTATTCAATATGCAGCAGCAATTGCTATACTAGTAGCAATCGCGGTTAGCCTTTTCAATAAGGAAAACAGAATAACTCCTAAGCGTATTTGGGAAGCGCTTGCAGCCGGCGGACAAGGTATGATTGCAGTTGCTGCTGCCTGTGGCGTTGCAGGTATGATTGCTGGAACAATCACCATGACAGGTCTTGCTAATATGATGATTAACGGCATCGTTGCTCTGGCGGGTAATCAGGTTGTTGTGGCATTGTTCCTTACAATGCTCTGCTGTATCGTTTTAGGTATGGGTATTCCTACCACTGCTAACTATTGTATTATGGCGGCAACATGTGCCCCGATTTTAGTGCGTATGGGTGTCCCTGCTGTTGCGGCACATTTCTTTGTTTTCTATTTTGGTATTGTGGCAGACTTAACACCACCAGTCGCTTTGGCGGCGTATGCAGGCGCTGCAATTGCTCAGGCAAATCCGATGAAAACTGCAGTTACGGCTACCAAATTGGCAATTGGAGCATTTATTGTTCCCTATGTGTTTGCTTTAAATCCGGCACTGCTTTTCATAGATACAACTGCTGTAGAGGTTGTGGTAATTATAATCACTTCACTAATAGGGATTATTTCAGTGTCTGCTTCTTTGGAAGGATATTTCCTCTGCCACATGTCGTGGTATGAAAGAATTATCTGCTTGGTGGGTGGTTTACTCTTAATATATCCCGGATGGATTACTGACACAATAGGTATATCTTTGGTGGCTGTTGTTTTGATACTGCAGTTATTAACTAAAAAGAAACAAATCCAATAAAATTAAAATGACAACATCTGTAAAGATGTTGTCATTTCAGACTACTGACAAACCCACCATTTTCAGGTGGGTTTGTGTCGTATATATCAGATTTTTAATAATTCTTGATAGAAATTGCTTATCTCTTTTCCAGAGGATATTTGCAATCTTTTTCATATTCTGTACCGCAGCAGTAA
>JAZNSF010000029.1:0-15682 GCA_045591095.1 Clostridia bacterium | reverse complement strand
TATATTTATATATATTATATATTGAATTTTTCTTAAAAAATTCCAATCCTTTCTTATAATAAAAAATTCTTGCAAAATTTAAAGTTTTGTGTTAAAATAATAAGGGTATATATAAAATTATGAAAAAGGCCGAAAAAAGCTGTTTTTTTGCCTAATATTTTAAAAATGAAAAATGAGAGGAAAGATTTTATGAAAATTTTGTGTGATAAAAATACACTTAATGAAGCCGTTATTTCGGTTTCAAAAGCAGTTTCAAATCATTCAAATCTTCCAATACTTGAAGGTATCTATATAAATGCATCAGAGGACGGTACTATTACCCTTGTTTCAAATGATATGGAAATGGGGATAGAAGCAAAAATAAGTGCAGAGGTTTATAAATCAGGTACTTGTGTTCTGAATGCAAAAATCCTTGGAAGTATTGTTAAAAATCTTCCTCTTGATGAAGTTTCTATTGAAATGGAAGATAAAAATAAATGCACAATAAAGAGCGGAAATTCAAAATTTGAAATTTCCTGCATGAATCCTCTGGATTTTCCCGAGCTTCCTATTGTAAATCCTGATTATTCGGTAACTGTTTCTAAGAAAACTTTAAAGGAAATGATTGGAAAGACTATTTTTTGCGTTTCGATGAGCGAAAACAGACCCGTCTTAAAAGGCTGTCTTTTAGATATTGAGGGCGACAAAGTAAAAATGGTTGCGACCGATGGTTTCAGGATGGCTGTACGTACATATCATCTTGAAAAGACCTATGAAGATAAAAAAGTTATAATTCCCTCAAAGACTTTGGGAGAAATAAATAAAATATTAAAAGATGATGATGGTGAAGTTTTAATAAACTGTACGGGCAAAAATGCAGTATTTATCTTTGAAAATTATAAAGTAGTGACCCGTCTTATTGAGGGAGAATATATAAATTACCAAGGTGCAATTTATGACGAAGGCGAAATAGAGCTTGATTGTCCTCTTTATGAGCTTTTTGATTCGGTTTACCGTGCGTCTTTAATAATAACCGAAAACTCAAATGATGCTCCTGTTAAATTTAAAATAAAGGAAGATAATATAAACGTTTCGTGTGAGACAATTGTTGGTAAGGTTGACGATAATATAAATGTTTCAACAGGTGAAGGTGACCTTGAAATAGGATTTTTTAACGGATTTTTACTTGGTGTTCTTCGTGCTTGCGATGACGAAGTGGTAAAGATTAAATTCAGAAAAAATGTAAATCCAATGATAATAACCCCGCTAGATGGAGATGAATATGTTTATCTTCTGCTCCCAAGACGATTAAAATAAATGATTGTAGAAAAATTAAGTCTTAGTAATTTTAGAAATTATGAAGCACAACAAATAGAATTTGACAAAAATATAAATATAATTTATGGAAATAATGCCCAAGGTAAAACTAATATTTTAGAAGCTATTTATCTTTTTTCATTGGGTAAGTCAAATCGTGCCCAAAAAGATAGAGAAATGGTACGCTTTGGATGCGAAAAAAGCGAGATTTCGATAGACTTTGTTTCTAAAGAGAGACAAAAAGAGGGAAAAATAATAATTGAAAAAGACAGACGGAAGAAAATATTTCTAAATGATATTCCTGTCCGTAAAAATTCGGAGCTTGTGGGAAATTTGAATGTAGTATTTTTTGGACCCGAATATTTAGTTTTAATAAAAGAAGGTCCAAAAAGACGCCGTAAAAACCTTGATGTCCTTATTTGTCAGCTTAAGCCCTCTTATCTGTCTGCAATTTCGGAATATAAAAAGATAATCGAGCAAAAGGGAAGTCTTTTGAAAAATGAAAATTTGGATATGATGCTTCTTTCGGTTCTTGACGAAAAGATTTTAGAGCTTTCGGTTTATATTTCAAAAGTAAGATACGAATATATAAAAAAGATAGAACGAATAGCAAGAGATGTTCAAAAAGAAATTTCGGACGGAAAAGAAGAATTCGCCATGAAGTATATTTCGTCTGGGATTACCTTAAATGATGAAAATATCAAAAATTTGTCCGAAATGTTCGGCGAAAAAATGCTAGAATTGAGTAAAAGAGAATTAAAGTACCGCGAATGTATCTTCGGGACCCACCGCGACGATATAGAATTTTTTATTAATGGTAAGGAACTTAAAAATTTTGGTTCGCAGGGTCAGCAAAAGACTGCGATTTTGGTGCAAAAGATTGCCGAGATTGAGCTGTTTTTTGAAGAAACGGGAGAGTATCCGATTCTTCTTTTGGATGACATTATGAGCGAGCTTGACGAAAAAAGACAAGAGTTTATTATAAACAAAATAAAAAAAGGTCAGATATTTATAACCTCCACAGACATAGAAAAATTTAAAAATCTTGAAAGCGGGAAGCTTTTGAAAATCGAAAAAGGGAGACTTAAAGAATGTACCTCCATTTAGGGCGGGATACCGTTGTTAATACAAAAAACATAATATCAATTTTGGACCTTGACTCGACCTCGGTTTCAAAATTTTCGAAAGAATTTTTGAGGATTGTTGAGGAAGAGGGGTTTGTGCGAAACGTTTCGGAAGAGCTTCCAAAATCAATCGTGGTTTGCGAGGAAAACGGTCAATCTGCAGTTTATATAACAAACATTTCTACAAAGGCGCTTGCAGGGAGAATAAAAAAGAGAGAGAATTTTTAGGATATTTCAATTAAAGAAATATAAGAAAGGCAAGGTAAATTACTATGGCGGACAATATTACAAACGTACCGGTTGAAACAACTTATGACGAAAGCCAGATACAAGTTCTTGAGGGACTTGAGGCTGTAAGAAAAAGGCCGGGTATGTATATCGGTTCCACAACGGCAAGGGGTCTTCATCATCTTGTTTACGAAATTGTGGATAACTCGATTGACGAGGCCTTGGCGGGTTACTGTAAGGAGATTACAGTTACCATAAAGGAGGATAACTCTATTACTGTCCGCGATGACGGCCGTGGTATACCTGTCGGTATTCAGGCGCAGACTGGACTTCCTGCGGTTGAGGTTGTATTTACCGTGCTTCATGGCGGCGGAAAGTTTGGCGGTGGCGGATACAAGGTGTCGGGCGGTCTTCACGGCGTTGGTGCGTCGGTTGTTAATGCCCTTTCCGAATTTCTCGAGGTTGAAATCTCGGACGGCGAGAATGTTCATTATCAAAAGTATATAAGGGGCGCAAAGCAGGAAGACCTTAAAATTATAGGAAAGACCGATAAAACCGGTACTTTTGTTCACTTTAAGCCGGACAGTGAGATTTTTGAAGAGCTTGTATATGATTTTAGTATTTTACACAAAAGACTTCGTGAGCAGGCATTCTTAAATGCCGGTGTAAAGATTATATTAAAAGACGAAAGGCCTGATGAAAAGGGTGTGTACCGCGAAGAAATTCTTCATTACGAGGGTGGAATAAAGGAATTTGTCGAGTACCTTAACCGTCACAAAACACCTATTCATCCTGATGTTATTTATGTAAACGCAATACGTGAAAATTCCGAGGCCGAGGTTGCACTTCAGTATAACGATGGTTATACCGAGGATATCCAAAGCTTTGCAAACAATATAAACACAACCGAGGGTGGTACCCACGAGACAGGTTTTCGCGCTGCGCTTACCAAGGTTATAAATGATTACGCAAGAAAGTACAAAATGATTAAAGAAAACGACGAAAACCTTAAGGGCGAGGACGTTCGCGAGGGTCTGGCGTGTATAATTTCGGTCAAAGTAACCGAAGCTCAGTTTGAAGGTCAGACCAAAACAAAGCTTGGAAACAGCGAGATGCGAACAATCGTTGAAAAGATGCTTAATGAAAAATTAAGCGAGTTTATGGAAGAAAACCCCGCTGTTGCAAGGATAATTGTTGAAAAAGCCCTCACAGCATCGCGTGCAAGAGAGGCAGCAAGACGCGCAAGAGAAAACACAAGAAGAAAATCGGCGCTTGAAAGCAGTACCCTGCCTGGTAAACTCGCAGACTGCTCGTCAAGAGATACCGAATTTACCGAGATTTATATCGTCGAGGGTGATTCGGCGGGCGGAAGTGCAAAGCAGGGCCGAGATAGAAGATTCCAGGCAATTCTGCCACTTTGGGGTAAGATGTTAAACGTTGAAAAATCGCAGATTGACAAGGTTTTTGGCAACGAAAAGCTTCTTCCTGTAATCACAGCAATCGGCGCAGGTATCGGAAGTGATTTTGATGTTACAAAAATTCGTTATGGCAAAGTTGTTATTATGGCCGATGCTGATGTCGATGGTGCGCATATAAGAACACTTCTTCTGACATTCTTCTTTAGATACATGCAGCCTTTAATTGAAGAGGGACACGTTTATATCGCGCAGCCGCCTCTTTACAAGGTTTATAAGGGTAAAAAGGTAATATATGCATATAATGATGACGATTTGAAAGCAGCACTCGAGGAAATCCCCGATGCGTCAATCCAACGTTACAAAGGTCTTGGTGAAATGAATCCTGACCAGCTTTGGGAGACCACAATGGACCCCGAAAAACGTATTATGCTTAGGGTTGACCTTGAGGATGCAAGAAGAGCAGATGAGACCTTTACAATCCTTATGGGTGACAAGGTTGAGCCAAGACGTGACTTTATTGAAGAATATTCTAAGACTGTTGTGAACTTGGACATTTAGAAATGGAACGAAATTTATTTTATAGTATTATAACGATTATTGGTATTTTATATATGCACTTAAATGGATTTAATATAGAAAACGGTTATACGTATTCTAATATAAAATCCTCGTCATCACTAATAGTTCTATTTTTAATTTTGCCAATCTATTTAATAGAAAAAATGATGAGAAAGAAATAGCAAAAAAGGTGATTTTATGAGTAAAGCTGATCAGATTTTTGTTGATATGTGCCGTGATATAATCGAAAACGGCTGGGCGGATACCGAATGCGATGTAAGGCCAAGATGGGGGGATGGGACCCCCGCTCACACAATTAAAAAGTTTGGCGTGGTGAATAGATATGATTTATCAAAAGAGTTTCCTATACTTACACTTCGTCCGACGTATCTTAAAAGTGCTATTGACGAAATCCTTTGGATCTGGCAGAAAAAATCAAATAATATAAATGATTTAAACAGCCATATCTGGGACAACTGGGCCGACGAAAACGGCTCAATTGGCAAGGCTTACGGCTATCAGATGTCGGTAAAGCACAAGTATCCCGAGGGTGAATTTGACCAGGTTGACAGGGTACTCTTTGACCTTAAGAATAACCCATACAGCAGACGCATTATGACAAATATTTATGTTCATCAGGACCTTTCGGAGATGAATCTTTACCCTTGTGCGTACAGCGTGACGTTTAATGTGTCGGGCAACAAGCTAAACGCTGTTTTAAATCAGCGCTCGCAGGATGTCCTCGCTGCAAACAACTGGAATGTTGTTCAGTACTCGGCGCTTCTTTTGATGTTTGCGCAGGTAAGCGGTCTTGAGGCAGGCGAGCTTGTTCACGTGATTGCAGATGCACACATCTATGACAGGCACGTTCCTATTATAAAAGAGATGATTGAGAGAAGGCAGTTTGACGCGCCTAACCTTGTGGTGAACAAGGAAATTAAAAACTTTTATGATTTTACGGTAGACGACTTTGTTTTGGAAAATTATCAAAAGGGCGAGCAGATAAAAAATATTCCAATAGCAGTGTAAGAAGCGAGGAACAAAATATGAATATGATTGCGGCAGTTGACAAAAACTGGGGAATTGGTAAGGACAATGGCCTCCTTGACCACATCCCCGAAGATATGAAGTTTTTCAGAGAAACTACCAAAGGTAAAGCGGTAATAATGGGAAGAAAAACTTTTTTGTCGTTTCCAAACCAAAAGCCTCTTCTAAACCGTCTTAATATTGTTCTTACACGCGACAAGGATTTTTGCCCAGAGGGCGTGGTGGTTTGTGACAACGTAGAAAAGGCAATAGCTGTCGCAAAAGAAAGCTATGCTGACGACGATATATTTGTTATCGGTGGCGAGGTGGTTTACACCGAGATGGAAAAGCTTTGCAAGCGTGCCTATATAACAAAGATTGATAAAGAGTATAAGGCTGATAAGTTCTTCCCTTGCCTTGACGAGAAACCAGATTGGAAGATAATTTCTGAAGAAATGCTGAAAACCGAAAAGGGACTTTGGCTTACCTTTGTAACTTACGATAAGGAAAGTTAAAATACTGCCGGTAAATTTTTTGGGCAGATATCTCTATTAAGGAGAGAGGGTTAGTTAACCCTTACTAAAATTATGATGGAAATAAAAAATCTTACAAAAGTTTATAAAATGTACAAAAACCCCGGTGACCGAGTTAAAGAAGCTCTTTTCCCAAAAAGGGTAGGTCAAAAAATCCGGGATTTTTATGCGCTTTCGGATGTTTCGTTTTCTATCGAAAAAGGCGAGACTGTCGGGATAATAGGTAAAAACGGCTCGGGCAAGTCTACGCTACTCAAAATTCTTACCGGGGTAATCAATCAAACCTCCGGCGAAAAGAAAATGAATGGAAGCGTCTCAGCCCTTTTGGAGCTTGGTACGGGCTTTAATCCGGAATACAGCGGAATCGAAAATATCTATTTAAACGGAACGATTATGGGCATCCCAAGAGAAGAAATGAAAAAAAAAATTGATGAAATATGCGATTTCGCAGAAATCGGCGACTTTATAAACCAACCGGTCAAAAACTATTCAAGCGGAATGTTTGTGCGCCTTGCTTTTGCTGTGGCAATCAACACAGACCCCGAAATTTTGATTGTAGACGAGGCGCTTGCTGTTGGGGACTATCGTTTTCAGGCAAAATGCTACAACAAATTTGAGGAAATGAAAGAACGTGGAAAAACAATACTTTTTGTAAGCCATGACATAGATGCCGTAAGGCGTTTTTGCACCCGCGCAATCTGGCTTGACGGAGGAAGAGTCGTTATGGACGGCGACGTAAATAGTGTTTCGTCAAAGTATATGGAGTTTATAACCAGTAACGAAACCGATGCAATGGCGGTAATTAACAAAAAGAAGGAAAAAAAGCAAAAGGTTGAGGTCAAAGAGTTTGATGCCATTAACCGCTTTGGTACAGATATAGGAACTGTAAAAAACGTCAGAGTCTTTAAAAATGATGAAGAAACAGAAATCTTTAATTCGGGCGAAGACATAGAGATAGAAGTTACTGTTGATATCCCTGCCGGTGCTGACCTTGAAAATACCGGCCTTGCGATTTCGCTGAAAGATAAAAGTGGCACGGACCTTGTGGTATTTGCGCTGCATGACTATGATATGCGTTTTAAAAATACCGGCCTTAATGAAGTTAATTTCAAGTTTAAGGCATTTTTAAACAGCGGCGAATATACACTTACGGCAGGTCTTGAACATCGCGAAACCTTGCCGATTGGATATTTTGATTATGTAGAGGGTGTGGCATACATAAAAATACTTACCGACCGCGAGTATTTTGGTGTGCTTTTGGAACCTGCAGATATTGTGATAGGGTGATAAAGATGGACGAGAACACTAAAAACGAAAACGGGTTAGAAGAAGCTAACCAAGCAGTGCTTGAAAAAGCGCAGCAAAAAATAAAAAATCTTGAGCAGCGGATAGAGGCAGACCGAAATGCAATAATGCAAATTCAGTTTGAGGCAAGGCAGCATAAGCAGGAGGAGCTTGACCTTCACGAAACTTATGTATGGCGGACAGGTCTTAAAATTGAGAAGATTTTGCAAAAGACAGGCATAGCTTTTGTGCGTTCTTTGCTTGCAATTTCGGATTACAAGCGGACGGGGCTTTGGGTGACACTTCGTAAAGGCTTAAACGAGGGAATCAATCGCGAAAATGTTGCAAACAAAAAGCGCCGCAGGCTTTATCTTTGCGAGCAGAAGTTTTTAAGGTTTAAACACGCGCGTGGCGACGTGGCACAAAGCACGACAGCGGAATTTTCTGTACCCCAAGAAAAAGGGCTTATATCGGTGGTCCTTCCTGTTTATAACGGCGAAGATGTGGTGGAAGAATCTATTTGTTCGGTTTTAGCACAGACCTACAAGAATTTTGAACTGATAATCGTAAACGACGGCTCGACAGATGATACCGGCAAGATTATTGAAGAATATGCAAAAAAAGATTCCAGAATAAAAATTATAAACCAGGAAAACAAAAAACTTCCGACAGCGCTTTCGGTAGGTTTTCGGGAAGCTAAGGGAGAGTTTTTCACATGGACCTCGGCTGATAATATTATGCTTCCGAACTGCCTTGAGGTTTTAGCTGAAGACCTTTCCAGAAAGCCTGACACGGCGATGGTTTATGGCAATATGCGCCTGATTGACGCAAAAAGCCATATAAAGCGCGGCAAGGGCTGGTTTGAAAGGCCGTTTCTTTCGGGGAATGTTCGACTTCCAAAGACCACAAACGCATTAAATACTTATGCCAACAACACAATTGGCGCGGCGTTTTTGTATCGAAAAAAGGCAGCATATATTTTGGGGGATTATTCCAAAAACCGCACCAACTTAGAGGATTATGATTACTGGATGAGGATGAATTCGCTTCTAAAAATCGAGCATACCGATGAAGAAAATCCGATTTATCTTTATCGCATGCACCCAAATTCGTTGACCGCACAGGACAAAGAGCTTGGTATTACCAAAAATCGCTACAAGCTGATGGTGTTTGATGATTTCAGGCGTGATTTTTACAATTCGGCACTTGTTTGGGTGGTGGAAGCAGAGCCGCATATGGAGAAGCTTAGTCAGGAATTTTTGGCAGAGCTTGAAAGGGCAGGACATGTATGCCTGAATTTTGAAGCGGCGAGAAAATCGGGCTATGGCGAACGGTATTCTTGTTTTTGCTACGCTTATTTTGGCGAAAATCCGCACAGCGAAAAGCTGAAACTGATGGAAGATTTTTCGGCAAAAGTTTTGATTTCGGAATCTATGAATGATAAAGTGGCAGAAAACTTTGACGTATGTATCACGACCGGCCAAGATGTCTGTCTTTGCGGACTTGATGGCTTCAGAGGTTGGCTCGGTACTGAAAACGCAAAAACTATTTTTTCGATTTTGGACAGCAAAATAAAAAATAATATTCTTTTTTCGTTAGAAGAATTAATCAATGACCCGCCGCCCGTGGAAAAGAGAATGTCCATTATAATATGTACTTATATGCGCGGCGAAAAGCTGGTGGACGCAATCTGGTCGGTTATCCGCCAGTCCTTAAGCAAAAAAGAATACGAGATTATAATTGTTGACAACGCACCATTTACCTCGGGGATAAGAAGCGTTGTGGAGGACTTCCAGCAAAAATACAGCGAGTTTGAGGGTTTCATCCGCTACATAAGCGCGCCGCAAAAGGGTCTTTCGTATGCCCGAAACGCAGGAATGTGGAATGCTAAGGGCGAGTATCTGGTGTTTTTAGACGACGATGTTTTGGCGGACTACTACTTATTGGAAGAAATTTTCTGTGGTTTTAAGTATCACCCAAACGTTGGGATTGTAGGCGGTCAGGTTATTTTAGACAAACCGTTCCCCACGCCAAAGGTGGTAAGAAAAGGCTGGGAAAGTCTTTGGAGCCAGTTTAAAATTTCGGGAAACACCTTCCGCGAAGTAAATCAACAGTTTGAGTTTCCTTATGGTGCAAACTACAGCGTACGCCGGAGTGCTATATGGAGTATTGGCGGCTTTCGAATGTGTTATGGCAGAGTGGGTAACGATTTTGCTGGCGGTGAGGAGACAGCTCTTGCATTTAAAATGCTGGAGATTGGTTATGGCATAGGCCTTCAGCCAAGGGCAAAGGTTCTTCATAGAGTTGAACATTCAAGATTTACCGCAGAGCACGTCAAAAAGACCATTATGGCGGGGACGCTTACCACGTATCGGTTTTTTGTTGATTTACACACAAATATCGGCTGGACCAGACGGTATGTGAAAAATCAGATTAAAATCACCAATCGCGAAATAAAAATTCTGGAACGCAAAAAAGCGGAATCGCTTGATGTATACTTTAAAAAATGCTACCTTGATGCGTGGAAACGCTTGCTTGGGTATATGGACGAAATTAAGGAGGATTAACCTTATGTTTGACCTTTTGAAAAAGTTTATCCGCGGCCCCAAAGCCATAGAGAAAAAGCCGCTGAACCTTTATCAGTATAAATTTATAAGGTACATGGATGAAAGAGAGGAAAGCTATCCGTTGCTTTTTTCGCGTGTGCATGTGCCTGAGATTAAAGATTTGGTAACGGTGGTGCTTCCGGTTTATAATGGTGGAGATATTTTGGCGGACTCAATTGAGTCGGTTCTTTCGCAGACGTACGAGAATTTTGAACTTATAATCATAAATGACGGCTCTCGGGACGATTCTTTAAAAATAGCAACCGAATATGCCGAAAAGGATTCAAGAATCCGTGTGCTGACTCAGGAAAACAGGAAAATTCCAAGGACACTTTCGCGTGGATTTAACCACGCACGAGGCGAGTTTTTGACATGGACGTCTGCCGATAATGTTATGGACAAAGACTTCTTAGAAAAAATGGTGGCGGACATAAAATCAAAGCCTGACGTGGGGATGATTTTTGCTAATATGCGTCTTATCAATGCCAAAGGTAAACGACATCGCAAGCATGGGTGGTTTGAATATCCTTTTGGAAGCGGGAATGTAATTTTTCCCAACAACACCTTTGAGCTTAACACCTATGCAAACAACACCATAGGTGCGGCATTTATGTATAGAAAAAGTGCAAAAGAGGTTCTTGGCTGCTATTCAAGCTTTAAGCACACGTTAGAGGACTATGACTACTGGATGCGGATGAACAGTCTTTGCAAAATTTCGCACACGGACTTTTTGGAGCCGTGCTATTCGTACAGATGGCACGATGGCTCGCTTACTGCAAAGGACAAGGAGTTAGGCATAACTAAAAACCGTTACAAGCTGATGGTGCTTGATGATTTTCGTCGTGACTTTTACCTTACGCCGCTTCTTTGGTATGTGACCGAAACTCCAGAACTTAAAGAGCAGGCAGAGGCCTTCAGGGAAGAACTGAGGCGTGCGGGACACGTGATTTTGGTTAAGGAAGACTTTTCGCAGCTCTTTTTTGGTGATGCGAAAAGCTCGGTTTGCCACATTTCGTTTGGTGGCGAAAAGGCAGAGGCTAATTTACCCAGCGATACCATAAAGATAGGTGTTTCGGTAAAAGAGGAGGATAAAAAGGACTTTGACATCTTAGTAAAAATCGCGGGCAAGGCCGAAAACAACTGGGAAATGCCCGAATATGCATTTGATGATGTAAGGACAATGCTTTCATTTTTGGATGCGAGGGTAAAAAATGATATACTTTATGCTCTTGAAGAGAGGATAGAAGCTCCAAATGTGCCAAAGCACCGCTTGTCAGTGATTTTATGCACACACAAAATTTCAAAAACACTGACGGCATGTTTAAATTCGATATGCGCACAAACTGCAGACAAAAAAGAGTATGAACTGGTTTTTGTAAATAACAGTTTTAGAGACAATGAGATAAAAGAGCTTGTGCAGACGGTCAAGGCGGAAAATCCTGATTTGGAAGTCAGTTATATAACCGCGCCACTTAAAGGCCTTTCCTTTGCCCGAAATGCAGGACTTTGGGCGGCGTCGGGGGAATATGTGCTGTATGTAGACGACGATGCGATACTTGATAAAAGAGTGGTGGAAGAGACCATAAGCGCATTTGATGGCGACGAAACTCTTGGTGTTGTGGGCGGCAAGGTGTTACTTACAATTCCTGATGAGGCAAAATCGCTGGTAACTGAAAACACTATCGGGCTTTGGAGCAATCTGGATATAGATGGGACTAACCTCCGTTATGCAAAAGATTACGGAGAGTTCCCATATGGTGCAAACTTTGGTGTAAGAAGTGCGGAGCTTCGCCGGATTGGTGGCTTTAGGACCGGCTACGGCAGAGTAGGCAACAACTTTGCCGGGGGCGAAGAGACCTTGGTTTGCTTTATGATGGGAGAAATTCAGAAAAAGGTAGCGCTTAATCCAAGATCGGTGGTGGAGCATCGGATTGACGAGGCCAGATTCACTGCCGAGCATATCGAAAAAACGGCTTACGCAGGGATTATGACACAGTACCGGTTAAGGCGTGATTTATATGCACCTCAGGACTGGAATGATACCAACGTAAGGGAAAGAGCAAGTCGCGCCGAAAAGATGGCAAAGGCGTCGAGTGCGGACAGTGCGGATGGTATTTTTTACTGGGCGATTGCAAAGGCGTTTAAAGATGTGTATGACAAAAGACAAAAGGACTATGAATATCTGGTAAAAAATAAAATTTAGTGTATGGGGATGCTTCTATACATAAAACGGGGAAGATTGGCGTATGTTCAAAAAAATGCAATGGAAAATAGTTTGTATTTTTGTGGCTCTGGTACTTGCCATTATGCTTGTAGTCGGATTTTATATGTTTGGCAGCGTGGTGAGGTTTTACAGTGATGATTTTCGTGCCCAGATGGACAAGGTTATGTCGGGGGACTTTACCGCCGTAATGGACGAAACCCTCAGCTCTGACCTTGAGGAGTCTGAAAAAATAAGTCTTGTCAACACGGTAATCTCGGCATATTCCAGCCAGCTGGGGCTTTCGGACAAGCGGCAGTGTCAGGTTTTGGATGCAAAAAATGCAAAGAGGTTGTTTTCGCCCGGGACCGAAGCGGTCGTTACAGAAAAGACCCCCAATATCATTCAGGCTATGGCAGGAATTACGGGGCGAAGCATCCGCTCGAATGCGTCATATATGGATTATGCTTATTTTTTAAAGGGCGACAAAAATAATTCTTCAGGATATATAATTTATGTTCGCGACAGCAAGCAAAATGTCAACAACGTGACTCACAGCATTCTTTACATTATAATTCAGGCCATGCTGTTTGGCGTTTTGGCATCGGTTTTTTTGGGGTACTTTTTGTCAAAGACCATCTCAGGGCCTATCTCGGTGCTTACCGAAAAAGCCGAAGATTTTGCCGAGGGGAATTTTGACTCAAACCTTGAAGTGCAGTCCCAGGACGAAATTGGCACACTGGTAGAAACCTTTAACTATATGGGTGGGGTTATGAAGTCGGCTATTTCAGAAGTTGCAGGCGAAAAGCATAAGCTTGAGATAATCCTTGAGCATATCAATAACGGAATTATCGCATTTAACACCAGCCAAAAGGTGATTTCGATTAACCAGGCTGCAAAGGATATGCTTAGGATAGATGATCCCGGCGAGATTACCTTTGATAGCTTTTTTGCGGATCTTAATTCCAAAGTGACCATGGCGGAGTTTGTTTATCTTGATCGCTTTCGCACCGAGATTCGGGACATTGAGATTAACCACAAGCATTTAAAAGCGTACTTTTTGCCGTTTAAGTTTGAAAACGACCGTGTTGCAGGCATTGTTTGTGTGTTTAATGATATAACCGAACAGTTCAACTTGGAGCTTTCCAGAAAGAAGTTTGTTGCCGAGGTTTCGCACGAGCTTAAAACACCGCTTACCACAATCGGCACATACACCGAGACACTTTTAGACAACTACCCAGTGGGCGACGAGATGACAATATCGTTTTTGAAGACCATCCACAGCGAAACTGACAAGATGACCAATCTTGTTAAAAATCTTTTGACACTTTCGAAGTTTGATTCGCAGAATATAAAGATGAGCAAGGAGTTTTTTGACCCGGGATTGTTGATTTCAGACATTGTAGAAACGTTCAGGATAGAAGCCGAAAACAAGGGGCAAAAGCTTGTGTTTAACAAGGTAAATGCTGTCCCGAATATTTTGGGTGATGTATACCAGATAGAAAGAGCGGTTAAAAATATAATTTCTAATTCTATGAAGTATACACCAAAGGGCGGAGAAATCAAGGTTTTTGTAAGCAGCCTTTATGGTGATGTATACATAAAAATTGAAGATACCGGAAAAGGTATCCCAGAACAAGACCTTCCGCATATATTTGAGCGATTTTACAGGGTGGACAAGGCAAGAACGCGCGAGCAAGGCGGCACAGGTCTTGGGCTTTCGATCGCAAAGGAAATTATTGAAAATCATGGCGGAACGATATCCATGGAGAGCCGCTTGGGTGAATTTACAAAGGTTACAATCAAGCTGCCTGTTGGCGGATAGTTTGACAAAAAACCCTAGAATAAGAAAATTTTTTTCATTGACGAAAAAATTCTTGTGTGATATACTGGTCTATGGATTTTTATGAGTCCATTATGTTTGAAAGTGGAGAACCTTATGGCAAAAGAAAAAAAGACCGATACGACCATTGCTCAAAACAAAAAGGCGTATCACGATTATTTTGTAGACGAGACGTATGAAGCAGGGATTTCTCTTTTCGGGACCGAGGTTAAATCGGTGCGCGAGGGGAGGGTAAATCTTAAGGACAGCTATGTTTCGGTTAAGTCCGGCGAGGCTTTTCTTATAGGAACGCACATCTCGCCTTATGAAAAAGGGAATATTTTTAACAAAGACCCACTTAGAGAGCGAAAGCTTCTTCTCCACAAAAAGGAGATAGCAAAGCTTATTGGTCTTACCCAGCAGCAGGGATATACGCTGATTCCCCTTAAGATGTACTTTAAGGGGTCGTACGTCAAGGTTTTACTTGGGCTTTGCCGAGGCAAAAAGAACTACGACAAGCGCGACTCTATTGCCGAGCGGGATGCAAAAAGGCGGATTGACCGCGCACTTAAAGAACGGTTAAGATAGACTAACTCAAAATTTTAAATACGGGGGCGTAATGGTTTCGACGGGGATTTTGAAGTACTTGGAGCGAGCCGCAGTGGGAGCTGCGTTAAAATCCCAAAATTTAAAATTAAACGCTAACAATAATTTAGCTTACGCTGCCTAAGTTATAGGCGGCTGTCCTCTCTCCCTCACCGCAAGGGAGATACAGGGCATCATCAGACGCGGTGCACATGAACCCCGAAAGCTTTGACGGGGTCACGATTTTATGAAGCTACCGGCCGCTTTTGCCTGTCTTTGGGCGCAGGCGGTGGGGAAGCTTAAACAAAGACTACGCTCGTAGCGCCTGGTATGAATGGGTTTTCGGACAGGGGTTCAACTCCCCTCGCCTCCACCATAATAACGAGATGATTTTACTGTAAGTAAGGTCATCTCGTTATTTTATGCGGTTTTCAGCGGTTTGAAAAGCAAAGGTTTTTGACGGCAAATTGTTTACTGTCAAATATCTTTTTTGTGAACTTGAACCGCAGTCCTAAATTCAATATCAATTCCAAAACACAGCGTAAAAATTTCTACTCTGTGTTTTTTATTTGAATTTAAGACGGAATAATTACCAAAGAGAAACGAGAGAAACGTCCGGAGGTGCTGCATCAAATCTCTATGTGGTGTGTGTAAAAACCACCGATGAAGATGATGAGGTTAAAGAAAACACTACCGACAGTACTCCTGATGACTCATCCTCTGGTGTGTCTGAAGAACAAGGTGGTGTTCAAGATGACTGCAATAAATATATAAATAAAAATAGTAATTATTTTATTAATAACCATCTATCATCAATAGAGGATGTGATGGATAGTGCAGAAACATATGAACTCGAAGGCTTGACAAAAAAGAATTATGAATCGGCTATTGAGATTATGTTTAATTCAGAATCAATTTCGGTTGGCGGCGAAATCATTCCCCGTGAAATTGTTCGCAGACGATTAGAAAATATCAGCTATGAGCATATCGTCTATGTTGATA
>JAZNSF010000028.1:0-65009 GCA_045591095.1 Clostridia bacterium | reverse complement strand
TCTTTGATAAGCTTCTCAATATCACGTTTTTTTTGAAAGCCGATGTAACGTTCTAAATGCGCGATTATTGGTGTAATCCCTCTGTTTAAAGAAAGTTTTTCCAGTGCTTTGGCTGCAAAAGACGGCCACTTGCAAAACGGCATTTCTATCAGCAGGTATCGCGTACCTTCAAGGCAAAGTTTTTCTAGGTATTCAAACGATGCAAGGTCCGGATAAAACTGAACTTCTGCGGCAACAGCTATCCGGGGCCTGTCAAAGTCAGGACCCAGAGCATTTTTGAGTGTCATAACAGCCGCGTCACGTTTGTCAAAAAAATCTTCCGAATTCATACAGTCAACATAAAAATGAGGGGTTGCAACCACAGTATCAACCCCTTGTTTTGCCATAATGCCAAGCATTTCGATAGTTTCCTGCACGCTACGGCTTCCGTCATCAAGCTGGGGAAGTATATGTGTATGAATATCTATCATATTAATCTCCAATGCTTATTTATTAATTATATCCATTAGTTCTGTAGCTGGAATAATAACCTTTCCCGTACTTTTTGCCTGAATAGTACCGGTTTTTGTGTTTACCGAGCATAACTCCATTAAGTAGAAATCCAAGAACCTTTGCACCGGCAAATTCCAGCTGATTAAGCGAATGACGCATAGCCTCTTTGTCGGTAGAATTTTGAAGTACAACCATAACTATACCATTTACATATTTTGAAATAACAACAGTATCAATAACCAAATTAACTGGAGGTGAATCAATAAAGATATAATCAAAGTCTTCTTCAAGTTCTTTAAGAAGTGCCTCCATCCTCTCAGAACCCAAAAGTTCAACAGGATTTGGAGGAATGTCACCTGAAGTCATATAAGAAAGATTCTTATATTTGGACTCGTGAATTATTTCGGACGCATCATTAAGTCCTACCAAAAGGTTGCTAAGCCCCGGTGCGTTGGGGACATTTAAAAGCTTTGCAATATTCGGTCTGCGCAAATCGCAGTCAATAATCAAAACCTTTGCATCCATCTCAGCAAAAGTAATAGCCATATTAAGACAGTTTGTACTCTTACCCTCAGATGCCAGTGCACTTGTTACAATTATTTTCTTGCACTTCCTTGAAGGAAGCGAGAATATAAGATTTGTTCTAAGTGCCTTATAGGCTTCACGGGCAACAAAAGGACTATCAGAAGTAAGAATAAAATCTCTTATTTTCTGAGCATTCTGACTAAGCCTCTTTTTTTGTTTTTTTGAAGCGATACTTGTAAGTACACTACGTTTCTTTGATATAACACTTAAATTAGTTTGATTTTTTGACATAGCCACTTACCTCCTTTGCCTCAAGTTGATAATCCGTTATATTTGATCCGTATGTAACAGAATTTTTAAAGTTACGTGATTCTGACATGTCCGGAATAGACCCTAAAATAGGTATATTAAACCATTGTTCAAGCTCATCTTCATTCTTTATCCTTGTATCGAAAATTTCGCGTACTACTATCAGAATACAAGCAAAAATCATACCAACAAAGAGGCCAAGCAGTATATTCTTTGGTATATTGGGTGATACTCGTTCGCCTTCTGCCGCATAGTCCAAAACCTTAACCGAGCTTGCCTCAATAAAGTTTTGAATAAACCCAGGTGCAGCATTAGCAATTACATTTGCAATTACAAAAGAGTTATGCTTGTCTTCATCTTTTACCTTGACTTTAAAGATTTCAGTTGCGTCAACCGCATTTGCAGAGATTGAATACCTGAGTTTTTCAACTGAATAGTCTACAATTCCTTTATTTGCAAGCCTCGTATTTACCTCATCCAAAAAAGTATCGCTCTTTAAAATAACGATATATGTATCAACAAGCATTTGAGCTGTCTGAATATCACTTCCAAGAGTTTTACCTGCGTTTACACTGTCACCGTTTTTTACATACAAAGTAACCGAGGATTCGTATTCAGGCACCATCATAATAGAGCTGTATAGGAATGAAATAACCCCTGAAATCAAGGTTATCGCAATGATTAGTCCCAGATGGCGCCAAAGCATTTCCGCCAGCCTTTTAAAGCTAATATCTTCAAATTGTTCCATTTATAATCACCTTAGCCTTTCTCTAATTTAAATTATGTATATCGTCTTTATATTTATATATGTCACAGCCTTGGCTGCTGAAAATTTTAATTAAATATCCAATAGCTGCCATCACCATTCCCGTTACTAAAAGCACCAAAAGAGCAGTTTTAATTACATCGTTCATCGACGGAAAAACAATAAGTGCAAAAATGACTGCATAAAACAGCACCGTCGCCGCCTTGCCGTACCAATTTGAACGAACAACAATCTTCTTAAGGTAAAGTATAAGACTTACCAGAATCATAGTAAATTCCCTGAAGGCAACAATCAGGATAACCCACAGCGGGACAATATCACGTATTGCCATACACACAACGGCCGTAACCTGCATCAGCTTGTCAACAAGCGGGTCGTAGACACTGCCTACATCAGTAATCATATTAAACCTCCGGGCAATCCAACCATCAACAACATCTGTAATGCCCGAAAACAAAAACAGCATTGCTACAAGCCAGAAATTGTCAGTAAAAAGCATAAAGTACGCAAAAATCGGTATAACAACAAGCCTTACTGTTGTTAATATGTTTGGTATCATAAAAATCTCCATCCTGTCGTTTTCTTGCGACATAAAAATAAATTATTGTATTATCTTAAACTAAAAGTAAAATTACTGCTCTATTCTCCGCTTTGTATAACACCCATCTTGGTGTATATCTTTGATTTTCCGTTAATCTTTATTGCAGATGTATTTTCGGTAAACTGTGCTATATAAACCTCACCCTTGTCCAATCTTTCGGTATGGTGAAACTTGGTGTCACGGCCACGGGTAATTCCAATTATATTTACTCCGTTTTCCTCGGCAACCACAGCAACATAATCGCCCGAAAATTCAGAATTCTTGTAATTTTCGCTCAACGTAAAGTCCGCACCTTTCCATATCAAAATAATTAATATATGAAGGTTATACAGGCAATTTCAAAAAACAAATTTTAAAGCAATATAACCTTATTAATTATACTATACTTCTTACAAAAAAGCAAGCAAAAAATATCTATAATTGTAGCATTTTTTTATTTTTATGTTGTACTTGCACCATCCAAGCTAAAATTGCATAGTATTTATTTATCTAATAATTTGGGGGTCACGTACAATGCTTGGCATATTTGACACAATGATAGAGTCAATTATTTTTCTTATTTCTTTTATATCAGGGAACAATTCATTTCCCAAACCTTTAACTGCTTCTGAAGAGCAGGAATATATAAAAAAAATGGCCATGGGCGACATCGAGGCAAAGAACAAGCTTATCGAACATAATCTGAGGCTGGTTGTACATATTGCAAAAAAATATTCTGCTGGAATCCGTGACAGCGAGGATCTTATATCTCTTGGGACTATTGGTCTTATAAAGGGAATAAACAGCTTTGATGCATCAAAAGGTACGCGCCTTGCAACATATGCAGCACGATGCATAGAAAATGAAATTCTTATGCTTATGCGGGCAAACAAGAAAACTCAAAGCGATGTTTCGCTAAACGACCCTATAGGTACCGACAAAGAGGGTAATCAAATTCTTCTGATGGACATAATCGGCGCTGATGAAGAGGACGTTATACGCGAAATTGATTTAAAGGAACAGATTAAAAAACTATACGAAAATATAAGCACCCTCCTTGACGAACGTGAAAAAAAAATAATCGAGCTTCGTTATGGTTTAAAAAGTGGCAAGGAATGGACCCAGGCTGAGGTTGCAAAGGTCCTTGACATTTCCCGGTCGTATGTTTCTAGAATCGAGAAAAAAGCAATCGAAAAGCTAAAAAACGGAATTTGCAACTAGAATAATAAAAAACGGTATACCCCGTCTGTTTTTTTGGGGGGCTATACCGTTTGTCTTTGTTTTGCGCGTGGGTGAGATTTTTTGTAAACATCCTTAATGTGATTTTTTACAACCTGGGCATATACTTGTGTAGATGATATGTCGCTATGTCCAAGCATTTCCTGCACAGACTTAAGGTCTGCGCCGTTTTCTATCAGGTGTGTCGCGAAGGAATGCCTAAGGGTGTGTGGAGTGATGTCTTTTGAAATATTTGCAGAAACTGCATATTTTTTAAGGATTTTCCAGAATCCCTGACGGGTCATTTTTCCGCCGTTACAGTTTACAAAAAGAGTGTCCTCCTTTGAGCCGGGTTTTATCATGTGTATTCTTGCGCCCTCTATGTAGTTTTTTATTGCTTTTTTTGCAAGTGAATAAACCGGAATAACCCTGAGTTTTACGCCTTTATTACAGTTTATATAACCTATATTCATATCAACATCCGAGATTTTTAATTCAATCATCTCGCTTACCCTCATACCGGTAGCATATAAAAGCTCCAGCATTGCCTTGTCACGACAGCCTTTAAGTTCAGTAGTGTCAGGTTGCATAAGCAAGCGTTCTATTTCCTCGCTGGTTAAAATCTCAGGCAGTTTCTTCTCCATTTTAAGTGAATGGATATTCATTGTCGGGTCTTGTGATATAAACTTCTCGTTTTGCAAAAATCTGTACAAAGAACGTATTGAAGCAAGACTCCGGGATACTGTTGCTGCTGATTTTCCATCGTTTTGCAGCTTCATAAGATAATCAAGAACGGTAGTTGTCGTTGTTTTTTCTATCCGAATTTTGGCATCGTCAAGAAAAGACATATATTTGTTTATATCTCTTTTGTAAGATAAAAGAGTGTTTTCAGATGTCTTTTTCACTTTTAGAAGAAAGTCAAAATATTTTTCGGATAGCGCTTTCATATCTTTATCCCTTTCTTAATATTTACCCCATACAGAGCATAAAGGCTTTAAAATCAGGGGTATAACGTACGCATCAAGCAGCGCAACTAAAAAAGAAGCCCCAATCATTATTAATAGATAAATAAGATTTTTTATATAAACTTCATTTTTTGTACGTGCAGAAATGGTCGATGTCCGTTTGTGTCTTTGAAAAAAAGCAAAGTTTATATTAAAAACCGCATAAAACACAAAAAGCGGTATAAATATAACAAGCTGCGGCAGCGCTGATGTAATTGCAAGTATAGCGCCCTTAACTCCAAATCGCTTAACAAGTATTGCAGTCGAAAATCCGAGTTTGTAGCCTTTTGCACCAATCTGAAGTGCAGTAATGGGCAAAAGACCAATCCAAAGCCCCGATACCCACATTAAAAGAGTTGCCTTTATGCTGCTGTAAACAGAAAATTTAAATACCCCGAAGAGTTCGAGATTTTGCAAATTATATGCTGACACAAAATTGTTTATGTACCCATCCAGTGCTTCGGCGCTTTGAAAGTCCATTGATACCGAGATATAAGCGCCTACCAACGTCCCCAGAATCAAAGATAAAATCACAATAAGTATCTGCCATTTGTTTTTGAATAAGTACCTTGCAACATTATCTTTTATGCATCGTATTTTCAAACTTATTCCCCCTTAGTAAACTTGTCCTTTACTAAGAGTATGCCAAAAACTTTAAAAATATGAGTTTAATTCCCTGACATTTCCTCGGCTCTTTTTACGCAGGCATCTATTGCCGAAGAAACAGTTGATGAAAATCCACATTTTTCAAGTTCCAGCACTGCAGCAATTGTTGTACCACCGGGTGAACATACCGCATCTTTGAGCCTCGCCGGATGCTCGCCTGTTTCCAGAACCATTTTGGCTGCACCCTCTACTGCTTTTGCAGCAAGCTTTAGACTGATATCTTTTGGTATGCCATGCTTAACACCGCTGTTTGCCATTGTTTCAATCATCATATATACGTAGGCAGGGCTGCTGCCATGGAGGGCTGTAGCTGCATTTATATACTTTTCGTCCAAAATAACTGCACTTCCTACACCCGAAAACAAATCCGAGATAGCATCCAGCTCTTTTTCTAAAACAGCAGAATTGGGAGAAAGAACCGTCATTCCGCATCCTACCTGAGCCGGAGTATTTGGCATAGCACGAACGATTTTTACCTTATTGCCTAAATGCTTTTCCAAGGTTTTTATAGTGACTCCTGCAGCAATCGAAATGACAATCTTATCTTTGACGAAATCCTTTGTTTCATCAAGAACAAACGGCAAAACATTTGGTTTTACCGCATAAATAATCAGGTCAGACTTTTGACAAACTTCCGTATTGTCAAAAGTCGTATTAACACCTCTGCCATTCCATTTTGAAAGATTTTCAGAGGATTTATCGCTTAAAGTTATATCCGCCTCACTAACCTTTTTTGAGGAGATAAAACCGCTTGCTAAGGCCGTCGCCATGTTCCCCGAGCCTACTATACCAATTTTCATAAGTTATCCATCCTTTAATATTCGTGACGAACGTATTTTTCTATTCGGTCAAGACCTTCCTTGATATTCTCCATCGATGTTGCGTATGAAAGTCTTACATAACCATCAATACCAAAGCCTTCACTTGGTACAAGTGCAACCAAAGCTCTCTCTAAGATATCATCACAAAGCTCTGAAGCTGTGTTAAAGGTCTTACCGTAATGTTCTTTTCCCAAAAGGTCTTTTACATTCATAAAAACGTAAAAAGCACCGTTTGGTTTTTTGCAGCTTAAGCCGACAATTGAATTTATTCTGTCAACCATGTAATTTCTGCGCTTAATATATTCCTCTTTCATGGTGGCAATTGATGACTGGTCACCCAAAATTGCCTCAACAGATGCTGCCTGAGCGATTGAGTTGGGGTTTGAAGTTGCGTGGCTCTGAATGTTTGACATAGCCTTAGCGACTGCCGCGTTTGACGCAGTAAAACCAATTCTCCAGCCTGTCATTGCATAAGTTTTTGCCATACCGTTTACGATAATTGTAAGGTTTTTGATATCCTCGCCAAAGGTTGCAATGTTTTTGTGAGTTCCCTCATAAACCAACTTTTCGTATATTTCGTCCATAACAACGTATATGTTATGCTTAACCGCAATCTTTGCAATTTCAGCCAGTGCTTCCTCAGAATACACCATACCCGTTGGGTTGCTTGGTGTATTTAAAACAAGAGCCCGGGTTTTTGGGGTAATAAAAGCTTCAAGTTCTTCGGGTGAAAATTTAAAGTCGTTTTCCTCGGTTGTGTCCAAAAACTTAGGAACGCCACCTGCCATTTTTACCATTTCGGGATAGCTAACCCAATAAGGAGCAGGTATAATAACCTCGTCACCCTCGTCGCAAATTGCCATAAATACATTGGTAAGCGAATGCTTTCCGCCGTTACTTACAACAATATTTTCGATACCATAATCAAGTCCGTGTTCTTCTTTTATCTTTTTGCATATTGCGGATTTAAGTTCAACAGTACCTGATGCAGGGGTATATCTCGTAAAGTTGTTATTAATCGCAGCGATAGCCGCTGTCTTTATGTTATCCGGTGTATCGAAATCAGGTTCACCTGCGCCAAATCCCACCACCGGAATTCCGTCTTTCTTCATTTGTTTATACTTTGCGTCCAGTGATAATGTAGGTGAAGGGCTTACTGCCTTTGCCTTTTTAGAAATATATGTCTGCATCTTGATCCTCCATATCTATAAAAATTATTTTAAATTATATTTTAATACAAAAAACTTTAAAATTCAAGTATTTTTTCAAATTATTTTATTACTCTTTCAGCAAGTCTTAAGAAGTTTCTATGTGAAATTTTTTGTATAAGGTCATCACTATATCCCAAAGATAGCATTTCGTCAATAATTTTTGAAATATCCGCAATTGAATTTATATTTTGGGGTAAGCTCTCCATTCCGTCAAAATCACTTCCAAAAGTAACATTATTTTCGCCGCCAAGGGTCAAAATATGTTCGATGTGCTTGAGTACTGTCACTATATCGCACTTGCCGTCGGACAAAAAATCAGTGTAAAAATTGATGCCTATGCATCCGTCACTTTGTATTATTGCTTTTATCTGACTATCTTTTAAGTTCCTTGGATGATTTTTGATTTTGTATACATTTGAATGCGACGCCACAACAGGAGCAGTTGTTCTTTCAATTGTATCCCAAAAACTTTTTTCTGACATATGGGATACATCGATTATCATACCCAAGTCATTCATTTTTTCAACAACTTTGCAGCCAAAATCAGTAAGCCCCGTGTCGTTGTCTGCCAAAACACCACTGCAAATCTGGTTTTGATAATTCCAACAAAGATTCATCATTCTGACACCAAGCCCATAATACAAATCCAGATTTTCAAGGTTTCCTGAGAGCGCCTCGCCGCCTTCAATTGATAATAGCGAAGCATTTTTACACGAGTTAAGACGGTTTAAAATATCTTCGTACGAATTACAGTGTGCAATAAATTTATCATTTTTGGTTATCTCATTATGATAAAAGCGGATTAGTGCCATACACCGTTCAAAAGGTGCTAAAGAATCATTCTTTGCATCAATAAAGGCTGCAAAAACTTGAATATGTTTATTCTTCTCCATGCGTTTTAAGTCAACATGGCAGGTATTTTCGTATAGATTTTGATTTTTGTCATAGAGTACCGAAATGGTGTCCGCGTGTCCATCAAAAATTGTATAAGGCAAAAGTTTTACACCTCCAGAAACACTGCTTCAAAATGGTTTGTTTTTTCGTACACAAAGCATTCTCCGTCAAAGCTTCCATACACCTCTACTATATCAAAGCGGATATTGAGGTCAGTCGGATTTTCAATAAGATACATTTTGGCAGTGTTTACAATCTTTTGCTTTTTATAATATGTAACAGCTTCTGCCGGCGTGCCAAACTTTTCTGTGCTTCTTGTCTTTACCTCAATAAATATAAGATTATCCTTATTTTTTGCAATAATATCAATTTCGCCAATCTTGTTTTTGTAGTTCCGCTTCAGAATTTTGTAGCCCTTTTTCTTTAAAAGCCCAGTAGCAACGTCTTCGCCACACTGCCCTGTGACTTTGTTATGAAAACCTATCCTCATCATACATTACCCAAAACCTTGTCGGTCATAAATGACTTTCTGTGGACATTGCTTACGCCATACTTTTGTATTGCTTCCATATGTGCTTTTGTGCCATAGCCTTTATGCTTTGAAAACTCATACTCGGGATATTTTTTGTCCAGTTTCTCCATAAATCTGTCCCTGCTTACTTTAGCTAAGATAGATGCCGCAGCAATTGTCTGCGATTTGGCATCGCCCTTTACCACATATTGATATGGGATGTCAAATGGGATATTGTCGTTGCCGTCAACAATAACAAAGTCTGCACATATAGAAAGCTTTGAAACCGCATTATGCATCGCAAGGCTGGTTGCCTGACGAATGTTTATCTCGTCAATAACCTCGGGCTCAACAAATTCGATTGCATAAGCTACTGCTATTTTTTTTATTATCTCAAAAAGGGCATCACGTTTTTTTGCCGAAAGCTTTTTCGAATCATTAATTCCCTCTATTACCGCATCAGGCGGCAAAATAACGGCCGCTGCACAAACAGGTCCTGCCAGTGGGCCTCTTCCTGCCTCATCCACCCCTGCAATATTCAAAAAACCTTTTTGATAAAGTTCGTTTTCGATTTTTTTCATTTTATCACTACCTTTAATCAGTCTAAAAAAAGAGCCGCTAATTTGGCAGCTCCTTTTTTTGTAGCTACGGAAGTTCGAGTGTTATCTTCCCGATTTTTGCTGCCCGGAATTCGTCCAGGATAAGATTTGACGCTCTTAAAGTGTCAACATTACCGCCCGAAACAATGCATCCGCGCTTTTTGCCTATAAGCTCCAAAAGTTCAAAATCGTCAAGGTTACTTGTTTCTTCTGTAAGCTTAAATCGTTCATTTAAAAGCTCGGGATAGGACTTTCTCAGATACCCAACAAGATAAAAGGCAAGCTCCTCAATATCCATAATCTCGTCCTTTATCCCACCGGTAAATGCTATCCTTTTTGCAACCTCAGGGTCCTCAAATTTAGGCCAAAGAATTCCCGGTGTGTCTAATATTTCGTACTTACCCGCAACCTTTATCCACTGTTTTGCCGTTGTAATGCCGGGTCTATCGCCTGTTTTCGTGGCAGCACGGCCCGAGAGACGGTTTATAAATGAGGATTTTCCTACATTGGGTATACCCACAACCATCACTCTGACAGTTCTTCGCTGCATGCCCTTTTGTCTTTCGCGTTCAAGCTTTTCAGCAAGTACTTCTTCGATAGCACTTTCAAGATTTTTAAGGCCTTTCCCCGATTGACTGTCCATAAGAATTGCCGAAATCCCTTGTTTTTCAAAAAAATTCAGCCATTTTGTGTTTGAATTGCTATCAGCAATATCAGCTTTGTTAAGCACCAGAACTCTGGGCCTTTTCCCTACAATTTTGTCAATTTCGGGATTTCGTGATGAAAGCGGAAGTCTTGCATCCACCAATTCTATAACCACGTCAACCAGCTTTAAGCTGTCTGTAATCAAACGCCGGGTTTTTGCCATATGCCCCGGAAACCATTGTAAAACCATATTTTACCTCACTTATTCTTCGACGTCAAAATCCACCGTACCCATACTTGCAAGAGGCCAGAATCTAAACACTGCATGACCTATAAGTTCTTTTTGGGGGATTGGACCAAGCTCACGACTGTCTTTGCTGGCGTTTCGGTTGTCTCCCATTGCCCAGAAATACCCTTTTTCAATCTTTATGGGGTTTTCTTTGCTGTAGCTCTCTGTTTCAATAAGATATCTTATATACGCACCCATAAGATGGGTGGGTTCGTTTATATACGGCTCGTCAATCAAAGAATCATTTACAAAAACATCACCTGTTTTAAAGTCGATATAAATAGTATCGCCTTCGGTCGCAATAACCCTTTTTATATAGGCTTTACCTTGTGCCGCAGAAGGCTCAAATATAACAACATCACCTTTTTTGGGAGTATACCTAACCTTATTTACATAAAGCCTGTCCGCATGCTTTAGCGAAGGCTCCATTGACTGTCCGTCAACTTTTGCAAGGGTAAGGACATAATTTCGCAGGAAAAATGCTACAACCAGAGCAATAGCAATTGCCTTTACCCATTCAAAAATTTCTTTTTTTATATCTATTTTTCCGTCCTGCTTATTTGCAGTTTCATCCAAAACTTCTGCTTCGTTAATATTTTTTTCTTCAAATTCGTTCATACTGTCACAACCTTTTTTTAGAATATGAATATGGCGAGTATTAGATTCTAATACCCGCCATATTGACTTAAATTCTTTCTTTAACCTTTGCTGCCTTACCAACTCTGTCACGGAGATAGTATAGCTTAGCACGTCTAACCTTACCACGTCTTGAAACCTCAATACGGTCAATATTAGGAGAGTTTACGGGGAAAGTTCTTTCAACACCAACGCCGTAAGAAATTCTTCTTACAGTGAATGTTTCGCGAATTCCGCCATGATTCTTCTTGATGATTGTTCCTTCAAACATCTGAATTCTCTCACGGTTCCCCTCTTTTACCTTAACATATACCTTAACGGTATCACCGATGTTAAGCTGAGGAAGGTCAGTTCTGATCTGGTCTTGTGTAATCTGGTCTAAAATGTTCATATTTTACATCCTTTCTATTTCAGATATTCGTGCCATACAACTTCCAGATAAAGCTATAAGCAGAGGACTACCCATAATCAACTTGTGTATTATAACACACATTTTTTTAAAATGCAAGTATTTTTTTAATTATTTTGAATTTTTTGGATTAACAATATCACGCCAATCCAAATCGCCTCTTTCAAGTCCGCGAATAAGTACTTCTGCAGTCGCACTGTTTGTTGCAAGCGGTATGTTGTGTACATCGCAAAGTCTGAATAACGCCGACACATCCGGCTCGTGAGGCTGTGCTGTAAGGGGATCACGGAAAAACAGAACAAGGTCAATTTCGTTATAAGCAATCCTCGCTCCTATCTGCTGGTCACCGCCCTGGGGTCCTGACAAAAACAAATTTACCGAAAGGCCTGTTGCCTCGGCAATAAGACTACCTGTAGTACCAGTCGCGCAAAGATTATGCTTTGCCAAAATACCTTTATATGCAATACAAAAATCCACCATCAGTTCTTTTTTCTTGTCATGTGCAATTAATGCTATATTCATTTTCCGCCTCCTACCAAAAAGGTGTTTTTTAATTTCTTATTATTTTGTTTTATACTTTCTGCTATTTCTTTGAAAATAGTTTTTTAATTTTTCTCTTAAATGCGCTTTCGTCAAGGTCCATAAGTCTGACGTTTTCGCCCGTCAAACGTTTGGCAATATTCCGGTATCCCTGACCTGCGATAGATTTAGGGGTTAAAACTGCCGGCTCGCCTTTATTTGCCGAAATGATTATGCTCTCGTCATCCGGCACAATGCCAATCAAATCAATATTCAAAATATCAATTATATCATCAACATTCATCATGTCGCCGCGTTTTATCATATCGGGGCGAAGTCGGTTTATTATTAAGTAATGTTCGTCAATTTCGTTGGCTTCCAAAAGTCCAATAATCCTGTCAGCATCACGAACAGCAGGCATCTCGGGATTAGTCACAACAAACGCCTTGTCTGCACCTGCAATGGCATTTTTAAAGCCTTGTTCAACACCCGCGGGACAATCAATTATAATAAAGTCAAAGTCCTTTTTAAGCCTTTCGCAAAGCTCTTTCATTTGGTCTTCGGTTACCGAATCCTTATCTTTTGTCTGTGCTGCGGGCATAAGCGAAAGTCCATCAAAACGCTTATCATTTATCAAAGCCTCTTTTGGCTTACAAATGCCATTTACAACATCCACAAGGTCGTATACAATTCTTTCTTCAAGGCCCAACAGTATATCAAGGTTGCGAAGACCGATGTCAGTATCAATAAGCACTACTTTTTTGCCTAAAGCAGCAAGCCCTGCGCCAAGGTTTGCAGTGGTAGTAGTTTTTCCAACACCGCCCTTACCGGAAGTTACAACTATTACCTCTGACATATAACCCCTCCAAAAATGTTTTGCATCAAAATAATGCTCTTTTAAATAATAACACAAAATCCCTTGATTGTCAAAATATTATTTAGCTTTTGGCAGAATTATTTTAGAATCTGGTTCATTGGTTTTATTTCGTCAACAACGTCCGTAAGACCCAGATAATGTTCAAACATGCTTCTTGCTACTTGTGCAGCAAACCGGCTTGTTGCGCCATGCTCCAAAACAACTGCTACCGCAATCTGAGGATTTTCGTACGGGGCAAAGCCTACAAAAAGCACTGTATCGCTCCCTCTGCTTACTTCTGCTGTGCCTGTTTTTCCGCCCACTGCAATAGGAAAATCTTCAAACACCGCCTTTGCAGTACCATCCTCGGTAACTCTTCGCATACCGTCCTTTACCGCATTATAGGTTTCATCCTTTATTTCGGTATAAGAAATAACCTTGGGTTCGGTTTTATATACTACCTCCCCTGTATCATAGGTGCGGATTTCTTTTACAAGATGAAGTGCATACCGCTTACCTTTATTAAGGATAGTGCTTAGATAACTTGCAAGCTGAGCTGGTGTAAACATATTGTCAGATTGCCCGATTGCAGCCTGAAGTGTATCGCCCGGATACCATTTCATATCAAGTTTGTCCCTGTAGGTAGGCCCGGCTACTATGCCTTTGGACTCAGAAAGTTCAATGCCGGTTTCTTCACCCAGGCCAAAAAGACGGGCATATTTCTCAATTTTATTTATTGTAAGCAATCTACCCACATCATAAAAGAAATAGTTGCACGAAACACCTATTGCCTCCGAAACGTTTACGGGGCCATGCGTTTCCCCTGTGTTTTTCCAGATAAGGCAGGTTGGCTGATATGACGGTGCATAATAGGTGTAAACGCCCTTATCCTCTATAATCTGAGTGGGAGTAATTATCCCCTCTTCCAGTGCAGCAATTGCAGTGAGTGGCTTAAATGTCGACCCAGGAGTGTATGCACCATCAAGTGCACGGTTAAAAAGCGGCTTATTGGGGTCACGCGCAAGTTTGTTATAAGACTTTGTATATTCATTCGGCTGATAACCCGGAAGAGATGCCATACTAAGCACATCACCAGACGAAATTTCTACCGCAACGGCAGCACCGCTAAAGCAATCATTTCCCTTAAATTCCCTTGCTTCTTTTATACTTTTTGCCAAAGCCTCCTCTGTTACCTTCTGAAGACCTGCATCAATTGTAAGAACGGCAAAGTTTTCGGTTTCTGGGGACTTTGCTTTCATACCCTCTGACAAAAGTCCCGAGCTTGAACGGTCAATCCGTTTGTAGCCGTCTTTGCCCTTTAAATACTTTTCAAGAACTTTTTCAAGGCCGTCTTTACCAATGATGTCATTCATACCATAGCCCTGCTTTTGAAGCTTTTCGTATTCTTCACGATATATTATATCAGTCCGACCTAAGATATGCGCCGCCATTGGGCCAAATGGATAGTCACGAACAGGCTCAATCTCAACACTTACACCTTTTAAGTCAAATTCGAATTCCTTTATCTTCTGGACAGTGTTCATAGGTATAGAATTCGCAAAAGTGTACGGATTCATGACACTAAAATTCTTGCTGTCCATTGTGTACCTTACAGCAATGATATTACGTTTTTTATTCTCGTCAAAATGCTCGGATATCTCGTACTTTTCTTCAAAATACCTGATAATCTCCTCAGGCGATTTGAGCTTTTCAAGCGAGTTCTCCTTTTTCCATTCTACTGCTCTTTTTTCAGTATCACTGTTAAATGTGTATTTGTATGGTTTTTGAGAAATAGGAAATTCGTCAAAATATTCGATGCCGTCAGACTCACATATATCAATAAGCGAGCTAAGAGTGTTATTAAGGACCGAATTTTTTTTGTCAACGCTTTGGACCAGTATATAGTAACCCATCTTGTTTGTAACGAGAGGCACTCCGTACCTATCCATAATTTCGCCTCTTGGAGCCTTTATTATAGACGCGCGAACAAGGCGGTTTTCCGCCATCTCTTTGTATTCGTCACCGTTAACAATCTGCAGATTAAACAGTCTGAATATAAAAAGAAAAGAGAAAACAGCTAAGACTATATATATGAAAATTATCCGCCTGTCAAAAACTTTTTTATCCAATTTCTTCACCTTTATCGTCCCAGAAGACTACTGCAAATTTTTTTATAATAAAATACATAAAGAAAGCAGCAACAACAGCACTTAAACACTCGGGAATCAGTATTCTTACAAATACACTTCCAAAATGCAAATCTCCCCAAAATGCCACCAGATAATAGACAGTTTCGTATAACAAGGTAACAACCACAGACATCAATAATGTAATAAGAAGCGTATTATTCCTTATCACATTACTAAAAAATCTGTTTACCAAAAATGCCATTCCAAGCATTAAAAGCAGATTAAGTCCTATCCATCTGCCAACAATTAAATCAAGAATAAGCCCGGATAAGGCACCCAAAATAAGCCCTTCATTTTTTTTGCAATAACAACAAACCAGTAACGTATATAGCAAAAAAAGATTAGGGCCTATACCAAAACAACACCTAGGAATTATCGGCTGTAATACCGAAAAAATCAAAAGACAAACTGTATGAAAAATATATTTCATTTGCTTTTTTACCTTTCAAGATAGCCAAGCCTATTCGGCTGCGTTCTTTATAATAAATACAGCTCTCAGCTTATCAAAATCCGCCTCGGGTTTTATTACTGCATACTGCGAAATACCTTGAATATCAGGGCGTATTTTTTGCACCTGCCCTATAATCAAACCCTTAGGATACACACCACCAAGTCCCGAAGTGACAGCCGTATCGCCTACGATTATGTTTGCATTTTTCGAAACAAAAGAAAGTCTTATGCTGCCCGAAGCCATAAGTCCGGTATCGCCCTCGCAAATACCAAACTCGCCGGACCTTGTAATCTCGGCACCTGCTGCATGGCCTGGGTCAGTAATAAGACTTACCCTTGACCAGATGGTGCCAATCTCGCTTATTCTTCCTACAAGCACATTACCTGCCGTCACAACCGGCTGATTAAGCGCTATTCCGTGTGCGCTTCCCTTGTCAATCGTAAGTGTGTTATACCAGTTTGAGGGATTTCGAGCAATCACTTCTGCCGATTCAAGTTCATATGACAAGTTCCCTGATTTAAGACTGAGAAGCTTCCTGAGTTCTTCATTTTCGATATGAGAAGTCTCATTTTTTGCTATTTGTTCTTTTAATTTGGCATTTTCTTCTTTTAATGCATCAATTTCATTATGCATTTTTTCTTTGCTGGAAAAATATCCAAAAAAGTCAGAAACACCGTTTTGGGCAGATGTAATAACTTTTTGAACAGGAGTAACAATTGTTTCTAAGACATTTTCGGCAAAACTGATTTCAGACTTTGTTGCATTCAAAGCACCTATGGCTATGCTAAGTATTAAAATTGTTATTATAAACCAAGCTGTGGCTTTGTTTTTAAATATATTCCGCAAAACAACCGTTCCTCCTTTCTCTTAGTATTAACCAGTAATTTTAGTTAAGAACAGTTTTAAGTGTCTTCATTTCATCAAGGGCTTTACCTGCACCTATCGCAACACACTCCGATGGAGATTCTGCAATAAAAATCGGAATCTCGGTATGTACACTTATAAGTTTGCCAAGACCTTTTAGTGTAGAGCCGCCACCTGTCATAACAATGCCTGAATCAAAGATATCCGCTGCAAGTTCGGGTGGTGTTTTTTCAAGTACAGACTTAATTCCATCAATAATTGTGGAAAGGCTTTCCTGAAAAGCTTCGCGAATATCCGCTGAATTTATACTGATAGTTTTCGGAAGACCTGAAACCAAGTCTCTACCTTTAATGTTCATCGAAAGCTCATCCTTAAGCGGACAAGCAGAGCCTATCTCTTTTTTAATCTCTTCGGCTGTTATTTCGCCAATCACAAGATTGTGATTTTTCTTTAAGTACTGAATAATGTCATTGTCAAGAGTATGTCCTGCAACATTTATGCTTTGTGTTACAACCACACCACCCAAAGACACTACTGCAATTTCTGTTGTTCCGCCACCGATATCAACTACCATCGAGCCTATGGGCCTGTTTACTTCGATACCTGCGCCAATTGCAGCAGCCATACATTTCTCTACAAGGTGAACCTCTTTAACGCCTGACGCAATTACCGCATCACGTACTGCTCGCTTTTCAACGTCGGTTATGTGTGATGGAATACAAACAACCGCCTTTGGCTTTAAAAAAGATGAGCCTATTGCCTTTTTAATAAAATATCTAAGAAGTGCCACTGTTATATCAAAATTTGCAATAACACCGTCTTTTATAGGGGTTATTGCTCTGATATCAACAGGGGTTCTGCCCAGCATTTCACCGGCTTCTTTACCTCTTGCAAGAATCTTTCCGTTTGCCTTACTTACAGCAACTACAGTAGGCTCATTTACTACAATACCTTTTCCTTTAAGATAAATTATAGTATTGGATGTTCCAAGATCAATTCCGATTTCATTGATAATCATAGATATTCTCTCTTTCTTTTTAATTTTTAGTTATCTGGGTTGAAAAATTCTATGCCAAATTCTTTTTTTAAGGATTTAGCTAAAGCACAAACAGGAAGTCCCACTACGTTAAAATAGTCACCATCTATTTTTTCGACAAACAGTGAACCAAGCGACTGAATTCCATAGGCACCTGCTTTGTCCATAGGCTCCCCAGTATTAATATAATCGTAAATCTCTTTTATGTCAAGGCTTTTAAATTGCACCTTTGTTTTTTCGTAAAATATTACTGATTTTTTTGAATTATTTTCTCTGATATATACCCCTGTATAAACAAAGTGGTGTCTTCCGCTTAAAAGTTTAAGCATTTCGAAGGCTTCATCCTTTGTCTTTGGTTTCCCAAGTATTTTATTATCAACAGCAACAACGGTATCAGCCGAAATCACTAAACAAGGTTCATTATCTTCGAGTTTTTCACAAACATTATCGCCTTTGAATTTTGCCAGGTAGATAACTGTTTCCTCTGGAGTAAGGCTCTCGCAAGCCTCCTCGGGTGTATTATCCGGAATCACTTCAAATTTTAAACCAATGCTTGCGAGAAGTTCTTTTCGTCTTGGCGAATTTGATGCTAAAATAATCTTTTTCATTTACACACCTCCGATTTTAAGCGCTCGCTTGCTAATCACCTTTGCCGTATATCCGGTAACAAAACCGGATGCTACCGCCATAACCATAAGTCCCGGCAAATACGAAAAAACGTAAGGCGAGCCGTACTGCCAAAAGGCTACCAAAAGCTGAACGGTATTATGGACCGCAGCACCTACTATACTCATACCTATTATGCTGACTTTAGGATAAAAATATTTTCTTACAAAAGCCATAGCTACAACCGAAAAAACCGCGCCCGATAGCCCGTAAGGCAAAGCCGCTGCCCCACTTGCCACAAGTGACGTAAGTACGCTGCGAAAAAATGCAATCACTAGAGCATTTTTGCCACCAAACATAAAAATATTGATTATCGATACAGCATTGGCAAGACCAAGCTTTCCGCCCGGTATAGCGGTAATCAGAATGCGGCTTTCTACGTACTGGAGAATAAATCCAACAGACACAAACACCGCCATAATCCCTATTTTTTTTGGTGTATATGAATTTTTCATCAATAAGTCACCCTGTCCACTTCATCATTATTCCCCAAAAGTTTTACCATAACTCTGTTTGGCATACAAATAATGGTCTGGCCGGATTTTGTAATTTTCCCGTCCATGACGTCACGTTTGTCAGGGCAGGAAGCACTAAGCATCTCGGCACCGTCATTAGAAATTTTAAGCACATTTGTACCAAACTCGGATTTTATCTCTACGTTCTTTTCTTCTTTAAAATTTTGAAGGCTATATGAAGCATAAAGCTTTCCGTCAACAAAAATCTGGACTTCATCCGGAGCACCAGCGGTAATATAGAAAGTAAAAATGACATATACAAACAGCGCTAAACTTAGCACAGCGGCAACAATAATTTTATCTCCCTTTGTAAGGTTGTTCATAGATTGCTCCTCCGTAATTTTTATAGCACACCTTTTGAAAAATGTCCGTTTGTATAGTCCACAGGTCTATACTCGCCTGAATGTAAGAACGTTTCGGTTATTTTCTTACATTCCTCAGGACTTTCGTCGGTAAAATAAACCCTGAAATAACTAATCCCTGCATTTTGGATTTTATCTATATCAAACCCGCAAAATGTCTTCTTACAGTTAAGAATAACATTCCTGCAAGAGTCACCATCGCGCACGATAGGAAACTGCATACCAATCCTGTCAGTTATATATGCTATGCCGCTACAAGGGCAACCACCCATATTTTTAACCACGCAGTTTTCTGTAACCATAAGCGGAAGTCTGCCATAAACCATAACCTGTGTGGATAAATTTTTTGTAAGATTTTTCATTTGCTTTAAGCTAAGCTCAGGGGAAAGCTCAACTGCCTCAAACCCGTAATCCTTACAAAATTCTAAAGAATGACTGTTAAAAATATTAAGTCTGAAACCTCCAAATACCTTCTTTACTTTAAAATGCTCAAAAAAGCTGATATTATGGGCAAGTATCCCATAAAAACCACTATCAATAAGGTTTTCTATATCTTTAAATGTATCTTTTAAATCCCCCTCGGACACAATTGCCGGGGGTACGATTACAATTTTATTTTTGAAGTCTTTAAACGTTTCAAAAGATTTTTTAAGCAGATCAAGTGGTACATAAAACAACTTATACTCAAAATCCTTAACTGCCAGAAATTGCTCTTTGGCAGTAATTTCGCAAACATAACCACCTTCAAAAGTTTTGCCCGAGTTTGTCAGGTTTGAAATCTGATTGACACTCTGTTCTTCTCTCTTAAATAGTTTTAAATACTCTTTTTCAAAAAGTTCCAAGGCATTTCTTCTAAGTTTATTAATCTCTCCGGCGCTCAAGAATACATTTTCATCTAAGTTAACCGATATCCTAGAAAACTCAAAAGGTGTTCCGCCGGTTTTACCAAAGCGCAGCCTTACGTTCTCGCGGTCTAAGGAGATATTTTCTGCTATTTCAGCTATGCTTTCGCCTACATAATCTATCCAGAGGAGTTCATTCCCCAAAGAAACTTTTGGGGGTTCTCCTATTCTTATTTCTATATTACATTCAAGTAATCTCTTTCTGTTTTCGTTTTTTAATCCATTTAAAAGGCTTGTTTCAAGTTCGTTTGAGCCTTTAAGGTATGGGTTGTCAGGCTTATCAAACGCAAACATATCTGGACCTTTTTCTCCCGTCAAGTATCCATCCGTAAGTCCGCCACGGTTAAACACCTTATTAAGTAGTTCAAGATCCGATTTAGATATTTCAGAGGGATTATCTATATATTTTCGGTAAACCCCGACAACAGCTGCAACATATGCCCCACCCTTCATTCTGCCTTCTATTTTCAGTGATGCGACACCGCTAGCTTGCAAATCCTTTATATGAGCAAGAGATGACAAATCCTTAAGACTCATATAAAATTTCTTTTCTGATTTGTTGGCATACGAATAAGGCAGTCTGCAAGGCTGCGCGCACTTGCCACGGTTTCCCGAGCGACTACCTATAATGCTGCTCATCAGGCATTGTCCCGAATAAGACATACAAAGTGCGCCGTGCCCAAATATTTCAAGCTCGGCATTTGTGTTTTCTGATATTTTTTTTATATCTGCAATTGACGTTTCGCGTGCCAGAACAATCCGCTTCATGCCCAGTTTTTCAAGCATTTTTACCCCTTGACTGTTATGAACAGACATCTGTGTACTTGCATGTATCGGGAGATTTGGGACTATCTCTTTTGCAATTTTTACTATTCCAAGATCCTGAACAATGATTGCGTCTACTCCTATCTTGCTCAAAAAACAAAGATACTGACATACACTATCAAGCTCGACATCAGATACCAATGTGTTTACTGTTACATAAACTTTTGCGCCCCTTAAGTGACAGTAATCCACCGCTTTTTCAAGCTCGCAATTATCAAAGTTATCAGCATAACTTCTTGCTCCAAAAGCCTTTCCTGACAAATATACAGCATCTGCACCGCTTTGTACCGCTGCTTTAAGACAGTCAAAATTCCCCGCCGGAGCAAGTAGTTCCATCTTTTTCATAAAAATATCAGTCCTTTTTAATAACCTGAGCGGGCATTACTCTTTGCAAGCTCAATCTGTAGTTCCTGCACCTTTTTTTCCAAAGCCTCAATTCGCATGGATTTTTCTTCAAGCTGAGCAGACATTTGTATTTCTTTTTTAACGTACTCATCAAGCTGTTTTTTTAATTCTTCGGCTTCATCTCCGATTTTTGTAAGCTCATCAGCAAGATTTATGGATGTAAGCATGGCAAGCATAGCAGTGCTGAGCCGTTTATTCTCCAGAGCAATCTCCGAAAGAGTCCTGTCAACTCTTACTGCTACCCGCTGCACATATTCAGCAGGCTCTGCAGTAACTAACGTATATTCTGCACCATTAATCAGTACCTTAACTCTCTTTTTTTCCATAGCTTTCTCCTTTTTTGTTGAAGTATATTACAAACGGGCAGAAATAATATCTGCCCGTTAGAATATGTTTTAGTAACTTATTAAACAATACCCTGTGCCATCATAGCATTTGCAATCTTTTCAAAGCCTGCAATGTTTGCACCTGCAACAAGGTTGTAGCCAAAGCCGTACTTTTCTGCAGCAGCCGCAGCACTGTCATGGATATTAATCATGATGTTTTCAAGCTGTGCGTAAACCTGGTCAGGGGCAAATACTGTATGACCTGCATTCTGACCCATTTCGATACAAGAACAAGCAACGCCACCTGCGTTTGCAGCTTTTGCCGGGCCGATTACAACGCCGTTTTCGCGAAGGTATGCAACAGCCTCGTTTGTTGTAGGCATATTTGAACCTTCGCAAAGGAACTTGCAGCCTGCAGCAACCATAGCTTTTGCTTCTTCCATACCAATCTCGTTCTGAGTTGCGCAAGGAATGTAAAGGTCAGCCTTAACGCCCCAGGGCTTTTCGCCGGGGAAGAATTTAGCATTCGGGAATTTTTCTGCATAAGGTGCGCAGATATTCTTACCAGATGCACGAAGCTCGAGAAGGAAATCTTCCTTTTCGCCTGCTGTTACTCCGTCAGGATCATAAATGTAGCCATCAGGACCCGAAATTGTAACAACCTTTGCACCAAGCTGGTTAAGCTTTTGAACTGTACCCCAAGATACGTTACCAAAGCCAGAAACAACAACTTCTTTACCCTTAAGCTCTTCGCCAAAGCGCTTGAGCATTTCTCTTGCAAAGAATACTATACCATAGCCTGTAGCTTCGGTTCTGCCATTTAAGCCGCCGTAGGGAATACCCTTACCTGTAAGTACGCCTTCGTATACATCCTTAAGTCTTTTGTACTGACCAAAGAGGTAGCCGATTTCTCTTGCACCAACACCAAGGTCACCTGCTGGAACGTCAGTATTTGCACCGATATGACGATAAAGCTCGGTCATAAATGACTGACAGAAACGCATAATTTCTGCATCAGACTTACCGTTGGGGTCAAAGTCAGCACCGCCCTTACCGCCGCCGATAGGAAGACCGGTAAGTGAATTTTTGAAAATCTGTTCAAAGCCTAAGAACTTAATAATTCCTATGTAAACATTAGGAGCAAATCTGAGTCCGCCCTTGTATGGACCGATTGCACTGTTAAACTGAACTCTGTAGCCACGGTTTACCTGAACTTTGCCATTATCATCAACCCACGGAACGCGGAAAGTGATAACCCTTTCAGGTTCAACCAATCTTTCAAGAAGGCCTGCAGCTTCGTACTCGGGGTGTTGCTCGATAACAGGTTCAAGTGATTCCAAAACCTCGTAAACAGCCTGCAAAAATTCTTTTTCGCCCGGGTTACGCTTTTCCACTCCTTCATAAACTCTCTGCACATATGCATTTTTGATACTCACTATAATCATCTCCTAAACGATTTATAAACTTATTTTGTAATTATATCACGAAAAATGGCTGCTTGCAATAAATTTTTGCAAAAAATGTAATTTTTTTTACAAAAAATGGACTATATCAACAATTTTCTCCGGCAAGCTTTCCGGTCGAAAACGCAATCTGCAAATTAAAGCCGCCGGTATAGGCATCAACGTCAATAATTTCACCTGCAAAATAAAGTCCGCTAACCTTTTTTGACTCCATTGTAGAGGGGTCAATTTCCTTTACCGAAATGCCGCCCGAGGTTATTATTGCCTGCTCTATCGGGCAGAAGTTTTTAACATTAAATTCAATACCTTTAAGCATTGAAATAAGCTTTCCTCTCTCCTCCTTGGTGACTGAATTGACCTTTTTCCTTGGGTCAATCCCCGAAAGGCTGACTACAATATCAATAAGACCTTTTGGAATGAGTTCGTCAAGACTGTTTACAAAATCACGGTTTCGGAACTTTTCAAAGTCCCTGAGTATCCTTGCATCCAAAGTCTTTTCGTCAAGTGCAGGCTTTAAGTCTAAACGGATGCGCCACTTACCCTCTTTCATAGGTCGCATATGGGCAGAAGCGCTCAAGATAACCGGACCGGTAAGGCCAAAATGTGCAAACATCATTTCGCCAAAGTCGGTATAAACCTTTTTGTTCTTTTCGTTAAGTATGGTAATCTCAATATTTTTAAGCGAGAGTCCCATAAGGTCATATGCCCATCTTTCCTCGACCTCAATCGGCACAAGAGATGGGGTAATCGCGGATATTGTGTGGCCTAAATCCTTTGCCCATTTATATCCGTCCCCCGTCGAGCCGGTTCCCTGATACGATGCACCGCCGGTAGCCACAATTACCGATGAGGAAAATATCTCACCATGTTTTTCTGTTTTGACGCCAATGACTTTACCATCCTCAACAAGCACTTCTTCTACCATATCAGTAATGATTTTTGCGCCGCTTTTTTTTACAAAGTCCGCCAAAGCATCAACCACTGTCTTGCTTTTATCAGAAACGGGGAAAACTCTGTTTCCCCGTTCAATTTTGGTTTCAACGCCAAGATTATTAAAAAATTTTATTGTATCATCATTGGTAAACCCGTAAAAAGCACTATACAAAAAATTACGGTTTACTGTAACATTTTCAAGAAGCGTTTCCACATCCTCGCAGGCATTGGTGATGTTGCATCTGCCTTTTCCTGTTATGAGCATTTTTTTGCCCAATAAATGATTTTTTTCTATAAGAAGTACAGATCTACCTCGAAGAGCTGCAGTTCCTGCCGCCATCATTCCAGCAGCACCACCACCGATTACAATTACATCAGCCTTTTCGTTCATTTTTCTTACCCACGCCCCTTGCAGGTGATTTTCTGTTTGAATTCCTTGAATATACTTTCATAGATGCGGGTACTCCTTGCAGACGTTTACCGTTTGCAGCTTCAATTTTTTTAAGCATATTAACTTCGGATTCGCTGAGCTTTCGCCATTTGCCAAGAGGGAGATGTCCAAGATTAAGGCCCGCTTCCTTGGTTCGTCTTAAGCGCTTTACAATGCAGCCTAAGGCTTCAAACATTTTACGTACCTGACGGTTTCGCCCCTCGTGAATGGTAATTTCAATCTTTGTTCCGTACTGGGTAGCACCGATTACTTCAACTTCTGCAGGACTTGTTTTTCTTCCATCAATCACAACTCCGCGTCTTAACTGATTGATTGTATCCATGGATACATCACCTGTAACCTCGGCAACATAGGTTTTTGCTATGTCATGCTTTGGGTGGGTGATACGATAAGTTAAGTCGCCGTCGTTGGTAAGCAGCAAAAGCCCCTCTGTGTCATAGTCAAGTCTTCCAACCGGATAAATACGGGTGGAAATATCCGAAACAAGCTCCATAACAGTGGGCCTATCCTTGTCGTCACTCACGGTTGTAATGAAGCCTACCGGCTTATTGAGCATTATATATTCTTTTTTGGCATTATTCTTTACAATCTCGCCGTCAAAGGTAACTACATCATAATTTTCGTCAACCAAAATGCCCATTTCGCGGACAATTTCGCCATTAACCATGACTCTTCCGCTTGCGATAAGTTTTTCGGATGCCCGTCTTGATGCAACCCCAGAATCTGCCAGATATTTTTGAAGTCTAACCATTTTTTACTCCTCTTTTAGTACACATATATGCCAAAATCGAAGAGGCCTACATATTCTTGTACTTATCTAAAATCTTTTCAATGCGCTTGATAGGATTAAGAAGCTCGCTGATTGAATGTTCGGCATTAAGCTCGCTTATTAAAAGTGCAATATACTTACTCATATCAACCTGATGATACCATTTCTTTGTCAGAAGCTCGGGTTTTGAATAAATCAGGTTTGTGGTAAATACACCTTCGATAAGTCCTTCTTCGTAGGCCTTATCAAATCTTTCAAAGCCTTCGGTGAAAAGACCAAAGGTAGAAAACACAAACACACGTGAAGCCTTGCGCTTTTTAAGCTCTCTTGCTACATCTATCATAGAGTCACCGGAAGAAATCATATCATCAACAACTATAACATTTTTTCCGTCAATGTCCCTACCTAGGAATTCGTGAGCAACAATGGGGTTTTTGCCATTTATTACTTTTGAGTAATCACGGCGCTTATAGAACATACCAAGGTCCATTCCAAGAACAGACGAGTAATACATACATCTTGTCATAGCACCTTCATCAGGAGAGATAATGAGTGTATTTTCTTTATCCAGTATAACTTCCTTGTCATACTTAAGGCAAGCCTTTATCATCTGATATGTAGGCATAACATTTTCAAAGCCTTTAAGCGGCACAGAGTTTTGAACTCTGGGGTCATGGGCATCAAAGGTAATGATATTGTCAACACCGATATTGCAAAGCTCCTGAAGTGCCATTGCGCAGTCCAAAGATTCACGTGAAGAACGTTTGTGCTGACGTCCCTCGTAAAGCATAGGCATAATAACTGTAATGCGCTTTGCTTTGCCGCCAATTGCAGAAATTGCTCGCTTTAAATCCTGATAATGGTCATCCGGGCTCATCGGCACATCAGTTCCGTACATTTTGTAGGTTTCGCCATAGTTAAAGCAATCAACCACGATATAAACATCATAAGTTCTTGCCGAATGTAAAAGCGCCGCCTTTGCTTCGCCTGTGCCGAATCTTGAAATTTTTATAGGAAGCAGAAATGTCCCCAAATTATTTACGTCGTCGGCATTAAAGGTTTTAAGATAATAGTCAACCTTTTCGCAAAAACTTTCACAGCCGGACATACCGATAACGCCAAGCCTTCCCAGATTGTAGGATTCAATTGATGATTTCATATGTTTTCTCCTTTGATTGATTTATATATGTTGTGACCCTTTTCTTGAAAAAGGCATTTTTAACAGTTATTTATGCTCGGATAAAAGCTTATATTTTATATCCCAAAGCTTTTGAGAAAGGTCCACATAATATTCATGAGGGTTTTCAAAGCGCTTTACCTCGTCCCAGATTTTACCAACCTGATCTTCGCAGTAGTCGCGTATCTCTTTAAGTGTGGGCGACTTATATACACAATCGCCGTTTTTAAATACAGGAACCATAAGCTCTACCGCTTCAAAATCAGTTATTGTTTTTCGCTTCCAGGTGTGCTCGGGGTCAAAAATTTCGTATGGTTTTGAATTATCGATATTTTCTTCTGCTAAGGTAATTACGTCAGCAATCGCCTTGCCTGTATCCTTTGAAAAAAGCCTATATACCTTTTTAAAGCAAGGGTTTGTAATTTTTGCAACATTCTCGCTGACTTTGATTTTGGGAATCAACTGGCCGTCCTTTTCGACTGCCACAAGCTTGTAAACACCACCAAAGACCGGTTCGGATTTTGAGGTTATAAGTCTTTCGCCAACACCAAAGGAATCTATACATGCACCTTGTCTTAAAATATCACGTATTATATGCTCGTCAAGTGAGTTAGATACAACTATCCCTACATCATCATACCCTGCAGCATCAAGCATTTTTCGTGCTTGTTTTGTAAGATAGGTTATGTCGCCACTGTCTATTCTTATGCCCTTTGGTCTTATTCCCATAGGCTTTAAAACCTCGTCAAACACCCTAATAGCATTGGGAACACCGGATTTTAAAACATTATAAGTATCTACCAAAAAAGTGCAGCTTTCGGGATAAGCAAGAGCATATGAGCGAAATGCCTCGTACTCACTGTCAAAAGACTGAATCCAACTGTGCGCCATTGTGCCAAGAGCCGGCACACCGTAGAGTTTATCCGTAATGGTACAAGCAGTACCTGACGCACCGCCAATATATGACGCTCTTGCGCCCAATATTGCGCCAGTTGACCCTTGGGCACGTCTTGACCCAAACTCTAAAACAGGTCTACCTTCTGCTGCTCTTACAATTCGGTTGGATTTTGTTGCGATAAGACTTTGATGATTTATCGAAAGCAAAATCATGGTCTCGATAAACTGTGCCTGAATAAGCGGACCTCTTACCGTGAGGATTGGTTCGTTTGGGAAAATAGGTGTACCCTCGGGTATTGCCCAAACATCACATTCGAACTTGAAATTTTTAAGGTAATCTAAAAAGGCCTCGTCGAATATCCCTTTACCCCGAAGAAACTCGATATCTTCGTCTTCGAATTTAAGTTCGTTGAGATATTCAATGACTTGTTCAACCCCTGCCATAATGGCAAACCCGGCATTATCCGGGATTTTGCGGAAAAACATATCAAAATAGGCAATCTGATTGTGCATATTATTTTTAAAATATCCGTTTGCCATAGTTATCTCGTAAAAATCTGTCAAAAGGGTATTATTCATAAAATCGACACAGCCTTTTCGTTTGAAAAATAATTAAATCTTTATTATTCATTTCATTATATCATTTTAACCATTGTTTTGCAAGTCCATTAGGCAAATAAAGTCGATTTTTTAAAAAATTTAGTTGATATTGTCAATAATTATTATATCATCACCTATTTTTTTGATATTTTCCCATCTGATTACGGTATCTTCATCTCTTCCTAAAAAGCCCATAAGCCGATACGAACCCGGCACCAAAAGCGAAATTACCCGTCCAGTTTCAAGGTCAATCTCTACATCCGACACAAACCCAAGCCTTGCGCCATCCGATACATTTATCACCTCTTTTGATTTAAGGTCGTTTACACTTAAAACCAAAAAAACACCTCCTTTGTACCTAAACCATATGCAAAAATTTTTATTCATATGAATATAGGCTTTTTTACCCATATTAAGAAAATTTTCGGTATATGTTTTGATGCTTTGTGAGATAATATCATATGAAAAAATTTTGAGAGGAGCTGCTGTCTTTGATTAACAAAGTTGATATATCAGGAGTAAACACTTCAAAACTTCCCACCCTTACCGAAAGTGAAAAAATTGCCCTTTTTGAGAAAATACAAAAAGGCGATACTTTGGCAAGACAGGAATTTATATGCGGCAATTTAAGACTTGTCCTAAGCGTTCTTCAAAGATTTTCAAACAGAAACGAAAATGTTGACGATTTATTTCAGGTAGGTTGCATTGGTCTTATTAAGGCTCTTGACAACTTTGACACATCCCACGGCGTAAAATTTTCGACGTACGCCGTGCCGATGAATGTCCTTTGGTGAAATTACATAAACTTGTAATAAATCTTTGCATCATTCTCGGTTGCAACAATTTCCGAAACGCAGTCAGCTATGATACTTCTTTGTTCTTCCCTGGTCATATACTCCCACGCATCAGGAAGCGTTTCAAGGCGAGTTTTAAGTTCCTTACTTTTTTTGCTTATCTCTTTTTGTTTAGCTTCTTTCTCGATTTGCTCACGGGTTTCTTTAAGGCTCTTTTTTACTTCAGCTATGGTTTCAAGTAGTGCATCGTCGTCTCCTTCGGCATAAAGGGAATATAATCGTTTTAGCTTGTCTGTCAGTCGTTTTTCGTTTGCCTTCATAATCTGGCTTATGTCTTTTTCGTCATTTGATTTTTTTACCTTGTTTTCAAAGCCAATAGAAAACAAGTCCGAAATAACAATTTCCTCCAGTTCGTCTGCCCATACCCCAGTGCTGGGGCAATCAGGGTCTTTTACCATATGGGGCTTGCTTTTATCTTTGGAATAGCATACCAGTTTGTAGCCATTTTTACCCCACTTCTGATACCGCATTTTTGCCCCGCAATATCCGCATTTTACAAGTCCCGTAAAGAGATACCCAGCATCCTTCAGTCTTCGGTCCGACCTTTCGTGCATCATTTTCATTGCTTTTTCGTATGTTTCTAGGCTGACAATCGGCTTGTGCCTGCCTAAAAACTCTTCGCCATTATAAATAATAAAACCCGCATTGGTTTTGCGGGTCAAAATCTGTCTTGCCAAGCGCTCGTACTTTAGATTAAGTATTCTTGCTATAGCATTTGTCGAATAACCATTTAAATAAAGCTCGTACACTTTTCGCACAGTTTCGGCATCACTATTGGGCACCAGAATACCTTCCTTTTGGTCGTAATCATACCCAAAAGGCACTTTTCCTCCACCCATCCAGTATCCGTTTTTAACACGTTCTTTCATGCCCATGCTTGTACGCTCGCGGATATTTTCGCGTTCAAGCTGAGCAAATGCCGAAAGTATACCAAGCATAAGGCGACCCAAAGGTGTCGAAGTATCCATACTTTCGTTTAAAGAAACAAAATCCACATTGTTCGGGTTAAAGACATCCTCAATCAAAAACAAAGTGTCTTTTTGGCTTCGGGAAAGTCTGTCCAGCTTATAGACCAAAACCATGCTTATTTTTTTTGCCTTTATATCGTCTATCAGTCTTTTAAGCTCGGGCCTTTCGATATTGCTGCCGCTAAACCCACCATCAATGTAATATTCGTAATTTTTTATTCCCTTTGAAATGCAGTAAGCCGTAAGCATCTCCTTTTGAGCCTCGATAGAATACCCCTCTTCACGCTGTGCATCAGTAGAAACCCTTATATATATTGCTGCTTTTTTATTCATATAGGTTCTGCTCCACAAAGTCAGACTCAAAATTCATGTTATCCAAAATACGTCTGTTTACCTTTTCGATTGCATTTTGTACTATTTCATTTCTAACCTTAATTTCGCGGTCCAATGGTTTTTCTACCTTATTTCCGTTTACAAATCTCGTAACTTTCATCTAAAGCACCTCCAAAAATATTATTGACATAAACGGAAAAAATTAGTCAAAGAAAAAAGCCGAGGCAAATGCCTCAGCTTTTTGATTGGTATTTAATTTTAGATTTCGTCCTGCTTTGCAAGTGTGATGCCCTTTTGAATAAGAACATTCGCCGCCATTTCTTCATCATCTGCCTTTAAGACCATAAGAGCCTTACCTTCGGTTCGGCCAAGGAATGCATACATATATTCGATACTGATACCTGCCTCAGAAACGATTTTCAAAACCGAAGCAAGTCCGCCTGAGCGGTCGTCGATATATACCGCAATTACGTCAGTGGTTTTGGAAACGACGCCCATACCTTTAAGCACCAGTTTCGCTTTTTGGTAATCATCAACAATAATACGAAGCACACCAAAATCCTGAGTGTCAGCAATGGATAATGCACTGATATTTATGTTGCTGTCGCCTAAAGCATCTATTATGGACTGCAGTCTGCCTACTTTGTTTTCTACAAAAATTGAAAGCTGTTTTATATACATATAACCCACCCTTTCTTATTTTAGTTTACGTTTGTCAATAACACGCTTCGCTTTACCTTCGCTGCGTTCTATTGACTTGGGGTTTACAAGGCTCACCTTTGGTCCTATGCCAAGCATACTCCGGAGTTTTTCAGAAATCTGTTTTTCAACACTTTGAATTGCACGTATTCCATCCGAGAAAAGCTCCTCGCTCATTTCCACATTTACCTGGAAGGTATCGGTGTTATTCTCTCTGTCAACGATTATCTGATAATTTGGTGTAATATCACCGCCGACTTTAAGAAGTACTTCTTCAATCTGTGACGGGAATACATTTACACCACGGATAATCAGCATATCGTCGGTTCTTCCTTGAGGCTTATTCATTCTTACATGGGTTCTGCCGCACTTACATTTTTCGTAGTTAAGCGAGCAAATATCGCGTGTACGATATCTTATAAGCGGGAAACCCTCTTTGGTGATTGTAGTAAATACAAGCTCGCCCCATTCGCCCTCAGGAAGAACTTCTCCGGTATCAGGGTCGATAATTTCGGGAATAAAATGGTCCTCGCATACGTGCATACCGCACTGATACTCACATTCGTAAGAAACACCGGGTCCCATAATCTCGGAAAGACCGTAAATATCATAAGCTTTGAGACCAAGCTTTTCTTCAATCTGTGCACGCATTTCTTCGGTCCAGGGTTCAGCACCAAAAATACCTGCTTTAAGCTTAAGCTGATCCTTAAGGCCCATCTCTTCGATGGTTTCGCCAAGGTACATCGCATAAGACGGCGTGCAGCAAAGAACTGTTGAACCAAAATCAATCATTGTCTGGATTTGTCTTTGCGTATTGCCTGCCGAAATCGGTATTGCAGTTGCCCCTATTCTTACCGCTCCGTCATGAGCACCGAAGCCGCCTGTGAAAAGTCCAAGACCATAGCCTACATGGACAAAGGAATTCTCATCAGCGCCAACACCGATAAGCATTCTTGCAAAGCAATCTGCCCACATCTCTAAATCATTGTCGGTATAACCAACAACAATCTGTTTGCCTGTTGTGCCTGACGATGCGTGAACTCGCCTTATATCCTTCATAGGCACTGCAAAAAGGCCGTAAGGATAGTAGTCTCTCAAATCCTGCTTGTAGGAAAATGGTAGTTTTGAAAGGTCATCAACGGATTTTACGTCATCAGGCGTAAGGCCCAATTCGTCCATTCTCTTTCTGAAAAGCTCTACATTTTCGTACATTCTTTTAACCTGCCAACAGAGCCTTTCACTTTGAAGCCTGCGAAGCTCTTCACGTGGCATAGTTTCTACTTCCGGCTGCCAATAAGCCATTTTTGTCACCTCTCTTAAAATTTTAAAAATATTTCTATAAATTGTAACCTAAGTCAAACGCCTTAAGGTTTACTTCCATAAACTTTGGCGGTACGGTAGTTTTTATAGTTTCAATCCATTTTTCGTATTGGATGTTTGTCGTTTTTGCCAAGACCCCTATAAGTACAACGTTTACCGATTTGATGTTTCCTGCTTCTTTTGCCAAGCTAAGCGCATCAACTACGGTAGTGTCAACTAACTCACTTAGCTTTTTATCAATATCAGCGGGATATGAAGCGTTTCCTGTGATAACCGGCATAGGATTGATCTTTTGCGAATTTACTATCATCTTCCCGCCTTTTTTAAGGTAAGGAAGTGCACGCTCGGCCTCTAAAAGTTCAAACGCAAGGATAGTATCTGCTTCGCCACGGTCAATGATAGGCGAATACACCTTTTTGCCATACTTTACATAAGTTACAACGCTTCCACCACGCTGACTCATACCATGGACCTCCGAAACCTTTACGTCATAGCCCTCACCAATTGCAACATTACCAAGTATTCTGCTTGCAAGAAGAGTTCCCTGACCGCCTACACCAACAATCATTATCTTTTTTGTATCATTTGACATATCAGTTCTCCTCCTTTTTTATTGCCGCAAAGGGACAAACATTGATGCAAAGACCACAGCCGTTACACTGAGTGTTATCAATTACCACTTTATCATCTACAACCGAAATTGCAGGGCATCCAAGTTTCATACACATTTTGCAGTTTTTGCAATTTTCACCGATAGTACAGTGACCTGTGTACTTAACTGTTTTTAAGAGCGCACAAGGTCTTTGAGCGATAATTACAGAAGGCTCTTCCCTCTCAATCTCAAGCTTTACAACCTTTTCAAAGTTCTTTATATCAAATGGGTCGCAAACTGTAACGTGCTCAATACCACAAGCTTTGCAAAGTGCGATTAAGTTTACCTGCTTGGTTTCTTCGCCCTTGATTGTATAACCGGTTGTCGGGTTATTCTGATGTCCTGTCATGCCGGTGATTGAGTTATCAAGGATAATAACAGTATTGTTGCCCTTGTTGTAGACAATGTCGATAAGTCCGGTAATACCTGAATGCATAAAGGTAGAGTCACCGATAACCGAAACCAATTTTTTGTTAAATTCTGCTCCTTGAGCCTTTGCCATACCATGAGCCGCACTTACCGACGCACCCATACAAATTGTTGTGTCAACAGACTGAAGCGGTGCTGCAGCACCAAGTGTATAACAACCTATATCACCCGAAACAACAAGGCCAAGCTTTTTAAGTACATAAAATGTTCCTCTATGAGGACAGCCTGCACACATAACGGGGGGTCTTATGGGGAGTTCTTCGTCTATTGCAATTGTCTCGGGAGCATTCTCGCCCAAAACAACCGATTTTATCATTGTCGGGGTATATTCACCAAGAAGTGTAAAGAGGTCCTTGCCCAGTACATTAAGGCCGAGTGCCTTACATTCATTTTCGATTACCGGGTCAAGTTCTTCAATTACATATACCTTTTCATGACTATTTACAAAGTCAATGAGCTTTTGCTTTGGAAGAGGATAAACCATACCAAGCTTCAAAAAGTCTGCTTTGTCACCAAGCGCTTCCTTAGCATAAACATATGCAATACCTGCCGAGATAACGCCTATTTTGGACTTGTTGTTTTCAATTCTGTTAAGTTCTGATGTTTCAGCAAGTTCGGTAAGAGCCTTGATTCGTTCTTCAACAACAACGTGACGTTTGATTGCCATAGCAGGCATCATAACGTATTTGCTTATGTTCTTTTCGTATTTCTTTACTTCTACATCTTCTCTTTCGTTAAGTTCAACCAAGCTCTGCGAGTGCGAAACTCTTGTAGAAAGTCTTATAAATGCAGGGGTATCAAATTCTTCAGAAAGCTTAAATGCAAGCTTTGTAAATTCCTTACATTCAGCCGAGTCCGAAGGCTCGAGCATCATTATTTTAGATGCCTTTGCATAGTGTCTTGAATCCTGTTCGTTTTGTGACGAGTGCATACCGGGGTCGTCAGCAACGCAGAAAACAAGTCCTCCGTTTACGCCGGTATAGCTTACTGTAAACACCGGGTCTGCCATAACGTTAAGACCAACGTGCTTCATACAGCTCATTGCTCTTGCACCTGCTATTGATGCGCCGATTGCAACCTCTGCCGCAACCTTTTCATTTGGCGACCATTCGGAATATACTTCATCAAATTTCGCAATTTCTTCGGTAATTTCTGTACTTGGTGTGCCTGGGTATGATGCAACAACATTTACGCCAGCCTCATAAGCGCCCCGGGCTACAGCCGCATTTCCCAGTAATAATTTTTTCATATTTTGCAGCTTCCTTTCTGATTTATTTTAACAGCAAAATTATTCAATCTCATTTTGCTGAGCAACTACACTACCCATGCAGTAGATTTCCCTGAGTTTTGGTTTTTCGATTTTTCCGGTTGGGTTTCTTGGTACATCAGCAAAAATAATTTTTCTTGGGCGTTTGTACCTTGGAAGTTCAAGACAAAATTCCTCGATTTCTTCTTCTGTCGCTGTCATTCCGTCTTTAATCTGTATAATTGCCGCTGCAATCTCGCCAAGCCTTGCATCGGGAAGTCCGATGACCGCAACGTCGCTTATTTTGTCATTCTTTCTGAGGTAATCTTCAATCTGCACCGGATAAAGATTTTCGCCGCCCGAGATAATTACATCTTTCTTTCGGTCGACAAGGAAAATAAATCCATCCTCGTCCTCGGTCGCCATATCACCGGTGTAAAGCCATCCGCCCTTAAGTACAGCATTTGTTGATTTTTCGTCCTTATAGTAAGCAGTCATGACGCCCGGTCCTTTAACCAAAAGCTCGCCCACGTCACCTCTTTTGACAGCATTTCCGTTTTCGTCAACAATTTTTGTCTGCCAGCCAAATCCTGCTTTTCCGATTGCACCAACTTTATGTTCGTTTTCCATTCCAAGATGAACGCATCCCGGCCCTATTGACTCGGAAAGTCCATAGTTTGTATCATAATTATGATTTGGGAAAACCTGTTTCCAACGTTTGATAAGACTTGGCGGTACAGGTTGAGCGCCTATGTGCATAAGTCGCCACTTGTCAAGGTTATAATCCGCAAGATTAATGTCCCCGCGGTCAATCGCATCAAGGATATCCTGCGCCCACGGAACAAGCAGCCAAACAATCGAGCAACCTTCCTCGGATGCTACTTTAAGTATCCATTCGGGCTTAATTCCTTTTAGGATAACTGCTTTGCCACCAACCAAAAAGCTCCCAAACCAATGCATCTTTGCACCCGTATGATAAAGGGGCGGTATACAAAGGAATACATCCTCTTTAGTCTGCTTGTGGTGGTTTTGCTCGGTCATTGCGGCGTGCATAAGACTTTGATGGTTATGAATTATGGCTTTTGGAAATCCCGTTGTGCCTGATGAAAAATAAATCGCTGCTTCATCTTCGTCCGATAGCTTTATCTGCGGGCTTTTGCTCGAACAATATGTAACTAAATTGTCATAGCTCTCGGCAAAAGTTGGACAGTCTTCGCCATGATACATCCAGATTTTTACTCCTTTTACACGATTGCAAATCTGTTCTACTCTTCCTGTAAATTCAGGTCCAAATATGATTGCATCAGCATCCGCAAGTTCAAGGCAATACTTTATTTCATCAGATGCATAGCGATAGTTAAGCGGTACTGCAAGCGCACCTGTTTTGAGTATCCCAAAATAAACAGGAAGCCACTCGATACAGTTCATCAAAAGAATTGCAACCTTGTCGCCTTTTTTTATTCCCCGGGTCAGGAGGAAATTAGCAAAACGATTCGCCCGCTTGTTGAATTCGCTCCAGGTTATTTCCTTTCGGTAAGCCTCGTTTGGATTGGTTTCAATAAGAGAATACTCCCTCCAGGTCATTCTTGACTGACTTTCAAGCTGTGGGTTTATTTGCACCAAACTAACATCACTAGGGTAAAAATCCGCATTTTTTTGCAAAATTTCTGTAATAGGCATAGCTCTTCTCCTTAACTAAACATCAAGTACTTTTATTTTAAGATATTATTTATTTCCCAAAGACTCCTTTGTGGAAACAACAACCTCGCGGTTGTAGCAATCAAACATATGTTCTACCTCGGTTTTATCTGGCTTTTTAGTAATTACACTTACCAAGGGTACAATCACAATCCCCGAAAGCATTACAATAACACCAGAGTTAATTGGCGATTGTAAAACGGCAGGGAACGAAGAGCGGAAAAACATATTGAGCATCATAACCCCTGCGCCAAATATAAAGCTTGCCCAAACCGATGCTTTTGTCGCCTTTTTCCAGTAAAGACCATATATAAACGGAGCTAAAAATGCACCTGCCAAAGCGCCCCAGGAAATCCCCATCATATCAGCTATGTAACCAAGCTTATCCTTATTGAGTGCAATAAATGCCGAAATTACAATAAATACTACAATGAGAAATCTCATTATAAGTACCTGTTTTTTCTCAGAAAGCTCCTTTACAATATGCCCTTTAATAAGGTCAAGTGTAAGGGTAGAGCTTGACGTAAGAACCAGAGACGAAAGGGTAGACATTGATGCTGAAAGCACAAGTACAATTACCACACCTATAAGCACATCAGGAAGACCGTTAAGCATTTCGGGGATAATCGAATCGTAGCCCAAAGCATTAACATCGATATCCATAAGTCTTCCAAAACCACCCAGGAAGTAACAGCCCCCTGCAACGATAAGGGCAAATACTGTGGAAATGATAGTACCTTTGTTGATATCCTTTTCGCTTTTTATAGCATAAAATTTCTGAACCATCTGAGGAAGACCCCATGTTCCAAGTGATGTAAGTATCACTACAAACAAAAGGCCAAGTGGGTCAGGGCCAAAGAACGAATTGAATGCCCCCGGAGCTGCTCCATCCGCCTCAACCTCCGCAAGAGTTCGGAGAGCTTCTGTAAATCCGCCATTTTGGTTAAGCACTGCTGCGATGACCAATACAATACCAACAAGCATTATTATACCTTGTATAAAATCGTTTATAGCAGTTGCCATATAACCGCCTGCAATAACATATATACCCGTAAGTACAGCCATCACAATCACACATGTAGCATAATCCACATTGGGAAATGCCATGACAAACAATCTTGACAAACCGTTATAAAGTGATGCCGTATAGGGAATAAGGAAAATAAATACTATTACTGACGCCGCAATTTTAAGTGTAGGGCTTTTATATCTATTGCCAAAGAACTCCGGCATTGTAGCACTTTCAAGGTGTTGACTCATAAGGCGGGTACGTCTGCCCAAAATCATCCATGGCATAAGCGAACCTAAAACTGCGTTGCCAACACCAATCCAGGTAGAAGCAACCCCAAACTTCCAGCCAAACTGACCTGCATAGCCTACAAAAATTACTGCCGAAAAGTATGATGTCCCGTATGCAAAGGCAGTAAGCCAAGGTCCAACATTGCGGCCCCCAAGAACAAACCCGGACACGTCGGTAGAATGCTTACGGCAATAAAGTCCGACAATCAGCATAATTGCAAAAAATACCACTAACATTCCAATTTTTAATACCATTTTTTTACATCCCTTTCTTTGGCTGTGCGCCACACTTATTTTTGGGGGACAGATACAAAAATACCCGTCCTCATAAAAAACAGAGGACGGGAAAAACCCGTGGTACCACCTCAATTCACCATTGTCTCACGGCAATGGCCTTAAAAGGTATCTTTTTAAATACCTCGGTTCTGTGACGGGAACTCCCGTTGCAGCCTACTGAGAAAAAAATCCGTTCGGTGCACTGCTCGCAAGAATGTATTCGGAAACGCTTCCACCATTGTCTCGCACCACCCGACAACTCTCTCAAGGCTTCCACGTGCCTACTTGTTTCTGCTCAAACGCATTTAATTACATATAATTTATCACATTAAATTAAATACGTCAAGTTTTTTTGCGTAAATATTCCTCTTTTTTTACAAAATAAAATATTTTTACAAACTTTTCAAAAATTATTTACAAATTTTTCACAATATGGTATACTGATTTAAATGTTATTTTATACATAATAACGAAAAGGAGATTTTTTATGAAACTAATCTACAACGTATCAGACAAGCCAAGCTTTGGAAAGCTTATTATTTTTGCTATCCAGCAGCTACTTGCAATCATGACAGCTACCTTGGTTGTTCCGGTTATTATCGGCAACAATATGGACCCTGCTGCAGCACTTTTGGGTGCAGGTATGGGAACACTCGTTTATGTTCTCTTTACCAAGAAAAAGAGTCCCGTATTTTTAGGTTCGTCTTTTGCATTTATCGGCTCTATGTTTGCTGCCTTTGCAGGCGGAGTATCCATGTCCCTTGGATATCTTGGTCTAATCATTGGCGTTATTTTTGCAGGACTTGTTTATGTGATTATTGCGATTATTGTAAAGCTGGTTGGTGTAAATTGGATAAACAAGCTGATGCCGGCTATTGTTATCGGACCTACCGTTGCAATTATCGGTCTTTCTTTGGCCGGTAATGCAGTTGGTGATATTACAAAAGGTAATGTTTTAATTGAAGGTGCACAGGCTGCATCACCTCTTGTATGTCTCCTTTGCGGTCTTGTTACACTTTTTGTAACAACCATCTGCTCCACATACGGCAAAAAAATGACACGCCTTATTCCTTTCATCTTAGGTATCCTCGCTGGCTATGTCAGTGCAGTTATCTTTACTGCAATCGGGAATCTCGCAAACATTGATGCTCTTAAGGTTATCAGCTATGCACCTTTCCAGGCCCTGGTTGAAAACGGCGTAAACTTTGAAACATTTATTTCTGTTCCTGATTTTACATTCATTACAGCTTTAAAAGGCGTAGGCGAAATTAATCCCGCATACATCGGGACAATCGCTGTTGCATATATCCCGGTTGCATTTGTTGTATTTGCAGAGCATATTGCAGACCACAAAAACTTTTCTTCAATTATCGAAAAAGATTTACTTACCGAGCCTGGTCTTCACCGTACACTCCTCGGTGATGGTATAGGCTCTATGGTAGGCGCGTTCTTTGGTGGATGTCCTAACACCACTTATGGCGAATCTGTAGGTTGTGTAGCAATTACGGCAAACGCATCAGTAGTTACCATTATCGCAGCTGCAATCAGTGCTGTAATTATATCATTCATTTCACCATTTGTTGCATTTGTAAACTCTATCCCCTCTTGCGTTATGGGCGGTGTTTGTATGGCACTTTATGGATTTATCGCAGTAAGCGGTCTTAAAATGTTTAAGTATGTTGACCTTGAAGATAATCGCAATCTCTTCGTTGTCAGCGTAATACTTATTTCAGGTATCGGCGGACTGACACTTACCTTTGGCAAGGTTACAATCACATCGATTGCTTGTGCGCTTATCCTTGGTATTATTACAAACCTTATCCTTTCTGCAAAGAAAAACTAAAAGTAATCTTGAATTTAAAACCCGATTGAGTATGCATTGCTCAATCGGGTTTTTTATTATATGGTCTCTATTTTAATAAGGTCAGTATTGCCGGACTTTCCGTTTGTGGCACCGCCGGTGATGATTATCTTTTTGCCTTTATTTAGATTTAACTCTTTTGCAACAGTGTTTTTTGCTACATAAAATAGTATTTCGGTTGACGTATAAGATTCTATCATTACGGGCGTAACCCCCCACGAAAGGGCAAGCTTTCTCCACACCCTCTCATTTGTGGTAAGCCCGACTATATCAACCGAAGGTCTGAATCTTGACACCATCCGGGCGGTAATCCCGGAATGCGAACAAATAGCAATCGCACTGGCGTTTAAATCAATAGCCATACCGCAAGCCGAATGCGAAATTGCATCTATGGTATCTTTTATTTTGAAGTTATAATTAGTAAACCGCTTTTCGTAATGTATATTCAGTTCTGTTTCCAGAGATATTTTTGCCATTGCCTCTACTGCTTTTACCGGATATTTACCGGCAGCAGTTTCGCCCGAAAGCATAACTGCACTTGACCCATCGTATACCGCATTTGCCACGTCAGAAATCTCAGCCCTGGTTGGTCTTGGGTTTTGTATCATGGATTCAAGCATCTCTGTTGCGGTAATCACGCATTTACCCAGCATACGACATTTGGTAATAAGGTGTTTTTGAATAGCAGGTAGCTTTTCATAAGCAATTTCGACGCCCATATCGCCTCTGCCAATCATAATCCCCGAACATTCACTGCAAATTTCTTCTATATTATCTATTCCCGCCTGATTTTCAATTTTGGCAATCAGACTTGTGTCGGGAGCATTAATTTCAGCAAGAAACTCCTTTACATCCAAAAGGTCCTGCCGGTGCGACACAAAAGAACAAGCAATAAAATCTACGTCATTTTCCACCCCAAACAAAATATCCGCTTTGTCCTGTTCCGAAAGATAGACCTGCCTTAATACTTTGTTCGGGAAGCTCATACTTTTCCGATTAGAGACCTCCCCACCGCTAATTGTACGGCAGATAACATCATTTCCTTTTATTTCGATAACCTCAAATATGAGAAGTCCATTATTAAGAAGAATTCTGTCACCCTTATTCAAATCTTCGGGGAGTCCCTTGTAGCTAACTGAAACCTTGGTATGGTCTCCTATTATATCATCGGTTGTAAAAGTAAATATATCACCGTCATTCAAATATATTTTTGATTTTTCAAAAATACCTATGCGGTATTCAGGACCTTTGGTGTCAAGCATAATCGCTATCGGAAGGTTAAGCTCGTCGCGAACCTTTTTTATAAGTTCAATATTTCTCTTATGTTCTTCATGATTCCCATGAGAAAAATTTAATCTGGCAACATTCATCCCGGCCATGCACATACCCTTGATTGTTTCCTCATTGTTGGAGGCTGGGCCTATTGTGCATACAATTTTGGTTTTTCTCATATATATACCCCCTAGCTATGTCATAATAAATTTATTTTAACATATTTTCTAATTAAAGTTAAGTACTTTTTGTAAAATTTATAATTTATAGTAAAATTCTGCAATAAACTTTGAAATTATATTCTTTATTTATATATTCTGCTCATAAAACACGATTTTACCCATTTTTCGTGTATTATCTCTTGACAACTTTTTAAATTCTTGTTAGAATGCCTATGGACTTGTAAATAATTAACTTTACATATATTTCATATGAGGTGTTTTTTAAATGACTTTCTTGTTAAACGGTTTTTTTGCGGTTACATGGCAACAAATTGTTATGTATATTGTAGGTATAGTGCTTATCTACCTTGCAATCAAAAAAAATTATGAGCCTTCGCTGCTTTTACCAATGGGCTTTGGAGCTATTCTGGTAAACCTCCCATTTTCGGGGGTTCTCAACCAGAACATCGAAGGCATCGGCGAAGTACAGGGTATTGTTCAATGGCTTTATGAAATTGGAATCGAATCATCTGAAGCTATGCCCCTTTTGTTGTTTATTGGTATAGGTGCAATGATTGACTTTGGTCCGCTTCTTTCAAATCCCAAGATGTTTTTGTTTGGTGCTGCAGCTCAATTTGGTATTTTCTTTACTGTTGCGATTGCAGTTTTGCTCGGCTTTGACATTATAGATGCGGCATCAATCGGTATTATTGGAGCAGCAGATGGTCCCACATCAATCCTTGTATCACAGGTGTTAAAATCCAGATATATTGGTCCTATTGCAGTTGCGGCTTACTCATATATGGCACTTGTTCCTATAATTCAGCCGTCAGCAATCAAGGCGGTAACCACCAAAAAAGAGAGGCAAATCCGTATGCCCTACAATCCGGGCAAGGTGTCAAAGAGCCTTCGTATTGCATTCCCTATAATCGTTACAATAATTGCCGGATTTATTGCTCCTACCTCTGTAGCTTTGGTTGGCTTCCTTATGTTCGGTAATCTTCTTCGTGAATGCGGAGTTCTTAACTCACTTTCAGAATCGGCACAAAACGTTTTGGCAAATCTGGTAACACTTCTTTTGGGAATTACCATTTCGTTCAGTATGGTTGCCGAAAATTTTGTAAAGATTGATACACTTCTCATTATGGGTCTTGGTCTGGTTGCTTTTGTGTTTGACTCAGTCGCAGGAGTATTCTTTGCAAAATTTCTTAACTTGTTTACAAAGAATAAAATCAACCCTATGGTCGGTGCGGCTGGAATTTCGGCATTTCCTATGTCGGCCCGTGTTATCCAAAAACTTGGGCTTGAGGCAGACCCACAAAACCATCTTCTGATGCATGCTGTAGGCGCAAATGTCTCAGGTCAAATTGCATCTGTATTAGCAGGCGGTATGATACTTAATCTTATTCCGCAGCTTATTAAATAATCAGGGAGGATAGGATATGACACCAAATCTTGAAATTGCTCTAAAACTTATGGGTATGGGCATGCTTGGCATATTTATTGTTATGGCAGCCATTTCTCTTATAGTTTATGGCATAACAAAACTTTCTAAATAAGCTCATAAAGAGGCTGAAAAATCAGCCTCTTTTATTTTTTCAAAATAACTCTTGCAAAATTGGAATTTTTTTGGTATAATGCACATATAAGGGAGTAGTCAGTACTTTCTGAAAGTGCGAAGGTGTCAACATCCTGGAATTTTCCTGGCATCTTCTTAATTGACGAGACTTATCTGCAAAAATGCGGGTGGGTTTGCGTCTTTTTTTTATTTTACTGGTGAAAAAATTTGTTTGGAGGAATTTAAATTATGGAGCTTTTGGAACTTTTTTTGATTGCGATTGGTCTTTCTGCAGATGCCTTTGCCGTCTCGGTTTGTAAGGGACTTTCTGTAAAAAAACTAAATGCTAAGCAAGCAATCGTAACGAGCCTTTATTTTGGTGGATTTCAGGCTCTTATGCCTCTTATCGGGTTTTGGGTTGGCAGTCGCTTTCAAAACCTTATAACAAGTGTTGACCACTGGATAGCTTTTGCTCTTCTTACACTTATCGGCCTTAATATGATAAAAGAATCACGAGGTGAGGCTGAAGAACTTAATGATTCGTTTAAGTTTTCTGAGATGCTGCCCCTGGCCATTGCAACAAGCATAGATGCACTTGCAGTTGGAATAACTTTTGCATTTTTGCAAGCAAACATCATAGGTGCTGTAAGTATAATAGGCATTACTACCTTTGTTTTATCCATACTAGGGATCTGGATTGGAAACCGATTCGGTGCAAAATACAAATCAAAAGCCGAGTGCTTTGGCGGAATTGTCCTGATTTTAATAGGTATAAAAATATTACTTGAACATATAGGAATATTATAATTTAAATAGGACAAAATATGTTTTTCAGTGAAATTTTATTACATTAAAATACAAACAACATATTAAAGGAGGAATTTTTGTTGCTTTATCATCATTATTCAAAAGAGGAAACCATAAATCTGCTGAGTAGCAATCAGGAAGTTGGACTTTCAGCAGCAAAAGCCAGCGAGCTTTTGGAAAAGTATGGTGAAAACAAGCTTAAAGAAAAAAAAGCAAAATCAACATTCAGGAAATTTTTAGACCAGTTTAACGACGTAATGATTCTTATATTGCTGGCAGCTGCTGCAATATCGTTTGTTATTGCGTGCGTTGAAAGAAATCCTAAAGAATTTTTCGAGCCTGCGCTTATACTTCTTATCGTAGTTATAAACGCAATTATGGGTGTACTGCAAGAAAGCAAGGCAGAAAAAGCCTTAGAAGCGCTTAAAAATATGTCTGCACCCCACGCCCGCGTTATCCGTGACGGAGCCGAAAGCATAATTGACGCATCACAGCTTGTTCCCGGGGATATAATTCTGCTTGAAGCGGGTGATTTTGTACCGGCTGATGCAAGGCTTCTAAAAAGTGCAAGCTTAAAGTCCGAAGAATCTGCACTTACCGGTGAGTCGGTGCCTTCTGAAAAATTTGCCGATGCAGAAGTTTTGGAGTCTGCTTCCGTAGGCGACCGCAGCAATATGGTATTTTCTGGCTGCAGCATTACTTACGGAACAGCAGTTGCAATAGTCACTGCAACCGGTATGGATACCGAAATGGGTAGAATTGCAAATCTTTTGGATAGCGAAAACGACGGCCAGACGCCACTTCAAAAGAAACTGGCACAGCTTGGTAAATACTTAGGTATACTTGCTATTGCCGCTTGTGCGATTATCTTTATAGTCGGCATTGCAAACGGTATTCCCGCACTGGAAATCTTTATGACAGCTGTATCTTTGGCAGTTTCGGCGATCCCTGAAGGTCTTCCTGCTATTGTTACAATTGTCCTTTCCATCGGTGTTGAACGAATGGTTAAAAGAGGCGCGCTTATCCGCAGACTCCCCGCAGTAGAAACCTTGGGCAGTGCTTCGGTTATATGTTCGGACAAAACCGGTACTCTTACCCAGAACCGCATGACTCTTGTAAAAGCTTACGCCGACGGAGAAGAATCCGTTGTTTCATTAAGCGAAAACAATGACGAAAAAATCAATCATCTTTTAAAGTATGCCGCTTTATGCTGTGACGGTTCGGTAATATTCACAGACGATGGTGAACAACACATCGGTGACCCCACCGAAACCGCTATTGTCCTTGCAGCTCACAAAGCAGGTATGCCAAAAGACGAGCTTAACCAAAAGTACCCACGTCTTGCAGAAATTCCTTTTGACTCTGACCGAAAGCTGATGACAACCATAAACCAGATTGACGGCAAAACAATCGTTATCGTAAAGGGTGCATTCGACGTCTTGGCAGACCGCACTGTAGCTGGCGATATTGATAAGGCAAAGATATTTACCGAAGATATGAGCAAAGATGCACTCCGTGTGCTTGCTGTTGCTTACAAAGAGATTGAAGAAGTCCCCGAGGAGGTTACTTCGGAATCGTTAGAAAATGGCCTTACATTTATAGGACTTGTAGGTATGATTGACCCACCACGACCCGAAGCAAAGGCTGCAGTTGCTGTTTGCCGCGAGGCCGGCATCAAGCCCATAATGATTACCGGTGACCATATTGTTACGGCTTCGGCAATTGCAAAAGAGCTTGGTATTTTGGTTGATGGCGACCGTGCAATCACAGGCAGCGAGCTTGACAAGATGAACGACCGCGAGCTTGACGAAGTAGTTGAAAGTATCTCCGTTTATGCCAGAGTATCTCCTGAAAATAAGATACGCATTGTAAAGGCTTGGCAAAGACGTGGCAAGGTTGTTTCAATGACTGGCGACGGTGTAAACGATGCTCCTGCTCTTAAGGCCGCAGATATCGGCTGTGCAATGGGTATTACAGGTACTGATGTTGCAAAAGGTGCTGCTGATATGACCTTAACCGATGACAACTTTGCAACTATCGTAGAAGCAGTCCGTGAGGGCAGAGGCATTTATGCCAACATCAAAAAGGTTGTAGGATTTTTGCTTGGTACAAATATCGGTGAAGTAATAACAGTATTTACTGCAATGCTACTCTGGCACAAGACCCCTCTACTTTCTATGCAGCTTCTTTGGATAAACCTTGTTACCGACAGCCTTCCCGCTATTGCGCTTGGTATGGAAACTGTGGATGCAGATATTATGAGTAAAAAACCACGTCCCAAGACCGAAGGAATATTTGCTCATGGACTTGGTATAAGAGTTGTTCTCCAAGGGTTTATGTTTGCATTTTTGACCCTTGTAGGCTTTAAATTTGGCGAACTTAAAACAGGCGTTTTAGAGGGCGGACAGACAATGGCATTTATAGTCCTCGCGCTTTCGCAGGTTGTTCAGGCATACAATATGCGCTCTGAGCATTCACTCTTTAAGATAGGCCCATTCACCAACCGCAAGCTTAACATATCTTGTCTTAGCTCACTTGTGCTTGTTTTGATTGTGCTATTTACACCTTTAAAGGTTGCGTTTGGGTTGATTGCGCTCTCACCTATCCTTTATCTCACCGCATTTGGATTAGTTCTTGTACCTTTTGTAGTAATGGAAATTTCAAAGGCTTTGGGTCTTATAAAACACAAAGGCTAATTATCCGGAAATAAAAAAATGACGATGCTTAAATCGCATCGGGATTTTAGTTTTAATAATTAGTTTTCGCTGAAAATAACTGTTACATCAGGATGAAGCTGAAGTATTGATGCTGGAACTTTTGGTGTAATCTCGCCGAAAAATGATTTTTCAACAATCTCCTTCTTATTTGCTCCGTTTGCAATCAAAAGCACCTTTTTTGCCTGCATAATTGACTTCATACCCATTGTTATAGCTTCGGTTGGAACATCGTCTTTTGAAGCAAAAAATCTTGCATTTGCTTCAATTGTAGACTCATCCAAAGTTACACGATGGGTTTTGCCGATAAACACCTCGTCAGGCTCGTTAAAACCGATATGTCCGTCAAGACCAATTCCAAGTAGCTGAATATCAATTCCGCCAAGACTTTCAATAAGCTTGTCGTATCTATAGCCCTCTGCATCAAGGTCAGAAGCGCAGCCGTTTGGTACATGGGTTTTTTCAATATCAATATTTATATTTTTGAAAAAATTTTCGTTCATGAAATATCTGTAGCTTTGGTCGTTTTCTACATTAAGCCCTACATATTCATCAAGGTTTACCGAAGTCACCTGCGAAAAATCAACGTCGCCATTTTCAAAGTACTGTTTTAGGCATGCATATGTCCCAAGCGGGGTAGAACCTGTAGCAAGACCAAGCACCGAGTTTGGTTTTGATATCACTTGCGCCGCAATTATATTTGCCGCTTTACGGCTGAGTTCTTCATAAGATTTAACTTTGATATAATTCATTTGACAAATTCTCCTTTTAAAATTATTTTTTTCTTATTACCACGGTGTTTTTATCCTTTACTATACAGCCACCCGGAAAAACACCCCGAAGCGCTGTCAAAGGATACACCGAAGTTCCCTTTCCTATAATTGTTCCCGGATTGAGAACACATCCACAGCCAATATCTGCATGGTCAGCCAAGATTCCGCCGATTTTGCGAAGTCCGATCTCGATATCCGTCTCACCATGAATAACAACCGCTTTGCCGTCAGACTTAAGATTTGAGCATATTGAACCTGCACCCATATGGGCGTAATTCCCAAGGACAGAATCCCCTACATAATTGTAGTGAGGAACCTGAACATGGTCTAAAAGGACACAATTTTTAAGTTCGGTCGAATTGCCTATAACGCATCCTTCACCAATTAAAACCGAGCCTCTGATAAAAGCTCCCGGTCTTACTTCAGTTCCGCTTCCTATAATGGCAGGAGCCTCAATGGTTGCCGTTGGATAAATTTTTACGTCAGTGCCTATTAGTACGCCCTTTGATATTTCAGTATAACCATCTATCCCTTTTTCTATCAGCGCTAAGATATATTCCTTTATTTTAGGAAGGATTTCCCAAGGATATTCTGCACCCTCAAACAAAGGCGAAATATAAGCGTTTTTGCATTCAAAAAGTTCCTTTGTCTTTACGCACTTAGTCAACCTGGTGACCTCCCTCTATAATCGCATCAGCAATTATTCCGGCATATTCTAGGCACTTTTCTTCACTTTCGCTTTCAATCATAATGCGAATAACAGGCTCTGTACCACTTTCTCTCAGGAGTGCTCTACCTTTTTTATTGATAATCTCTTCAACCTTATCCCGAGCTTTTAATACATTTTCGTCAGAAAGAACAGCCGCCTTATCTTTCACACGGATATTGCGTGTATACTGAGGATAAAGCTTGATAGGTTCTGCAAGTTCCGCAAGAGACATTTTTGAGTCGCAAATTTCTTCTGTAATCATGATAGCTGTCAAAAGTCCATCACCGGTAGTTGCATATTTTTTAAGAATAATATGTCCGGACTGTTCTCCACCTAAAGCATAATCATTCTTCTGCATACACTCATAAACAAAGCGGTCGCCTACGGTTGTTTGCTCGCACTTTATGCCAGCTTCTTTAAGACTTGCAACAAATCCGCTGTTTGACATTATGGTTGCTACAACTGTATTGTCATTGAGCATACCCCTTGCCTTAAGACGCTTGCCCAAAATATAAAGTATTGCGTCACCGTCGATAATGTTTCCGTTTTCGTCAACTGCAAGGCATCGGTCACAGTCGCCATCAAACGCAAATCCAATATCCAGATGTTCTTCCCTTACAAGTTTACAAAGGTTTTCGATATGAGTAGAACCACAGTTGTTGTTTACATTTAATCCATCCGGCTCGGCTCCGATAACAATTGTCTGAGCACCGAGTGCCCCAAATAGTGCCTTTGCAATCATCCACGATGCGCCGTTAGCACAATCAAGACCAATTCTTAAATTCTTATACGAGTTTGATGCAAGTGAAATAAGGTAACCAACGTATCTGTTTCTTCCCGAGACATAGTCCACAATACAGCCAATACGTTCGCGCTGTGCCAAGGGAAGGTCCGGGCCCGAAATATTAAGAGCATCAAGGTCGCCGTCAATATAAGCTTCAATCAAAGCTGTTGTTTTATCATCCAGTTTTTCGCCATATTTGTTGATAACCTTTATTCCGTTATCATAATAAGGATTATGAGACGCAGTAATCATAATACCGCAGTCAAATTCATCCTGACGTGTAACATACGAAACACTTGGTGTTGTAGTAACATGCAGCATATACGCATCAGCGCCCGAAGCGGTGATACCTGCAACTATAGAATATTCAAGCATATAACTTGAACGACGTGTATCCTTGCCGATTACAATCCTTGGCCTATAGCCTGCTTTTGTGCAACCCGAAAGCTCGGATGAATAATACCACCCCAAGAATCTTCCCACTTTGTAGGCCTGCATAGAAGTAAGTGTCTTATTTGCTTCGCCACGGAATCCGTCTGTTCCGAAATATTTATTCTTGTCTGTTCTTGGAGTCTTTTCCTTAGATATTGCTATTTTGTCATACAAAAGTTCATCTGTAGTGATTCCAAACAACTCGCAAAGCTGCAAAACCTTATCGATTTGCGGCAAAGATTGATCCATTTCCCATTTTGAAATAGATTGTCTGGACACAGAAATTTTTTCAGCCAACTGCTCTTGAGAAATATCCGCCGATGTACGCAGATTGTTAATCTTCTCACCAATTGTCATTTAAACTTCATACCCTTTCCGCCCACATACGTAAATTTAGATAGACCATGCCTTATCGTGGGCAGATAAGGCATATACAGGAACACAACTCTATCGTTGTGCATAAGGTTATTGGTTTAAATACTAGAGCCAAACTCCCCTTGTATAATATAATATCAAAACTGCATAGCAAAATCTATCAACTTTAGTTTGTTTTTTAGAGCAACTGAGGGTTGCGTTTTTGCTGTTATTTTTAAATATCTTAAAATGTTTTTTTGTCAAAAAAGAGGTTTTGCAAGGTTTGCATTGCATTTTTTATGGAAAATATCATTTTTTACAGTTTATTACGCTGAATTTTACCGCTTACGGTTTTAGGAAGGCTATCCTTAAATTCCACAATTCTTGGATATTTATACGGAGCTGTTCTTTCCTTTACGTAGCCTTGAATTTCCTTTTTAAGTTCATCTGACGGTTCTTTACCATCTACAAGAACAATACTTGCTTTTACAACCTGGCCTCTTACTTCGTCGGGAACAGCCGAAACACCACATTCCAGAACGTATGGAAGCTCCATAATTACGCTTTCAATCTCGAAAGGTCCAATACGGTAACCCGATGACTTGATAACGTCATCTGCTCTTCCAACATACCAGTAAAATCCGTCCTCATCACGCCATGCAACGTCGCCTGTATGGTAATAGCCATCATACCATACTTCTTTGGTTTTTTCTTCGTCCTTATAGTACCCTGTAAATAGTCCGCAAGGAGCACCATCTTTAACATTTATACAGATTTCACCTGATTCCGAAGTTTTAACTTCATTCCCATCAGAATCCAAAAGCTTAACGTCGTAAATAGGAGCAGGCTTACCCATCGAGCCAATTTTGTGAGGCGCACCTGTCATATTGCCGATAATCATTGTGCTTTCTGTCTGACCAAATCCTTCAACAATCTGAAGCCCTGTTGCTTTTTCAAACTGACGGTAAACCTCGGGATTTAATGCCTCTCCTGCAGTTGTCATATGCTGAACAGACGAAAAATCGTATTTTGAAATATCCTGTTTTATAAGCATCCTGAGCATTGTTGGCGGTGCGCAGAATGTTGTAATTTTGTATTTTGCAAACATCGGCAATATATCCGCTGCGTCAAATCTGTCAAAATCGTATACAAAAAATGCACCTTCGCAGAGCCATTGACCGTAGAGCTTACCCCACATAGCTTTTGCCCAGCCTGTGTCGGAAATTGTAAAGTGAAGTCCGTCAGGGTCGACATTATGCCAGTATTTTGCTGTGTGGAAATGGCCAAGCGGATATTTATAGTTGTGCGCTGCAATTTTCGGGTATCCCGATGTACCTGATGTAAAGTACATAAGCATAAGGTCGTCGCCGCATGCAGTGTCCTTGGTTCTTTTAAAGTGAGTACTAAAGCGCGGATATTCTTCATCAAAAGTTCTCCAACCCTCGCGTGTACCATTTACAATAAGCATATTATTGACAGTATCGCACTTCTCTGCCGCAAGCTCTACCTGGTGCGAAACATCACCGTCTGCCGTACAGATAATCGTACTTACACCTGCTGATTTGATTCGGTATTCAATATCTTTTTCCAAAAGCTGGTTCACCGCAGGAATTGCAATCGCCCCAAGCTTGTTAAGCGCAATCATCGCAAACCAGAACTGATAATGGCGCTTTAAAATCAGCATAACTCTGTCGCCCTTCTTGATACCTAAAGACGCAAAATAGTTTGCACACTGATTTGATACCTTTTTGATATCTTTAAATGTAAATCTTCTTTCGGTTTTATCCTCAGATATATGAAGAAGAGCAAGTTTTTCAGGCTCGCGGTCCGCAAGAGCATCAATCAAATCAAATCCAAAGTTGAATTTGTCGTGGTTTTTGAACTTGATTGAAAGCGGTGTTCCGTTTTCATTTTCTTCTATATCTATGTAATTGTGATAAATTCTTTCTTTATCATCTCTGTGAATCTGACCGATAATTGTTTCGGGCGCGTTTTCACTAGCCTCTTCCTGTATTTCATCGCTCTTTAAAACGATGGCATAGAAAAGACAATCTTTTCCGTTAACAGCAATCATACCGTGAGGAGTGCTACTCTTATAATATATGCTGTCGCCGGGGCCTAATACTTCTTTGTGGTCACCCACCTGAACCATAAGGTTTCCCTCGATAACGATATCGCATTCCTGACCATCGTGAGTTGTAAGCTCTATTTCTTTAGTCTGAGCTTCTTCATCATACACACTTCTTACAAACAGCGGCTCTGCTACACGGTCTTTGAATGCATAAGCCATATTATAGTATGTCATACCATGGGCCTTTGCTATCTGCTGGCCCTGCCCTGCACGGGTCACTGTGTAAGACTTAAGGTTGGGGCTGTAACCCTCGATAATATCTGTTACGTTTACACCAAGAGCCGAAGCGCAACGATAAATAAACGCAAAGTTCATATCACTGTCGCCGTTTTCGCATTTTTGATATTCTTCTGCCGAGATGCCGGTGTTTTTTGCCATCTCATCTACTGAATATCCCTGAATTTCGCGCAGCTCACGAATACGCTGAGCCATCTGTTTGATTTTTGAGTTAATCTCTTTAAAATTTTCCATATTTTCCTCCGTTTTGCGAGGCTTAATCAAAAAAATCTCGCCTCAAAGTTTTATATCTTTGAGACGAGCATAATTTCACCCGCGGTACCACTCAAATTGCGGAACACTTCCGCCACTTATCAGGGTCAGAAAACCCTTATGCCTTAACGCAGCAATCACGGAGAGGGTCTACTCACTTATATTGTTTTCTTCCTCCCGGCTCAGAAGCTACAAACACAAATACCCTTGCTATGGCTCACACCACCCGCCACTTCTCTCAAAAGCTCATGCATAAGTGCACTCTTCGTCAATGCCTTTAATATTAAATTTACAACGATTATACCACACTAACTCTGCGCTGTCAAGTGTTTTAGCGGTTTCCTATAACTTTATTTTCTGTGGAATAATTTTTTCGTTGAAATTTAGCAAAAAAATTGTTTTTCACATAAAAATGGGTAAAGCCTGTTAACTTCACCCATTTTCCACATTTTACATAATATAACTGATCATAATAACAGATCAGCATATAAAATGCCCAAAGAAAGCAATAACAAAACAGCAACAAAAACCCCTAATAATATCAAACTTGACCAAAAAACTTCTTTCAAATCTTTAAGCAAGGAAATCTCGTCTGTAAAATACACTGCTTTCTTTTTGGGAGGTTCTTCACTAAAATAAACATCTAACTGCATACCAATTTTTAGTTTACTTTCTTTGTTTTTACTTACAATTTCATAATAAGTATAACATTTTTTAGTGCTATCAATACAAGTCTCTATTGAGTATATATAAATAACTTCAGGCCCTATATCTCTTGTTTCAGTTAGTTTTACAACTTTACCTTTTTTTATTTTATTTTCATACTTTATCGTTTTCAATTTGTCATAAACGATATAAGTTTTTCCTATAAAAAACAAAACTGCCAAAAAAGCAACAGGCATCATGCCACGTAACATGTCGGATAACATAACAACATCACTCCTCTTTCTTGACATTATACCACATATATAATTAAGAGTCAATATATATGGTGCTGTCTCCGATATTTATGATTGTATTTTTAGGATAGTGCTCCAATCTGGTTATATCTTTCTGGTGAATATCCCCGAAGAATGATATAACCAACACTTTTATATATTCGCCTATTAATTTTTCTAAAAAACTATGCTTTTAAGAGGGTAAAAGCAACAAAAATAGTGCGGTCGGAAAAACCTCCGTATTTTTCCGACACTTTTAAATGACACTTATAAAAAGGCTCCCTTGTGCAAAGGGAGCTGTCAACGGAGTTGACTGAGGGATTGTTTAACTTCATTATCAATAAACAAACATACTCCCTCAAAGTTTTTGTTTATATCAAGATTTGATATTCTTATAACTTTTAATCCATATTGTTCTAAAAACTCAGTTCTCAAAGCATCTTTTTCCATTCCTTTATCATCATAATGCTGTGAGCCATCCAATTCAATGACAAGCTTTACTTTGGCACAATAAAAATCAACAATATATTTTCCTATAACTTTCTGCCTTATAAACCTGATAGGGTACTCTCTCAAATAATCATACCAAAGATGTTTTTCTTCTTTTGTCATATTCTTTCTTAATACTTTTGCAAGTGGTACAATTTCTTTATTGTGTTTGTAATCCATTACAATCCCTCCGAGTTGCTACGCAACCCACCTCCCTTTACACAAGGGAGGCTTTCTTGTAGATTATATTATCATTTTTAATGCTTTTAGTCAACACAATCAACTTTTCGTAAATAATTACATATTTTCCTTAAAATCTTTTTGAGATTTCAATAAAAAGTCCGTTTCACAGAAAATCGAGTTATATGAGCGGTTTTATTTAAGAAACAACTAATTCTCACCCAAATTTTTCAAAGCTTTAAGCTCTTTGGCAGTTTTTAAAGCATCTGTTCCAAACCTTGAATGAATATCAAATATAGTATCCTCCAAGGCATCTGTTTTTTGACTGGAAAGGTCGGTTTCAAAAGGATCGTCAAACAGCGACAGTTGCTCATTCTCCGGTTCCTTTTTGTCAGACAAATTGCTGACAGTCACCCCAATAAGCCTCACCGTCTCGCTTAACTTAAGTCCGTCAAATAGTTCTGAGGCAAATGCGTATATATCCTTAGCCGAGTTTGTAAACTTTCCACTTTTTGAACGGGTAATGGTATTCATATCCGAATATTTAACTTTAAGGGTAATAGTTTTACCAAGCATACCCTTTCTTTTTATTCTAAGGCTTATGTCCCTTGAAAGAAGCAAAAGCACATCCCTAAGCACTTCTTTATCCATTATGTTTTGCTGAAACGTGTGCTCTCTCCCTATTGATTTTGAGGTACTATCCGGTATAACCTCTCTTTCGTCCACGCCATTTGCAAGATTAATCATTTCTCTTCCAGCCTTGCCAAATATCTCAATAAGTGATTTTGGTGCTGTTTTCAAATCTTCTACAGTAACGATACCGAATTCCTTTAGTTTCTGCTCTGTTTTTGCTCCTATTCCAAAAATAACACGTACCGGTCTTTGTCGTATAAGCTCGGTCAGTTCATGTGCATCTTTTATTATAAAAAATCCGTCGGGCTTTTTCTCCTCGCTGGCAAGCTTTGCCCCCATCATACAATACGAAATCCCTACCGAGCACGTAACCCCAACCGTCTCAAAAATCTGTTTTTTCAGTTCTTTTGCAATATTCTCTGCGCTTCCAAAAAGTCTCAGCGAATGCGAGACATCCATATACCCTTCATCAAGCGCCACAAACTCTATTTTGTCGGTAAACTTCAGCATTATCTTATGAATCTGGTCCGATGTCTCTTCGTATTTGACCATATTCCCGTGCATAAAAATGCCATTTGGACATTTTCTGTACGCTTCCTTAATGCTCATTGCAGAATGCACGCCAAAGCGTCTGGCTTCGTAATTGCAGGTAGAAACCACTCCGCGTTCATTGGGAAGCGCACCTATAATAAGTGGTTTTCCACGAAGATTAGGGTTATCCCTTTCCTCAACAGATGCAAAAAACGCGTCCATATCAACATGAATTATCGTTTTTTCCAAACTACTTTTCCGCTCCCTTTTGTATTGCCTCAATACCTCGGTAAACATCAAAATATGAAGGCTTGATTTCGTCCTTTATTGCCTTTGTATAAATCATCACTGAATTTTCAAAAAACAGACCAACTGACGGATTAAGTTGTTCAAAAAGATTTGTAAATTCTTCGTATCCTTTTTTAACATCCTCGGGATTAGTTTTAGCCATAATAGAATCCATCACATAGTAAAATTCTTCGTCCTCAAAATTAAAGATATTCTCTTCGCCAAACATCATGGAAAATTCAAGGTCAGGCGACAAAGCCATACTGCCAATAAAAACATCGTAATTTCCATCTGAGATACGGTTTTTGTACTCATCATACGGAACTTTTATTACATTGGCCTTGATTCCAAATCCCTGAAGAGTGGTGGCAATAATTCTTGCTATGCTTTCTCTTGTTGTATTCTCCTCGTTGATAAGTATAGAAAACTCGGCCGAAACACTTGTCCCGCCTATACTTTTGCGATAGATATTCCCGTCTATTTTCCAGTCATTTTTCTCTACTGTTTTTTTTGCCTCATGCAAATTCTGCTTATGCTCTGTTTTTTGAGTTTTAGCCATAAACCACTCGGGCCGAAGCGGTGAATTTGCAGGCACTGCATACCCCATACGTGTTTTTTTGATTATTTCGTCGCGGTCAATTGCAAGCGAAATTGCTTTTCGTATTTCTGGCGCCGAAAGCACATTGCCAGCATGGTTTATCCCCAAAAAATTATATATAGGTGTTTGAAATTCAGTATAGGTCGAGGTCATAACATCAACAGACTTGCCCCAGTCAAGATTGTCTGCAGGTACCATATCAAGACTCGTTGACCCAAAGGCATAAAGTGGCGTATCTCCCCCGGGAAGCATCTTAACTTTTATGGTTTCAGCCTTTACGTTTCCGCCCCACCAGTCTGGATTTTTTACAAGATAATAGAGATTTCCCTCGTTTCTGTCCTCAAATATATAAGGTCCGGTGCCGTTTGGTCTAAAATCAACAAGTTTAAGGTCACTCTCCCTTTTGATTATAGGGAAATATAAAAGATTTACAAAATTAGCACTGGGTTTTTGGAGTATAAATTTAACTTTGTTTTCGGCAACAGCCTTTATTTCAGATATATTTGATACATTGTACTTATAGGGACTTTCTTCCAAATCTTTTATCTGATTTATTGTATAAACAACATCATCAGCCGAAAGTTTGCCTGACCCATCGTGCCATTTGGCAGTACTTCTGAGAGTCAAGTCCCACTCAAGAGCATTTGCTGATACTGTCCAGTTTTCTGCAAGCATGGGACTGGGGCTAAGCTCGTCGTTTAGCTCGATGAGTCCCTCATAGATAATACCAAGCATACGGATATTTGCGCTGTTTTTGCTTGCAATCGGGCAAAAAGTATCCGGCTTATAGGAAAATATCGAAAGTTCATTCTCCATTTGCCTTTCTTCGTTTTTATTAAATCTGACAGCATTTTTTATACTGCACGCCGAAGTTAAGATAGTAGCGCACAGCAAAATCGCAACTACACATAGATTTTTTTTCATTTCATTATTCCTTACTGGCTTAAATTTTTGAAGCAGGGAAATACAGTCTTTCAATGCTTACAACCTTTTTTTGCTTTTCATCGTAATCAAACAAAGCACCCGAAAACCATACTTCACCCTCTGCCTTTTCAAACCTGAACTTTTTCCGTGTATAAAAAAGGTCCATTATAATTTCTTTTTTCACTCCTAAAATCGAGTCTCTTACCCCGGTCATTCCAATATCGCTGATATATGCTGTGCCATCAGGTAAAATATGTTCGTCCGCGCTTTGCACATGTGTATGAGTGCAAAATACTATATCAGCCTTGCCGTCAAAGAAGTTTCCAAAAGCCAGCTTTTCGCTTGTTGCTTCAGCGTGGAAGTCAATTATCACAATATCTGCCTTATCATTAATCTCAGAAAGTATTTTTTCTGTGGCTCTGAATGGGCAATCAACCGGGTCCATATGGATTCTTCCTATAGCGTTGATAACCGCAATTCTCAAAAAGCCTAAATCATCAATAAAATATCCCATCCCCTCGGTTTCCGGGGGAAGATTCAAGGGTCTTATAACCCTCTCGATATCTGAGAGGACATCCTTATATTCTTTGTTTGAAAAAGTGTGGTTTCCAAGGGTGATTACATCCACCCCGGCACGAATAAGAGAATTTGCAATATCAACCGTAATTCCATTTGTGTTTGCCGCATTCTCGCCATTGGCAATGCAGTAATCCACCTTGTATTTATTCTTTATTCTTCCTAAATTATTATAAACAAATTCTCTTCCGTCTTCTGCTACAATGTCGCCTACTGTAAGAATTCTCATTTTTTGTTACCTTTCGTCTTTATTTAAAACTAAGTCACAAAAAGGCTGCAAAAGCAGCCTTTTTTATGGGAGCAAAACGGCTCCTTATTTCGCATATTCAACTGTACGCATTTCGCGTATAACATTTACCTTTATCTGACCGGGATATTCCATAGTACTTTCAATCTTCTTGACAATATCCTTAGCCAAAAGTATTGTTTCGTCATCATTTACCTTGTCAGGCTTAACCATAATTCTTACCTCACGGCCTGCCTGAATTGCAAATGACTTTTCAACACCGTTAAAGGAGTTTGCAATTTCTTCAAGAGCTTCAAGCCTCTTGATATAAGATTCGATATTCTCACGTCTTGCACCTGTGCGAGCCGCCGAAATAGTATCCGCAGCCTGAACAAGACAAGCAACGCATGAGTTTGGCTCTACATCACCGTGATGCGCCATAATAGCATGGATAACCTTGTCGTTCTCCTTGTACTTTTTGGCAACGTCAGCACCGATTGTAACGTGCGAACCCTCAACCTCGTGGTCAATAGCTTTACCTATATCGTGAAGAAGACCTGCACGCTTTGCAAGAGCAATATCTGTACCAAGCTCTGCAGCCATAAGTCCTGCGAGGTGAGAAACCTCAATTGAGTGCTTAAGCACATTCTGTCCATAGCTTGTACGATATTTAAGTCTTCCCAAAAGCTTGATAAGCTCAGGATGAAGGCCATGAACACCTGTATCAAATGTAGCCTGCTCGCCCTCTTTTTTGATGATAGCTTCAACTTCTTTTCTTGACTTTTCAACAGTTTCTTCAATTCTGCCGGGATGTATACGTCCGTCAACAATCAGTTTTTCAAGTGAAAGCCTTGCGATTTCGCGTCTTACAGGGTCAAATCCCGAAAGGATAACCGCTTCAGGAGTATCGTCAATAATAAGATCAACGCCTGTCAAAGTTTCGATAGAACGAATGTTTCTACCCTCACGGCCGATAATTCTGCCCTTCATTTCGTCGTTGGGAAGCTGAACAACCGAAACAGTGGTTTCGGCAACGTGGTCAGCCGCACAGCGCTGAATTGCACCTGTGATAATGTTTCTGGCCTTCAGATCAGCCTCTTCTTTTGCCTGGTCCTCAATGCTTTTTACCAGGATTGCGGCATCGTGTCTTGCATCAATCTCAACCTGCTTTAAAATAAGGTCTCTTGCCTCAGCAGCAGAAAGCTCTGCAACCTTTTCAAGCTGAGCCATCTCGAGCTTTTTAACTCTTTCAACCTCTTCTTTAAGCTCGTCAACTTCGGCAATTTTAGCCTGAATCTGCTCTTCTTTTTTTTCAAGCATCTGAGTCTTTTTGTCAATTGCGTCTTCTTTTTGCTGAACTCTGCGTTCCTGACGCTGGAGTTCGTTTCGTCTTTCTTTTATTTCTTTTTCAAGCTCGTTGCGTTCTTTATGTATTTCTTCCTTTGCTTCAAGTAATCTTTCTTTTTTTGTATTTTCTGCATCTTTTGTTGCTTTAGACTTTGCGTCTTCAATAATTCTGTTTGCTTCTTCTTCGGCATTATTTATTTTAATTTCGGCAACCTTGCGACGATATGAATATCCGTATCTGAACGCCGCAAACATACCCAAAATTGCAACAACTATAATACCTGCATATATTAATGTGTCTATCCTTAACACCTCCCATAAATTATTTTAAACTAATAATAGAATTATATCGATATTTATCGCTTAAATTCACAGCGTAACCGCTTTGCAAAGAAATACATTTTTTAAAGAACACATAAAAAAACCTGCTGCCTACAATCCTATCGACAGATTATCTGCAGCAGAACTGATACACAATATAATTTTAATAAATTTATGCCAATTTGTCAAGTAATTTTTGCATCATTATGGAAAAATAAACCCTCTGGCAGATTATCTGTCAGAGGGCATTAATTAAACATCGTTTCGCATTAGGTCTTCAAAGGTTTCTCTTTTTACCGAGACATACTCTTTATCCTTACCAAGCATAACAATCGGGGGCCTTGGTACCCGGTTGTAATTTGATGACATCGAGTAATTATAGGCACCGGTAGTGGTTACTGCAATTATATCTCCACGCCGGATACTTTCAGGGAGGAATACATCCTCCTGAATAATATCTCCACTTTCGCAACAGCGGCCCACAATGGTAGAACAAAGATTTTTTTCTTCTTCCATTTTGTTTGCCAGAAGTACAGTATACTGTGAGCCATATAGCGCATACCTTGGATTATCGCACATCCCACCATCAACAGATACGTAAGTTTTGTAACCGGGGATTTTTTTTACTACACCTACGGTATAAAGAGTGAGTCCCGCATCGGCAACGATGCTTCTACCAGGCTCCATTCTGATCATTGGGACCGAAATTCCAAGCTCACTGCACTTTGCTTTTACTTTTTCTGAAACAGCTTTTATATTTGCCTCAATATCTATCTCAGGGTCAGTATCTACGTATCTTACACCATAGCCACCACCGAGATTGAGAATCTCCAGTTTTGTCTTATATTTTTTTTCAATCAGGCTTGCAAGTTCAAGCATAATATCCGAAGTTTTAAAAAAAACATCCGAATCAAACACCTGCGAGCCAACATGGCAATGAATTCCGCTTAAATGCAAGTTCTTTTTTGACAAAGCAAGCGAAATCGCATCAATTGCCGCACCTGTCTTGATTGCAAACCCAAACTTGGAGTCAATCTTACCTGTTGCAACAGCAGCATAAGTATGTGGATCAATTCCGGGAGTAATCCTGAGTAAAATGTTTTGACAAACACCGTTTCTCTCTGCAATTTCGTCGAGTGCTGATATTTCTTCAAGACTGTCAACCACAAAGTATCCTATCTTATTTTTAACAGCATATTCGATTTCGCTGTCGGTTTTGTTACTTCCATGAAAATATATTTTCTCGGCATCAAAACCTGCAGCTAAGGCAGTATAAAGCTCGCCGCCCGAAACCACATCCACTCCCATGCCTTCTTCGCGGATAATTTTGTAAATTTGCTTAAAGGATGCCGCTTTGCTGGCAAAGAGGGGTATTGAATTTTCTCCAAAATACTTCTTCATTGCATTCACATAGGTTTTGCAATTTTCGCGTATTTTTTCTTCATCCATAAGATAAAGCGGTGTACCATATTTTTCGGCAAGTTTCTCGGCATTTCGCCCCGCAAAGGTCAAAACACCGTCGCTGCCAACACCTAGATTATTACATATCATTTGTATCTTAACCTTTCGTAACCTCTCTTAGATTATTCCGTCCTTTTTCATAATATCGAAAAGAACTTTTTTGTTTGCATCTTCCATAGGTGTAAGCGGAAGTCTTAAATAATTTTCGCCAAAGCCCATAGCCGAAACTGCAGCCTTTACAGGAATTGGGTTAACTTCCGAGAAAAGCGCGTCAACAAGGTCAATGTATTTAAGCTGAAGCTTTTTGCTTTCCTCTACATTTCCTTCAAAATAGCTGTGGCACATTCTGGAAGTTTCTTTGGGAAGTACGTTGGAAAGAACAGAAATAACCCCCTTGCCGCCCAGTGACAAAATAGGTACAATCTGGTCATCATTGCCCGAATATATGTCTAAATCCTCGCCAACAAGTGCTGCAAGCTTTGCAATTTGCGAAATATTTCCGCTTGCTTCCTTTATTGCAACAATGTTTGGATGCTTAGCAAGCTCGGCGCAAGTTTGGGGCGCAATGTTACAGCCGGTTCTTGACGGAACATTGTAAAGAATAATAGGTTTTATACTTGCATCAGCAATGGCAGTAAATGATTTCAAAAGACCCGCCTGTGTTGCTTTGTTGTAGTAAGGCGTAACAACCAGGAGGGCGTCTACTCCAACACTACAAGCATACTTTGTAAGTTCAATAGCATAACTTGTATCATTGGAGCCTGTACCTGCAATTACCGGAACTCTTCCTGCAATTTTTTCCACTGCAAATTTAAGAACCGCTCTATGTTCTTCATCACTAAGAGTTGAGCCTTCACCTGTTGTACCTGCCACTACGATGGCATCAATACCTTCAGCTATCTGCCATTCAATCAGTCTTTCAAAACTTTCGTAATCAACACCTTTTTCTGTCATAGGTGTAACAATAGCAGTAGCCGCTCCTTTAAATACTGTGTTTTTCATAACAAACACTCCTTTATATTGTTTTAATTCTAACTCCTACAAAAAAAGTGGTGACCACACTCGCCACCACATACTACGCAATACGAGCCTAAACCCGTTACTAGTTAATATGATAGCTCTCCGCATATGCGACAACAAGCAGAATCTTATTTCCGTTTGCCAGAGCAGTCCTTTACCACGAACTGTCTTCGGCGCCTGCCCCTTTCGTCAAATCCCACTTCGGTATAAGTGTATTTGAATTTACTTACTATTGACAAAACGCTCCTCTATCTATTTTATAATTATACTTTAAGAAATGTTCTTTGTCAATAGAAATTAAAAAGTTTTTTGTGATAAAAAACACCCAGGATGCGTTACATCTTGGGTGTAATTTTATAAAATGTTTAAAGTATCTTTACAAATCTCTCGTAAGCTTCGTTCCAGGCCTTTTCGTCTGTTGGTTCATAAGTCTTAATTTCGGTTGAATTCATAATAACAGATGTTATGTCGCTGATTTCACCCTTGGCATAAAGCTGAACAGCAATATTTCCAAGAGCAGTAGCTTCGATAGGACCTGCGATAACCTTTGCGCCTGTAGAATTTGCGGTCATCTGGCAGAGGAGCTTATCCTTTGTTCCGCCGCCTACCATATGGATTGAATCATATGTTTTTCCGGTACATTCCGAAATCTTAGAGAATGAATTTTTGTATTTAAGTGCAATACTTTCGTAAATACATCTTACAATCTCGCCAACAGTTTCTGGTGTACCCTGACCGGTCTTTTCGCAATATTCGCGGATTCTTCCAGGCATATCGCCGGGTGTTACAAATACCTGGTCATCAGGGTCAATGAAAAACTTGAAAGGCTCGGACTTAAGTGCCATCTCTTCCATATCACCATAGCTGTAATTTTTGCCTTCGCGTGCATACTGACGCTTCGTTTCCTGAATAAGCCAAAGACCTATGATGTTGCGTAAAAATCTTGTTTTTCCGCCAAATCCGTATTCGTTTGTAATATTGTATTCATTTGACTTTTCGGACATAATCGGAGCATCAGTAACAGTGCCAAAAAGCGACCATGTTCCGCACGAAATAAAGATAAAGTCCTTGTCTGTTGACGGCACAGCTGCAACAGCGCTTGCTGTATCGTGTGATGCGATAGCAATTACTTCTTTTGGCTCAACTCCAAGTTCTTTTGCCAAGTCTTCGCGCATTGTGCCTACAACTGTTCCTGCCTCAATCATCTCGGGGAAGATACTGCGGGGATATCCAAACTTATCAATCAAATCCCAGTTCCAGTCCTTTGTTTTCTGGTCAAACATCTGTGTGGTAGAGCAGTTTGTACTTTCGCCGTATTTTTTACCCGTCAGAAGATAGTTAAAAAGGTCAGGCATCAAAAGGAATTTGTCAATATTACTCTTATCCTCAACAGTCAAAAGCTGGAAGATTGTATTAAAGTTCATAATCTGTATACCTGTAAGGTCATACAGCTCTTTTTTAGGAACAATTTTATACGCCTTTTCCAAAATATTGTCTGTACGGGTATCACGGTAATTGTAGGGGTTTTCCAAAAGCTCACCCTCGTGGTTGATTATACCATAGTCAACACCCCATGTGTCGATAGCAATACTGTCAAAATCCGAAACCTCGGCAGCCTTTTTTATACCGGTTTTAATCTCGTTAAACAGCTTCTCGGCATTCCAGCGAAGTGAACCGTCTTCGGTATATGGGTCGTTTAAAAATCGATGAACTTCGGTAATTTCAATCTTTTTGCCGTCAAATGCACCAAGAATTGCTCTTCCGCTTGACGCACCAAAGTCAAAAGCTAAAACTTTTTTCAAATCAAACACCTCGTTTTAATAGATAATTGTGAGTTTAATAATAGCATAACCTAAAGGTTATGTCAATAATTCAATAGTTTGGATTTAAGGTCTGAGACCCATTCCGCCTTCAAGGGTAAGGGTTTCGCCGTTCATGTACTTAAAATCAGGAGATGCAAGCTGAACGCACACTCTGCCGATTTCAAGCTCCGAATCACCAAAATGTCCTGCAGGCGGAGTTTTTACGTTTGCCTTAAATGCTTCGGGATATGCTTTTTCAAAGTTTTCCAGTTGTGCTGTCCAAGCAAGAGGACAAACAACATTTGTGTTGATTCCGTCCTTTGCCCATTCTGTTGCAGCAACGCGGCTAAGTCCACGGATAGCTTCTTTCGCTGCAGCATACGAGCACTGTCCGTAGTTTCCGAAAAGGCCTGCACCGGATGCAAAGTTTATTATGCTTCCTTTAGTCTCCTTAAGATAGGGATAGCAAGCCTTCATATAATAAAACGTCGCATAAAGGCCCGAATACATTGCAAGATTGAACTGCTCGGTTGTGTGGTTCTCGATTGTAACGCCTGACGCAGAGGCCTGAGCATTGTTGATAAGAACATCAATTCTGCCAAATTCAGCAATTGCCTGGTCAATGACACTCTTTGCAACAGCTTCATTGTCGTTGCCATCTGCAATATCAGCAGAAATAGCCAAAACTTTGATTCCGTATAATCTTTCAAGCTCTTCCTTTGCCTTTTCAAGCTTCTGTACATTTCGACCGGTGATAACAAGGTTAGCACCTTCCTTTGCATAGGCAGTTGCAATTCCATAGCCAATGGATCCGCATCTTCCGTCCGAAAGTGTAGCAAAACCTGCACCTGTTATAATCGCTGTTTTTCCTTTTAAAAAGTTCACAATAATCTCTCCCTGATTTTTATTAGAATAAGGATATATTTGAGCCAAATCCTTTTATTTATTCTATTTCTATTATTTAAGCAGCTCGTTTTTCATTTCTTCTGTCATTGGATTTCCGTATTCACTTACTTCATAGGCTTCGGCAAAACGAATTTTGCTTCCTTTTTCTTCACCATAAAGCTCTATAAGTCTTTGCCTGAAACGAGCGGCGGGTTTTGCATAACGTATTGCGTAGCCTCTGCCTGCTGCCATAATCTCCTCATCAGTTATTTCAGAGGTGATTTCCATACCCTTAAGCCATTCAAAGCGTTCTTTTTCACCTTCCGGAACTTCTTCACCATGAGTATAAGGAAGCCATTCATAAACCTGTGATACGTTGATATTAGCTATCTCAAGCTTAACATCCACTTCGCTGTCGATGTCAACTACAAGGTCGGGTCTAAACATTGGATTTGTAAATCTGTCCTCGTTACACATTATAACAGGCATAAAACGCATTGCAGGTACATCACTGCATTCATTGGGAACGGTAAGTAAGTATGAGGCATCCTGCACAAGCTGAGCAGTTGCTCTGTGGTCAGGCATATAGTCAACCGTTCTGTGAGTTATGATTAAATCGGGGTTAAACTCACGAATATAACGAATCAGACGCTTTCTTGTTTTAAGGTCTGCAACAAGATTGCAGTCATCGTTGTTCCATACGTCATACTTGATACCAAGAAGCTTGGCTACTTTAGCAGATTCTTTAGCTCTCCTTTTAGAAATCTTTTTGGGGCTTAATTTGTGGTGGCCGCCGCATCCGTTACACATACTTAAAAACTGCACAGTATGACCATTTTTAATAAGTTTGGAGGCAAGTCCTCCGCACTGAAATTCGTTGTCGTCCTGATGAGCGCCTATCATTAACACTCTCATTTTTTCCTTTCTCCTTTTGCTATTGAATTATATAAAATTAATAATTTTTCAAAGTTATAAGGACACTATTTATATAAATAAAATCCGTTTCCTTTAATCCTCTGTGACTCAGAAAATACAATAAATGCGCCTTTGTCAATTGACAAAACTTTTTTCTGGAATTCCTCTGTTTCGCTTTCCTTCAGTGCGCAAAAAAGCATCTTTTTTTCCGTATCGGTATATACGCCTTTTACCTCAAGTAGTGTAACACCCCTTGGCGATGTCGAAACAAGGGT
>JAZNSF010000027.1:0-87942 GCA_045591095.1 Clostridia bacterium | reverse complement strand
AAAGTCATTGACGAAGCTGTATATTACTTTAATTACATAAAACCCGTACGAAAACTAAAAAGAAAACCGCCTGTTCAATACAGACTTGAACAGGCAGCTTAAAATATTCTTTTTTGTGTCTACAAAGTATTGACTACTTCACAATCAGAGAGTGCCTTTTTGATGTTAATCTTTTTTAAGTTTCCGCACGGAATCTCGGATAACAAGATTCATAGGGAGAAGTATGTTTTGCGGCGTTTTGCCTTTCATTTTCTTATAAAGAAGGTCCATTGCATAAACTCCCATATCTTCTTTGTTTACGCCGACGGTTGTAAGCCGTGGGTCAATGTATCTTGAAAGGAAGATATCGTCAATCCCCATAATAGAAACATCCCCCGGGACGCTTAACTTACAATCCTTTGCCGCACGTATTGCACCTATGGCAAAAATGTCGGTTGCACACAAAATAGCAGAAGGTCTGTTTGGTGAAGTGAGAAGTTTTTTTGTAATAGAATAGGCGTTGTCTTCGTTTGATGCCATAAGCTCCTTTTGATTTTTTTTGATTAGAAGGCCGTTATCGGTTAAAGCCCTCTTAAATCCGTCAAAGGTTTGCTTATAAAAGTCAGCAACGTCTTTTTTTGAAAGCATTACAATATTTTTGTGGTTCTGGTCAATCAGATAGTTGGCAGCGTCATATGCAGCGGTAGAGTAGTCGGGATTTACTGATGTGATGCCATCAACGTTATTATGAGAGTCAACGATAACAAAAGGGATTCCACTTTCCTTTGCCTTATTCAGTATAACCCCGCTTATGTCCTGAAAAAAGATAATTCCGTCTGTTTCGCCCGAATAAACAGCGGCAGGTAGGTCTTCGTTGCCTGATTCAAGCTTGCTCATAATCAGATTGTATCCGTACCTGTGTGCCTGATTAAGGATACCTCGTGTTATGTCAAAATAAAACAAATCCTCAAATGGTGAAGAGGAGGAGTTGATAATAAGACATATATTGTAGCTTTTGTTTTTGAGTAGTTTTCGTGAATTCAGGTTGGGTCTGAAATTTGTTTCGTCAATGATAGATTGAACTTTTTTTCGGATAGCATCGCTTACACCGGGTTTGTTGTTAAGGACAAAAGAAACCGTAGTAACAGAAACACCGGCCATTTTTGCGATTTCTTTTACGGTGATTTTTTTCATTCCTAATCCCTCCCATCCGAAAAACCTAAATTAACATATCAATACTATAACATAACTAAGCCGGTATATGCAAGCATCAATTGAAGAATTTTGCATTTTTGTTAAGAAAGTTATTGACAAAACTAAAACGTTTTAGTATAATTATATCAAGAGTCAGAAGCGTGGAGAGTTTTACGTTTCTGTGCTGGAAAAACATATTAAAAATTTTAAGGGGGAAGAAAAATGCCAGTATACGAATCCATTAAAAATGCTGACAATAAAATTGTTATTTCAGCAAAAAACAGAGATTCTGTTACATTCGGTTGGGACAAAGTTGTTGAGAAAATCGCATCTTTAGTTGACGTAGCCGGAAAAAACATTGCTATCGACGGATGGTATGGTATCGACTTTGAAAAAATTGCAAAGGCAGTTAGCGAAAAGGTTGAAGCTAAGGGCCTTAAGACTGTTCTTATCGCAGCTGACGAGCTTTACAAAACAAGAGAAGAGATTATCGCTTACAATCAGCCATACGTTACAGATGACCCTGGCTTTGGTAAAGTAAACCAGACAGGTGTAATCGAAGACATTATGGTTGAAGCTAAAATCGCTGATACTAAGGCAAAGCTTGCTGACAAAGCTAATGTTGCTATTATCTATGGTGTAGGTGCTTCTATTAAAGCATTCGAGGATGCTCTCAGCGTTAAGTGCTATGTAGATAACACACACCAGAAGGTTCAGTGGGATATGTGGAATGGCGACCTTGCTACATTTGGTTGCAAAGAACCTCCAAAGGGCTACAACTGGAAAGAATACAACTATTCTGACTACTATATGCTAAAGCGTCAGAAGGATTATATGTACGGAGCAATGGATTTCTATGTAGAAAACTACTTCGAGAATGACCTTGTACTCATTCCTCAGGAAGCATACAACGAAATTATGTCTACTTTGGTAAAATATCCTATCCACGAAGTTAAAATCTTCAGCCCAGGTCCCTGGGGTGCATACAGATACCATGATATGGACTACCAGGTAGAAGGCCTTGCTAATAATGCTTGGAACAAGATTGCAGGTCCTGAGCTTCGTATCCTTATCGACTTCGGCGGCGAGAGAAGCATTTCGATGCCTATGCTCAACGCTATGCAGTATGGTAAAGAACTCGTTGGTGAGCTTATCGACAAGAAGTATCCGGGACTCTTCCCGCTTGATATCTGGCTTGATGACGGTTGGCATCCAACTCCTCAGCCGGCTGAAAGAATTTCTATGCCTATGCACATCCACCCAAGCAGCAAGTACGTTGCTGACAACTTCAACGAGCCTCTCGGTAGATACGAAACATACTACATAGCAGAAGCTTATGAAGGTGCAAACACATGGATGGGCTTCCATGACGATGCTGACATCGAAGAATGGGAAAGACTTTGTGAAGAATCACAAAACATCAAACCTATCGAAAACTGGAAAGACTTTATTGCTAACTGGTCAAGCAAAGAAGGAGACCTTTACTTGATCCCACCCGGCACAATGCACGGTCACGGTGGTAACCAGATGGTACTTGAAATGGATACAAACCCAAGTATCAATGGTACAGAGTATTCATTCTTTGAATATGACTTTGCAAGACCGTCATGGGATGACGACAAGAAGACTATGACAGGCAAGCCCCTCAAGATGCATCTTGAGCACGGCAGAAACATGGAAAAGACAAGAAGAGCTTCTTGGGTTAAGGATCATCTCCTTTCAACTCCAAGTGTTGTAAAATGGACAAAGGAATACTTCATTGACCGTTACAAGAGCACTCCTGTTATGCCTTACCACGTAGAGAGAATTCACTTCGAAAACGTTGGTGAATACTCAACAGAAGGTAAGTTCATGCATATGTTCACACTTACTGTTGGTAAGAAGGTTACAGTTCGTTCAAAGGCAAATCATGACCTCTTCGCAGAATGTGACAAATTCCAGACACTTGTTATTCCTGCAAGCTTCGGTGACTACGAAATCATCAACGAAGAAGGCGGCCGCGTAACTTGTGTAATTCAGAGATGGAAACAGGGTTAATAAACCAGACTAACTAACATTTAGCCATAGCATAATTGACATGCGTGTCAATTTGTGCTATGGCTATAATCAACGTCGTAGAAAATGGCATAATGCCATTTTTAACAGAACTTGTTCTGCTACTTTCAAACTTTTGGTTTGAAAGCTACGCTTGATTGCAATAGGTATGGTCTTTGCAAACAGAATGTTTGCAAAAGATTTGCGATTCTCGCAAATTAAAACACTATTGTGTTTTACCGTTCACTATTATAATGAAAATTGGGATATTTTAGCTGTCTGTACATGACAAAATAAACCATATAGGCAGGAATTTTGACACTATGTGTAGAAGATTTCTAAAATACAAGATTATATATTTTATGGAGTCTTACTTAGTGGAGGTATTATGAAAACATATACAAAAAATTATGCAGAATTTGGAAACACCCTGTTTGCCGAAAATGGCGACTTGCGCATAGGTATCCCCCTTGAATACGGACTTCGGATTGGATATCTTTCATATAATGGCAGCGAGAACTTGTTCTTTGAGCAGCCTCAAAGTATGACAGTGCTTACCACTCCTGACGGCTGGCGTGTTCGTGGCGGTCACCGCCTTTGGATTGCACCCGAGAGCAAAGAAAATGTATATTACCCCGACAACGAGCCTATAACCTATGAGGTTTTGGGCGACAAGATAATAATCAGTCAGAAAAACGATCCGTGGATAAAATTAGAAAAAACTATGGAAATTTCGTTTTTAGCGGACGATACTTTGGAAATTAACCACAAAGTAAAAAATACAAGTGCTGAAGTGCGGACATTTTCGGTCTGGCCGGTAACGTCGCTTGATGCAGGAGGGACCGAATTTATTCCCCTGCCTCTTGTGGATGGCGGAAGTGCTCCTGTGCACCGCTTTTCAACCTGGTGGTATACAAGCCTTGGCGACAAAAGGGTGACTTATAAGCGTGATTCCATTATTTTAAAGCATGAAACTGCCGAACTTCCTTACAAAATTGGTATTGGGCATCCGGCAGGACCTGTTACTTATACAAATAAGGGCATTATATTTGAAAAGTCGTTTGAAGTTTGTCCTGATAAGGACTATCCTGACGGCAATGTTTCTTACGAAACTTACCTTTGCAACTATATGGTAGAAGTTGAGAGTTTGTCACCGCTTTACACAGTTGAAGCTGGAAAGACGGCAGAACATAAAGAAATATGGAAGCTTAGAAAAGAAGATTAACTTTAAAAATTTGGTGTTACTTAAAAGTGACAGAAATGGAGATTATTATGAAACTGAAAGTAGCTGCAGTGGCACTTGCTCATCCATTTGAAGTTGGATACGAAGAAGCAATGTCACTTTTAAACCAGACTGCTGTAACTTTAGAAGAAAATGGTATTTCTTGCGAGAATACAGGGGTTGTTATGCACGACCTTGATACTGTTCGCGAGGCTGCGAAAAAATTGAAGGCATCTGATGCAGATGTTTTGATGATATGTATTGCTACCTGGAGTGAGGACCATCATCTTTTGGACCTTTTGTCTTATGTAGATATGCCGCTTATACTTCGTGCATACCCTGCATTTGATACAGGCTCGCTTTGTTGCGCTCACCAGATTGGTGCAGTGTTCAGAGATATCGGCAAAACCTGCGAGTTTGTATACGGTGATGCTGACGACGTGCTTTGCGCTAAAGAAGTAAAAACTCTTGCAACTGCGTATGCACTCAAAAACTGCATGAGTAAAACCCGCGTAGGCGCAATCGGCGGACGTGTAAAGGGTATGACCGAAATTGCTTATGACGAATTTGCAATCAAGCAAAAGCTTGGCGCGCGTGTTGTAAACCTTGACGAAAAGGAAATGACTCAAAAGGTTTTTGAAATGTCAGATGCTGATGCCGAAAAGATACTCGAAGAGAAAAAGGATGTTCTTTCTCCCTGCAAGGTATTGTCTGACAAAGAAAGCATGATTGAATCTATCAAATACTACAGTGCATTAAAGGCTTTGGCAGACGAATATGAGCTTGAGGCACTTTCTGTAAAGTGCTACACTACATATATGGGAAAGATTTGTCTTGGGTATTCGCTTTTGGCAGAGGAAGGCATCGTAGGTTCTTGCGAAGGTGATGTTACCAATGCACTTACCATGAAAATGATGTATGAGCTTAGCGGAAAACCCATAAATAACACAGACCTGCTTTATCTTGACGAAAAGGCAAATACCATTTTGTTTGCTCACTGTGGCGCGTCAGGCTTCTCGATTGCAGAGGGCGATGTTGAGCTTGCCCCTGTACGTTTGGCAGAAGAAGGCGTATGCACAAGATTCCTTGTAAAGCCCGGCACAGTTACGGCTGTGAATATTTGCGGACACGGCGACGATTTACGTTTATCGTTTATGGTAGGCGAAGCAGTTCCTTGTGGTATGGAATTTCCCGGAAACCCTGTAAAAATAAAGTTTGAAAAGTCAGTTTCAGAGATGAACAAAGAAATTATGAAAAACGGAATTGGCCATCACTGGATGGTAGCATACGGAGATTTTAGCGAAGAACTTAGATGCTTTGCGAAGATAAATAACATCCGTATGTACGAGATTTAAAAAAGGAGGAGAATATTATGAAACGTTCAGAAATAAATGCTGTAATGCGCAGCGCTTTAGACCTTTTTAATGAATATAAAATAAGCCTTCCCAAGTTTACACTTTGGTCGCCTGAAGAATGGAAGGAAAAGGGCGAAGAGGTAACAGAAATCAAGGATAATATGATGGGTTGGGATATTACCGACTTTGGCAGTGGTGATTTTAGCAAGATGGGACTTCTTTTGATAACTCTTCGAAACGGCAACCAGAAAGAAAAGGAAAAATATCCAAAGCCCTACGCTGAAAAGCTGATGGTTGTTCAAGAAAACCAGGTAACACCAATGCATTTTCATTGGAATAAGATGGAAGATATCATCAATCGCGGCGGCGGTAACCTGATTATCAAGCTTTACAATGCCACAAAGGACGAGGACCTTGCTGATACAGATGTAATGGTAAGCATCGATGGCGTAAAGCACACCTTCCCTGCAGGAAGCGAAGTTTGCATTAAACCCGGCGAAAGTATTACTCTTACACCTTATCTTTATCACAGATTCTGGGGCGAAGAGGGAAAAGGTACTGTCTTGGTGCAGGAAGTATCTATGTGTAACGACGATGCAAATGACAACCGTTTTTATGACAAGGTAGGAAGATTCCCCGAAATTGTTGAAGACGAAGCACCTTTGTATCTTCTCTGCAACGAGTATGATAAATAAAAAACAACATATAGGAAGCGATGTCAATGGATGTTTTATCAATAGGAAACAGTTTTTCACAGGATGCTCAAAGGTATTTGCATTGTATTGCAAAGGCTGATGGATGTACTCTTAACACATTCAATCTTTATATAGGAGGATGCCCTCTTTCTCTTCACTATAGAAACATGATAAGCGAGGAAAGAGCATATATGTTAGAAATGAATGGAGAGAACACAGGTTTTAAGGTGTCATTAAAGGATGCACTTTTAAATCGGGACTGGGATGTTGTAACAGTTCAGCAGTGAGCCATCAATCACCTTATTATGAAACATACCAACCATATCTCAACAAAATAGTTGAAAATGTAAGACTCTGTGTTCCAAAAGCAAAGATTGTAATACATCAAACATGGGCGTATGAGAAAAACTCCCATCGCTTAAATGTGGAATTAGGATATAATAATCATATTGATATGTTTAATGATATAGAGAGGGCATATAATAAGGCTTTTAAAGAGACTAATGCTGATTTAATTATACCATCGGGAGAAGTTTTTCAAAAACTGATTGTATCAGGAATTGAGAAAGTACATAGAGATACATACCATGCAAGGTTAGGTCTTGGAAGATATGCGCTTGGATTGCTTTGGTATTCTATCCTTTCAGGCAATGATGTGAAGAACAATACTTTTTGTGATTTTGATGAAGAAATATCTGAAAAAGAAATAGCAATAGCAAAAAAATGTGTTGCAGAAATCGGTGGCATCTAAATTGTTCGCTGATCCTATAATATGCAAAATGTGGTACTTCAATAAAAAATACAAACGAAATGACTTTTGGATATAAGCTGAACTTCTCCTTGAACAAAAGTAATCAGTTTAATAAATTGGAGGATAAAATGGAATATAAATTAATTGACTGTTATTGTTCGGTAGGCGAAAAAGCAAATCCTGTTCCTGATGTGTCTTATGCAAAAGATGATATAAAAAAGAAGCTTGAAAGCCTTAATGTAAAAAAAGCCTTTTGCTTTCACAATGCGGAAAATTCCAATGATGAATTAAGGGAAATGGTATCTTCGGATGATTTTTTTATCCCGTCATATACTCCAGATATAAACGGCGGAGCTGAAAAATTTGAAAAGCTTTTTACACAATACAATGCAAAAATGATAAACATAAAACCGTCGCTTTCGGGATGGTTTTCTGATATAAAGGCATCAGGAGAATATTTTGAAATAATGGATAAATATTCAGCCGTTATGATGGCGCCTGTAGGCTTGTGCGGAAAAGAAGCTTTTGAATCAATTTTAAGCTCATTTAAAAAAATAAGATTGATAACTGTAAATACAGGCTTTCTTGATATTACTCATATAAAAGAGCTTATGAAGAAATATAAGAATATACATATCGATACCGGATATACTTCTTTGCTTGGACTTGAGGATGTTGTAAACTCCTTCGGTTCGGAAAGAATTGTCTTTTCTTCTTATTTGCCGGAGACCGAGCCGACAGGCAGTCTTGGCAGACTTATAACCATAAAACTGAGTGACTCGGATAAAGAAAATATAGCATATAAAAATATATCTTCATTTACGGGGGTGAGGACTTGATGAACTATAAAGAAATGTTTTTAAAAGGCATAATGCCCGAGGTTAAAATTTATGATGTTCACGGTCATATTGGAACTTTTGCAAAAACAACTCCCCAAAACACGGATTACAAATCGTTGATGAAATCAATGGACAGGCTTGGAATTAAAAAAACAGTTATATCATCTGCTGATGCTATAATGGGGAAAATGATTTATGGAAATGATGAAGTTTACAATACGGTTGCGAATTCGGAAGGAAAGATTATGGGCTATATAACCGTAAATCCGAATGGGGATAACGGTATGGTTGAAGAAATCAAAAGATTTGAAAACGGAGTAATGACAGGAATTAAGTATCATCCGAATTATTCAGTTGCACCGGTAAACAGCGAAAAAATGAGCGAATGTCTTAAATACATAAATGAAAAGGAATATATTCTTCTTGTTCATGCATATTCCCATTCGCAGGTTGAGGAAGTTGAAGAAACGATAAAGAAATATCCTGGGATAAAGTTTATTATTGCTCATTCCGGTGCGCAGAGCGGATACAAGCTTACTGCAGAGCTGATTAAAAAACACGAGAATGTTTATTGTGATATCTCAATGGGCTTTCCGAGAGCAAATCTTTTGGAGTATCTTGTAGAATACAGCGATGAAAATAAGATTATGTTCGGGTCGGATACTCCGCTTACAGATCCTGCTGTATCAATCGGAAGAGTTCTGCTTTCTGATATTTCAGACAGAGCAAAAGAAAAAATACTTGGACTTAATTTTGAAGAGGTTTTTCGAAATGCCAATATTTAAACAGCCCTGTTTTTTATAAGAAGCCGCCCTGTTTGATACAATCAAACAGGGCGGTAAATTTTATCTATTTTTCATTCCCATATAAAAGGTATTTCTGCTTGCTGGTTTGTTTTGGATACTGTCAAGTGCTTCACCGAATCTTTGGAAGTGAACTACCTCTCGTTCACGGAGGAACTTGATTACGTCATTTACATCAGGATCGTCCGAGACTCTTAAGATATTGTCATAGGTTGCACGTGCCTTTTGCTCTGCTGCAAGGTCTTCAACTAGGTCAGCAATTGGATCACCTGTAACAGCTAAGGTCTGGGCCGAGAAAGACTCGCCGCTTGCGGCAGTTGGGTATACACCTCTGTTGTGGTCGATAAAATATGGTGCCATAGGGCTATTCTCTATCTCGGTTGTGGTAGCATTTTTGGCTAGCTGGTGGATGAGTGTTCCCACCATCTCAAGATGAGCAAGCTCTTCTGTGCCTATATCGGTCAGGGTTGCCTTGGTTATGCCATTTGGCATTGAAAATCTTTGCGAAAGATAGCGCATTGCAGCACCGGCTTCGCCATGAGGACCACCGTATTGGCTTACAATAAAGCTCGCAAGCTTTGGGTTAGGATTTTTAATGTTTATTGGGTATTGCAATTTTTTTTGATAACTCCACATATATTTAAAACCTCCTTAATTTGACCAGGGCCAGGCTTCGGTTACCCATGTCCACTCTGAGTCGCTGTTTACATCGGATACGGTGATGGGTCCAAATTTTTCAGCATACTTCTTTTTAAGTTCTTCTGCCTTTTTGCTCATATCCTTAAAATATCCAAGGGCCATTGTGCTGTTTGGATGTGTGTCAAGATAAAGATTCCATTCATGGGCAGCAAAACTGTACTCCATAATTTGTTTCATAAGAGCTTCTCTTTCATTCATTTTTCTTCTACCCCCCGAGTTAAGTCCTGATTTCCATAAACACCCAGAGGCAGGTCAAGCGTGGGAAAGATAGTCCCACGAGCAAGTCCCATTTCTGGTGAATAAAGATTGCGGTCATTAGCTGTTTGCACAGGTACATAAGCATAGCCTTCCAGTGCATTTACTGTTAAATTTGCCATAAATAATATCAACTCCTTAATAAAAAATATGACCCCCGACATTACATATTATGCTGTTTTACGACAAGATGTGACCATTAATATTTAGGGGTTAATTTCCTTGACAAACAGTGATTAAAGGATTAGAATAATACTATAAAATCAGGTGAAAATTGACTTGAATTTTAGGATGGTGGCTGATATGAGCTTTCAAACAGATCTCACTGAAGGTCCGGTTGTAAAAAAATACATATTTTTTATGATACCCATATTGCTGTCGGGGATTATTCAGCAGCTTTACAACACTGCCGACACAATGGTGGTAGGAAAGTTTGTAGGTGAAGGCGCTCTTGCTGCGGTAGGGTCAACGGCGTCGCTTACAAACCTTATACTTAATATGTTTCTGGGGCTTTCGGTAGGTACAAATGTGGTGTGCTCCAGACTTTTTGGTGCCGGCAACAAGGAGGATCTTCATAAGGCTGTCCATACATCGATGCTGCTAGCAATTGTTTCGGGTATAATTCTAGCTGTGGTGGGAATGGTTTTTTCGCGCAAGATGCTGGCACTTATGTCAACTCCTGACGATGTAATTGACGATGCTACTCTTTATATGAAGCTTTATTTTTTAGGGTCACCTACGTCTATGATTTACAATTTTGGAGCTGCAATTTTGCGTGCAGCGGGGGATACAAAAAGGCCTCTTTATATATTGTCTTTTGCCGGGATTGCCAACGTAGGGATTAACCTGTTTTGCGTTATTGTTCTTAAATGGGGTGTTGCGGGGGTAGCAATCGGTACTATTGCCGCGCAGCTGCTTTCGGCGATACTTGTTTTAAGGCTTTTAGTAAAGACTGATACAGAATTTAAACTTGAGTTTAAAAAGCTTAAGTTATACAAAAAAGAACTTACCAAAATTGCAGTGATTGGTATACCGTCGGGCCTGAACGGTATAATGTTTAGTATATCAAATGTAATTATACAGTCCTCAATTAACTCTTTTGGGAAAATTGCCATGGCAGGCTCAGTTGCATCAGGAAATATTGAAAGTTTTGGATTTTTGATAATCAATGCCTCAGTTCAGGGTGTAGTTACATTTGTAGGACAAAATATGGGGGCTAGAAAGCTTAAACGTGTGGATAATATTGTAAAAATCGGAATGCTTTCGGCTTTTATAGGAATTGGATTATTCTCGGCACTGATCTTTTGCTTTGGCGAAGTGCTTCTCGGATTATTTGTCAAGGATGCCACAGAGTCCGGAGTAATAGAAATCGGAATGATAAAAATGATAATTGCAGTCAGTGGGTATTCATTGCTTATACCGTGTGAGATATTTGGTGCATCTCTTAAGGGAATGGGCAGAGCCATTGAAAATACAATAGTAAGTGCAATTTGTGTTTGCCTTTTGAGGGTAGTATGGATACTGGCAATTTTGCCGTTTAACCGCACCATTACAATGCTGTTTATGGCATATCCGATAACTTGGGCAATATCGTCAGTTGTTATGTTTTTTGTTTTTGTTGTTGTCAGAAAGAAAGAATTTTCGAAAATAAGAAGATTACAAGCGGAAGCTTTGTAAGCTTGAGGAATATTAAACCCCATGGCGGACAGAATAGAAAAATAAGGAGTGAATGTTTTGAATAATATAAAAACCTATGAAATTTCAAAGGGCGTGAATATAAGATTTTTAAAGACCGAAAAGTTTAAGACCAATACTATAAGTCTTTACTTTCATTTGCCTCTTGACAGAAAGACGGTTACCAAGGCAGCGCTTCTTCCCAGACTTTTAAAACGGGGAACAGAGAGTTATCCTACACTAACCGAACTTTCCAAAAGGACTGAGGAACTTTATGGGGCATCAGTTGGGCTTGGAATAGTAAAAAAAGGTGATGGCGAAGCTATTAGATTTAACATACAGTTTGCAAGTGACAGCTTTTTAACCGAAAAAATAACAGCAGGTGCAGTTGATCTGCTTAGAGAGCTTGTTCTTGCACCAAAGCTGGTTGATGGATGCTTTGACAAGGCATGGCTTAATCAGGAAAAAGAGAACCTCAAAAACTTTGTGGAGGGACTTATAAACGACAAAAAGGAATATGCGCAAGTGAAGTGCGATGAAGTTATGTTTGAAGGCGACCCCTTTGGCATATTTGAATATGGATACACCAAGGACCTCGAAAATATCGACGAAAAGAATTTGTATGAATTTTATTGTGAGCTGCTTAAAAATGCAGTTATTGATATTTTTGCCGGAGGAAGTTTCGACGAAGACCTTTTGATAAAAGAACTTAAAGAGGCATTTGGAGTGCTTTCGGGTAGGAATGCACAGTACACAAAGACAAAGGTTTCGGCTGTAGAAGAAAATATAGAGGTAAAAAAAGTTACTGAGCCTATGCCGACTTCGCAAAGTAAGCTCGTTATGGGCTTTAACTGTGGAGTAGAGCCGACTTCGGAAGAATATTACGGCATGATGCTGTTTTCGTGTATTTTTGGCGGAAGTCCGTTTTCCAAGCTTTTTAACAATGTGCGCGAAAAGCTGAGCCTTGCTTATTATGTATATTCGGGGCTTGACCGTCAGAAAGGCTTTATGAAGATAAGTGCAGGTATAGAGAGAGACAAGTTTGATGCGGCGTATGACGAAATAAAAGTCCAACTTGACAAAATGAAAAGTGGTGACTTTACAGACGACGAGATGCTTTCTGCAAAGAAATATCTTGCGACAAGCCTTAACTCTGCAAAAGACAGTATGGCAGCGATTGAGAATTTTTATATGGGTCAGATTATTTTATCTAACGACGAGAGCATAGATGGCCTTATTGAAAAGGTTTCGACTGTCAACCGCGAGGCGATAATAAAGGCCGCAAATACTGTTCAGGAGGATACTATATATTTCTTAAAGGGGGAAGCTAGTGATGAAGTTTAAGACACTTGAAAGCAAGCTGCTTCGGGAACAGGTGCTTATGGGCGTTCACGAAAGCGGTCTTAAGGTTTATATAGTTCCAAAGACCGGATTTTGTAAGTATTATGCGATTTATGGGACCGAGTACGGATCGATTGATACTGTTTTAAAGGTGCCGGGAAGTGATGAAGTTATAAACCTCCCTGATGGAATTGCACACTTTTTGGAACACAAGCTGTTTGAGGAAGAGGATGGAGGAAATGCTTTCGATAGATTCGCTCTCACGGGTGCAAACAGCAACGCATTTACCAGCTTTGATATGACGGCGTATCTTTTTTCGTGTACCGACAGTTTTTATGAAAACTTGGATATTTTGATGGATTTTGTAAATCATCCCTATTTTACCGACGAGAATGTAAAAAAGGAACAAGGTATCATCGGTCAGGAAATAAAGATGTATGATGATGACCCGGGCTGGAGATTGTTTTTCAATATGCTTCAGGCGATGTTTGTAAATAATCCGGTAAAAACAGACATTGCAGGAACGATTGAAAGTATTGCAAAAATCACACCTGACCTTCTTTATAAGTGCACCAGTGCTTTTTACAACCCGTCCAATATGTTTTTGGTAATGGTTGGAGATATTGATGCCGAGAAGACGATGGAAATTATTGACAAATACGTTGACAAAGCTAAAGACAAAGGCGAGATAAAGCGCCAAAAGGTAGATGAGCCAAGACTTTCCCAAAAGACCGAAGTCTATCAGAAAATGAGTGTGTCAAAGCCGCAGTTTATGATTGGCTTTAAGGAGTTTGAGACAGACCTAAAAGGTAGCGAGCTTCTTAAAAAGCAGATTGAAACACGGATACTGCTTTCGCTTCTTTTTGGCAAAAGTAGTGAGTTCTTTATTAAGCTTTATGAAGAGGGACTGATTGACGGAAGTTTTTCTGCGGATTCGGAGATAGAAAAGAAATACGGATTTTCGAGTGTAAGCGGCGAAAGCAAAGACCCTAAAGCGGTTTACAAAAAAGTTATGGAGAGGATTGAAAAGGTGAAAAAAGAAGGTCTTGACAATGGCGAAATAAACCGTATCAAAAAGGTGCTGATTGGCTCAAACCTACGTGGCTACAACGATGTAGAGCGCATAGGCAACAACTTTATCCGGGACTTTATGGCAGGTATTAACCCCTTTGAATATGAGGAGATAGCAGAAAAGATAACCAAAGAAGACCTTACCAGAAGACTTAATGAACACTTTGTAGCAGAGGGCGCAGTACTTTCGGTTGTTGAGCCACTTGAGGAGGCTTAAAGTATGGTTAATCAGATTTCGTTTCCTTATCTTGGTCTTGAGTTTACTGTGAACCGACAGCTCTTTTCGGTGTTTGGGATTTCGGTTTATACCTATGGGGTTATCATAGGAATAGGGCTTATCCTGGGTTTTTTGTATGCTAGCCGTGAAGTAAAAAAAAGCAGTATAAGCCAGGACGATTTTTTGAATATGTTTCTTATAGGAGTGCCATCTGCAATCATATGTGCAAGGCTTTATTATGTGATTTTCAGTTGGGATATGTATAAGGATAATTTGCTTGATGTTTTTAATATCAGGGGCGGCGGAATTGCGATTTATGGCGCAGTGATAGGTGCTTTCGCCGCAGTACTTATTTATTGCAAAAAGAAAAAGCTTAGCATAGGAAGTGCCTTTGACATCCTTGCGGTCAGCTTTCTTATCGGACAAGCAGTCGGAAGATGGGGGAACTTTGTAAATGGCGAGGCTTTTGGCTCTGGCTGCACTCTTCCCTGGGCGATGACTATAAAACAGTCGGGACGAACTGTCGCAAACCTTGTTCACCCAACATTCCTTTATGAATCAATTTTTAATGCACTTGGCGTTTTGGTACTCTGCCTTTACAAAAGGAAAAAATCCTTTGATGGCGAGGTTTTTTGCGGATATATGGTGTGGTACGGCATTACAAGAATGGTTGTTGAGGGATTTCGGGCGGACTCTCTTTATCTTGGACTAATCCGAGTTTCGCAGATGCTTTCGGTAGTACTTGTAATTTTGGGACTTATAATAATTATAAAAAAACGAAAAAAACCCTTGACAAATGGGGAAATTTAGAGTAGAATAGGTGAGGTGTAAAGCTAAAATACTTTACAACCCCTCAAAAAAAGGAGAGATAATTTTGGAAAAAAACGTTGAAATTTCGCTCCTTTTTAGTTTTTACGGCAAGATGCTGACAGACCGTCAGGCCGATACTGTGGAACTTTATTACAACGAGGATTTATCGCTTTCGGAAGTTGGCGACGAACTTGGAATCAGCCGTCAGGGCGTCAGGGACAACTTAAAACGTGCCGAGGCAATTCTTTATGACACCGAAAATCGTCTGGGCCTTGCAAACAGGTTTTTGGGGATAAAATCAAGGCTTTCAAAAATCGACAGCATTATCGCAGAGGTTGAGGCGTCACCGGAGGCAAAAAAACTTCCCGATGGCATAAAGAAACAGATTTCAAACATCTTGGAGCTTGTTCAGGAAATTAACGAGCAGGAAAAATAAACTGACCGAAAGGGGATTTTTGCATGGCATTTGAAAGCTTGGCAGACAAACTGCAAAGTACGTTTAAAAAGCTACGTGGCAAAGGAAAAGTTTCCGCAGCTGACCTTAAAGACGCCATGCGAGAAGTCAAGATGGCGCTTTTAGAGGCGGACGTAAACTTTAAAGTAGTAAAAAACTTTATAAACAGTGTGTCCGAACGTGCCCAAGGCGCTGAGGTTATGGAATCTCTTACCCCGGGCCAGCAGGTTGTAAAGATTGTAAATGAAGAGCTCGTTAAACTTATGGGAAGCGAGGAAAAAATAAAAATTTCCTCAAAACCCCCGACGGTGATTATGATGGCGGGCCTTCAGGGCGCGGGAAAAACCACCACCGCTGCAAAACTTGGCGGGATACTTAAAAACCAAGGGAAAAGACCGCTCCTTTGTGCTTGCGACGTTTATCGTCCAGCGGCTGTTAAGCAGCTTCAAGTAGTGGGCTCGCAGCTTGATATACCGGTATTTTCGATTGAAGGGTCGACCGACCCGTTAGACATTTCAACAAAAGCGCTTCAGCATGCAAAACTTCATTCAAATGATATTTTGATTATAGATACTGCAGGCAGACTTCATATTGACGAAGAACTTATGCAGGAACTTAAGGACATAAAGTCCGCAGTAGAACCTACCGAAATCTTGCTGGTTGTTGATGCAATGACCGGTCAGGATGCGGTAAATGTTGCAGAAAGCTTTAACTCAGAACTTGAGATTGATGGTGTAGTTCTTACCAAACTCGATGGCGACACAAGAGGCGGCGCTGCACTTTCTGTCCGCGCTGTTACCGGAAAGCCGATTAAGTTTTGCGGTATGGGCGAAAAGCTTACGGACCTTGAGGTTTTTCATCCCGAACGTATGGCGTCAAGAATTTTGGGTATGGGCGATGTCTTAAGCCTTATCGAAAAAGCCGAGCAGGCAATGGACGAGAAAAAGGCACTGGAACTTGAAAAGAAGATAAGAACATCAACATATACTTACAGCGACTTCCTTGAACAGATGGAGCAAATGAAGAAGATGGGTCCGATGGAGCAGATACTGGGGATGATTCCCGGGGTTAACCAGTCAGCTTTAAAGGATGTCCAGATAGATGAAAAAAAGATGGTCCACACCGAAGCAATTATCAAGTCAATGACAAATGGCGAAAGGGAAAACCGCGACAAATTGACACCAAAACGCCGCGAGAGGATTGCAAAAGGCAGTGGAACAACCGTTATGGAAGTAAACGCCCTTGTCAAACAATTCGAACAGATGCAAAAAATGATGAAAATGATGACAGGCGGCAATATGACCAAGCAGATGAAACGAATGGGCCTTGGAAGATTGGGCAAGATGGGGAATATGAAGTTCCCGTTTTAACAAAAGAAAATTATTAATAATTATATATATTTTTGGAGGTAAAAAGTTATGGCAGTAAAAATTCGTTTGAGAAGAATGGGCGCAAAGAAGGCTCCTTTCTACCGTGTAGTAGTAGCAGATTCAAGATACCCAAGAGATGGCAGATTTATCGAACAGGTTGGTACTTACAACCCTATGACCGAGCCTGCAACAGTTGAATTTGAAGCAGAAAAGGTTCAGAAGTGGATTTCAAATGGTGCACAGCCCACAGATACTGTTAAGCGTCTTCTTAAAAACAAGGGTATTATCTAAGACCCTTATTAACTGCAGAGAATTTGGTTTGCACGTTCCAAAGCTTTTGGGGCGTGCAGACTGATGCTGTATTATGGAGGAACAAAATGAAGGAACTTTTGGAATTTATTGCAAAATCAATGGTTTCTGACCCTGATGCTGTTATGGTAGAAGAAAAGGAACAGGATAACTCGGTTGTTCTTACTCTGCACGTAGGTGAAAATGATATGGGTAAGGTAATCGGCAAGCAGGGCAGAATTGCCAAAGCTATCCGTACAGTTGTAAAGGCGGCTGCAAGCCATGACAACAAAAAAGTTACGGTTGATATTGTATAACTAAAAAAGACTGTGTCGTGGGAAAGTAGGGCCTTTAGCCACACTTGCCTTTGGTGCAGTCTTGTTTTTTGCGAGGAATAAAATGGAAAAATTGATTGAAATCGGACAAATTGTCAATACTCACGGACTTCGTGGCGACCTTAAGGTTATGCCCTGGTGCGATGACCCTAGCGTGTTTCACGAGCTTGAATATGTGATTATTGACAACAAAGAATATGTAATCGAAAAATCTGCGCTCCACAAGAATGCTGTGCTACTTAAGCTGGAGGGCATAAATCATATAAACGATGCCGAAAAGTACCGGGGCAAGATACTTTTTGTGCCAAGAGAGGACCTTGGCGAGCTTCCAGAGGGGACATATTATATCTGCGACCTTTTAGGGTGCAGTGTCGAGACTGACGAGGGCATTTTGCTTGGCAAAATCTCTGACATAATCAAAACCGGAAGCAACGACGTATACGTTGTTGAAAACGATGCAAAGAAGCAGGTTCTTATACCCGTAATTGACGAGGTAATAAAGTCTGTTGACATAGAGAATAAGCGGATTGTTGTGCATCCGCTAAAAGGATTGATTGACTGATGAAGATTGATATACTTACGCTGTTTCCCGAGATGCTGGAAGCGGCACTTAAGACAAGCATTATAGGAAGAGCGGAAGAGAATGGACTTTTAACCATCAACTGTGTGCAAATCAGGGATTTTGCGTTTAATAAACACAGACAGGTTGATGACTATCCTTATGGCGGTGGTCAGGGAATGGTTATGCAGCCAGAGCCGATTTTTAATTCTTATAAAAGTGTGACAGATGGACTTAGCTATAAGCCAAAAACCATCTATCTTTCGCCGCAAGGTCGGACTTTCAGACAGTCTACTGCAAAACGTTTAGCAAAGGAAGAGCATCTCATCCTTCTTTGTGGTCACTACGAGGGTGTTGACCAAAGAATCTTGGACGAAATTGTGGATATGGAAATTTCGCTTGGAGATTTTGTTCTTACCGGCGGCGAGATTGCGGCTATGGCGGTGGTTGACGCAACTGCAAGGATGATACCGGGGGTACTTTCTTCGGAAGCATCGTTTTCGGACGAATCGCATTTTTCGGGACTTTTGGAATATCCCCAGTATACAAGGCCGAGTGTTTGGCATGGCGCATCTGTCCCAGAGGTTTTGCAAAACGGAAATCACAAGCTGATTGAGGAATGGAAGCGGGAAAATGCTATTATAAATACCTTTAAAAAACGAAAGGGTATGCTTTCTAAGGCACACCTTACGGAAAAGGAAAAACAGTTTGTTGAAAAGCTTAAGGAAGAAAGTAAATAATTTTAAAGATATTTGTTGTTTTTTGAGGATTTATATGATACAATAAAAGATAAATAAATTATATTGACTGAAAATGACAGAACATACGGATTATTAAACTTGAAAATATAAAACAGGAGGGTTTGTTATGAAATGTATGGAATGTGGTGCCGACCTTTATGAAGGCATCAAAAAATGTCCTTATTGCAAAACACCCACAGAAGAAGCTGGAAATGGACGGGATTTTGACATAAAGTATACTATATCATCCGAGGAAGCGTTTAGGACAATTTCTAAGTCTGTATTGGGAGAAAAAAACAGTACGTCTAAAAAGAAACGGACTGTTTTTCCTGCTGTAAGAAGAATTCAAAAGCCAGAGAAGTCGTCTGGAAAACTAAACTCAAGCAATATCGGAGAAAAGGATTTTAATGCCGAGGAAAGGGCAAGAGAACTTGCAAAGTCAGCATCTCAGCGTGCTGCAGAGTTTGTGCCTGAAGGTGCCGCGAGATATACTATAAGAGGCGCAGAATATACTGACAGCCAAAGCACAAAGATTGGCTATGACATAGGTCAGGTTAATGAAATTAACCGCACTAGAAGAACATCAAAACCTAAATTTGAAAGACGTAAAGCCTACAGAGTAAAGAAACGCAAAAAAGCATTTAATTTTAAATTGGACAAAAGCTTAAGTCTGATGGCGGGTGCGTCGGTTTTGGCTGTACTGGTTGTTATCTTAGCGATTTCGCTGATAGTAAGTCTTACATCATCATCCAGCGACAAGGTGGCATCCTATACTTATATCAAGGACAATACTTTGTATATGGTATATAAGGGCAAGACTTCTAAGCTATCAGAACAGGTGATTTCGGACAGCTATGTAAGATATGCAGAAGAAACCGAATCTGCTCCTTTGCCTGAAAAAGCGGCAAAAAATGCGTCTATAATAAAGGAATCCAAGGATGGAAAACGGACATTTTTCTTTGAAGATTTTGACCCCGAGACAAATAGCGGTGTTTTAAAGCTTGTTAAGTCGGGAAGAACGAAAAAAGTTGTAGAAATCTCTCCCGCGGTACACAACTCCATAGTAATGTCTAATGACGGAAAGGATATTTTGTATCTTCAGTCAACCGACGAAAATGGTGATATGGGCGTACTTTATTACTGGAACGATGGACTTGACGAGCCATTTAAAATCGCGACCGATATAGACAGCGGCACATTCAGCTTTGCGGGCGATGAAAAGTGGGCTTTGTTTATACAAAACCTTAACCGTGTTGAAATGCATGGCGACCTTTATGCCAAAAGCTTGGAAGACCTTAAGGAAGAAAAGGTTAAGATTGAAACTTCGGTTGGCAAGATTTACGGCGTGAATCCTACCAAGGCAGCATACATATATGCAAAGGACTACGACAAAAACGATAAGTCCTTTGATATCTATGCGATAAACAAAAAAGGCAGAAGCATCCGTCTTGGCGAGCGCACAAAGCGTGACCCGCTTATGCAAAAAACCAAGGATAAGCTGTTTGTATACGGAATGAGCGAGGATAATACCTCAAATCTTTATACAGTTGACATAAACAACGGCAAAAAAGAAAAAATTGCATCTGGCGTAAACAGCATTCTGATGCTTTCAAAAGACGAGAAGACGGTTATTTATGACAAAGTATATATAGGCTCTATTGCAGATTATTATGCATACACCAAAGGCAAGCAGCCGCAAATGATTGCTCACAATGTTGTGGTTGATTATAACGCAGTTTCGGGAAAGCCACAGATGGCAATTGACGAGGATGCAGAAAAAATTCTTTATATTTCGGAATTCGAAGGCTTTAAAGGTGGCGGAACACTTAAGTTTGTTAAATACAAGCGTGGGCAGATTGTTTCCGAAGAGCAGATTGCTGAGGACGTACATTCTGTGTATCGTGCCGAGGATGGAAACTTTATAATTGCGAAAGATTTTAGCACTACCCGAAAGATTTTTGACGTATATCTTTTTGACGGCAAGGAACTTAAGCTTCTAAAGGAAGAGGTTTCGCCCGAAATGTTTGATATTTCGCGCCTTGGGGACAATATATACTGCGTAAGCGGATTTGGCGTCGAGGGTAAGTATGGAACTTTGGAAAAAATTAACCTAAAAGGTGAAGTGCAAACGGTTCAGGATGGGGTATTTGATTTTGAAGTTACTCCGGATGACGATTTGCTAATTTACAAAAATCTAAGCACTGAAAACGGCGTTTTTGATTTGGGACTAAGACTAAATGGCCGCAAAAAGATTTTGGAAATTGACAAAGAGGTTGACGAAATCTTAGGCTATTAGCCGGGTGGTATAAATGCAAAGACTGGGAATTTTTGGCGGAACATTTAACCCTCCGCACAAGGGTCATATTTATATAGCTAAAAAAGCGATTGATGGTGCCGGACTTGACAAGGTGGTTTTTATGCCATGCCTACAGCCACCCCACAAGTCTGTGGCGGGCGATGTATCGGCAGAGCATAGATACGAGATGACAAAGCTTGCTATCCAAAATGAGACAAGATTTGAGATAAGTGATTTGGAAATCAAATCAGACGGCCCAAGCTATACTGCGAAGACTTTAGAAATGCTAAAAAAACAGTATCCAGCGTCGCGACTTTGCTTTGTGCTTGGAGGAGATTCTTTAAGGGATATGGAAAAGTGGTATCATCCCGAGAGAATTTTTGCTCTCGCGGAAATTGTTGCGCTCAGGCGTGGCGGCATACAGGATAAAGTTTTTGATCAAAGCGTAGAGCTTTATCGGTCAAAATACGGTGCCCGGATTACTGCGGTGGATATATCTCCCGTCGAGGTGTCGTCATCACAAATACGAAGGCTGATTTCTGAAGGCAAAGACGTAAGTCACATTATGGACGATGATGTTTTGCGATATATCAGGAAAAATGGGATTTATTAGATGTTAAGTATTGATGAGATAAAGGATTATCTAAAAAATAATTTGAGTGAAAAGCGGTTTTTGCATACCTTGGGTGTTGCAAAGACCGCAAAAAGCCTTGCAAAAAGATGGGGACTGGACTGTGACAAAGCCTTCCTTGCAGGACTTGTCCACGACGCTGCCAAAGAAATTCCATTTGATGAAACAATCAAGCTTTTGGAAGAGGCGGGGATAACACTTACCGATTTAGAAAAAAGTATACCTGGCATACTTCACGCGCCTTTAGGCGCTGTGTTGACACAAAGGATTTTTGGAATAGATGACAGTGAAATCCTTGATGCTGTAAGATATCATACAACTGGCAGAGTCAATATGACTCTGTTGGAAAAAATCATATATATAGCAGATTTTATAGAGCCGGGACGGAAATATAAAGAGTCCGAAATGGTAAGGGAGATTGCTTTTTCTGACCTTGACAGTGCCGCGCTTTTAGAAAGTGATTTTGTTATAAAATTTACTATTGATAGGGGCAAACCCTTACATCCGGATACCATACATGCCAGAAACTATCTTTTAAAAGTGACAAAAGAGGGAAAATAAAATGAGAGTAAAATCACCGCTAAGGCTGACAGTTGCAATTCTTATTCTTCTGATGCTTATATATGTGGGGTTTGCGGGTGCGATTTCGATAATCACCGGAAAGCCCATGGACCTTGGATTTGGAAGTCAAAGTCTAGTTAAAAAGGACAAAATTCAGGATATACTTGTGGCAGGTACCGACGAGGACGGGATAAGAACTGACCTTATACTTCTTGTAAGATACAATATGTCTGACAATTGTGTGACTGCGCTTCAGATACCGAGGGATACAAAAATCGAAACCGATACCCGAAACGACCAGAAGATAAACTCGGCATACAGTACCTCTAAAAAAGAACTCACCTTGTATGACGAGATTGAAAGTATAACGGGAATTCGCCCCGAAAGGCACGTTATAGTAAGCTTTAAGGCTTTTCGCGAGCTTATTGATGCAATAGGCGGGGTAGAGGTAAATGTGCCTATACGTATGAACTACACAGACCCGTTTCAAAACCTCAGGATTGATTTATACCCGGGGACTCAGGTCTTAAACGGCAGACAGTCCGAGATGTTTATGAGGTTTCGCCATAACGATGACGGAAGCGGCTATCCCAATGGCGATATTGACCGAATTGCTGCACAAAAAAAGTTTTATGAAGCGACACTAAAAAAGGTGTTAAGCGGAAAGACTATTTTAAGAATTCCAAAAATTTTGGGGATAATAACCGACAACGTAAAAACCGACTTGAGCGGAGAGGATATAATTAAATACCTAAGCAAAATCCCATCATTCAAGATGGAAAATATAAAGATACACACCCTTCCCGGTGAGGGTGGATACAGCGCGAGTGGGGTGTCGTATTTCTTCCACGACGAAAAAGAAACCAAAGTTTTGATGGACGAATACTTTTTCTCAATGGAAAAGACAAGGGCAGTAACCGACAAGATTTCGGCAAAAAATAAGCTTGTTAAAATAAAAATCGTTGATGCAACGGGCATTGACACTGAAACTGCTGATGTAGCTAAGGTAGTGACTGAAATGCTTAAAGAATATAAGTTCAAGGTGGTTAGAACAGAGAAAAGTGATAGAATTCAGGACCGAACAAGGCTTATAAATCACAACAGCAAAAATGCCGCCGAGCTTGTGAAGGCTGTTTATGGCAGAGTGGATATAGATGAAGCAATAGAAGTTTATGTAAAACAGCCGGGCGAAAAAACTTTGCCCGATGTGACACTTGTTATAGGCAGTGACTTTTTACTGTAAAGGAGAAGACAGATGAGTTGCGAAAATAATATGGTAAATATTGCGGTAAAGGCGATAGATGCAAAGTTTGGTAAGGATATAACCGTTTTGAATGTAGAAAATCTTACAACACTTACAAAATATTTTGTTATAGCGACAGGTGGCTCTAAGTCCAATGTTCAGGCAATAAGCGACCATGTGGAAGAAAAAATGGCAGAGAATGGTGCGAGAGTACAAAGCAAAGAAGGCTACCGAAATGCCGAGTGGGTGCTTTTAAGCTTTGACGATGTTTTGGTTCATATATTCCAGGCAGAACCTAGGGAATTTTATAAGCTAGAGCATATCTGGAAAGATGCCATAGTGGTAGACATTGAAGATTTACTTGTTAAATAAGTTGATAATAAATTACCGAAAGGATTGATTATAAATGAAGTACGATTTTAAAGCGATTGAGTCAAAATGGCAGGGCATCTGGGACGAAAACGAGACTTTTAAGGCTTCAAATACTGATAAGTCAAGACCTAAGTTTTATGGCCTTGTAGAGTTTCCTTATCCGTCGGGGCATGGCCTTCACGTTGGTCACCCAAGAGGATATACTGCGATTGATATTATCACAAGAAAAAAGCGCTTAGAAGGTTACAATGTACTCTTCCCTATGGGCTGGGACGCATTTGGTCTTCCGACCGAGAACTTTGCTATAAAGAATAACATTCATCCCGCTATTGTTACCAAAAACAATATCGAAAACTTCAAAAGACAGCTTAAGATGCTGGGCTTTGGTTTTGACTGGTCAAGAGAAGTAAATACCACTGACCCTAGTTACTACAAATGGACACAGTGGATTTTCCTTAAGCTTTTTGAAAAAGGCCTTGCTTATAAGACAAAAATGCCCATCAACTTCTGCACAGGCTGTAAGGTTGGACTTGCCAATGAAGAAGTTGTAAATGGCGTTTGCGAGCGCTGCGGAAGTGAAGTCGTTCAAAAGGAAAAAAGCCAGTGGATGCTCAAAATTACCGAGTATGCACAGCGCCTTATTGATGATCTTGACGACCTTGATTATATCGAAAGAGTTAAAATTCAGCAGAAAAACTGGATTGGCCGAAGCGAAGGCGCAGAGGTTGATTTTAAAATAAAAGGCACTGACGACAAAATCAGGGTTTATACAACACGTCCTGACACTTTGTTTGGTGCTACATATATGGTACTTGCGCCCGAGCATCCTTATGTTGAAAAATATAAGGAAAAAATTGAGAACTATGACGAGGTTGAGGCGTACAAGCTTGAAGCTTCGAAAAAGAGTGACTTTGAAAGAGCTGAGCTTGACAAGAATAAGACAGGAGTTATGCTTAAAGGCCTTGTTGCAATTGACCCCGTAAACGATGCCGAAATCCCGATTTGGATTTCTGACTATGTACTTGTGACTTACGGAACAGGCGCGATTATGGCAGTTCCTGCACATGATACACGCGACTGGGAGTTTGCCAAAAAGTTTGGTATGCCTATCATCGAAGTCGTTGCAGGCGGCGAGGATGTTCAAAAAGAAGCATTTACCGATGTTGAAACAGGCGTAATGGTAAACTCTGGATTCTTAAGCGGAATGCAGGTTGAAGAAGCTAAAAAGGCAATCATCGACTTTTTAGAAAAAGAAGGAATAGGTAAGCGCAAAGTAAATTACAAGCTCCGCGACTGGGTGTTCTCGCGTCAGCGTTACTGGGGCGAACCAATTCCGCTTGTTAATTGCCCCAAGTGTGGTTGGGTGGCACTTCCCGAAAGCGAGCTTCCGCTAGAGCTTCCCGATACTAAAAACTTTGAGCCGGGCGAATCGGGCGAATCTCCACTTATTAAGATACGCGACTGGGTCGAAACAACTTGTCCTAAGTGCGGCCAAAAAGCAGAAAGAGAAACCGATACCATGCCACAGTGGGCGGGGTCATCTTGGTATTTCTTAAGATATATTGATCCAGAGAACACTGACTTTTTGGCAGGGATGGAAGAACTTAAGTACTGGCTCCCGATTGACTGGTATAACGGTGGAATGGAGCATACAACACTTCATCTCCTTTACTCAAGATTCTGGCACAAGTTCCTCTATGATATCGGCGTTGTTCCCACAAAAGAGCCTTATCAGAAGAGAACTTCGCACGGTATGATTTTGGGCGAAAACGGCGAAAAAATGTCAAAATCAAGGGGCAATGTAATTAATCCTGATGATGTTGTAAATGAATACGGTGCTGATACATTCAGAACTTACGAAATGTTTATCGGTGCTTTTGACCAGGCAACTCCATGGTCTATGAACGGTGTTAAGGGTTGCTACAAGTTCCTCGAAAGAGTGTGGAATTTACAAAACATTTTGGTTGATGGCGAAAGCTACTCGAAAGAGCTTGAAGCCGCTATGCACAAGACAATCAAAAAGGTAACAGACGATTACGACAGAATGAAGTTTAATACCGGCATTGCGGCGCTTATGGCGTTTATTAACGATGTAATGAAACAAGGAAAAATCAATAAGGCAGAGCTTAAGACCTTTATCACACTTTTAAATCCCGTTGCTCCGCATATTACCGAAGAACTCTGGCAGATTGCAGGATTTGAGGGCAACTTGTCAGATACAAAGTGGCCAGATTTCGACGAGGCGAAGACTATCGATAATGAAGTTGAAGTTGTTGTTCAGATTAACGGCAAAATCCGCGACAAGATGATGCTTTCGGCAGAGCTTGACCTTAAGGGCATGGAAGAAGTGGCACTTGAAAACGAAAAGATAAAAGAACTGATTGATGGTAAGCAGGTGGTAAAGGTTATTGCTGTGCCCAAAAAGCTTATCAATATCGTAGTAAAATAATTTAATTTAAGAGGTAAAAATCAATGAATGTTAAAGACGAATTTGTTGAGATATACCAAAGGTGCATAAAACGTGAGGGAGCTGATAGGCTCCTTCAGCATCTTTTATCCCCTGCGAGCGACTTTTTTACTGCACCCGCAAGTACCAGGTTTCATGGTGCGTATGAAGGGGGTCTCGCTGAGCATAGTATAAATGTGTACGAGTGTTTAAAGGACTATCTTGAAAGAGAAAGAGTAAAAGAGCTTTATGGCTTAGAAGCAAGCGATGAAACAATCGCAATCGTTGCGCTTTTACACGACCTTTGCAAGATGAACTTTTATAAACCCTCGTTCAGAAACGTCAAGGACGAAAATGGTGTATGGCAAAAGGTGCCGACCTTTGAGATTGAGGATACACTTCCCTATGGCCATGGTGAAAAGTCTGTTTATATGATTTCGGGGTTTATGCGCCTTACGCGCGAGGAGGCCTTTGCAATCCGCTATCATATGGGCTTTTCAGGAAATGAACCTGCGGGGAATGTCGGCAGTGCTTTTGAGATGTTTCCACTTGCATTTGCACTTTCGACTGCGGATATGGAGGCTACATACTTCCTTGAAGGAAAAAAATAAAGGATAGGAGAATTTGGCGGTGAAACACGGATTTTTGAAGGTTGCGGCAGCGACCCCCAGACTCACGGTTAACGGAATTTCAGCTAACTGCAAAAATATCATAAATCAAATCAAAGAAGCAAGCGAAAATGGTGCAAAAGTTGTGGTTTTCCCCGAACTTTGTCTGACTGGTTATACCTGTGGAGATTTGTTTTTGCAAAGTGCGACTTGGGAGCGGGCAAAAAAGGGCCTCTATGAGATTTTGGACCAGACAAAGGCTTTGGATATTTTGTTTGCTGTTGGTATGCCGCTAAAATATGAAGATAAACTTTATAACGTCTCGGCAGTTTGCAAGGGCGGTAAAGTTTTGGGGTTTGTGCCCAAAAGCTATCTTACAAACTATGCTCCATATACTGAAGTCAGGTATTTTAATACCCTTTCAAAGACAGTAAAAGTGGACTTTTTTGGCGAAACTGTGCCCATGGGTACAAAACTTATTTTCTGTGCTAAAAATATGGAAAGCCTCAGAATTTCGTGTGAGCTTTGCGAGGATATGTGGGTAGCTATGCCGCCATCGGCTGAGCATGCACTAAACGGCGCGACAGTTATTTTGAATCTTTCTGCGAACGAAGAAACACCGGGAAAAAGCGAAGCGCGAAAGCTTATGGTAGCCTCAAACAGCGCAAGACAGCTTTCGGCCTACATCTATGCAGATGCTGGTGACGGCGAGTCTACCACTGACTGCGTATATTCGGGCAACAATATGATTTTTGAATGTGGCAAATGCCTTGCCGAAGCTACTCCTTTTGAAAATGGCATAATTTATGGGGTAATTGACTTAGAAAAGCTGAGTCAGCTTAGATGCAGGCGCAATACTTTTATGGCTAAAAATGATGACGAATATAGAAAGATTTATTTTGACATAGAAGTGAAAGAAACTTTTCTTGAAAATATATGTTCGTCACCTTTTGTACCAACAGACACTGAAAAGCTTTCGAAAAAATGCGGGCAAGTCTTTGCTATGCAGGCAAAAGGCCTTGAAAAAAGGATGAAGCATATCGGCATAAACACCGTTACAATCGGTGTTTCGGGAGGCCTTGACAGTACGCTTGCGCTGCTTGTTGCCACAAAGGCTTTTGACAATCTTGGACTTGACCGAAAAAGAATAATCTCGGTTTCGATGCCTTGTTTTGGCACTTCGGAAAGGACATACAACAACTCAAAAAGACTATCTGATGCACTGGGCGCAACTTACTGCGAGGTGAATATATCGGATGCTGTCAAACAGCATTTTAAAGATATAGGACTTTCGGAAACGGACCGAAGTGTAACTTATGAAAATGCCCAGGCGAGAGAACGCACTCAGGTGCTTATGGATATAGCAAACAAGACAGGTGGAATTGTTATAGGGACGGGCGACCTTTCAGAAATGGCACTTGGATTTGCAACCTATAACGGCGACCAGATGTCAATGTACGGCGTAAATTCTTCAGTTCCCAAAACACTTATGCGGTCTATCGTAAAGTGGATTGCAAGTGATTGGGGCGGTGAACTTGCAAAAGTTCTCATTGACATAGTGGATACCCCCGTAAGCCCCGAGCTTTTGCCGGCTGACGAAAAGGGCGAGGTAAGCCAAAAGACCGAGGATATAATCGGGCCTTATGAGGTGCACGATTTTGTGATTTATTATACGGTAAAGTATGGATTTAGCAAAGAAAAGATACTTCGTATGGCAAAAGCGGCTTTTAGCACTAAATACACCGAAAGCCAGCTGGAAGCTTGGATTAAAACTTTTGAAAAAAGGTTTTATCAAAACCAGTTCAAGCGTTCGGCAACGCCCGATGGCGTAAAGGCCGAAAGCATTTCGCTTTCGCCAAGAAACGGATGGAATATGCCGTCGGATGCAGTAATTGAATAAACTTTTGGGGCGGATTTTATGTCCGCCTTAATGATTGTGAGGTAGGTTATGCTACACATAAAAGAAACAATAGTGGTCGAGGGTAAATTTGATAGGGAACGATTAAAAAAAGTTACCGATGCGCCTATAATAGTGACGGGCGGATTTAGCCTTTACACAAACAAAAATATAATAAATTCCATACGCGAAATGGCGAAAAAAACTGGGATTATTGTCCTTACCGACTCGGACAGCGCCGGATTTCGAATCAGGAATTATATAAAGCAGTGCGTTGGGAAGGAAGGCGCTGTTAAACACGGATACATCCCAAGCGTAAAGGGAAAAGAACGCAGAAAAGCCGCGCCCGGCAAAGAGGGTCTGATTGGCGTAGAGGGAATAAGTGAAGCGGATTTAGAGGAAATCTTAAAAACTGTGACCACTACCATAGATGAGATAAATCCCGACAGCCCCAAAATCACCAAGGCTATGCTTTTTGAAGATGGCTTAAGCGGTGGTGAGGGGAGCGGGGAAAGGCGAAAAGCTCTAGCAAAACTACTTGGACTTCCGATACGGATTTCGGCAAATGCTATTTTGGAAATCTTAAACAGCGCTATAGGGTTCGACGAGTACAAGTCTGCACTTAGCAAGATAAATGATAAATAAAAAGTCCTGCCAGACTTATTCTGACAGGACTTTTTATTATGGTGCGCCGGGAGGGACTCGAACCCCCGACCTACTGGTTCGTAGCCAGTCACTCTATCCAGCTGAGCTACCGGCGCATTAGCGGTAAACGTAAAACGTTACCAACGAGTACTTATTTTAGCACACCTTTTAGCAAAATGCAAGCAAAATTTGAAAATTTATTAAAAAATTTTATTATTTTTAAAAATACGGCAAAAACAGGCTACTTGGAGGCAGAATGTATAAATGCTCTTTCTTCGTTTCGGTATTCCAAAAGAAGTTGCTCGTAGCGGCTTTGCTCGGATTGGATTTTGTAAATATAAAAATCAATGAGCTTTGGCTCGGTTACGTTGTTAAAGTTTTCATGAGCGGTGCGAAGCCTGTTGTTACTTTCGTCAATTCCTGCTTTAAGCATTTTCAGCTTTTCTTCGTGTCTTTTTTCGTCTTCTGATATTTTTTGAGTAAAAAACTTTAAAAACGGCAAACTTTCGACCATTTCGATCACTATATAAATCCCTCTTTTCTTAAAATAAGTATATATAAAATATTATTAGCAAAACGCGGGAAAATATTCCAAAAATTGTTGTTAATATTTTGCCAGAACACTTGTAAAACCTATCAAATTATGCTATAATGAATAAAACTATAATTATTTATGGAAGTATGCCCATTTTTGGGCGAGAAATATAAATTGGAGGTCTATAAATGAGCCTGAAAAGTATGATAGAAAAAGTAGTGGGAACCTACAGCGACAGAGAATTAAAAAGAATAAAACCTATTTCTGAAAAGGTCCTCGCGCTTGAAGACGAAATGTCAAAAAAGACAGACGAAGAGCTTAAAGGTATGACCGCTGTTTTTAAAGAGCGACTTCTTGGCGGGGAGACCTTAGATGATATTTTACCTGAGGCTTTTGCAGTTTGTCGCGAGGCATCGTGGAGAGTCCTCGGGATGAAGCATTTTCCCGTTCAGATTATTGGCGGTATAGTTCTTCATCAGGGCAGAATTGCCGAAATGAAAACAGGTGAAGGTAAGACATTGGTTGCAACTCTCCCCGCATACCTTAATGCACTTTCTGGTAAAGGAGTTCACGTCGTGACGGTAAATGACTACCTCGCAAAGCGTGACAGCGAGTGGATGGGTAAGCTTTATAACTTCCTGGGACTTTCGGTTGGACTTATTATCCACGAGAAAGATAATAGTGAAAGACGCGAGGCGTATAACGCAGACATCACCTACGGAACAAACAACGAGATGGGCTTTGACTATCTTCGTGACAATATGGTTATTTACAAAGAAGAACGTGTTCAGCGTGGCCATAATTACGCCATTGTGGACGAGGTGGACAGTATCTTGGTTGACGAAGCGCGCACTCCGCTTATTATTTCGGGCATGGGCGAAAAGTCAACTGCGCTTTATGAGCAAGCTGACCTTTTTGCAAAGTCTTTAAAGTGCCGATACGTTGTAGAAAACGACAACAAGCAAGAAGCAGAGGAAGTTTATACCGACGTTGACTATGTTGTTGACGAAAAGGCAAAGACCGCAGTTCTTACCCCCGAGGGTGTAAAAAAGGCCGAGAAAGCTTTTGGGCTTGAAAACCTTTCTGACCCCGAGAATATAACAATATCCCACCACATCAATCAGGCAATCAAGGCTCATGGCAATATGCGTCGTGACCGCGACTATGTTGTAAAGGACGGTCAGGTAATTATTGTTGACGAATTTACAGGAAGACTTATGTTCGGCCGTCGCTACAGCGATGGACTTCATCAGGCGATAGAAGCAAAAGAACATGTTAAGGTTGAAAACGAGAGTAAGACCCTGGCAACAGTTACGTTCCAGAACTACTTCCGTCTTTATGGCAAGCTTTCGGGTATGACCGGTACTGCCCAGACTGAAGAAGAGGAATTTCAGGAAATTTATCGGCTGGACGTTGTGGTCATCCCAACCAACAAGCCAATGGTCCGTAATGATTTGCCGGACCTTATATACAAAACCGAAAAGGCAAAGTTTGAAGCTGTAATCAGCGAGGTAATTAAGGCTCACGAAAAGGGCCAGCCGGTGCTTATTGGCACTGTCTCAATCGAAAAGTCAGAGCTTCTTAGCAAAATGCTTAAAAAGAGTGGCATCAAGCACAATGTCCTCAATGCAAAAATGCACGAAAAGGAAGCAGAAATCGTTGCCCAGGCAGGTAAAAAAGGTGCGGTTACAATTGCCACCAACATGGCAGGCCGTGGTACAGATATTGTTCTTGGCGGAAATGCCGAATTTATGGCAAAAAAAGAAATGGAAGCATTAGGCTTTAGTCCTGAAATGATTGTCGAGGCGACCGGATTTGCAGAGACAAGTGATGAAGAAATCATAAACGCAAGAAAGACATTCAGAGAGCTTAATGCAAAATACAAGGCAGAAATCGAACCGGAGCAGGCAGAAGTACTCGACGCAGGCGGACTTTATATCATGGGTACCGAGCGCCACGAAAGTAGGCGTATAGACAATCAGCTCCGTGGCCGTGCAGGTCGTCAGGGTGATGCAGGTAAATCAAGGTTTTTCCTTTCGCTCGAGGACGAACTGATGAGGCTTTTCGCCGCAGACAAAATCAATCGCATTATGGAGCTTGTTGGCTTTGAGGAAAACGAGGCTATCGAAAGCAGGATGGTTTCAAACTCAATCGAGACCGCTCAGGCAAGAGTTGAGGGCCGAAACTTCAATATCCGTAAGCACGTTCTTAGCTATGACGATGTAAACAATCAGCAGCGTGAAATGATTTACACCCAGCGCAACGAGGTTTTGGATGGCGTTGACCTTCGCGAGACCATCACCAAAATGATGCGGAGCGTAATCGAGAATATAGTAACCCTAAACACCGGTGGCGAGCAGCATGCCGAGAATTGGCAGTGGGAATCTATGTGGACTCAGCTTGCAGAGATTTTTGGTCAGTTTAAAGAGGATGAATTGGAATTTAGTCCACATGATATTGACCGGATGACAGTGGAATCTCTTACCGAGATGCTTCTTGAAAAAATGGAAGAAAGATATAAGAGCCAGGAAGAACTCTTTGGCGAAAATATCCGCGAGGTAGAAAGGGTTGTACTTCTTCGCACGGTAGACGCAAAGTGGATGGACCATATCGACAGCATGGAGCAACTTAGACAGGGCATAAACTTAAGAGCTTATGCGCAAAGAGACCCGGTTATCGAATACAAGTTTGAAGCCATGGATATGTTTGACGAGATGATAGCTGCCATCAAGGAAGAAACCGTGAAAGTTCTCTTCCACATTGTTCCTCAGGCAAAGATTGAGCGTACACAGGTTGCAAAGCCCGTGGCAGAAAACTTAGGCGGTGACGGGACTGATAAGAAAAAACCGATTGTAAAAGGTGAAAAGGTTGGAAGAAATGACCCATGTCCTTGCGGTAGTGGCAAAAAGTACAAGCAATGCTGTCTTGGCAAGGAATAATTGATGATTTAAATCTTTTAAGGATGTGATAATGTGTTAGAGTTTGACGAATATAAACTGCAGCTTGACGGCATGAAAAAGGACATTACGGATTTGAGGGATTCACTTTAACATAGAAAAAACTATGGAAGAGATTGAGGACCTTGACAAAAAGACCATGGAAGCTGACTTTTACAGCGACATGGAAGCGGCCGGTAAGGTTATGCAAAGGATAAAAGGACTTAAGAATAAGCTGGAGCGGTATGAAACCTTATACAGCGAGTGGGAGGACCTTACGGTGCTTGTTGCGCTTGCCATTGAGGAACAGGACGAGAGCGTTTTGGGTGAGGTTAAGTCGGGATTTTCGCATCTGGAGACTAGCCTTAACTCAATGAAGCTTGAAACTCTTCTTTCCGGCAAGTACGACGGAAGTAATGCGATACTTACACTTCATGCAGGGGCAGGAGGGACCGAAGCTCAGGACTGGTGCGAGATGCTTTACCGTATGTATACAAGATGGGCAGAGCGCCGGGGCTTTAAGACCGAGACTATTGACTTTCTTGACGGCGAAGAGGCCGGGATTAAGAGTGTAACTTTCCGCATTGAGGGGCTTAATGCCTATGGCTATGCAAAGTGCGAAAAAGGCGTTCACCGATTAGTCAGAATCTCGCCTTTTGATTCGTCAGGAAGACGCCATACCTCGTTTGCATCGCTTGATGTAATGCCTGAGATTGATGACGATATCGAGATTAATATAAACCCTGATGATTTAAAGGTTGATACCTACCGAGCGAGTGGCGCAGGCGGTCAGCACATCAACAAGACCGAATCTGCTATCCGTATAACCCATATTCCAACCGGCGTTGTTGTAACCTGCCAGAACGAAAGGTCACAGCACAAAAACCGTGATATGGCAATGAAGATGCTTAAGTCAAAGCTGGTTGAGATTGCAGAAAGAGAGCAAAAAGAACGGATAGAGGACCTTAAGGGCGTGCAGATGGAGATTGGCTGGGGAAGCCAGATACGTTCTTATGTCTTCCACCCCTACAGTATGGTAAAAGACCACCGCACAAGCTTTGAAACGGGAAATACGGGAGCGGTTATGGACGGAGATTTGGACGGATTTATTGATGCGTATCTAACAGCCCTTTCGCGAGGCGAGCTGGAAAGCTAAATTTTTTGGAAAGGAAAACTGTTTTATGTTTGAAAAATTATCATTTATAGAAAAACAGCACGAGGAGCTTGCAGCAAAAATAAGCGACCCTGCTACCATGGCGGATATGGACAACTGGCGAAAGCTTTGTAAGGAGCATGCCGATATGACTCCGATTGTTGAAAAATACAAGGAGTACAAAACCAATAAAAACACAATCGATGATGCAAATATGATGCTTGATGACCCCGAGACCGATAAGGAATTTAAGGAAATGCTCCGTGATGAAATTTCGGAAGCTAAGGAAAATATCCAAAGGATTGAAGAGGAGCTAAAAATTCTGCTCCTTCCCAAAGACCCCAACGACGATAAAAACGTTATCATGGAAATCCGAGGCGGTGCAGGCGGTGACGAAGCGGCTCTTTTTGCGGCAAGTCTTTATCGTATGTATTCGATGTATGCCGAGTCGAAGAGATGGAAGATTGAGGTTATGAACCTAAGCGAAATCGGTATCGGCGGTATAAAGGAAATTTCGTTTATGATTGAAGGCCAGGGTGCATACAGCCGTCTTAAGTACGAAAGCGGTGTTCACCGTGTGCAGAGAGTCCCCGAGACCGAGTCTCAGGGTAGAGTTCATACATCAACCGTTACGGTAGCGGTTCTTCCCGAGGCAGAAGAAGTTGACTTTGAGATTAACCCTGCAGACCTTCAAATTGATACATTCCGTGCAAGTGGCGCGGGAGGTCAGCACATCAATAAGACCGAGTCGGCAATCAGAATTACACATATCCCGACCGGCGTAATTGTTGAATGTCAGGACGAACGTTCGCAACACAAAAACAAGGATAAGGCACTTAAGGTTCTTCGCTCAAGACTTTATGAGGCAGAACTTCAAAAACAACAAGAAGCAATCGCAGCAGACCGTAAGAGTCAGGTGGGTACAGGTGACAGAAGCGAAAGAATCCGTACCTATAACTTCCCACAAGGAAGAGTGTCTGACCACCGTATTGGTCTTACCCTTTACAAAATCGAGGCAATTATGAACGGTGATATCGACGAGATTATTGATGCACTTATCACCACCGACCAAAGCGAAAAGCTGAAGCTTCAGGCAGAATAAAGTATAAGAATTTTTCGGAGATGTTAGGTTTGGAAACAAGAATTTTTGAAAACACAAAAGAAGATTTAAAGCTTGCGGCAGAGCTTATGAAAAATGGCGAAACTGTGGTATTTCCTACCGAGACAGTTTATGGACTGGGTGCTAATGCCCTTGATAGCTCTGCTGTTAAAAAGATTTTCCATGCCAAAGGCAGACCTTCTGACAATCCTTTAATTGTCCATATTGCGGATTTTGAGCAGATAAGCGATTTTGTGTCCTTTATCCCCGAAAAAGCAAAAATACTAGCCGAAAAGTTTTGGCCCGGACCACTCACAATGATTTTAAAAAAGAAACCCATTATACCTGATGAGGTATCGGCAGGGCTTGACACAGTCGGCATAAGAATCCCCGAAGACAAGACTGCAAGAGCGTTTTTAAAAGAATGCGGCTTGCCGGTTGCAGCGCCAAGCGCAAATGTATCGGGAAGACCAAGCCCCACAAGCTTCTCGCACGTGGTAGAGGATATGTCGGGGCGGGTTTCTGGCATTATCCGTGGCGAAAGCTCCTTTGTTGGGGTTGAGTCCACTGTTATAGATATGACAAGCGACGTTCCAACGGTTTTAAGACCGGGGGGAGTTTCGGTGGAGGAACTTCGCGAGGTTTTGGATGAGGTGCTTATTTCGGGCGAACTTAAAGACGACGGAATCCCAAAGGCTCCCGGGATGAAATACAAGCATTATTCGCCAAAGGGCGAGGTCTTTATCCTAAAAGGTGATATAGACGAAGTAGCAGAGTTTTTAAAAAAGCGAAGCCATTTAACAAGTGTTGCGGTGCTCAGCTTTGACGAATTTAAAGAGTATCTGCCAAAATCGGTTGAGGTTTTGTCGCTTGGAACTAAAGATGATCCAAAAGACGCAGCAAAAAGACTTTTTGACTCTCTTCGTGCGTGCGACAATTTGGGAGCAAGAGAGATTTATGCTCCCGAAATCCCCGAAACTGGACTTTGGCGTGCGGTAAAAAATCGTTTGTACAAGGCGGCATCCAAAAGAATTATTAATGTCAAAACGGCAAAAACTGTTTGCTTTGTTTGTACCGGCAACACCTGTCGAAGCCCGATAGCAGAGGGTATATTCAATATATCAGGCTTTAATGGAGTTGCGATTTCGGCGGGGCTTATGGCAGGAGGAAGTGCCCCGGAAGAAAATGCGGTTAAAGCAGCGCTGGAGCTTGGGGCAGACATTAAAAATCATATACCAAGGCAGCTGACAAGAGAGATAATCGAAAATTCAAGTTTGGTTTTAACCATGACAAAGGCGCATAAGGATAGCCTTTTGGGGTTTGATAATGTAAAAACTTTAGCAGAGCTTGCAGGCGAGAGCGAAGATATCAGCGACCCTTATGGCGGCAGTATTGAAGTTTACAGAAAATGTGCCAAAAAGATAAAAGAATATATAGAAAAGATTAAGTTATGATAGAATTTGTACCAATGGAAAAGGCGCACATCCCGGGGATGATAGAAGTTGAAGAGCAATGTTTTAACTCGGGGTTTGCCAAAGCGACTTTTGAAAAAGAGCTGGAAAATAAAATAGCGGTGTATTTTGTTGCCACTGAAAATGGCAAGGTGCTTGGCTATATTGGCCTTTGGAACATTTGTGGGACAGCCGAGATTATGGACGTTGCGGTCCATGGAGACTTCCGAAGACAAGGCATTGGCGAGGGACTGATTCTAAAAGCACTGGAGAAGTGTGAGGTATTAGGGGTTTCTGAAGTTAATCTTGAAGTCCGAAAGTCAAATATTTCGGCAATAGCCTTATACAAAAAAATGGGATTTACAGAAAACGGAATCCGAAAAAAATATTACGAAAATAGAGAAGACGCGATTTTGATGCAGAAGGGGGAGTGCACAAAATGAAGATACTCGCAATTGAAAGCTCGTGCGACGAGACAGCGGCAGCGGTTGTCGAGGATGGCACAAATGTTATTTCCAATGTAATTAACACTCAAATAGACCTTCACAAACAGTTTGGCGGTGTTGTGCCTGAGGTTGCATCAAGAAAGCATATTGAAAATATAAGTGACGTGGTTGACAAGGCACTCAGTGATGCAAACACAAATTTAGACGACATTGATGCAATTGCCGTTACTTATGGCCCGGGATTGGTTGGGGCGCTTTTGGTAGGTGTGTCCACAGCAAAAGCACTCAGCTTTGTAAAACAAAAGCCTCTTATACCGGTCCACCACATAAAAGGGCACATTTGTGCGAACTACATTGAGCATCCTGGTTTTAAGCCGCCGTTTGTGTGCCTTGTGGCATCAGGCGGGCACAGTCATATAGTTTTGGTAAAGAGTTATACAGAATATGAGGTCTTGGCAAAGACAAGTGACGATGCAGCAGGCGAGGCCTTTGACAAGGTTTCAAGAGTTTTGGGACTTGGCTATCCCGGTGGCCCTGCAATCCAGAAATGTGCAAAAGAGGGTAATCCCGAGGCAATTCACTTTCCAAGGGTTAACATGGGCGATGATGGATTTGATTTTAGCTTCAGCGGGGTAAAGACCGCAGTTATCAATTATATCCATAATGCCGAGCAAAAGGATATTTCCATAAACAAGGCCGATGTTGCGGCATCGTTTCAGGAGGCTGTAACAGATGTTTTGAGTACTCACCTCGTTGACTGCGCAAAAAAATATAAGGTAGAAAGGATTGCTTTGGCAGGCGGGGTTGCGGCAAATGCTCCCTTAAGAGAAAGGTGCAAGGCTTTGGCAGAGAAAAACGATATGGAATTTGTTTGTCCGTCAATGCCGCTTTGCACTGATAATGCGGCGATGATTGGCTGCGCGGCATATTATGAATGGCTGAGCGGCGCTCGGGCCGATATGACATTAAACGCCGTTGCTAATCTCTCTTTAGGCTAAAATATATTTTGAAAAATCTCTACGATTTTAAACCGGACTTCTACGGGTATAGCGCCCGAAGTCTCTTTGGTGATAAGTCGATATTCTTCGGGGGAAAGCTCTGACTGTAGCTTTTCTCTTGATGCTTCGGAATAGCTTAAAATCCCGTCAGTCAGGCAAAGGGGCGGGTACATTACACACCACCAGTTTTTTCCCTTTGCTTCTCCTATATTTATTTTAAGGGCAGTATATCTGCCGCTTGGAAGAGTTATATTCCCGTATGTTTTGGTGGGAAAGGCGGACATTGTAACCTCTGCAGTTACCGGATACGAAAAGCCGTGATTTTTAACTTCGTCTTGGGCTATCAGGCAAATTTCGTCAAGGTTGGCTTTTGCAATCTTTGCTGATTCTTGGGCAGACTTCGAATCTTTAAAAAGATGCGCGGTTTCAGCGAGAATCCGGTCGCGTACCGAGAGCTTAAGGGCTTGGTCGATAGAAGAGTCGCTGTTTGCCACGATATGTAGCCTGAAGACACTGCTGCTTATGTCGCGTCCGGCAGATTTTGCATATGACAAAGACATAGTAAAGATAAACGAGATAATAAGGCAAAGTAATATAAGTCTTTGTTTATTAATATATTTCAAAAAAATACCACCCTTTAAAAAAATTATATGGTAAGTATTGACATAGACTAAAGTGTTTATACATATTGATTTTTTGAAAGTTAGTAGTTAAAATTATAAAGAAGGATTGATTGTATATGAAGAAGCTAAGTGTATGCGTTTTATTTGGAGGAGCATCGTCTGAACACAGTGTTTCAGAGGTATCGGCTTCGGCTGTGCTTGGCGCAATAGACCGCGAGAAGTATGATGTTCACCCAATCGGAATCACCAATGACGGCAGATGGCTGTACTTCGAGGGTAAAACAGCGGAAATCAAAAATCACACTTGGGAGGAAGACAAAGTGACTCCTGCCGTAATTTCGCCTGATTGCGAAGATAAATGCATAATCAAGTTTGGTGAGAAACAGGAAAAAATAAAGATTGACGTAGTGTATCCGGTGCTTCATGGCAAAAACGGTGAGGACGGAACTATACAGGGTCTTTGCCAATTGGCAGGGATCCCTTATGCAGGCAGCGGAGTTATAGGAAGTGCTGTTTGCATGGATAAATGCGTTGCAAAAATCCTTTTTGAAAAAGCGGGAATTCCTCAGGCAGACTGGGTGGAATTGAAACTTGGCGACAAGGTGGATTTTGAACTTATCGAAGAAAAGCTCGGCTATCCGTGCTTTATCAAGCCGTCGTCAGCAGGTTCGTCAATGGGTGTCAGCAAAGCAAATAATCGAAAAGAGCTTGAGGATGGCATAAACCTTGCACTTAAGCACGATTACAAGGTTCTTATTGAAGAAGCAATTGATGCCCGCGAGGTTGAGTGCAGTGTTATGGGTAATCTTAACCCCGTTACGTCGGATGTTTTGGGCGAAATTAAGCCTGCAAACGAATTTTATGACTTCGAGGCAAAGTACGAGGATGAAGAATCAAAGCTTATGATACCTGCGCCCGTCGATAAGGCTACTCAAGAAAAAATAATGGAATATGCAAAAAAAGCATACAAGATTTGTGAATGTCGCGGATATTCGCGAGTTGACTTTTTTGTAGAGAAAACCACGGGGGATATATACCTTAACGAAATCAACACAATCCCCGGATTTACACCTATCAGCATGTATCCAAAGCTGTGGGAGTCATCAGGGGTTTCGATGAAAGATGTAATAGACAGGCATATTGAATTTGCACTTAAAAGAGAAGATTATTAAAAAAGAGGGTCATTAAAATGGATAAAAGGCCAATAGGCGTGTTTGATTCGGGACTTGGTGGGCTTAGTGCGGTAAAAGAAATTATGCGCATTATGCCAAACGAGGATGTAATCTACTTTGGCGACACAGGCAGAGTTCCTTACGGAAGCAGAAGCCAGGAGACACTAATTAAGTACGTGAGTCAGGATATAAGGTTTTTAAAGACCTTTGACATAAAAATGATAATAATTGCCTGTGGTACAGCCAGCAGTGCGGTACTTCCTTGGATTTCGGGCGGGATGGACACAAAAATTTTGGGTGTTGTAGAGCCTGCGGCAAAGGCGGCTATCACTGCATCTAAAACAAACCGCATAGGAGTTTTGGGGACTGCGGCAACAATCCGTTATGGCAAATATGTGGAATATATAAAAAAGCTAAACCCTGAAGCCGAGGTTTTTCAAATGGCGTGTCCTATGTTTGTACCTTTGGTCGAAAATGGTTATGCTGATTCGGAAGTAACAAGGATTATTGCAAAAGAGTATCTTAAAGATTTAAAGGACAAAAATATTGATACCTTAATTTTAGGTTGCACACACTATCCACTGCTGAAAAATGTAATCAAAGGGATTATGGGTGATGATGTAACCCTTATAGATTCAGGTGCGGCGGCTGCAAATTCTGCTTTTGAGCTTCTTAAAAAAGAGGATATGCAATGCGGCAGAGAGATGGGCACTTACAGATATTTTGTCAGTGATTCGGCTGACGATTTTGCAAAGCTTGGCGGGCTGTTTTTAGAAAAACCAATTGGCAAAGATATAGAAAAAATAGATATCGAGAAATATTAAAAAGGAAGAATGACTTATGAAGGATAACGCAATGATTTCGGTAAAGACGCTGCAAAATATTGACGGAAGCGACGAAGTAAACGAAATAGAGCTTCAGACCAAGGGCAAGTTTGCCGAGAAAAACGGAAAGTTTTATATAATATACGAAGAAAGTGAGCTTACAGGGTTTGAAGACACCACCACAACCATAAAGGTTTCAAAGGATACGGTAAGTATGACACGCTCGGGGAAACATAACAGCAAAATGGTGTTTAAAAGAGGCGAAAAGTGCTTGTGCAGCTATGCTACGCCTTATGGCATAATACCTGTTGGAGTAAACCCTGTGCTTTTGGAAAGCCGTTTTGATGACGCGGGCGGCAAGGTTAACATAGAATATATACTTGATTTTGATAATCGTGAGTACCTGAAAAATCGTCTTGATTTGACTGTAACCATGCATTAAAAATCGGGGGTCTAAATACAGAAAAGGAAAAGGTGAACAAAATGAACTTAATCGAAAACTCTAAAAAAGTAATAGGTGAAGCAGTAGCAAAGGCATTTTTGACGGCTGTTGAGAAAGGCGCAATTAATCCAACAGAAGACATTACTGTTGAAGAAATACTTTATCTTGAAGTCCCAAAGGACAAGCAGCATGGCGATTTTGCTTGTAATGTGGCGATGCTCTTGGCAAAATCTTTAAGGATGCCTCCAAGAAAGATAGCCGAGGCTATTGCATCAGAAATCGCACTTGGCGGCGATATCGAAAGAGTAGAGGTTGCAGGCGCGGGCTTTATAAACTTTTATCTTTCAAACAAAAGGCTTTATGAGGTTATTCGTGCAATTGAAACCGAAGGCAGTAACTACGGCAAAATCGACATGGGCAAGGGCAAAAAGGTTATGGTCGAGTTTGTAAGTGCCAACCCGACAGGCCCTATGCATATGGGGAATGCCCGCGGCGGCGCACTTGGCGACTGTATGGCAAGTGTCTTGGAATATGCAGGCTATGATGTTACGCGCGAATTTTATGTAAACGATGCCGGAAACCAGATTGAAAAGTTTGGTAAGTCCCTTGAAGCAAGGTATATACAGGAGCTAAAAGGCGAGGATTCTTTTGAATTTCCCGAAGACGGATACCATGGCGACGATATCCGTGAACACGCAAAAGCTTTTATCGAAATTGAAGGGGACAAGTATCTGAATACCGATTCAGAAGAACGTAAGAAAGCACTTGTCGCATATGCGCTTGAAAAGAATGTTGACTATCTTAAGACCGACCTTGAAAAGTACAGAATTTTCTATGATGTTTGGTTCAGAGAAAGCGAGCTTCATAAAAACGGTAAGGTTCTTGATGCAATCAAAAGACTGACCGATGCAGGATACACCTACGAAGAAGACGGTGCAACCTGGCTTAACTGCGAGAAAATGGGCCTTGAAAAGAACGAGGTTTTGGTCCGTCAAAATGGTATCCCAACATACTTTGCGGCAGATATTGCTTATCATATAAACAAGCTTGAGGATAGAGGTTTTGACCTTGCGATAGACGTTTGGGGAGCTGACCACCACGGACATATTGCTCGTATGAAGGCAGCGCTTAAGGCGGTTGGGATTGACCCTGACAAGTTCGAGGTTTCGATTATGCAGCTTGTTCGCCTGACCCGTGACGGCGAGGCTGTACGTATGTCAAAACGTACAGGTAAAGCAATAACACTTTCTGACCTTTTGGAAGACGTATCTGTTGATGCTGCAAGATTCCTCTTTAATATGCGTATGGCAGGAAGTCACCTTGATTTTGACCTTGATTTGGCTGTCAAAGAGGACAGCGAAAACCCGGTTTATTATGTTCAGTACGCCCATGCCAGAATTTGTAGTATAATCAGACTCCTATCCGAAGAGGGCATAAGCGTAAAGCCTTTTAATGAGATAAATCCCGAGGTTTTGGAAAGAGAAGAGGAACTAGAGCTTTTAAAAAAGCTTTCGGAGCTTCCCGAAGAAATAAAGGCGGCAGCAATCAGCCGCGAGCCTGCGAAGATTACAAGGTATGTAATTGACCTTGCATCCGCTTTCCACACATTCTATAATTCCTGCAGAGTAAAGGACGACAACAAGGAGCTTATGGATGCAAGACTAAAGCTTGTTGACAGCGCGAGAATTGTTATTGAGGGTGTTTTAAAAATGCTTAAAATCAACGCGCCCGAAAAAATGTAAGGTGAACATTTATGAAAAAAAGACTTTTAAGTATTATAATAGCATTAATTGTGTGTTGTTTTGATATCTCGGTATTTGCTATAGACCAAAAGGCAGTATTTACGGATGTTAAGTATTACACTGCAAAAATATATGTTTGCGATACCCAAAACAGCGATGCGATACTTTTGAATGTAGTGCCCAGTAACGGCAATTACAGCTTAAGTGCTGTCAAGGATATTGAATACCGTGCGCTACCTATTTCAAGTGGACGGATTTACGGCACAAAGGGCCAGAAGCTTTCGATGGAGGTTGTCAACGGATATCTTCTCGACAACCCCGTCAAGGTTATGATAGGTAAGAATGGTTATGGCTACAGCATTCTTTATATGGAACTTTTAAGATAATTTAAGCAAAGGGCTAAGGAGCTGATAAAATGTTTGAAAAAGTGATGAAAAAGCTTATAGTAAGCTTATTGATAGTAACAATAGCGATTTCGTCGGTGGGAATGTCTGTTTTTGCCGAGGACCTGGGTACATCGGCGTCTGAAAAACAGGAGCAGACACTCTCGCAGCAGATGGAGAAGATAATAAATAATCTCACCCTACTTTCTGTGTATGGTGAAGTTACCAAGGAAAGCCTCTATAAAACGGCCTTTGAAACGGTGTTTAAGGATAATCCTGACCTTTATGAGCCGGTTATGAAAGCACTTCTAGAGTCAATCGACGAAAATTCTGCATATTTCAACAAAATTGAGGCCGAAAAGTTTATGCAGGAACTTAATGAGGAAGTTACCGGCATAGGCGTAAATGTATTTTCGAGCGGCAGCAATATAATAGTGTCCGAGCCAATACCGGGATCTCCTGCAGAACGTGCAGGCATCAAGGCGGGGGACATAATCATCGGTGCTGATGAATTTGACCTTACCAAAATGGAATTTGAGGCTGCCCTTGACAAAATCCGTGGCAAAGAGGGAACAATTGTAAAAATCAAGATCAAAAGGTCAGGCATAGCCGAGCCTTTAAGCTTTTTGATAAAGCGCGAAAAAGTTGTGCTAAACCCGATAGATTACGAAATAGTCGAAAATGAAGGCAAAAAAATCGGCAAAATACGGATTTATTCGTTTACAAATACAGTTGCCAAAGAGTTTGAAAAGGCACTTAGTGAAATAAGCGGCAAGGGCATAAAAAACATAATAATCGACGTACGTGACAATGGTGGCGGATACCTTGACCAGGCGGTTGCTATCGCAGATATGTTTTTGCCAAAAGATGCGGTGATTACGACCGAAGAACACAAGATGTCAATTTTAAATAAAAGGTATGTAGCCAGTGGCAAGGGCAAAAAATATAATGTGGTTATGCTTGTAAATGGCATGAGTGCAAGTGCGTCAGAGGTTTTGACTGCAGCTTTGGTCGAAAACGGAGTAGCAAAATCTGTTGGCGAAAAGACTTTTGGCAAAGGTACTGTTCAGACCATGGGCATGACGACGGATGGCGGCATTATAAAGTATACTTCGGCGTTTTACCTTACACCAAACGGTGGGAATATTCACAAGGTGGGAATTAACCCTACAGTACAGCTGAAAAATTCCACAAAACCCGTGAATATGTCAGAGTTTGAGATGTTTTCTCTTTCAAAGACCTACCGCCTTGGCGATAAGGGAAAGGAAGTAGAGCTGGCAAAGCGGATGCTTAAACTTTTGGGGATTTTTGTTGGTGATGTTAATGAAACTTATGACGAAAACCTAAAAATTGCTGTTACGACATATCAAAAATTGGACGGACTTTTCCCGTATGGGGTTTTGGATATTACAACGCAGATGAATCTTTATGACCAGCTAAAGACTTCAAAGGTTGAAGTGGACGACCAGCTTCAGAGAGCTATTGATATTTTAAACTAAGAGAGGTAGACGAATATGAGCGAAAATTGTACACACGATTGTTCAAGTTGCGGCCAAAGCTGCAGTGAAAGAAAAGAGCCTCAAAGCTTTCTTGCGCCACAAAATCAGATGAGCAGCGTTAAAAAGGTTATAGGTGTTGTGAGCGGCAAGGGCGGTGTAGGTAAGTCGCTTGTTACTTCGCTTATGGCGGCGGGCGTGCAAAAAGAGGGGTATAGGTGTGCGGTTTTGGACGCAGATATTACGGGACCGTCAATACCCAAGCTTTTTGGCATAACCGAAAAAGCAACAGGCAGCGAGTATGGAATACTCCCTGCTGTAAGTAAGAACGGCACAAAGATAATGTCAATAAATTTACTTTTGGAAAACGATACTGACCCGGTCGTATGGCGTGGACCGGTTATCGGCGGAACGGTAAAACAGTTCTGGACAGATGTAATCTGGGAAGATATTGACTGTATGTTTGTAGATATGCCGCCTGGGACAGGTGATGTGCCGCTTACTGTTTTTCAGTCGCTTCCGGTTGATGGGATTATAGTTGTGACATCACCGCAAGAGCTTGTTTCGATGATTGTAGAAAAAGCAGTAAAAATGGCAAGGCTTATGGATATACCGATACTTGGTATTGTAGAAAATATGAGCTATATAGAGTGCCCTGACTGCAAAAAGAAAATTGATGTATTTGGCAAAAGCAAGCTTTTTGAAACCGCAAAGGCCTTTGACCTCGAGGCGCTTGGCCAAATCCCTATCCGCTCTGAGATTGCGGAAAAATGTGATGCGGGTAATTTAGAAGAAATTAACGGTAAAGAATGGCTTCAAAAAGCGATTGACAAGGTAGAGAATATTGTAAATTCCTAAAAAGGGGAAAGTTATGTTTTTAGCAGATAAATGGAAAGATTACGAACTGATTGATGCAAGCTGTGGCGAAAAATTGGAGCGTTGGGGTGATATTATCTTAAGACGCCCCGACCCGCAGATTGTGTGGGGTGTTCCAAAGGCAAGTATGAGCGACAAGTGGGATAGCAGTGATGCCCATTATCACCGAAGCAACACCGGCGGCGGCCATTGGGAAAGCCGAAAAGGTATGCCCGAAAGCTGGACAATAGACTATGGCGACCTCACCTTTGGTATAAAAATGATGGGCTTTAAGCATACCGGACTTTTCCCCGAGCAAGCTGCCAACTGGGACTGGTTTTCTGAGCTTATAAGAAACAGCGGACGAAGCGATATAAATGTTCTTAACCTTTTTGCTTACACAGGTGGCGCAACTATGGCAGCATCCAAGGCAGGAGCAGCTGTTTGTCACGTTGATGCATCAAAAGGTATGGTTGCTTGGGCAAAGGAAAATGCCAAGCTTTCTGGACTTGAGGCGCGGCCAATCCGATACATTGTTGACGATGTAAAAAAATTTACTGAACGTGAAATCCGCCGCGGCAGAAAGTACGATGCGATTATTATGGACCCACCGTCTTATGGACGTGGTCCGTCAGGCGAAGTGTGGAAGATTGAGGACGAGCTTTTTGGCTTAGTAGAGCTTTGCATGGAAGTTATGTCGGATAATCCCCTCTTTTTCCTTATAAATTCTTATACAACGGGTCTTTCGGGCGGAGTGCTTGAAAATATCTTGAAAATGACAGTTAAAAAAAGGTTTGGAGGCAGTATCTCGGTTGACGAGGTAGGGCTTCCTATTACAAACAATAGCCTTAGACTCCCTTGCGGATATTCGGGCAGATGGCAAAAATAAACCTTTACTAAAAGTGGGTGAAAATTTGGACACAAAAGAAAAAGACAACCTGATTGAAATAAATAACGTAGAATTCCTTTACGAAAGCACCGAAGAAACCGGCGGTAGCCGTGTGCTGAAAGACGTTAGCCTTAGTATAAAAAAAGGTGAGTTTTTGGCGATTTTAGGTCACAATGGCTCGGGAAAATCCACCCTTGCCAAGCATCTAAATGCGATACTTGTGCCTGACAAAGGGACTGTCTTGGTTGACGGCGTAGTGACAAACGATGAGGAAAAACTCTATGATATAAGACAGCGTGTTGGAATGGTTTTTCAAAACCCTGACAATCAACTGGTGGCAACAATTGTAGAGGAAGACGTGGCGTTTGCCCCCGAAAATTTGGGTGTTCCCCAACATGAAATACAAGAGAGGGTGGACTATGCACTCTCGGCTGTTAATATGGCCGAGTTTAAAAAGCATGCCCCACATATGCTTTCGGGCGGACAAAAACAGCGAATTGCAATTGCAGGAGTCCTTGCCATGAAACCTGATGTGATTGTTATGGACGAGCCAACTGCCATGCTTGACCCCCAAGGCAGACGCGAGATAATGGAAACCGTAAAGAAACTGAACCGTGAAGAAGGCATGACGGTTGTAATGATTACACATTTTATGGATGAAGCGGCACAGGCGGACCGCGTGATTGTTATTGACCACGGGAAAATTCTTATGGAGGGTGCTCCAAAAGAGGTATTTTCAAGAGTCGAAGAACTGAAAGCTATAGGCCTTGATGTGCCTCAGGCAACAGAGCTTGCTTTCTTACTAAAAAATTCGGGCTTTGACTTTGAAACCGATACACTCACAGCAGATGAATGTGTAGATAAAATTCTTAAAGCATACCACCAAAAGAGGGGTGCGGATAATGATTAAATTAAATGGCGTAAGCTATACCTATATGAGCGGTGGACCTTTTGAAGCCGCGGCTGTCGAAAATGTTACTGCTACCATAAGTTCTGGGGAGTTTGTTGGGCTTATGGGGCACACAGGCTCGGGTAAGTCTACCCTTATCCAAATGATAGCGGGACTTATAAAGCCAACATTAGGCACAATCGAGATTGATGGCGAGGTGCTTCATTCAAAAAACTGCGACAAACGAAAGATAAGGTTTAAGACCGGTCTTGTTATGCAGTATCCTGAGTATCAGCTGTTTGAAGAAACTGTGTTTAAGGATATTGCTTTTGGCCCTACAAATATGGGACTTTCGAAGGAAGAAATAAAAAGGCGTGTTGAAACTTCGGCAGAGCTTGTAGGCATTTCGCCCGAAATTTTGGGAAAATCGCCATTTGAACTTTCGGGCGGGCAAAAGAGACGTGTTGCGATTGCGGGTGTGCTTGCAATGGAGCCAAAGCTTCTTATTCTTGATGAGCCGACGGCAGGTCTTGACCCCAAAGGTCGTGACGAAATTCTTGCTAAAATCAAGGATATGCATCAAAAGCTTGGGATTACTGTAATCCTTGTTTCGCACAGTATGGAGGATTTAGCAAACCTTACCGAAAAGATTATGGTTATGAACCATGGTAGCCTTCAGATGTTTGACAAAACATCAGAAATATTTAAAAGGTCAAAGGAACTGCCAGAGATGGGACTTTCGGTGCCACAGATTACCGAAATCTGTGACAAACTTCGCGAAAATGGTTTTACTTTGCCGGAAGGGATATATACACTGGACGTTGCAAAGGCAGAAATTGAAAAAATACTGAAAGACGAAAAGAGGTGACAGCATGCTTAAGGATATTACCCTTGGTCAATATTTCCCGGGTAGTTCGTTTATTCACAGGCTTGACCCGCGGACAAAAATTTTGTGTATAATAATATATATAACAGTGATTTTTTGCATAAAGAACTTTTTAGGGTATGCTGTGCTTCTGGTTTTCGCTGCTTTCGTGATTTTTTCGTCCAAAATCCCGGTAAGGTTTGTGCTTAAGGGATTAAAGCCAATCATGGTGTTTGTGGTGATTACTGCACTTTTTAATCTTTTTTTAACAGACGGAAAAGTTCTGTGGCAATGGGGATTTGTAAAGATAACAAACGAGGGTCTCGCAGCTGCTATCTATATGGTTTTAAGGCTGTTTTTACTTGTCCTTGGCACGTCTTTACTCACTCTTACAACATCTCCGATTACCCTGACAGACGGGATAGAGAATTTACTCTCGCCCCTAAAAAAACTAGGCGTTCCTGCCCACGAATTTGCAATGATGATGACAATTGCCTTAAGGTTTGTGCCCACACTTTTGGAAGAAACCGACAAGATAATAAAGGCGCAGACAGCAAGAGGAGCCGATTTTGAAAGTGGAAATATTTTAAACCGAGCAAAGGCAATGATACCTATACTTATCCCGCTTTTTGTAAGTGCATTCAGACGTGCGGATGATTTGGCGGTTGCCATGGAGTGCCGCTGCTATCGTGGCGGCGAGAACAGGACAAGGCTTCGCGAACTGAAATTTACTTTCAGGGATGGTATTTGCTTTGCGGTTGTAATCGCATTTTCGGCTTTAATTCTGTTTGTAAACAAATTTTAGGGCATGGTGCTTGCTATGAAAAATATTGCTGTAAAAATAATGTATGATGGCTCAAATTATCACGGCTGGCAGTTTCAGAAAAACGCAGTAACTGTGCAACAGCGTATGGAAACTGTTTTGTCCGAGCTTTTGGGTGAAGAAATTTCGGTGTGCGGCTGCAGCCGAACAGATGCGGGTGTTCATGCATTTGAGTATGTTTTTAATTTTAAAAGTAATTCAAAAATACCTATAGAGAAGCTTCCCTTTGCTATCAACAATCATCTTGTGGGCGATTCCATTTCGGCTTTAGATGCCTGGATTGCAAGTGATGATTTTAACGCAAGGTTTTCGTCTTTGGGGAAGAGGTATATCTACAAAATTTGGAATTCTAACATTCAAAATCCATTTACTTCAAAATATACATGGTTTGTACCATACAAACTGGATATCGAAAAGATGAAGAAAGCCGCGAATGCTTTTTTAGGAACGCATGATTTTTCGGCGTTTATGGCAGCAGGCGGCTCGCAAAAAACCACTGTAAGGACAATAAGGGACTGTGTGGTAAGACAAAGCCCTGATTGGCCCGAGCAGATAGAAATCGAGGTAGAGGCTGATGCATTTCTTTATAATATGGTAAGAAGTATAGCAGGGAGCGTTATGGAAGTAGGAGCTGGGAGAATTTCTGAAAGCAGCATAGAAGATATAATAAACAGATGTGACCGCAAAAAAGCCGGAATGACCGCGCCTCCTGAGGGACTGTGTTTGAAAAAGGTTTTTTACTAAAGAATTTTAGGGTGATAAAATGAAAGTCGATTTTAAAAAAGCACTTAACAAAAAGAGAATAGTCGCTATTTTGATAATAATTGCGGCTGCTTTGGTGATGTTTTTTTCAAATCCCGAAATAAGCGATTTTGTCTTAAAACAGGATTCGGTTAATCTTAGCTTTGAGACCGGGATTGAGTATGACGTTACGCCTTATAAAAACGAAATGCTTATGCTAAACAATGAAGGGATATATGCTGTTGACAAGTCTGGACGGGAAATCTGGACCATGGTAGCAGCTGCAACTTCGCCTTATGCTATGGTCAAAGGAGAAAAAATTTTGCTTGCCGACCTAAACGGCAGGAAGTTACGAACCTTTCAGGGCGAAAAAATGGTTTCGGAAATTGAGACTCAAAATGAAATATTATCTGCAAGGGTGAATAAAAATGGTTATATAGCCGTATCTACCGGCGAGCTTGGTTATAAGGGTCTGGTGGTCTTATACGATGACAACGGAAAAGAAGTTTTCAGATGGCACAGCGGCTCGGGTTATATTGGTGCAATTGATATTTCGGCAAACAATCGCTTAGCAGTTTCGCAGCTTGTAACCGATAAGGAAGAAATTTTTAGCAGAATTTTAATTATCAATCCAAAGTCTGAAGAAGAACCAAAATGCATAGCTGAGCTTAAAGGGATTGTTACAAAACTCCAGCATGCCGAAAGCGGGGTTTTGGTAGCTTTATCTAACAATGGGCTTTATGGTTATAAACGGTCAGGAAAAGAAAAGTTCAGGGTTGATTTTTCGGGAAGACGTCTTTTAAGATGCAATATCGAAAATCAGAACAATATGGTGCTTGCTTTTGACAGCGGCCTCAACAGCACAATATTAGAAAGTTATTCGTCAGGCGGAAAGCTGCGTGGCAGCGTGGATACCGGAGGTGAGGTCAGTGCTATAGATGTAAACGGCGAGTGCATTGTTGCAGTCAGCCATGACAAGATTATAAGACTTAACCCCAAAGGGTCAGTGATTAAAGAAATTAAAATAAGCAGGGATATTAAAACAATAAAAATCTTTAATGACCGCCGGAAGATACTTGCGCTGGGCGATGGCGGTGCTGAAATTATAAACATAAAATAATGGGAGGAAAGTATAATGCTGGCAGATATTTGTGTTGTATTGATAGTAGCATTTTTTGTGTATACGGGCTATAGGGCAGGATTTACGAGGTCCCTCATAAAAATTGCATCATATCTGATTTCTCTTGTTTTGTCATTTTCGTTATATCCTGTTGTATCAGGAGCACTTATGAAAACTCCCATTTATGAAAAGCTGGTAGAGATTATCGGCGATAATATCAAGCCGCAGGGAGATGCTTTAGGGATAATTGAAAATTACATAGACAGCGGAATAAACAGTGTATCAACATCTTTTGCTTCACTGCTTGTTAATATTATCGCTTTTATTATAATTCTTATAGCCAGCAAGATTATAATTCGTCTGGTTGGAAATCTGCTTGGAATATTTACCAAGCTTCCTGTTGTAAAACAGTTTAACCGTTTGGGCGGCGGTGTTTTGGGTGGATTGGTTGGAATTTTGGTGCTTTACATAGTTTGTGCAGTAGTGGTTTTATTTTTACCGCTTGAAAAAGATAGCTCGATGGCAAGAGAGATTTCGGTTTCGACCTTTGCGTCCGAAATATATGAAAATAATATGATTTTGAACCTTTTGGGAAAGGGGAATCAGAATAAATGAACGAGATTGACCTTGGAACTCTTAAACTGAAAGAATTACAAGAACTTGCCCTAAAATGCGGTGTAAAAGCGGTTAGCAAACTTAAAAAGAGCGAGCTAATGGAGAAAATAAATGACGCAAAACAAAACGAGCCTATCGCTTCTAAAGAGACTCAGGATGAAACAAAGGTAGAAGATATAACTTATACTGACCCCGTAAGACGTACCAACTTGATGAGTGGTGTACTTGAGGTTATGGCGGACGGCTACGGCTTTTTGCGAAGCGACAATTACCAGTCGGGCGAAAACGATGTGTATGTTTCGTCAAATCAGATACGAAGATTTAATCTAAAAACCGGGGACTTTATTGTAGGCAATACCCGTATGCAGCACGAGGGCGAAAGGTATCAGGCGCTGCTTTATGTGCAGACGGTAAATGGTGACAAGGTAGATGTTTCAATCAGGCGAAAAGCATTTGATGATTTGACACCTGTTTACCCCAACGAAAGACTGAAACTTGAACGGGGGAAAATGGATTATTCTACCAGACTTATTGACCTTATTGCGCCAATAGGCAAGGGACAAAGGGGTATTATTGTAGCGCCACCCAAGGCAGGAAAGACCACTATTTTAAAAAATATAGCAAACAGCATAACCGAAAATAACCCCGATGTAAAGCTGATAATGCTTCTTATTGACGAAAGACCCGAGGAAGTTACCGATATGCAGCGAAGCATCAAGGGCGATATTATTTATTCCACTTTTGACGAAGAGCCTTCAAACCACGCAAAAGTCGCAGAGATTGTTCTGGAACGGGCAAAGCGATTGGTTGAGCATAAAAAGGACGTTGTGATACTCCTTGACAGCCTTACAAGGCTTTCTCGTGCATACAATTTGATTGTTCAGCCTTCGGGCAGAACTTTGTCTGGGGGTATTGACCCCGGTGCATTATTTAAGCCAAAACGGTTTTTTGGTGCGGCACGAAATGTTGAGGAGGGCGGAAGTCTTACAATTCTTGCAACTGCACTTATCGAGACCGGAAGCCGTATGGACGATGTTATATTTGAGGAGTTTAAGGGTACAGGCAATATGGAGATACGCCTTGACAGCGCGCTTCAGGAAAGACGGATATTCCCTGCGGTTGATATTGCAAAGACCGGAACGCGCCACGAGGAGCTTTTGCTGTCGGCAGAGGAACTGGGGGCAGTTTTAAGTATCAGAAAGGCTTATAGCAACAAAAGTACAGCGGAGGTCACTGAACTTATAATAAATCGCCTTATGAAAACCGAAAGCAATGCCGACCTTGTAGAAAGTATGAAAAAAATACTTGACTGATGGAGGGGAAAATGAATAATAAAGTAAGAACTTTCGCAATAATAATTGTTGCTGTGCTTATGGTATTTAATGCAAATATATATTTTGCCGAAGGGACTGGCAAAGAGACCTCAAATACCGAGGACATTATCATTCCCGTTTTGATGTATCACAACCTTGCGGAAAATTATCCAAAAGGTTCGGAAGGCGCAAATATCACCCCTAAGCTTTTTGAGGAGCATATGCTTGCGATTTTAGACAGAGGTTATACCCCTATTTTGGTTGCTGACTACTATGATTCGGTTCAGCGCGGGGTGAGTCTTCCTGAAAATCCGATAATCATTACCTTTGACGATGGCTATTTAAGCAATTACGAGATTGCGTACCCTATACTTAAAAGACTTAATATAAAGGCAACTATTTTTGTTGTAACATCTACTGTAGGGGCAAAAGTAGGTCAGGGTGTTTCGACACCGCATTTTACATGGGCGCAGGCAAGAGAAATGCAAGAAAGCGGGATAATTGACATACATTCGCATTCGCACACACACCGCAATATGACAACTATTTCTCCGGCACAGATACAAGAGGAGCTAAGGCTTTCTAGGTATTTGATTGAGCGTAACCTTAACAAAAACTGCTTTGTATTTTCGTACCCCTTTGGAGGGTATAATCAGACAACCTCAAATCTTGCAAGGTATGCAGGATACCGTATGCAAATTCTGGTTAATTATGCCGAGAGCGGACAGGACTACTTGGCAAATAATACTAAAGATGGAATCGAACATTTTACAAGGCTTACTGTAAGTGGGGATATGATGGTCGAGGACCTTTTCAAGGTGATTGATATAGCGGTAGAAAATACTAAAAAGCTCAATTAATATGATATTTTGGGTAATTGAGAAAAATTTAACGAAAAATACTTGATAATTTTTTCCAAATGGAGTAAAATATAATCTATCTGATTAAAAATACAAAATCAAACTAGTATGGAGGGTACAAAAATGAATAAAAAAACAGTTGACGATATTTGCCCAAAGGGTAAAAGAGTACTGGTTCGTTGCGACTTTAATGTTCCGATTAAAGACGGCAAAATTACAGACGAAACAAGAATTGTAGGGGCACTTCCTACAATCAAAAAGTTAATTGATGACGGTGCAAAGGTTATTCTTTGTTCACATATGGGTAAACCCAAGGGTCAGCCTGTTCCAGAGCTTTCGCTTGCTCCGGTTGCAGCCAGACTTTCCGAGCTTTTGGGCAAGGAAGTTATCTTTGCTGCTGACGACACAGTTGCTGGCGAAAACGCGAAAGCTGCAGTTGAAAATATGAACGAGGGCGACGTTGTTCTTCTTGAAAATACAAGATACAGAGCCGAAGAAACAAAGAATGTAGACGAATTTAGTAAGGAGCTTGCATCACTTTGCGACATTTTTGTAAACGATGCATTTGGTACAGCTCATCGTGCACACTGCTCAAACGTAGGTGTTACAAAGTATGTTGATACTGCTGTTGGCGGATACCTTATCAACAAGGAAATCGAGTATCTCGGTAATGCAGTTAATAACCCCGTAAGACCTTTAGTTGCTGTTCTTGGCGGCAGCAAGGTTTCGTCAAAGATTTCTGTAATCAACAATCTTTTGGAAAAGGTTGATACACTTATTATCGGCGGTGGTATGGCTTACACATTTATGAATGCTCTTGGCGAAGAGGTTGGAGATTCGCTTCTTGAAGCTGATTACCTTGACTACGCAAAAGAGATGATGCAAAAAGCAGAAGAAAAGGGCGTTAAGCTTCTTATCCCTGTTGACACCGTTGTTGCAAAAGAATTTGACAACGATGCAGAAAAGAAGACTGTTGGCCGTGGCGAAATCGAAAAGGGCTGGCAGGGTCTTGATATCGGCGAAAAGACAATCGAGCTTTATAAGGATGCTTTAAAAGACGCAAAGACTGTTGTTTGGAACGGACCTATGGGTGTATTTGAAATGCCTAACTTTGCTAAAGGTACAAATGCGATTGCTCTTATGCTTGCAGACCTTGACGCTACTACCATTATCGGCGGTGGCGACAGTGTTGCAGCTGTAAACCAGGCAGGTCTTGGTGACAAGATGAGCCATATTTCAACCGGTGGTGGCGCTTCGCTTGAGTTCCTTGAAGGTAAAGACCTTCCGGGCGTAGTAGCAATCAACGATAAATAATCAGACGAAAGTACAAAGGAGATTTTTAAAATGGGAAAATATATTATTGCAGGCAACTGGAAAATGAACAAGCTGCCAAGCGAAACTTATGATTTTGTAAAAGAAGTTGCGTCAGCTACCGAAGGCGCTAAGTGCGAAGTAGTTTGCTGCACACCTTATGTTTGTCTTTCAGAGGCAGTTCGTGCAGCAAAGGACACACATGTAAAAATCGGTGCAGAAAACCTTCATTTTGAGGACAAGGGTGCATTTACCGGCGAGGTAAGTGCTGATATGCTTAAGGATTTGGGAGTTGACTATGTTGTTATCGGTCACTCTGAAAGAAGACAGTACTTCGCAGAAACCGACGAAACTGTAAACCTTAAGACCAAAAAGGCACTCGAAAAGGGTCTTATCCCAATTGTTTGTGTGGGTGAAAGCCTTGAAGAAAGAGAAGCAGGCATCACAATGGACCTTATTGCTATCCAGACCAAAAAAGCATTCAGCGGCATCAGTGCAGAAGACGCAAAAAAGGTTGTTATCGCATACGAACCTATCTGGGCAATCGGCACAGGCAAAACTGCAACAGCCGAGCAGGCACAGGAAGTTTGCGAGGGCATAAGAAAGATTTTTGCCGAGCTTTACTGCGAGAATTGTGCAAAGGAAGTTACAATCCAGTATGGCGGAAGTATGAATGATACGAACGCCAAAGAGCTTTTAGCTAAAAACGACATTGACGGCGGCCTTATCGGCGGCGCAAGTTTGGTTGCTGACAAGTTCTCAGTAATCGTAAAAGCTGCACAGTAATTTAAAATATCGAGGCGGACTTAGTGTTCGCCTTGGTTTCTAGAAAGGACAAAACTAATGAGCAAAAAACCATATGCTTTAATAATTATGGACGGCTTTGGCGTAAATGACCGTCATGAGGGAAATGCAATTTATGCGGCAAAGACCCCTAATATGGATAGGTACTTAAAGGAATATCCAAATTCAATTGTTCACGCATCGGGAATGGATGTTGGTCTTCCTGAGGGACAGATGGGTAACTCCGAGGTTGGACACACCAATATCGGTGCAGGAAGAATTGTTTATCAGGAGCTTACAAGAATTACAAAATCGATTACTGATGGTGATTTTTTTGAAAACGATGCACTTTGTAAGGCAGTTGAAAACTGCAAAAAAAATGACTCGGCACTTCATTTGATGGGACTTTTGTCAGACGGTGGTGTTCACAGCCATATAAACCATCTTTTTGGCCTTTTGGAAATGGCAAAAAAGAATGGCCTCGAAAAAGTATTTGTGCACTGCTTTATGGACGGACGCGATGTTTCGCCAACTTCGGGTGCTGACTTTGCTGAAAGTCTGGTCGCAAAAATCAGAGAGCTTGAAACAGGTGCGATTGCAACTGTTATGGGAAGATACTACGCAATGGACCGCGACAATCGCTGGGAACGTGTTGAAGAAGCCTATAAAGCCATGGTAAAGGGCGAGGGCAACAAAGATACATCTGCTGTAAGTGCCATAAAGAAATCCTATAACGATGGCGTTACTGACGAATTTGTTGTTCCGACTGTTATTACAGACGAAAATGGAGAGGCACTTGGAAAGATTTCCAAAGGTGACTCGGTGGTATTCTTTAACTTTAGACCCGACCGTGCAAGAGAAATTTCGCGTACCATTGTTGACGAGGAATTTACAGGCTTTGAGAGAGAGTACTTTGAAACATACTTTGTATGTATGACTCAATACGATGCATCTATGCCAAATGCCAGTGTTGCGTTTAAGCCGCAGACTCTGACCAACACATTTGGCGAATATATAAGCAAGAAAGGCCTTCGCCAGCTTAGAATTGCCGAGACCGAGAAATATGCTCACGTTACATTCTTCTTTAACGGTGGCGTTGAAGAGGTTTATGACGGCGAGGACAGAGCTTTAATAAATTCGCCCAAAGTCGCAACCTATGATTTAAAGCCAGAAATGAGCGCAATCGAAGTTACAGACGAAGTAGTAAAGCGCATCGAAAGCGGAAGCTATGATGTGATTGTTCTCAACTTTGCAAACTGCGATATGGTTGGACATACAGGTGTGTTTGAGGCGGCAGTAAAAGCGGTAGAAACTGTTGATGAATGTTTGGGAAGAACAATTGACGCAATTACCAAAATGGGCGGCGTTGCTCTTGTAACCGCTGACCACGGAAACGCAGACCAGATGCTTGATTACGCTACAAACGATGTATTCACAGCGCATACAACAAATGTTGTTCCACTCGTTTTGATAGGCGAGGGCAGTGGTGCAAAGCTTAAAAATGGTCGCCTGGCTGACCTTGCACCTACAATGCTTGACCTTATGGGACTTGAAAAACCCGAAGAGATGACCGGTGAAAGCTTACTTGTTAAATAAACAAAATAAAAAATTTCCTGCCAAGAAATCCTTGGCAGGAAATTTTTTGCATTTTTTCTGCTAGTTTTGGATAAAATAGAGTGAAGAAATATGTAAAGGATTGATCAAACGTTGAAAAAACTATTTTATAACGGCGAGATAATAACTGCAGATAAAAATGACAGTGTTCATCAGGCGATACTTATAGAAGACGACAAAATTGCATTTGTAGGGAGCACCCAGAAGGCACTTAAATATCTGGACGAGGAGACAGAGACAGTAGACCTTGGCGGATGTGCGGTACTCCCCGGGTTTATTGACTCACATATTCATATGGCAGTGGCAGAAGGAAAGAGTGGCGACGAAATTCTTTTGACCGAGGAAAACGGAATTAAATCTGCCCCCGATATACTGGAAAAAATAAAAAATGCGGTAAAAGAACGGAAAAAGGGTGACTGGATTGTAGGCAGTGCCTATAACCACGAGGCGCTTCGAGAGATGCGACATATCACCATAGCTGAGCTTGATGAGGTAGCGCCCGAAAACCCTGTGATGCTTGTTCACAAAAGCGGGCATATGAGTGTTTGTAACACCTCGGCAATCCGCTTAGCCGAGGAATCAGGACTTCAGTTCCCAAAAGAACACATTATAAAGGATGAGGCGCAAAAACCTACGGGACTTTTAAAGGAGACAGCTCACTTTATGATGCTTTCAAAGTCGCCTGTTATACCAAGTGATGACGTTTTGGTAGAGGGGATTGAGCGTTTCTGCAAAAAGCTTTTGTCGGTGGGGATTACAAGCTGTCACGATGCAGGAGGGTTTGGTGGCAAAACTTACCGCAGTCTTCAGCTTGCCAAAGAGCGAGGCAAGCTTAAAATGAGGGTTTATACAATGCTTTGGACACTTTTTGGGAAAGAAGCTCAAGAACAAAATGCTAAGGTAATGATTGACTCGGGATTTTATACGGGACTTGGAGACAGCTTTTTAAAAAAGGGCCCGTTAAAACTAATGGTTGATGGTTCGACTGTAGGCGGGACTTGCGCAACCTCAAAGCCGATTTTGCCCGAAATGAATATTTATCCCACCACATTCTCGCAAAACGAGCTTGATGATATCTTTTGCGAGGCGCATCGGGCGGGGTTTCAGATTACCGCGCACGGCGCAGGGGATAAGGCTATCGAAATGATAATAAATGCATACGAAAAAGCGATGGAGAAATTCCCAAGAAAAGACCCAAGGCACCGTATAGAACATTGTTTTTTGTGTCCTAAAGAATTAATGCCAAGGATTAAGGATTTGGGAATTTTGCCAGTTCCAAACCCTGGATTCTTATCGGTATGGGGAGATGTGTTTGGGAAGTATTACGGTGACAGATTAGAAGAGGTTATTCCACTTAAAAGCTTTGAGGAGCATGGCATTATTACACCATTTGGGTCTGATGCCATGGTTATCGACCGATATGATCCTCTTTTTGGGATAGCGGCGGCTATGGACCGCATGGCTTTGGACAGCAAAAAAGTAATAGGAGAGAATCAAAAAATCAGCTTTATGCGTGCGCTTAAAAGCTATACAATTTTTGGAGCTTATGCTTCTTTTGAAGAAAATATAAAGGGGAGCTTGGAAGTAGGAAAGCTTGCCGATATTGTGGTTTTGTCAAGCCCCATACTTGGTAAACCGGCCGAAAAAATCCGAAAAATAAAGATTTTGGAGACCTATCTTGGCGGCATAATCAGGTAGATGAAAAACAAAAGCATTGGTAGTATATTTGACCAATGCTTTTGTTTTTATGTAAGAGATAAATTTTGCTAAAAATCCTTGCAGATTTTTTAGCTTTGTGGTATACTTATAAAATATAATGTAAAATGCGTTAATTGTGTGCTTTAAAGATAACTGCAAGAAGGATTAGAGGCATAAATTATGAAGAATAAAAATACAAAAACAATTGTGTTTGGTGCACTTATGGTTGCACTAACTGCCGTACTTATGGTTGTTTCACGTTATATCCCGCTATTTTCGGTTTTTGGCACATTTGTTTGCGGCATACCCATGGCTGTGTTTGCTGCAAAATATGATTTTCGGGCACTCGTTCCTACGGTTATTGCCGTTTTTGCGGTGTCGGTGGTGATTGACGGGAATTTTATTTCCGCGGCGTCGGTGCTTCTTCTGTCAATTGTTCCCGGGGCAACCGCAGGGTATATGCTTGGAAAAAACAGACCTTTTTTTATTAGCCTGTTTGGCACATGCCTTGCTGTTTGCGTAGGCTGGCTGTTTCAGCTTTTTGTAATTGAGGTTCTTATGGACCAGGGCATAAATGAGATATTCGGTGAGGTACTCAAACAGACCGAAGCAGTTCTTACCCAGACGATCGGCCAGATTGATAAGTCGGCTATGAATTCTTCAGCCACTTCACCTGAAGAAATATTGAAGCTTGCGTTGGAAACTACCGAATTTGTTATGCGGCTGTACTTCCCGTTCTTAGTTGTTTTAAGCTCTATGATTACAGGATACATAATAATACGTGTATCGGGGTTTGTGATAAAGCGTACCGGTTCTGCCAATATAAGGCTGGTACCTTTTTCTGAGATTAAAGCCCCAAGGAGTATGAGCTTTGTTGCACTTTTGTGTTACATGGTGTATGTATTCACTGACGAAAAGTCAAATATGTGGCCTGTTCTTGCGAATGTTGTTGCAATAATCTACACGATAATTGGTGTCTCGGGACTTTCGGTGGTAGATTTTAAGCTTAAAGCAAAGGTGCCGTCAGGCGGACTCAGATTTTTGATATATGCTCTAGTATTCTTTTTGGGAAGTGCATTTATGAGCATTATCTATATGATTTTGATTGTAATAGGTATTACCGATGCAAGCCGTAATTTCAGACAGATTGGAATCGACGGCGAAGAAGCTTGATTGTTTGGAGGGATAGTGGTATGAAACCGGAGCGCTCGTATATAAAAATCTTTTACAACACAAATACACGATATATAAAGCTTGCTTTGTATGCAATAGTTTGCCTTTTCTTTGCGGTGCTTTCTGCACTTAGCGAGCAACCGGAAGCGATTTGGGCATTTGTACTTACTGTGGCAGTTGTAATTTTTGAAATTTATAGCATAAAGCGCAATCAAAAAAGGTTTATGAAATATATCGAGGACCTCGATTTTTGCCTTAATGACAATTCACGGGGGACACTTTTCAATTATCCGGCGCCGCTTGTTATCACAGATATGTCAGGAAATATCACCTGGTACAACGAGAATTTTGGCAAAGCAGTTGGCGACGAAAAACTGTTTGGCAGAAGCCTTGCCGAGATTATACCCGAGCTTCAGGTTGCTAAGTTTACCGCCAGCGAAGAAAAAACCAATATAAATCTTCAGATAGGCGAAAATCATTATGAGGTATGGGGAAATATTGCCCGAAACCCTAAAAACGCAGGACATGGCGGACTCATTGTATTTTATTTTATTGACAAAACCACCGAGATTGCTGCAGTTAAGCTTCGCGAAGATGAAAGAATGATTGAGTGCTTTATCATCATTGATAACTATGATGAAGTACTGAAGGAAACAACAGACGCCAATCACGGAAAACTCCTTGGCGAGATAGAACAAAAGATTACCGCCTGGGTGGCACTTGGAAACGGAATCTTAAGAAAGTATGAACGGGATAAGTTTATAGCCTTCTTTTCAAATAAGAATTTTCATAAGATTACCGAGAACAAGTTTGCAATCTTAGACGAAGCAAGGGCGATAAACCACGAAAACAAAATTCCGGTTACTTTAAGCATCGGCGTAGGTAAGTCGGGTGCGGATGTTAGTGAAAACGACAAATTTGCAAGACTTGCAATTGATATGGCGCTGGGCCGTGGAGGCGACCAGGTCGTTATCCGTGATGATGTAAACTTTACGTTTTTTGGGGCAAAAACCCGTGAGGTTGAAAAACGTACCAAAGTTAAGGCAAGGGTTGTTGCCCATGCACTGCGCGAGCTTGTAGATCATTCGAAAAAAGTTATAATTATGGGACATAGTAGCTCTGATATGGACTGTATCGGTGCGGCAATAGGTCTTTTGAATTCGGTCAAAAGCCGTGGCAAAGAGGCATTCATCGTAACCGATACTTTAAGGAGCAACGCAAAAATTCTGATAGACGAATTTTCTAAGACACCTGGTTATGAGGATGCGTTTATATCGGTCGAGCAAGCACTTAATATTTTTACTGTGGATACCCTTGTAGTTGTCCTTGATGTTCATAGACCCGGTATGGTAGAGTGCCCCGAACTTTTGAAACACGCCAAGAATATCGTTCTTATCGATCATCACCGCCGAAGCGAAGATTTTATCGAAAATGCAGTGCTTGTATACCACGAGCCTTATGCATCATCAACCTGCGAGATGATAACGGAAATGATTCAGTATATTCAGGAAGGTCAAAAACTTACAAAGCAGGAGGCAGAGGCTCTTTATGCAGGAATATTTATGGATACAAAGGGCTTTACCTTTAAAGCAGGGGTAAGAACATTCGAGGCGGCGTCATACTTAAGACGTATGGGCGTTGACCCGGTAAATGTTCGCAGGCTCTTTAAAAGTGACATCAAAAACTGCATCGCAAAGGCAGAGATTGTTAAGACGGCCAGCCTTTACAGAGGAAATATTGCAGTTTCGTACCTTTATGAAGAGTGTCCGGATATGTCGGTTACAATTGCTCAGGCAGCGGACGAGCTTTTGGATATTTCGGGGGTTGAGGCATCATTTGTTCTAGCGAAATCCGGAAACAGAATAATAATAAGCGGACGCTCTCTTGACAGCATAAATGTTCAGGTTATACTTGAAAAGCTTGGCGGTGGCGGACATATTACCATTGCAGGTGCACAGCTTGTTGATGTCAGTATGGAAGAAGCAGATGCCCGGCTTAAAAACGCTATTGACGAAATACTAAACCAATAGGAGGAAAAATCATATGAAGGTAGTATTGTTGCAGGATGTAAAATCACAAGGGAAAAAGGGTGACCTTATAAATGTAAGTGATGGTTATGCACGAAACTTTCTTTTGCCAAAGGGCCTTGCTAAAGAAGCTAACAGCCAGGTTTTAAACGAGCTTGAGGGCAAAAAGGAAGCTTTGGCTTACCACAGAAATCTTGAAGAAGAAAAGGCTCGAAATATTGCCGAAAGAATGAAAGAGATAGTTGTAAAGCTTGAAGCAAAAGCAGGTGCAGGCGGAAAGCTTTTTGGCTCGATAACATCAAAGGATGTGGCAGAGGCACTTAAAAAACAGTTTAATCTTGATATAGATAAGCGAAAACTTGACCTTAAAGACGGTATAAAAGTTTGCGGAACTACCGAGGTGCCGGTTAAGCTGTACCCGGGAATAAGCGCAGTATTCAGGGTAAGTGTTACCGAACAGAAATAGTTTTATTTGAAAGAAAAAGGAGGGGACTATATTGGAGGAGAGAACAAACGCGGAGCTTTTGGGATATGAAAGAGCAATGCCGTTTAGCCGTGAGGCCGAACAGTCGGTTGTTGGCGCAATGCTTCTTGATATAGAATGTATACCCGACGTAATAGGTATATGCAAGGCAGATGATTTTTATATCGAAAGAAACAAAGAACTTTTCCTTGCAGTACTTGACCTTTATAATATGGGTAAGCCCATAGATATCGTTACAATTAAGGAGCAGCTTACGTTACGAGGAAGCTTTGATGCCATAGGGGGTTTGCCTTTTGTGATGGAGACAATGAATATTGTCCCCACAACAAGGAATGCAAAGCATTATGCCGAGATTGTGGCGGAAAAAGCGACATTAAGAAGACTTATCAAGGTGTCCGAACGGTCGCTTGAGCAGTGCTATACAGGAAACGAAGATGCCGAAACAATCCTTGGTCAGACCGAGCAGGCAATCATTGATATTTCGCAGGATAAAAACTCAAAAGGTCCAGTGCATATCAGTGCATACATTGACCAGAGCGTCGAGAGACTTGCAGAGCTTTCCGAAAACAACAAAGACGTTACCGGGGTTTCGACCGGTTTTATTGATGTGGACAAGCGTACAGCGGGCCTTCACGGGTCAGAGCTTATATTGATTGCGGCTCGCCCCGGTATGGGTAAGACCAGCTTTGCACTTAATATTGCCCAAAATGCTGCCGTGCAAAGTGGAATTACTGTTGCGGTGTTTAACCTTGAAATGCCGGGATTACAGCTTGCAAGCCGTATGATTTCCAGCGAAGCTATGGTAAATTCTGAAGCCCTCAAAAAAGGTAATATTCGTGACGAAGACTGGGAAAAAATAGGCGAGGCGGTAGATGTACTTAGTAATGCACCAATATATATTGACGATACATCATCTATCACTGTTGCTGAAATTTGCGCACGGTGCCGAAAACTCAAGATAGAAAAAAATCTTGGAATGGTTGTGATAGACTATATCCAGCTTATAAGTTCGAAAGGTTCGGGCAGTACCCGTGAACAAGAAGTTGCCGAAATTTCGCGTTCACTGAAAATCCTGGCAAAAGATTTGGGAATTCCGGTTATTGCGCTTTCGCAGCTTAACCGTTCGGTTGAAAAGCGAGATGTAAAGGAGCCTGCTTTAAGCGACCTCAGAGAATCCGGTTCTATCGAGCAGGATGCTGATATGGTAATGTTTTTATACCGCGAGGGATATTACAACGAGGACGCCGAAGAACCGAACAAAACAAAATGTATATTCGCAAAGCACAGAAACGGTGAAACAGGCTACGAATTTTTGACCTGGCTTGGTGAATACACAAAATTCTCGAACTGGAGTGGAAACCGTGAGTATTAGCGCCTTGGTTCTTGGGACGATTTGTAAATTTAATATGATACAAAAGGGTGACTCTGTTCTTGCAGCTGTATCGGGCGGGGCGGATTCGGTTTGTATGCTTCATGTGCTTTTTAGCCTTAAAAATAGTATTGGATTTAGCCTTGCGTGTGCGCATGTAAACCATGGCCTTAGGGGCGATGCGGCAGACCGCGACGAAGAATTTGTGAAAAATCTTTGCAGGGAACTGAAAGTCCCATTTTACTCAAAAAAATACGATGTTGCCAGCGTAGCAGCCGAAAAGAAACAGACTGTGGAAGAAGCAGGACGAAACGTAAGATACGAATTTTTTGAGGAACTGAAAGAGGAGCATGGATTTAACAAGATTGCGACAGCTCACAATAAAAATGACAATGCCGAAACAGTGCTTATGAGGATTATCCGTGGCACAGGCATTGACGGACTCAGTGGTATTTCTTATGTAAGAGAAGACGGCGTAATAAGACCGATACTTGACATAACAAGAGCCGAGATTGAAAGTTATTGCAAAGATTGTGGCCTAGAATATTGTACAGACAGCACAAATTGGGACAACGATTATACAAGGAATAAGATAAGAAACGAGCTTATTCCCTACCTTGAAAAAGAGTTTAATTCAAACATCAAAGAATCACTGGTAAGACTTTCGGTTAATGCCGGTGAGGACAGTAGCTTTTTAAAGGGTTACGCAAGCCGGGTGCTTGAAAGGCTTGGCTCTACTATGCCTCTTGCGCCAAACGCACTACACATTGAGTCCTTTAAATACTTTGAAAAAAGTATCGGGGCAAGGATACTTCGTATGGCAGCCGAAAAGTCATCAAGTGGCGTAAAGCTTGAAAAGTGTCATATAGATGATATATTTGCTCTTCTTGAAAAGCCTACAGGTACATCCATAGATTTGCCGGGAGGACTTAAAGCCAGCGTAAATTACGGATGGCTGACTTTTGAAGGACCAAAGGACAAAGCAGATGTCGTTTTTGATAGCGACGAGTTTTTCGCCGAGATTTCGGTAGGAGAAACGGTTTTTGTAGATAGCTTGGGTAAAAGTATCTCGCTAAGAGAAGAAGATAGCTCTTATAGATGCAAAATCAACGAGACCATGCTGGACCTTGACCTTTTGGGTAATCAGCCTTTGTTTTTGAGAAGCCGTCGTGATGGCGACAAAATAGTGTTTTTTAAAGACGGACGAACAAAGAAAATAAAGAAAATCTTTATTGATGACAAAATCCCCAAAAAAGACCGAAACAAAATTCCACTGCTTGCAACCGGAAGCGAAGTAATTGCTATTGTTGGAAGTCGCATAAGTGAAAAATATAAAATAACAAAAGAGACAAGAAGGGCGTTGGTGATTGAATATGGAACTGATTGAAAAAAGCAAAGTACTTATAGACGAAAAGACACTTGATAAGCGTCTTACGGAAATCGCGGATGAGATAAACCGTGACTTTAAGGGCGAAAAAGTGATAGTCGTAGGCGTACTTAAGGGTGCATTTATGTTTATGAGTGACCTTCTTAAAAAGATTAATCTTGATACCGAGGTATACTTTTTGAAAGCAGAAAGTTATGGTAAGGGAACTGAAAACTCGGGTACTGTAAAAATAACAAAGGATATTGAATGTGATATAAAAGGCGAGAATGTTATCGTGGTTGAGGACATCATCGACAGTGGCTTTACCATGAGGGAAGTATTTAAAATTTTGGAAGAGAGAAATCCCAAAAGTCTTAAGCTTTGTTCGTGCCTCAGTAAGCCCGAAAGACGTGAATGCGAAATCAGGATTGACTATCTGGGCTTTGAAATCCCCGACAAGTTTGTTATCGGTTATGGTCTTGACTATGCCGAAAAATATAGAAATTTACCCTACATAGGTTACATAGAACAATAAAAGAAAGGACTGGATACAAAATGTCTAACAACGAAGTAAGAACAAGATTTGCACCAAGCCCCACAGGCTATATGCATATAGGAAACTTAAGAACTGCTCTTTATGCTTATCTTTTGTCAAAAGCAAATGGAGGGAAGTTCATTTTAAGAATTGAAGACACCGACCAGGAGAGATATGTTGAGGGTGCAATTGATGTAATTTATCGCACAATGAAGGATACCGGTCTTATACACGACGAAGGTCCGGACATTGGCGGCGATTATGGTCCTTATATCCAAAGCGAAAGACGCGGTCTTTATAAGGAATATGCCGAAAAATTGGTAGAAAGCGGCCACGCATACTATTGTTTTTGCGACAAGGAAAGACTTGAAGAACTTCGTGCGCATCAGACTGTCATGAAGGTTCCGACCAAATACGACGGACTTTGCAGTAAGCTTTCAAAAGAAGAAATTCAGGCAAAATTGGATGCGGGAGTGCCTTATGTAATTCGTCAAAAGATGCCAAAAACAGGTAAGACCACTTTCCAGGACGAGGTGTTTGGCGAAATTTCGGTCGAAAATGCAATTTTGGACGACAATGTACTTCTTAAAGCAGACGGTCTTCCGACTTACAACTTTGCAAACGTAATTGACGACCATCTTATGAATATCACCCATATAATCCGCGGAAGCGAATACCTTTCGTCAACCCCCAAGTATAATCTTTTGTACGAGGCGTTTGGTTGGGAAATCCCCAAGTATATCCACGTATCACCCGTTATGAAAGACGCAAACAACAAGCTTTCAAAACGCCATGGCGACGCATCTTACGAGGATTTTATCGAAAAAGGATACCTCAAAGAAGCAATCATAAACTACATTGCGCTTCTTGGCTGGGCGCCCGGGGACGAACGCGAAAAGTTCACTATGGACGAGCTTTGCGAAGCCTTTAATGTAAAAGGCATCAGCAAGTCACCGGCAATTTTTGACGAAAAGAAGCTTGCTTGGCTTAATGGCGAATATATAAGGGATCTCGCCCCTGAAAAGTTCCACGAACTTGCAACTCCTTATTATGAGGGCGTAATTACAAACCCAAATATCAATCTTGCTGATGTTTCAGAACTTTTGCAGCCAAGATGCGAAAAGCTTTCGGATATACCCGAGCAGGTTGACTTTTTTGACAAGCTCCCCGAGTACGATAACGAGCTTTACACCCACAAAAAGATGAAAACCAACCCTGAAAATTCGCTTGAAGCACTCCAGGAGGTGCTACCCGTACTTGAGGGCATTAGTAGTTGGACAAAAGAGAACATTCACGACGAACTTATTGCGATTGTTGAACGTTTAGAACTTAAAAACGGCAGAATTCTCTGGCCATTGAGGGTTGCGGTTTCGGGTAAGGCGTTTACACCGGGTGGCGGTGTTGAACTTGCTTACATTTTGGGTAAGGACGAAACTATTGCCCGCATTAAAAAGGGTATCGAGCAGCTTTCAAAATAAATTTTTAGACAGATTGGACTGATATAAATGGATATTTCAACAAAATTTTCGGATAAGGTAAAGCACCTTGAAGCCTCTTCAATAAGAGAAATCTTTAAGCTTCTTGCAAAGCCCGGTATAATAAGCTTTGCAGGTGGTGCACCTGACCCTGAATTATTCCCCAAAAAAGAATTTGCCCAAATCGCAAAAGAAATTTTGGAGACTGAAGGTAATGTTGCCCTTCAGTATGGTATTACCGAGGGGTATCTCCCACTTAGAAACTGGGCAAAGGAAAGACTCGTAAAGCAGGGGATACTTACTGAAAATGACGATGTAATTATCGTAAGCGGAGGACAGCAGGGTATTGACCTTGCAAGTAAGTCGCTTATAAATCCCGGCGATGGCGTAGTATGCGAAGAACCAAGCTTTATCGGGGGGCTTAACTGCTTCCGTTCGTATAATGCCGAGCTTTTTAGCGTTCCTATGGAGTCTGACGGTCTTGATACCGAAAAACTGGAAGAGCTTCTTAAAAACAATAAGAACATAAAGCTCCTTTACACAATCTCTACATTCCAGAACCCATCGGGAATTACTTCATCGCTGGAAAAGAGAAAGAAAATTTTAGAGCTTGCCGAAAAATACGATATTTTGGTGTATGAGGATAACCCTTATGGCGAGCTTAGATTCAGCGGCGAGGAAGTTCCGACACTTAAGTCAATGGATAAATCCGGCAGAGTAATTTACTTTGGGTCATTTTCTAAAATTCTCGCGCCGGGTATGCGACTTGGTTTTACTTCGGCAAAGGCAGAACTTTTGGAGCGTATGATTATCTGTAAGCAGACTCAGGACGTACATACCAATGTCCTTTCGCAGATGATTGCTTATAAATTTGTAGAAAAGTATTCCATAGATGACCACATTGCAAAGCTTCGCGAGGCTTACGGCAAAAAGTGTAAGATTATGATGGATACCATGGATAAGTACTTCCCTAAGTGTGTTACTCATACCTCTCCTGAGGGTGGCTTATTCCTTTACTGCACAATGCCCGATGGCTTTGACAGTAAGGAACTTATGAAAAAGGCACTCGAAAGAAATGTTGCGTTTGTTCCGGGTTCTTCTTGCATGATAGATGACCAAGCCAAGTACAGCACATTCAGAATGAATTATTCGACCGCAAGTGAAGAAGATATAGTAAACGGAGTAAAGGCGCTTGGCGAAGTTCTTCACGAATTTTTGGAGGGTTAGGAAATGACTGAAAACATTCAAACCGAAGCAAAAAAACGTATCCTTAGCGGCATTCAGCCGTCGGGTGCACTTACTTTGGGGAACTATGTAGGTGCGCTCCGCAACTGGGTCGAGCTTCAAAAGGAAGATATTTACGAAAGCTATTATATGATAGCTGACCTTCATGCGATAACTGTTCGCCAGGACCCTAAGAACCTTCGCAAAAATTGTATGGATTTACTTGCAATTTTTCTTGCCTGTGGCTTAGACGGCGAAAAGGAGCCAATCTTTTTTCAGTCGCACGTGCCCGAACATACACAGCTTGGCTGGGTGCTTGACTGTAATACCTATATGGGCGAGCTTTCGCGTATGACACAGTTTAAGGACAAAAGCCGAAAACACGCAGACAACATAAATGCAGGGCTCTTTACTTACCCATCACTTATGGCTGCGGATATACTTCTCTATCAGGCCGATTTAGTGCCTGTAGGTAAGGACCAAAAGCAGCATTTGGAGCTGACAAGGGATCTTGCAAACCGCTTTAACAATGCTTACAGTGAAACATTTAAAGTTCCCGAGCCTTACATTCCAAAGGTAGGGGCAAAAATAATGAGTCTTCAGGATCCTACTCAAAAAATGTCAAAGTCCGACCCCAACGAAAACTCTTATATTCTGTTGCTTGACCCGATTGACAAGGCTGTTAAAAAGATAAAAAGAGCGGTTACAGATTCGGGCTCTGAGGTTTGCATCGGCGAGGGTAAAGAAGGCATTGAAAACCTGATGAGTATTTACTCGGCTGTGACCAATAAGACCTTTGACGAAATAACCCTGGAGTTTGAGGGTAAGGGTTATGGCGATTTCAAATCAGCCGTTGCCGAAGCCGTTGCCGAGACCTTAAGACCCATTCAGGCGAGGTACGAAGACCTTATGAAAAATAAGGATTATCTTGAAAATATCTATAAAACCGGCGCCGAAAGAGCAAGGTATACTGCAAGAAAGACGGTTTCGAAGGTTTATCGCAAGGTTGGATTTATTCAGCCGTAAAAAATATTTGGAGGACAAAGGATAAATGTTTACTACAAGTGGCGTTTTTATAATTTTGGCACTGGCAGTTGCCTTTTTGATTGCATTTGCAACAACCCCTGCGGTAATTGCCCTTGCCCACAAAATTAAGGCTATAGACGTGCCAAAGGACGAGCGCAGAGTCCACAAAAAGCCAATACCGCTTATTGGGGGCCTTGCAATATTTTATGGTTTTATTGTCAGCGTACTTTGCTTTGCGGTGATAGACAGGCCCACAATGGGTATATTGTGTGGTTCGGTGATAATGGTCACTGTTGGCGTAATTGACGATATGCGCGAGCTGAATGCAAAAATAAAGCTTGTTTTTCAGCTTATTGCGGCGCTTATAGTAGTGCACTTTGGGATTGAAATCCATCATATTGCAAATCCCTTTTATGCGTGGTTTGGTCCTGAATATATAAGCTTTGGGCTTTGGAGCATTCCGCTGACAATCATCTGGATTATAGGTGTTACAAATGCTGTAAACCTGATTGACGGTCTTGATGGCTTAGCGGTTGGGATTTCAACCATAGCATCTGTTGCACTTTTGTCGCTTACCTTGCTTTCGGACAACCTTAATGTTGCAATAATCATTGCGGCACTCGCCGGTGCGGGATTTGGGTTTTTGCCATATAACTTTAACCCTGCAAAAATATTTATGGGCGATACAGGCTCAACATTTTTAGGGTTTGTCCTTGCTTGTATTTCAATCCAGGGGCTTATGAAGATGTATGCTATTATTTCTTTTGCGGTTCCTGTGTTGATACTTGGCCTCCCCATTTTTGACACAATCTTTGCAATTATAAGACGAATTGCAAAAAAGAAGCCTATAATGTCCCCTGACCGTGGCCATCTTCACCACAGACTCCTTGACCTTGGGTTTTCGCAAAGGCAGACGGTGGGTATACTTTATACTCTTACAAGCATCCTTTGCCTAACCGCGGTGGTTATGGCACTTAAAGATGCAATGCGGGGTCTTATATTGGTTTTTGCGGTGCTTTTTGTGCTTGTAGTAAGTATAGTAGTTATGGAGCCTAAGGAGGACAAGAACAATGAAGAAGATTAAGGTTATGACAATCTTTGGGACACGTCCCGAAGCGATAAAAATGGCACCGCTTGTAAAAGAGCTTGAAAAGCGCGAAGAAATCGAGTCAATTGTGTGCGTTACCGCACAGCACAGACAGATGCTTGACCAGGTTTTGGAAATTTTTGATATTAAGCCGGACTTTGACCTTAATATAATGAAAGACCGTCAGACCCTTTTAAGTATTACCACACGTGGTCTTGAGGGTCTTGACGAGGTAATGAAGGAAGCAAGACCTGACATCGTTTTGGTTCATGGCGATACATCAACTACTTTTGTTGGAAGTTTAGCGGCTTTTTATAACCAAATCCCTGTTGGACATGTTGAGGCGGGACTTCGTACTTATGACAAGTATTCGCCATTCCCCGAGGAAGTAAACCGCCGCCTTACAGGCGTTATAGCGGACATGCACTTTGCGCCGACCGTTCGTAACCGTGAGAACCTTTTAAAAGAAAATGTTTCGGACGATACAATTTATATTACAGGTAACACTGTAATTGACGCACTTAAGACAACTGTTACAAGTGATTATAAGTTTAAGGACGAGACCTTGGCAAAGATGGACTGGGAAGGTAAGCGAGTGATAGTTATGACTGCTCACAGACGCGAAAACCTTGGAAAACCCCTCGAAAATATCTGCACCGTAGTAAAGCGTCTTGTAGAGGAATTTTCGGATATCGAGGTTGTTTATCCAGTTCACTTAAACCCTGCTGTACGTGAGGTTGCAAACAAGATTTTGGGCAACGTGGAAAGAGTTAGGCTTATCGAACCCGTAAACGCTGACGAGCTTCACAATGCAATCAGCCGAAGCTTTATGGTTATGACAGATTCGGGCGGACTTCAGGAGGAAGCACCGTCACTTGGTAAGCCGGTCCTTGTAATGCGCACCGAAACCGAGCGCCCCGAAGCTGTTGAAGCAGGCACAGTAAGGATTGCAGGCGTAGAAGAGGAAGTTATTTATTCTATGGCTAAAAAGCTTCTTACCGATAGCAGCGAATACGCTAAAATGGCAAAGGCAATAAATCCATACGGAGACGGTCACGCATCAGAACGTATAGCGCAGGCGATTATTGATAAATTCTCTGAATAATTATCTAAAAAGCGGTATTTATATGCCGCTTTTTTTGATGTAAAATTTAAGCTTTATTAAACGTCTGTTAATTGATAGTTAACATTTACTCTGTAAAATAAAATTGTAAGATGGAGGAAAAGAGGTGAATAGATGAAACTTCGTCATGAATATAAACATCAGATAAATCTTTCAGACATAATACAGCTTAAAACGAGGCTTGGGGCCGTAATGCTGCACGATGAAAACGCAGGAGATGACGGAACATACTTTGTAAAGAGCTTATATTTTGACAACTACATGGACAAAGCACTAAGGGAAAAAATTTATGGCGTAGACAGGCGAGAGAAATTTCGCATTCGCTTTTATGGTGGCGACACCACGTTTATAAGGCTGGAAAAAAAGAGCAAAATAAACGGTATGTGTAGTAAAGAAAGCGCACGGATAACGGCCGAAGAGTGTCAAAAGATTATTGACGGCGACATTGGCTTTATGATTGAAAGCGAGAGGATACTCCTTCGCGAGCTTTACGCAAAAATGAAGTATCAGCTGCTTCGCCCAAAATGCATTGTTGCATACAAAAGGGAATGCTTTGTTCATCCGTTGGGAAATGTCCGCATAACAATTGATACTGATATTTGTGGTAGCTACAACATAAAGGAATTTCTAAACCCCGACCTTCAGTTTACAAAGCTTAATAATACTTCAATTTTAGAGGTAAAATGGGACGAATACCTCCCCCAAATTGTACGGGATATGGTCCAGTTAAAAAGTGGAAGAAAATCAGCGGCGTTTTCTAAATATGCTGCGGTAAGATTTTAATAAAAAATGGCGGCTGAAACCGCTTGATACGAAAGGAAAAAATTATGACTTTTAGTGATGTATTTAAATCAGGTTTTTTAAACAATATCAATTCGTTTTCGGTAGTTGACGTGCTCTTGGCGCTTGGTCTTGCGTTTGTTTTGGGATTATTTATCTTTATAATTTACAAAAAGACTTATTCTGGCATAATGTACTCAGACTCATTCGGCGTTTCGCTGATTGCACTTTCGATGATTACAAGCCTTGTGATTATAGCGGTTACTTCAAACGTTGTTCTTTCACTTGGTATGGTTGGTGCATTGTCAATTGTACGTTTCAGAACTGCAATCAAAGAACCTATGGATATTGCATTCCTTTTTTGGGCAATTGCTGTAGGTATAGTACTTGGCGCAGGACTTATTGCTCTTGCGATAATTGGTTCGGTTATTATTGGTGTGATGATTGTAATTTTTTCTACAAGAAAGATTGGCGAAACGCCATACATTCTGGTCGTTAACTGTGAAAATGACGAAAACGAAAAAGAAACAGCCGCGCTTATCGGCGGAGAAGCAAAGAAGAGTATATTAAAGTCAAAATCTGTAAACAAAATGGGAATTGAACTTACTTACGAAATCCGTATTAAGGACGATAATACCGAATTTATGAATAAGCTTCTTTCGCTTGAGGGAGTTTCCAATGCGGTTTTGGTAACATATAACGGCGAATATATGTCATAAAGAGGAATGTTATGATTGCGAACAAACATATTACAAAAATTGCAATAGCTCTGGTTTCGCTGACCATACTGCTATGCCTTTCTGCGATGATTTTTTCTGAGCAAATTAAAGGTTTGATTGGGTCGGAAGGCTATAAAATGGAATACGAGACAGAGCTATTTGACAAAAGCAAAACTATAAGTCTTGATATCCAAATGGATAGCGAAAAGTGGGACGAAATGCTAGAGAATGCAAGGAGCGAGACTTACTATAAATGTGATGTCGTGGTAAACGGCAAAACTTTTTATCAGGTGGGAATAAGACCAAAAGGTAACACCAGTCTTTCGTCAATTGCAAGCGACCCTGACAACAACAGATACAGCTTTAAACTGGAATTTGACCAGTATGTAGAAAGCCAAAACTGTTATGGCCTTGATAAACTGGCGCTTAATAACGGTTATGCAGACACTACAAATATGAAGGAAGCTATTATCTATGATATGTATTCGTATCTTGGTGCAGATGCGCCTTTATATAACTATGCCGAAATTTCGGTAAATGGCGAATATTGGGGAGTGTATCTTGCACTTGAGGCGGTCGAAGACAGCTTTATGATGCGCAATTTTGGTACAGAACAGGGGTATCTTTATAAGCCTGACAGCATGAATATGGGCAACCGTGATAAAGAAGTTACAAAAAGCGGCAACAGCTTTTTTGGCGGCCGCCGTGGCGGTGGAGCGAACTTAAACTACTCGGATGATAACCTTGACAGCTACTCTGCCATTTGGGATGGCGAGGTCAACGACAGCTCAAAAAATGACCACAAAAGAGTAGTAGAGGCACTCAAAAACATTCATTCGGGCGAAAATCTGACAAGGTATTTGGATGTTGATAATGTGCTTAAATATATGGCGGCACACTCGTTCTCGGTAAATGACGACAGCTTAAGCGGCAATATGGCGCACAACTACTATCTATATGAGTCGGGCGGCAGGCTGAACATTATCCCCTGGGACTACAACCTTGCTTTTGGCGGTATGAATGGAAATAACGCGACCAGCGTGATAAATGACCCGATAGATTCGCCCTTCTCTGCAACACAGTTTTTTGATGCGCTTTTGGAAAATGAGGAATATAAAGAAAAGTATCACGAGTATTACCGAAAACTTATAGAAGAATATGTGCTTGGCGGTGAATTTGACAAAACGTACACAAGGATAAAAGGCCAGATTGACGAGCTTGTCAAAAGTGACCCAACTGTTATGTATACGATTGATGAATATAATAAGGGAACTCAGGTTCTTTATGAGGTTATAAAATTGCGCGCTGAAAGTGTAAAGGGTCAGCTTGACGGAAGTATTCCGTCAACTCTTGAAGAACAGCGAAATGATTCGTCTAGTCTAATTGATGCATCAACGGTTGAAATTTCTGCACTTGGGTCTATGCATAATCTCGGCATGGGTGGCGTTCGTGGCGGTTTTGGCGGCAACAAGGGCGAAGGCGGCAAGCAATTTGGAAAACAGCAGAGGAACAAAGGAGGAACATAGAGATGATAAAAAGAATAGTGCTATGCGTGTTATGTATGATAATTACAGCGTTTTCTGTCTTTGTTAGTGCAGAAAATGCACAAAAAGACCAAGGCGCGGATGTGGCAGCAGAGCAATCAATGCCACAAGATGCTAGGGTTCAAGGCGGAAGAAGCGGTATGGGAGGCATGCGTCATCCAAGTGGCGAAAGGCCCCAGATGCCGTCAGGCACTGAAAGACCTAAGATGCCGTCAAATGGCGAGATGCCTCAAAGACCTGATGGCGAAGTGCCGGCAGAATTTAATGGAGATATGCCCAACTTTTCAAGAGGCGAGGTAGTACAACAGCCAAATGTAGGAGCTACCACACAAGGCGATACCGCTCAAAAAGAAAATGGAGAAACAAAAGTAAGTGAAAGCGGTGAAACTGCTTCAGATAAAAGTTTTGAAATGCCCCAAAACGGCAGGAACGGCATGGGTGGTATGGATGGATTTGGAGGAATGATGCCAGGGCAGAATGGTTCAGTAGCAGAAAGTACGCCGATGACATTTATGGGATTTTTGAAAGAATATCAAACACCTATTATAGCTGTCATACTTCTTGCTTTGGCATTTGTATTTGTAGTATTTTACAAGAAGAAAAATTACTAAGGCAAAATCAAAAAAGCTCCCATCAGGGAGCTTTTTGTGTGTAAAAAATTATACTTCAAAGTCAAAGCATTTGCGAGCGTCCACAACTGAACGGACAAACGTTGCGACGGCCAGATGGTCGGGATTTTTTTGATAAGCTTTGAGAGCATCTTCGTTTTCAAAGCTAGAGTCAAGCATTAAATCTCCGTTTGATGAGTCAAGAGGAGTGGTAAAGACTTTAATCTCGCAAAGTCCATCAATTTTTCCCATAAGGCCCTCAAGCCCTGTCTTTATTTTTGCAGCAAATTCTAATTTTTGTTCATTCGTATATTCGTCTTTAAAACTCCATATTATAACATGTCTGACCATTTTCATATCTCCTTTTTATTTTGCTAAAACATAGTATACTACAGATTTTAATAAAAGTCAAAGGCAGAGGCAGATTTACCAAAAACTGTTTATTTTGGGTTGATTTTAAAGGTAAGTTATGATATACTTATATTATATTTTTATAAAATGACGGAGGAAAATATGGAGACTAAAAGAAGTAATTTTACCGGAAAGCTGGGCTTTGTGCTAGCGGCAGCAGGCTCTGCGGTAGGCCTTGGAAATATATGGAGATTTCCGTACCTTGCAGCAAAATATGGTGGGGGAATATTTTTGCTTGTTTATTTGATTTTATCGGTTACGTTTGGATTTTCGCTTTTGGTTGCCGAAATTTCGATTGGGCGAAAGACAAGCCTTAGTGCAGTAGGTGCTTTTAAAAAGCTTTGCTCAAAGTATGCATTTTTAGGGTATATTGCGGCTATTGTCCCTATGATAATTTTGCCGTATTATTGTGTTATTGGCGGCTGGGTAACCAAGTATTTTGCTGCATTTGCAGCAGGTCACTCGGCCATTTTGGCGACAGACACATTTTTTGGAAGCTTCATAGGAAAGCCTTTTGAACCGCTTCTGTGGTTTTCGATATATCTTGGACTGACCGCAGTTGTTGTGCTTTGTGGCGTTGAAAAGGGTATCGAGGTCAGCAAGATACTGATGCCGATATTAGTTGTTCTTTCGATATTTATTGCAGGCTACACACTGTTTTTGCCTGGTGCTATGGACGGACTTCTTTATTATATACTGCCTGATTTTAGCAAGTTCTCGGTTACAACTGTCCTCTCGGCTATGGGCCAGCTTTTCTACTCGATGTCGATTGCTATGGGTATTATGATTACATATGGCTCGTACATGAAAAAAGATGTAAATCTTGAGTCGTCTGTGCACCAGATTGAAATCTTTGATACAGGAATTGCCTTTCTTGCAGGCCTTATGATTATCCCGGCAGTATTTGCTTTTTCGGGCGGTAACGAAAGTGCTTTGGGCCAGGGCCCCGGCCTTATGCTTGTTACTCTTCCCAAGGTGTTTGAAAGCATGACAGGTGGAGCAATTGTCGGAACACTGTTTTTTGTTCTTGTTCTCTTTGCAGCACTAACATCGTCGATTTCGCTTATGGAAACAGTGGTATCAAATATCAGAGACAAATTTAACCTAAGCCGCCTTAAGGCTTGTCTGGTAGTTATTGCTATATCGCTTGTCTTGGGCATTCCATCGTCACTTGCTAATGGTGTTTGGGCAGATGTAAAGATTATCGGCATGGACTTCCTTACATTCTTTGACTTTATCAGTAACAGCGTGATTATGCCTATTGTTGCACTGATTACCTCTATATTTGTTGGGTATGTTGTTAAGACTCAGACGGTTATTGACGAAGTGGAACTTAGCGGGAAGTTTAGACTTAAGGCACTTTTTAATGCTGTAATCAAATATATTGCCCCTGTTTGCATTGTTTTAATTCTTGTGTCGTCAGTTCTTGATGCAATAGGAGTAATTGATATTTAAAGGAGAGAGTATAAAATGAAAAAAGCTTATACCATGGAAATTGCCGGCGTAAAGAGAGATTTACCGCTTTGCAAGGTTTCGAATGACCTTTATATTGCCGGATTTGTTATGTTTGGTGATGTAGAAATTACCGAGAAAGCGGCAGAGGCGCTTCTTAAAAAAGCACCCGAATTTGATGTAATGATTACTGCCGAGTCAAAGGGTATACCGCTTCTTTATGAAATGGCACGCCAGGCAGGGCACAACTATTATGTTGTTGCACGTAAGGGTCCCAAAGTGTATATGCAGGATATAATCACTACCAAGGTGGATTCAATTACCACGCAGCATACACAGACATTATGCATTGGCAAAAAAGAAGCTGATGCTATGCGTGGAAAGCGCGTTTTGATTGTAGATGATGTAATCAGTACAGGTGAATCGCTTAAAGCGCTGGAGACACTTGTGAAAGAGGTGGGTGGCAATATTGTAGGCAAAATGGCGGTTTTGGCAGAGGGAGATGCTGCAGATAGGGAAGATATTATCTATCTTGAAAAGCTGCCGGTATTTTGTGCAGACGGGAGTATAATCGAATAGTAAGAGTACATACTAGCCATATAACATACAAAAAACGGAGTGGTTTTGTGTCAAAGATATATAAATCAGCCCAAGAGCTGATAGGTAAGACTCCGATTTTGGAGATTAGGAATATAAAAAAAGAGCTTGGGTTTTATGCGGATATTTTAGTAAAGCTTGAATACTTTAATCCGGCGGGGTCCGTAAAGGACAGAGCGGCACTTAAAATGGTGGAAGATGCCGAAAAGGATGGACGATTAAAACCCGGCGCAACAATTATTGAACCGACCTCTGGAAATACCGGGATTGGACTTGCTATGATAGCGTCAGTAAGGGGTTATAGGCTGATAATTGTTATGCCCGAGACTATGTCAATTGAGCGCCAGAAAATTATGCGTGCATATGGGGTGGAGCTCGTGCTTACTGACGGCAAAAAAGGTATGACAGGTGCCATAGAAAAAGCCGAGGAAATTTCAAAGAGTATACCGGGTAGTTTTATACCGGCGCAGTTCGAAAATCCGTCAAATGCGGCGGCGCATTTTGATACTACCGGCCCCGAAATTTTTGAGGATACAGACGGCAAAATCGACATATTTGTAGCAGGTGTAGGTACAGGCGGTACAATTACCGGTGTTGGTCGGTACCTTAAGTCAAAAAATCCTGATATAAAAATCGTTGCGGTTGAACCAGAAAAATCGCCTATATTGTCAGGAGGAAATGCAGGAAGCCATGGACTTCAGGGTATAGGCGCGGGATTTGTCCCTGAGGTTTTGGATACTCAGATTTTTGACGAAGTTATGCCAATTTGCGAGGAGGATGCTTTTGAGTGCGCTCGGCTGATGGCAAAAAAAGAAGGCATACTTGTTGGGATTTCGTCAGGCGCGGCACTTTCGGCAGCGGTGAAACTTGCAAGAAAAAAAGAAAATAAAGGCAAAACCATTCTTGTACTTCTTCCTGATACCGGCGACAGATATTTGTCCACTGATTTATTTTAAATAGTAAACAAGCTCCGGAAATTTTCCAGAGCTTGTTTGCATTTTTACGTTAGCATATCCTCGATAAATATAGCATAACCTTTGCTTGGATCATTCACAAAAACATGCGTAACGGCTCCAACCAGCTTACCATTTTGGATAATGGGTGAACCGCTCATTCCCTGCACAATACCGCCTGTTTTTTCTAAAAGTCGGGCGTCTGTTATTTCGATTACCATACCTTTTTGATGGGATATAACCTTTGGCATCAGCTTTATTATTTTTATACTGAATTCCTGAGGCTGATTCCCCGAAACCGTAGAAAGGATTTTTGCTTCGCCCAAAATTACGTCATTTCGGTTGCATATGGGAATAGGACTTCCAAGGACACTAAAAAAATTTGTTGCATTGCCCGAAATTCCCGAGGTTCCGTTCTTGGTTATCTGACCAAGAATATCAGCATTTTCCTTGAAAATTCCGTTTAACTCGCCGGGCGAGCCACGTTCCCCTTTGTTGACCGAAACTATGTCGGCGGGCAGTATGTTGCCATCTTCAATCGAAAGAACTTCGCCTGTTTCGGGGTCAGAGATTCCGTGACCAAGGGCTGCAAACTTTTTGGTGTCGGGGTCAAAAAATGTCAGTGTCCCAATTCCTGATGCGGCGTCTTTTACCCATGCCCCGATTTTCAGCTTGCCATCCTCTTTTGACTTTTTTGGTTCAATCAGCACGTCCATGATTTTTCCCTTACGATTTATGGTAAATGAAAATTTTTTGCCCTCCAAAGAAGTGACCTCATGCAAAAGTTCGTCCACGCTTGAAATTTTTTTGCCTTCCAATTTTTGTATAAGGTCGCCCGATTTTAGCCCCGCAGCTTTTGCGGGGGACGGATGCTTCCCGTCCATGGCTTCTATATCCAAAAAGTCTACAACCAATACTCCCTTGGTGGAAAGCATAACGCCCACGCATCTTCCATCAGGAATGAGCATCTTTTGTGAAACTGCGCTTACGGACGTGGGAATATAATTATGATTTTCAGCTACCTCGCTACTGGCGGTAAATGAAAAAACAAAAAAAATCGCCCAAAAAAGAGCGAAACTTTTTTTAAACTTCACCATATCCCTCCTTTCTTAAATATTTTGCCCCATCAAACGGAGTAATATGGTGTGTAAAATCTATATGTAAATTAAAAAAAGACCTGGAGGTTCTTTTTTTAATTTAAATTCAATTATTTGCTATTTTTGTTGTTCTTTGATTCGTTCTGGTTGTTTTGGTTTTCCTTATTCTTGTTTTCTTTGTTTTCCTTGTTCTGATTCATCATTAAAAACACTCCTTTTAAAATTATAAAATCTGTTTAAGATTTTTCATAAGTAGTATTGGAGCAAATTCAGTTTTTTATGCATTTTTGTTTCAAAATTTTTAAAATTACATATTATATTACTGAAATAATAAAAAAGGAGCGAAAAGATATGAGAAGATATGGCTGCACAAAACGAAATCCTAACCCCAAATGGCCTTCGGAGCAGGCGGTGATTGCAGTGCCACTGGACAGCCAGACTGCAACGGCTGCAAAAATGAATAATAGCCTTAGAACTTTGGAAACACCTGAAATATCCGACAGAATCAAGCCTGGCAATAACGAAAATGCTGGTTCTGATGCGGTGTTTTTCAGAGAAAACAATATGCCCATAATGGGGTTTATGCAAGAGGACAGACTGAGGCCGCAAAATTCCTTGGGGAATTTGCAAAGTCCCATATGTACTAAAACAGATGTAGCCTCATACCTTTGCCAAAAAGTGGGAAGATATGCAAGGGTTGAATTTCTTTTTGGCGAAAACACCCATGTTGAAAAGACCGGTATATTGGAAAGTGTTGGAAAGGATTTTATAGTACTTACAGAGTCAGGGACTGGCTCTCAGGTTGTTTGCTCGTCAAAGAACATAAAATTTATTAATATTTACAATCTTAATAATGGATAGAAAATTAAAATTTATATTGTGTTTTTTGAAACTTTAGAGTATAATTGATACATGAATAAACAAACAAAGGAGAACATAGATGAGATTACTTTTTGCTATCTGGGCGGCAAAGCTTGCGGCAATCTTAGGCAGGGTTATCGGGAAAAAGTCTACCTCCACGCCGGGGAGCATTGCTCTTAGGATTTGCCCTGATATAATAAAAAAGCTAAAAACAAGAGTTAAAAATGAAGTCATAGTGACATGCGGAACAAACGGCAAGACCACCACAAACAACCTTGTGGCATCGGCCCTTTGTGAGAGTGGCAAAAAAGTTGTCTGCAACCGGCTTGGCGCAAATATGCAAAGCGGGGTTGCAGCGGCTTTTGCACTTTCGTGTGACTGGCTTGGAAGGCTGGATGCAGATTATGCATGTCTTGAGGTGGACGAGGCATACACACAGAAAGTATTTTCGCACATAAGCCCTGACGTTGTGATTGTCACAAACCTTTTCCGGGACCAGCTTGACCGCTACGGCAGGATAGACTCTATTATGGATATTATGAAAAAGGCATTTACCGATGCAGATTTTCCTACGCTTATACTAAATGGCGATGACCCTATAAGTTCAGGGTTTGGCCGTGATTATAAAGGGAAGGTATATTATTTTGGAATAAGTGAAGCGGTGCTACCTCCGCAAAACGATGCAAAAGACGGAAAGTTTTGTGCTGTTTGCGGCAGTGAGCAAAAGTATAACTACTATCATTACAGCCAACTTGGTGATTATTATTGCCCAACTTGCGGAAACAAAAGACCACAAATTAACTTTGAGGCAACAAATGTCAATCTTTCTGATGGGATTAGTTTTTTGGCAAATGGAAAAGAGCTAAAACTAAACTACCGCGGATTTTATAATATTTATAATATATTAGCGGTATTTGGCGTGATGGAAGTGCTTGGTAAGGGTATAGAGGGACTTAAAGATACACTAGGGGATTACAAACCACAAATCGGCAGAATGCAGGAGTTTGATTTGGGTAAGCCGTTTGTACTGAACCTAGCAAAGAACCCCGCGGGTTTTAATCAGGCAATACAAACAGTGACCGAGGACAAGCGCAAAAAAGACGTAATCATTGCAGTAAATGATATGCCGAGCGATGGTACAGATGTTTCGTGGCTTTGGGATGTGGACTTTGAACGGATTGCGGACGAAAGCTTAAATTCGCTTTCGCTTTTAGGCTCGCGCAGATACGATTTGGGACTCAGGTTTAAGTATGCTGACGTTAAGCCTAGTATAATTTCTGAGGATATGAAAAGCATCATATCGAGCACTCGTCTGTCTGATGCAGAGGTTTGTTATGTACTTGTAAACTACACGATGCTGTTTTCGACCGAAAGTATACTGAAAGAGGAGGAGAAAAAGAAGAATGTCTGAATATAAAATTAAAATTTTACATCTTTATCCTGATCTTTTAAACCTTTACGGCGATAAGGGCAATATCGAGTGCCTCAAAAAACGTCTAGAGTGGCGGGGAATAACTGCCGAAGTAATAAACCGTACTCAAAATGACGATGGAATAAGCATATCCAGTGCGGATATTATTTTCCTGGGCGGTGGACTGGAACTTGAACAAAAACTTGTTTGCGAGATGCTTTTAAAAGAAAAACAGGAACTAGTAGAGTTTGTAAACAGCGGCGGCACACTTTTGGCGGTGTGTAGTGGCTATCATATTTTAGGCAAAACCTATCAGCTTGGTGAGACTTTGGAAGACGGCCTTGGGATATTGGATATCGTCACAAAAACAGAGCCTGACGGCTCCAGAATGATTGGAGATATAGCCATTGAATGTGATGGGTTAGATACAAAGGTTGTGGGATTTGAAAACCACAGCGCAAAAACAAATATAGGAAAGCTTGCGCCTTTTGGCAGAGTTGTAAAAGGCTTTGGAAACGACGAAAAGGCTGAGTTTGAGGGTGTTTGGGACAAAAACCTGATAGGGACAAACTTACACGGACCGCTTCTTCCCAAAAACCCTGAGCTTTGCGATACCATACTTAGTAATGCACTAAAACGTAAGTATCCGGATTTTGAAGGACTTACTCCCATTGACGATGGTCTGGAAATCCTTGCAAACGAGTTTGTTCAAAAACGTATATAAGCACTAAGGGCACCCAAAGCGTGCCCTGTTTCAATATTTTGACAACTTCATATTAAATACAACATATTGTGACAAGTGTTGACTGTGACCACTAAATATTATAAAAAAACTGGAAAATTTTAGAAAATAATACTTGACAAACTAATATTATGGGGTTATAATCTAAGTACAAATGGAAAATATTGGAAAATAAAGGAGCTAAAAAAATGGAAAAACAAATTAATGTCTTAATTGCGGATACTGACACAAATTATGCCAAACAGCTTACTGCGGGACTTACAAGTGATTTCAGAATAAATGTTTGCGAAATTGTGAGCAACGGTTATCAACTGATTGAAAAGGTGGATATACTTAAACCGGATGTGGTAATAATGGATATTATTCTTCCCAACATTGACGGTATTGGCGTTTTGGAGCGACTCAGAGCCAAAAAGCAGGAGTTTGATAATTTCTTTATGCCAAAGATTATAATTCTTTCCTCAGTAAATCATGATAAAACTGCTCAGACGTGTATGAACCTGGGTGCTGACCACTATTTAGCAAAACCTATGGGCGACGAAAGTATCAGAAAGACAATCCATCGCCTTTGCGCTGGTAGCTTTGAGAGTAAGACTGTCCTCAGTATAGGCAAGAGATATGAAATTTGCGAAAATCCCGATGTTGAAACGATGGTCACCGAGATAATCCATGAAATAGGCATCCCCGCACATATAAAAGGCTATCAGTACTTAAGGCATGCTATTATGCTTGTTATTGACAATCTTGATGTAATCAATTCGATAACAAAAACCCTGTATCCTACAGTAGCAGAGGACTTCCATACAACTGCAAGCCGAGTTGAACGTGCAATCCGTCACGCGATAGAGGTTGCGTGGGACCGAGGCGATACTGAGGTACTGAACGCAATCTTTGGATACACAATTGCAACCTCAAAAGGAAAGCCTACCAACTCCGAATTTATAGCTATGATTGCCGACAGGCTGAGATTACAAATCAAAAATGCAAGCTAAAAATAAACGAGGTTCATCAAGACGATGAACCTCGTTTATTTTTATTTAAAGTACTGATAAATATAGCATTTTAACATTCCGTTATACACTTTTCGGCGTTTGCCGGCAAAGCTTCCGTAGTACTGCTCGAATTGTTCGTAGGAAGTTAGAATAAACTTCTTCATTGCGGGGAACTCCAAAAACTTTCGGCCCATTGTGCGATAAAGTCTTTCGCACTGTTTAGTGTCTAAAAGTCTTTCACCATAGGGGGGGTTACATATTATCACGCCTTTTTCTTTTGTTGGCTGTATCTTTGCCATATCGCACACGCTGAATCTGATTTTATCCGCAACACCGGCATTTTCTGCATTTTTCTTTGCGATAGCAATTGCTTCGGGGTCAATATCTGATGCAAAAATTTCGGTTTTGGTGTTGGGCCTGGCATTTTCGCGGGCTTCGTCACGGATATCCTTCCACATCTCGCGAGGGATATGATTTCGCCAACTTTCGGCAACAAATCTTCGCTTAATACCGGGTGCGGTGTTGGTAGCATAAAGAGCTGCTTCGATGGGGAGTGTTCCGCTTCCGCAGAACGGGTCAATAAACATTCTGTCACCACGCCAGAAACTAAGGTCAATCATCGAGTATGCCAAAGTCTCACGCATGGGGGCAAGAACACTTTTTTCGCGGTAGCCGCGCTTGTAGAGGTTTTCGCCGCTTGTGTCAATATAGATTGTTACGATGTCCTTCATAATCGCAAACTGAATGGGATAAAGCGGGCCGGTTTCTTCAAAATGTTCAATCCCATAATGGCTTGAAAGTCTTGAAACAATTGCCTTTTTTATTATCGCCTGACAGTCAGGAACACTATGAAGAACCGAACGTATTGAGTGGCCTTTTACCGGGAATGCGGCATCTTTTTCGATTATACCCTCCCAGTTGATTTTTTTGACCTTCTCGAAAAGCTCGTCAAAGGAGGTGGCTTTAAATTCGGCAAGCTTAATCATAATGCGCTCGGCTGCACGAAGGTTTATGTTTGCAAGGCAGATTGCCTCGGCATCTCCCTCGAATGTTACACTGCCGTCCTTTACTTCTTTGGTTTCATATCCAAGGTGTCTGACCTCATTTGCTACGATTTGTTCTGTACCCAAAAGAGTGGGAATGGTAAGTAACAGTTTTTTCATATATTACCTCCGGTTTTTATTCAAATTATAGTATAAGTATAACATTAATTCTGCTTACTAGTCAACCTAAAATAAAACGAACGTCAAAAGTTTACAAAATCATAAAATTTTACTTGCGTTTATTTTAAAAATAAAGTATAATATACTTTGTATATTTGTTTTTACTAATTGGGTGGTTGCTGTAAGTGCAATTTGCCTTAAAAAGAAAACGCAACGTGGATTGTGATTAAGGAAAGGCTGAGTGATTTTTATGAAAAACACAGAAAAAACAATGGAGAAAATCGTTGCCCTTTGTAAGGGCCGTGGGTTTGTATATCCGGGCTCTGAAATTTATGGGGGACTTGCAAATACATGGGATTATGGTCCTTTGGGAGTTGAACTTAAAAACAACGTTAAGCGTGCTTGGTGGAAAAAGTTTATCCAGGAAAGCCCTTACAATGTAGGTCTTGACGCTGCAATACTTATGAACCCCGAAACATGGGTTGCATCAGGTCACGTTGGAGGATTTTCTGACCCGCTTATGGACTGTAAGGAATGTAAAAGCCGTTTCAGAGCGGACAAACTCATTGAGGACGCTGCAGGCGTTTCGGCTGACGGCTGGTCGGATGAAAAGATGCTTGAATTTATAAACGAGCAGGATATCAAGTGCCCCAATTGCGGTAAGCACAACTTTACCGATATCAGAAAGTTTAATCTTATGTTTAAAACCTTTCAGGGTGTTACCGAAGACAGCAAAAGCGAAATCTTCCTAAGACCCGAGACTGCTCAGGGCATCTTTGTAAACTTTAAGAATGTTCAAAGAACTGCAAGAAAGAAGGTACCTTTCGGTATCGGTCAGATTGGTAAGTCTTTCAGAAATGAAATCACTCCCGGAAACTTCACCTTCAGGACCCGTGAGTTTGAGCAGATGGAGCTTGAATTCTTCTGTAAGCCTGGCACTGACCTTGAGTGGTTCAGCTACTGGAAGGATTACTGCAAAAACTGGCTTCTTTCGCTTGGCGTAAAAGAAGAAAACATCAAGATGCGTGACCACGAGCAGGAAGAGCTTTCGCACTACAGCAATGCAACAACTGATATCGAATTTATGTTCCCATTTGGCTGGGGCGAGCTTTGGGGTATCGCTGACAGAACAGATTTTGACCTTACTCAGCACACAAATCACAGTGGCGAAAAGCTTGAATATAACGACCCCGAAACAAACGAGAAATACATTCCTTACTGCGTTGAGCCATCACTTGGCTGTGACCGTGTTACACTTGCGTTTCTTTGCGAGGCTTATGACGAGGAAGTTGTTGACGCTGAGAAGAATGATATGCGTACAGTGATGAGATTCCATCCGGCACTTGCGCCCATTAAGGCTGCGGTACTTCCGCTTTCTAAAAAGCTTTCAGAGGGTGCTCTTGAGGTTTATTCAAAGCTTGCAAGCGAATTTATGTGCGAATATGACGAGGCAGGAAGTATCGGTAAACGTTATCGCCGTCAGGACGAGATTGGAACACCATTCTGTATCACATACGACTTTGAGTCCGAGGAAGACAAGTCTGTTACTGTTCGTATGCGCGACACAATGGAGCAGGAACGCGTAAAGATTGACGATTTGGTAGAATATATCAGAGAAAGAATTAAGTTTTAAGGATAGGTGAAAAAGTGTTTTTTTCGGAGATAACCGGGCATAACAAAATAAAGACCTTGCTCACAAGTGCAATTTCTCTAGGCCGTGTGGGACATGCCTATTTGATAGAGGGCCCCGAGGGATTGGGTAAGCTTTCTTTGGCGAAGGCTTTCGCCTCAATGCTTGTGTGCGAAAACCCTGAGGAATATGATTCCTGCGGACTTTGCCCAAGCTGCAGCAAAAGTAGCAGCGGAAATCATCCCGACATAAGCATAGTTACAAATCAGCTTTATGACCCGTCAAAAAAGTCAACCGATATATTGGTCGACACAATCCGCAAAATGAAGGCTGATGTATATATAAAGCCGTTTATGGCAGAGCGTAAAATTTATATTATTCCAAAGGCAGATACGATGAATCTCTATGCTCAAAACAGCCTTTTAAAGATTTTGGAGGAGCCGCCAGAGTATTGCACTATAATTTTGCTTGCTGAAAATGCAAACAGCTTCTTACCTACAATTTTGTCAAGGGTTACAGCTTTAAAGCTGTATCCGCTTTCAGAGCAGGAGGTAGAAACATACTTGCACAGCAGATACAAAGAACTTGATGATGGCAAGATACAGCTTACCTCTAAAATGTGTCGGGGAAGTATAAAAAAAGCAATCACCTTGATCGAAAAAACTGAGCTAGCTGAACTTCGCACTGGACTTATTGACCATATTTTTGCGCTTTTTGATGGGAGGCGCAAGACTATATATGACTTTACCTTGTTCCTTAGGCAGAATAAGGATGACTTTGAATTTTTGATGGACGTAATGACGGATATTTTCCGTGATATACTTTGCATCAGGCAGGGACTTGAAGCAGGGCAAATTGTAAATATTGATATAAAGGCAAGACTCGGGCGGATTTCGGATGCAGTGAGCGATAGCGCTCCGCTTGATATGCTTAGCATACTTTTTAAATACAGTGACTATTTTACAAAGAACATAGGCTATGGCATTCTTATGCAGTGCCTTGGTCTTGAACTGTGGGAGGCAATAAATGACAG
>JAZNSF010000026.1:0-42159 GCA_045591095.1 Clostridia bacterium | reverse complement strand
CTTATAAAATAATACTTGTGTGAGGTGGTGGGTTTGATGTTAAAGTTTTGTGTAAAAAATCAGATTATAGTAAGAATGGATGAGTTTTTGCCGGTTTCGGACAGTAAAAATTATTTAAGGGCAAGCTTTGATTTTTCGGACGAATGGCAAGGCGAGATAGTAGCTATATTCGGAGATACTGATAATAATTTTTATGAGGTAATTTTGGAAGAAAACCAATGCCTTGTGCCATGGGAGGTTATAAAGGCGCCGTTTTTTACGGTTTCGGTATTTTGCGGAGACCTTGTAACTGCAAATGTGGTAAAAGTAGATGTAGAGAAGTCAGGCTATAACCAGGGAATCCCCTCGTCTGAGCCTACCCCTGATGTGTATAATCAGATTTTAACTTTGAGTAAGCCACCATATATTGGCGAAAACGGGAATTGGTACATGTGGGATAAGGAAAGAAGAGAGTTTGTCGATAGCGGTCAAAGTTCAGAAGGGTTAAAGGGCGATAAAGGCGACAAGGGCGACAAGGGAGATACACCAAGTCCTGATGTGTCGGCAGAAGCTCCTGAAGTACTTTCAGTTAATACGATATATGACCTTGGGATGCAAACAGTACTGGATTTAAATTTGCCAAGCGGTGTCATTGGCGATTTTATTCAGGTTGACTTTTTGAGCGGCAGTACAGCAACCACTTTGACAATTAATTCCGTCAGTGGATTAAGTGACATTGATTTAGTGCCTGAAACAAATATGATATATAGTCTTTATTTTGACTGGGGTGTTCTTTATTACGATGAAGATGCAGCTTCTTACATTTATGGCTGGAGATTTGCCTATTCGGAATATGCGTGCACGGAGGTGTAGGGTATGTTTTATGCAAATTACATACGTGAACGCATGAAAGCTCTGCCCAAGGTTGAGGAGCTAGAGGGAAATCCTATATCAATTGAGAATAGCCTTAAAAGACCGTTTAGAAAGATAAGTGTTTTGGGCGAGAGCACACAATACGGCACACCTGCTCCTGATGCACCAATAGACATAGTGAGTGTAGAAAATCCAGTTTTGAGAGTTACTGGGAATAACTTGTTTAATATAGATGTTATTCCAAGCATAGGTCTCACCAATAATGGCGATGGCACACTTACTCTACCTTCCGTTTCAAATACTACTGCCAAAAATCTTTCAGATGTCTGCCCTTCTGTAAGAGTTGGTGACCGAATTGCTTTTTATATGGAAAACACTGGGTCGGGCAGACAAGTGTATTTCCTAAATGATCGCTATGTAAGCTATGGTATATATTTTACAGTTACGGAAACTGACCTGACATCCAGACTATTTTTTGTCGGTAATTCAACAGCAGCAGGCGGTGGTTCTGCCACAGTTTCAAACATCCGAGTAGTATATGAGGGTTGCCCTACAGATTATACACCATATATCGAGCCACAAGAAGTTGTGCTTAATGGTGTAACTTTAAGGGGAATTGATGCATACAGAGATGAAGTTGTTGTTGATAGCGTGAAGAAAACTGTCAAGCTTATAGAAAGATGCTATGAGATAACACTCACAGACGAATCTGATTTTTCAAGATACTCCACAGGTAAAGGGTTTATGTTTCAAAATGCTTTAAAAGATGTCAGCATGCGAAAACAGGGGCTTGTAAGTAATGGGGCGAGCTTAGGTGCGATATACACTCAAGGATATTGGCTGGGTGTTGGAAACAAAGCGGTATATTGGATATACTCACCCTTTTTTGATGAAACGTTAGAGGACTATGGTGTGGCAAATGTAAAAGAGTATTTGACACAAAATCCAATAAAGATTGTGACATATTATAATGAGCCTATCGAAACCGATATAACCAACACCCAAGCAGGGAAAGCACTTCTTGCCCTGCATACAAATAGAGGAAACACGGTGATATCATTATATTCGGCATCCAAGCAGGGTGAAATTAAGGTTAAATATATAAGAAAATAAGGAGAATGTAAGATGTATTTATTTATAAGTAAGAATGAAGTAATTCCCTATAACGGCGAGGTGTTAAAGCGATATATAGGAAAGAAATTGGTTAAGACCATTGCAAATCCTTCTGTTAAGGACTTAAAGGAGTTTGGGTATATGGAAATGGTTGAGGGCGAAAGACCGGATTGTGATATGGAAACGCAGTATCTTAACACGGAATATGAGGTAGCTGGGGATAAGATATATTGTAAGTATACGATTAGCGATTTGCCAAAGCCAGATGAAACGGAGGAGTAGTGTGAACATATCAGGTATAAAGGTTGGCATTTGTACGTTTTTCGGTATGCTAGGCGGTGTAATTGTGGATTTATTTGGGGGTTGGTCCGAGAACATAGCAACTCTTATAATATTTATGGTTGTGGATTATGCTATGGGAATTGTTGTGGCAGGGGTATTTAAAAACAGCAACAAGTCAAAAACGGGAAGACTGGACAGCCGCATAGGCTGGACGGGACTTTGCAAAAAGTGCATGACATTTTTGTTTGTTATTCTTGCACGAAGGCTTGACATACTGCTTGGGACAAGCTATATATTGACAGCGACGGTAATCGGATTTATCACAAACGAGGCAATTTCGATAATAGAAAATGCGGGGCTGATGGGTATGCCGCTGCCAAATGCAGTGACAAAGGCTATAGAGGTCTTGCGGGAGGAAAACGAGAATGGAAATAATTTCTAAAAGCTATGACTGGAAAAACCCTTTGACAAATCGATACGAGACCAGTTATATAGTGCTCCATCACCGTGCAGGAGATGGAGATGCAGAAAGTATTCATAGACTCCACAAGGAACGGGGATATTCGGGGATAGGATATCATTTTTATGTAAGAAAAGACGGCAAGGTCTATAAGGGCAGGCCCATAGGAGCTGTGGGGGCACATACCTTGGGAGCAAATCAAAAAAGTGTAGGCGTTTGCTTTGAGGGGAATTTTGAAAAACAGCAAAGTATGCCCGCCTTACAGGAGAAAAGCGGGAGAGCGCTTATTGATTATTTGAAGGAACTTTATCCAAATGCAACTGTGGTGGGACATAAGACATTGCAAAGTACCGCTTGCCCCGGGAGGTACTTCCCGACCGAAAAAATCAAGGAAGGAGTGAAGGATATGTCCGTTGAAGATGCAATTGAAATTATCCAGGCAAAGGCCGGGATTGAAGATGAGACAATTGAGTTTTTGCTTTGCTATAAGTATGGCGAGGAACTTGTCAGAAAACTTGCAGAGGCAATTATATAAAGTAGATATGATGAAATAGAGTAATGCATAATAACGCTTAGGCATTACTCTATTTTTGTTTGACATAAAATATGAAAATGTGATAAAATACCTTTTAAAGGAGGTGGATGCGGATGGACCGGATTTTGGGAACAGTGGAAGGAATAATATACGAAAATCAGGATAACGGATATACGGTATGCGATGTTTCGTCAGAGGGAAAGCTTTATACCTTGACGGGATATATGCCAGGGCTTTTTGAAGGCGAGAGGCTTGATGCGTTTGGCTCGTGGCGCAACCATCCCGAGTATGGCCAGCAGTTCAGCGTCCAGACTTTTGAGCGGCTTAAGCCTGAAAAAGAGGATGACATAGAGCTTTATTTAGGGTCCGGAATACTTCCGCATGTGGGGAAAAGTACTGCCCGGAAGATTGTGGAAAGATTTGGCCGCGATGCCCTTGAAATAATTGAGAAACAACCCGAGAGGCTTTGCGAGATAAAGGGGATTTCTAAGGCAAAGGCTGATGATATATATAAACGATACCTGGAACAAATCGGAATGAAAAAGATTGTGGTGTTCTTTCAAAAATATGGGGTCTCGCCGAACCTTGCTGTAAAAGCTTATCGCACATTTGGCGAGAATGTTATCGCTTTGGTCAGTGAAAATCCGTTTGTGCTGACTGCCATTGATGATTACCCGTTTAATCTTTGTGACAAGATTGCAGAAAGCTTGAATATCCCCAAAAATTTTTTGCCAAGAATTTATGCAGGGGTAAAGAGTGTGCTTATGAATGCAGCCTACCTGAATGGTCATACCTTTGTGCCAAAGACTGCACTTGTCAGTCAGGCTAAATTGGTTTTGGAAGTGGAAAATGATGAGGTAGAAGATGCTATTTCGGTGCTTTCGATGAATGGTGACCTGGCAACTGAACATCAGGACGAATTTGATGCGGTGTATCTGAAAATGTTTTACGATGCGGAACGCGGTGTTGCTGCCCGATTAAAAGAAATGAGTGGTATGATTTATGATATCAGACGGGACGAATTGGAAACGACGATTCTTGAGGCCGAAGAAGAAACCGGAATTTTACTGTCAGACTCTCAGCGTGATGCGGTGGAGGCGGTGCTTCGGAATTCGGCTACAGTGATTACGGGTGGCCCGGGTACAGGTAAAACCACCATAATAAATGCCATAATCAGCATAATGACTGCAAAGGGAAAATCTATTGCTCTTGCAGCGCCTACAGGGAGAGCTGCAAAGCGGATGAGCGAGGTTTCGGGCTTAGAAGCAAAGACCATTCATAGACTCTTGGAAAATATGCCATCAAACGGTCTTGGGCAGTCCTATTTTGCAAGAAATGAGAAAAATCCGCTTGACTGTGACATTTTGATAGTTGACGAGATGTCAATGGTTGATATTCTTTTGATGCATAGCCTTCTTTTGGCGCTGCCTCAAAAGGCAAGGCTTATAATGGTGGGGGATAGCGACCAGCTGCCTGCTGTCGGGGCGGGGAATGTACTTAGGGATATTATAGACAGCGATTCTATTGAATGCATAAAGCTTACTGAGATTTTTAGGCAGGCAAAGGAGAGTATGATTGTCGTCAATGCTCACAGAATAAATAAGGGCGAGATGCCTTTTTGTAACGACCGCGACAACGACTTCTTTTTGGTAAATTGTGAAGATGTTGATATGCTTGCAGGCACTATAGCAGGACTATGCAAAACAAGGATACCAAAGGCCTATGGAGTGGACAGCATATCTCAGATACAGGTGATAACGCCAAGCAGAAAGACGGCGGCAGGGGTAAATAATCTAAATGAGGTATTACAGCTTGTGCTTAATCCATTGGATGAAAAGACTCAAACCGAGGCTTTGGGAGGCTGTAAATTTCGCCTTGGCGACAAGGTTATGCAAAATAAAAACAATTATAACCTTGAATGGAACCTGCAAAGAGGCTCTGAAAAGGGCATGGGGGTCTTTAACGGCGACGTAGGATTTGTTACGGACATAAACTATCCTGCCAAGAACCTTACGGTAACATTTGACGACGAAAAGACGGTTAAGTATGACTTTGGCAGCTTAGAGGAGTTGGAGCTTGCCTATGCCATAACCGTTCATAAAAGTCAGGGAAGCGAGTTTGATGTGGTGATTATGCCAATCTTTGAAACGCATCGGCTGCTTATGACAAGAAACCTGCTTTATACGGGTGTGACAAGGGCAAGAAAATTGGTTATACTGGTGGGCAAGGAAGAAATTTTAAAGCAGTTTATTTTAAATGACCGTATTCAAGAGAGGTACTCGGCCCTTAATGAAAAAATGAAAATAAGATGAAAAAGGACTTGAACTTTTACGTTCAAGTCCTTTTTGCTATAGATAGCAGGCAATATCCTTGGCAAGGCTTTCTTCAAGGTCAATAAGCTCTTTTGTATAGGATTTTGCCTCCTCGGATGCGGCAGCATACTGGTTGAGATAGCGGTTTAGGGATTTTACGCCCATATTGCATCCGTCGGTTATGAGGTCTGCGATGGTCTGGTCGTTTTTGTCCATTGCAAGCTTTACGTTGGTCTTCATCCAGGACATACTTTTTGCAATGGGGTTTGGCTCTTTGGTTTCGTCATGCTCCTTGTTTAACATTTCGTGGATTTTGCTGCCCAGCTGTTGGTGTTTTTCCTTTGATTCGTTAAGAATGTTAAGAAGCTTGTCCGATGAAACCTTGTCAAGCACGTCGTCAATTGCTGAAACCCCCATTTTTACCCCTGCGTCACTTTCTTTGAGCAATTTTACTGTATCTGTACCATTCATAAATGCTACTCCTTTCGAAAATTTAATATTATTCTGCCCCGGATTTAGAAAAAATATATATAATTTCTAAAGTTTGGGAAATACTTTAAGTAAATAAATGTTATTGGAGGCAGAGATGAAAAACTACATTGCGATTGAAGGAATAGTAGCAAGAGAAATTTTGGATTCGCGCGGTAATCCAACAGTTGAGGTGGAGGTGTATGCCGAGGGCGATTTTGTCGGCAGAGCGGCAGTTCCCTCGGGTGCGTCGACCGGTGCTTTTGAAGCGTGTGAAAAACGGGACGGTGATGCAAGTCGATATATGGGGAAGGGTGTTTTGGATGCAGTGAAAAACGTTAACGGCGAGATTGCGGATGCACTACTTGGCCTTAATGTACTGGACCAGCCATTTATTGACCGCACGCTGATTAAGCTTGACGGGACACGTGACAAGTCAAGGCTTGGTGCGAATGCCATTCTTGCGGTATCCCTTGCATGTGCAAAGGCGGCCGCACATGCGCTTGGTCAAAGCCTTTATAATTATATAGGCGGCGTAAATGCAAAAACCATGCCGGTGCCGATGATGAATATTATCAATGGCGGTAAGCACGCAGATAATTCGGTCAGCTGTCAGGAGTTTATGATTATGCCCGTTGGGGCAAAGTCATTTAGCGAGGCTTTAAGATGGTGCAGCGAGGTTTTTCATACCTTAAAGAAAATATTAAAAGAAAAAGGTTACTCGACAGCGGTAGGCGACGAGGGCGGCTTTGCCCCGAATCTTAAAGAAGACGAAGAGGCGGTAAAAATAATCCTTGAGGCAGTGGAAAAAGCAGGGTATCGACCCTATGATGATTTTAAGATTGCACTTGACCCGGCCTCTACCGAAATGTACGAAGCCGCAAAGGAAAAGGGCGAGGCAGGCAAATATTATTTTTGGAAAACGGACAAAATGCTGTCAAGAGAAGAAATGGTAGATTTTTGGGCGGATTGGGCGTCGAAATATCCGATAATTTCTATTGAAGATGGAATGGCAGAGGAGGACTGGGAAGGCTGGGATATGCTTACAAAAAGGCTTAGCGGCAAGGTTCAGCTTGTGGGAGATGACCTCTTTGTGACCAACACCGAGCGATTAAAAAAAGGAATACATTTAGGCGTTGCAAATTCAATTCTTATTAAAGTAAATCAAATAGGGACTCTGACAGAAACGTTGGAAGCGATTGAAACTGCGAACCGTGCGGGATATACAGCAGTAACTTCGCACCGGAGCGGCGAAACCGAAGATACCACGATTGCCGATATTGCAGTAGCTACAAACTCGGGACAGATAAAGACAGGGGCGCCTTCCAGAACTGACAGAACGGCAAAATATAACAGACTCTTAAGAATTGAGGAAGAACTTGAATCGTCGGCATACTATCCGGGGACATGCGCGTGGTTTAATCTTGAATAAACGGCTTTTTTGGCGGCGGACACGACTTTTTGTCGTACCGTCGCTTTAACTTTTTTAAAATGCTGTAATCAAGACTTAAATTCGACAATTAGCGCATATTTCTCCTTATATAATTAAAATGAAAATTAGGAAAATATGGAAATTTTACACAGGAGGAATATGTATGGCCGAAGCAAAAACATATACATATAAGGAAGAAGCACAAAGGCAAAGAATCTTTAAAAAAGTAAGGCTTAAGGTGTCCTCGGAGGATTTGTGGACAAGCCTCGTTGGGATTTTTGTTGCAATGGCAATGCCGCTCCCGGGGATTGCGCCTTTCGGGATGGCGTTTCTTTCGCAGGAGAGGAAGCTGACCCTTAAGGCAGTGCTGATATTTGTTGCTATAAGCATTGGAAGTGCGGCGGTCTCGGGCAGAATAGGTGCGCTAAAATACTTATGTGCCGGGATTATTTATTTAAGCACATTGTTTATTCTTGAAAAGGGGGTAAGACTAAGCGATGTAACCTCAGGCATAATTGCAGGGGTTTCGGTAATGGTTACGGGACTTGGTGCACTTTTGGTAGAGGGATTTTCTGTTTTAGGGCTAATCCTCGTTTTGTGCGAAGGAGCGCTGGTGGTTTCGGGTGCCTTGATGATGGAAAAAAGTATTTCGGCAATTAAGGACGGTAAAATATTCACCTCATATCTTGACGGCGACTCAAAGCTTAGCTTAGCGGCGGTGATACTGGTCGCACTTTTGGGATTTAAGGAGATATATATTGGCTCCGGGTTTTCGGTTATGAATTTTGCTTCGAGCATAATGCTGATGGTTGTTTCGGCAGGATGCGGAGCAGGCTTTTCGACCGGTGCAGGCATTGTTCTTGGCATAATTTCAGGGATTGGCGGCGACTTTTTTTTGGCGGCCCTTGGCGCCTTTGGCTTTTGCGGATTTCTGGCAGGGGCGTTTTCAAAGTTTGGCAAGGGCGGAGCGGTAGCCGGGATTTTGCTTGCTAACGCAGTTATGGCGGTATACAACAACTATGCTACAGAGTCAATTCTTTCGCTTTGGGAAATCTTAACGGCGGCAGTAGTGTTTTTCTTTGTACCAACTGTCTGGATTGAAAAAGTAAAAAAAGTAATCTCGCTTGGAAGCGAGGAGCGGGATGCAATCGCAAAGGTAAAGGAGAGTATAAAGGCAAAGTTAAATGCCGCAGCCGCGGCTTTTGAGTCTATGGCACGGACAATGGAACGCCTTTCGGACAAAGAAGTAAAAAAGAATGGTGCCGATGTGGCAGAACTATTCGATGCAGCAGCAGACAAGGTTTGCAAAAATTGCCGCAAGTCCGGAGTGTGCTGGGGACAGTACTTCAGCTCGACCTACGAGGAAATGCTTAAGCTTCTTGGCATTATGCGTGAAAAAGGTGTGGCAAAATCCGAGGACTTAAGCCAGGTGCTGTCAAAAAGATGCATAAATACAGCGGGACTTTTGGAGGAGCTAAATCACCAATACGATATATACCGTGTGCGGCAGGTATGGCGAAGCAGACTTTCTGAAAGCCGGCAGCTGGTCGGTAAACAGCTTGATGGTGTTTCTAAAATCCTGGAAGGATTAACAAGCGAAATAGACACAGATACAAGGGAAATAGCGGTATCCGGCTTTGAAATCCGTTCGAAGCTTGAACTAAACGGAATAAAACCAAAGAGCGTAAATATTTTGCAGGATAAGGATGAGAGATACAAAGTCGAGGTCGTTATGAAAGCAGCAAAGTTTCAGGGCAAGACGAGGCGTACAATAGAAAAAGTTATGAAGTCGCACCTGGGGTTTAATACTTTGATGCGGGAGGAAGTCCCGGACGATAAAAAGCTTATAAGGCTTGTTTTTACCGAAGCACAGCGCTACGAGGTCGAAACCGAGGAAGCAACGCTTGCGGCTTCCGAAAAAAGCGGGGACAACTTTAGATTTCTGAATTTAAAAAACGGTAAGTTTATAATAGCAATAAGCGATGGAATGGGAACAGGCAGTAGGCCTGCAAAGGAAAGCGAGGCAATCTTAGAACTTCTGGATAGTTTTTTAGAGGCAGGCTTTGACAGCCGCATAGCTGTAAGACTTATAAATTCCATTATGATAATGAAGTCCGAGGATGCGGCTTTTGTTACCCTTGACCTTTGCATAATAGACCTTTATACAGGTGAGGCGCAGTTCATAAAGACAGGAGCTGAGCCAAGCTTTATTCTAAGCAACACCGGCAGAGTAAGGTCGGTTAACGCATCGGCGCTGCCTGTTGGGATTATTGCCGAGGCCGAGGCGGATATATCAAAAACAAAGCTTCGTGACGGGGACAAGATTGTAATGATGACTGACGGCATTGAGACGAATGAAGAAGGCTATAGATGGGTAGGGGAATTTGTAAAGGAAAGCGGGCAAAATGAAGAAAACCGAAACCTTGCCGAAGATATACTAAACCGTGCCGCCCAAAAGCAAGGCGGCACGGCAAAAGATGATATGACAGTGCTTACAATAACATTAAAAGAAGCAGGTTAAATTGCCGTTTTTAATGACTTGGTGCAGGCTACTGCTTTTCTATAAATTCCAAACGGATAAAATATCCACGGTCGTGACGACAAACCGGGCAGGCAGGAGGAACAGTCGTTCCCTCATACACAAATCCGCAGTTTAGGCACATCCACTTTGTGCTTATGTCCGATACAAAAAGTTTGTCTGCCTCCAAAAGTTCACGAAACTTAGCAAAGCGTTGCGCATGGGTATTTTCGATGCCCGCAATGTTTTTAAAAAGTGTCGAGATTTCAGCAAAGCCTTCTTGGCTTGCAACTTCTGAAAAGTTTTTATATACATCACTGTATTCTTCATTTTCGTTGTGTTCTGCGGACGTTAAAAGCGAGATGATGGAATCACTGATGTCGATGGGGTAAGTGCCGTCTATTTTGATGTTTTCGCCCGCGGCAGTGGCTAAATGATTATAGAATAGCTCGGCGTGCTCTTTCTCCTGACCTGCAGTAAAATTAAAAACAGCTTCGATTACATAGAGATTCTGCTTTCGAGCTTGCGATGCGGCAAAAGTGTAGCGGTTTCGCGCCTGACTTTCGCCGGCAAAAGCCTTAAGCAGATTCTTTTTTGTTTCGCTGGTAGCAAAATCCATAAAATTTATCCTCCTTGTTTTTTTGTTAGTATTGACAATTTAAGGGAATTTTATGCATAAGCCAATCTTGCGTATATACAGAAAGTGTGGTATATAATATATATAATGTGAAAAAGGGTGAAACATAATGAAGAAAAACAGATTTACGGAATATAAAAAAGCCATAAAGGAAGAAAAGGCGACATTTGTGGTGTTTGTTACCCTGCGTCTTATGGTGGTGTTGGCGGCGGTGCATTCGTGCATTGCGGAAACTTATGAAAATCTGTTTTTCTGCATTCTGACACTTATTCTATTTCTGGTTCCGTCGTTTATTCAAAAGAATTTCGGTATTGATTTGCCGGGTCCCCTTGAAATTATAATACTCCTCTTTATTTTTGCGGCAGAAATTTTGGGTGAGATGGGAAGCTACTATACCAAGGTACCATATTGGGACACAATCCTTCACACCGTTAATGGATTTTTGTGTGCGGCAATCGGTTTTGCACTTAGCGATATCTTAAATCGCAACGAAAAAATAAAGTTCAAAATGTCACCTATCTTTTTGGCGATTGTGGCATTTTGTTTTTCTATGACTATTGGAGTGCTGTGGGAGTTTTTCGAGTTTTTTGGGGATATGTTCTTTAATACTGATATGCAAAAGGACCACGTGGTGAGGACTATATCCTCTACACTTTTGGGGGACGGGACTAAGGACCCCAAGGTTATAGAAGCTATCCGGGGGACAGCGGTTAATGGGGAACCTTTGGGAATAGACGGTTACTTGGATATCGGGCTTTATGACACAATGAAGGATTTGTTTGTTAACTTTATCGGTGCGGTGGTTTTCAGTGTGATAGGGTACTTTTATGTCAAAACCCGCGGCAAGGGGAAAATCGCAAAAATGTTTATTCCAAAGCTTAAATCTGGCAAAAAGACCGATAAAAACAAAAACAACCAGTAAAAGTTCTTGACTTTGATAAAAAATTCAGGTATACTCTAATTAAACAATTAAATAGATGTTTAATTGTTTAATTGAGGAGAGGAGTATATAAATATGGAAAATACATACAAAATCGAAGTGGATTGCGCAAATTGTGCAAATCTTATGGAGGATATAGCAAACAAAGTTGAGGGTGTAAAAAAGGCTACCGTTAATTTTATGTTTCAGAAAATGGTTGTAGAGTTTGAAGAGGGCTGTGACGAAAAAGCTGTTATGAAAAAAGTTCTAAGGGCTTGCAAAAAGGTAGAGGCTGATTGTGAGATTGAGTTTTAGGGAGGCGCTAAGATGACGAGAAAACAAAAACGGCTGCTTGCGAGGATTTTAGTGGCAGCTGTGCTACTTGCCTTATCAATGGTGCTGCCGGCATCAAATATTATAAAGGCGGCTTTGGCCGGGCTTGGATATATTATTGTTGGGTATGACATTTTGAAAAAGGCTATGGTCGGCATAATCAATATGAGGGCTTTGGACGAGAACTTTTTGATGGCAGTTGCAACGATTGGTGCAATTGCAATTGCGGTTTTTCAAAAAAGTGGAGACTTTTTTGAAGCTGTTGCAGTGATGCTTTTTTATCAGATTGGTGAGCTGTTTCAAAGCTATGCCACCCACAAAAGCCGAAGGAGTATATCTTCGCTTATGGACATAAGGCCGGATTATGCTAACATAGAGATTGAAGGTAGGCTGGAAAAAGTTAGTCCTGAAATGATTGAAGTCGGGACAGAGATAATAGTTTGCCCTGGTGAGAGAATTCCAATCGACGCCATAGTGGTGGATGGATTTTCGGACCTTGATATGACAGCGCTGACCGGGGAGAGCTTGCCTAAATCTGTCAAGGCATGCGACGAGGTAATCAGCGGCTCGATAAATATGACCGGAATATTAAAGATAAAAACAACAAAGGCGTTTAGCGACTCAGCGGTTTCGAGAATTTTGAAGCTCGTTGAGAGTTCTGCGATGCACAAGGCAAAGTCCGAGAGATTTATTTCAAAGTTTGCCATGGTTTATACGCCTGCGGTTTGCATCTTAGCACTTTTTATTGCTGTTTTGGTGCCTGCATTTAATATTATATCAGGAAACAAAGCTGATTTTAGCGCGTGGATTTATCGGGCGCTTACTATGTTGGTAATCAGCTGTCCGTGTGCTTTGATTTTAAGTATTCCTCTCAGCTTTTTTGCAGGGCTTGGCGGTGCCAGTCGTGAGGGGATTTTGATTAAGGGCGCAAATTTCATAGAAAGCCTTTCCAAAATAGATACGGTTGTGTTTGACAAAACGGGAACTCTTACAAATGGCAGCTTCGAAGTAAGCGGGGTGCATAGCCTTGCACTAGAGCCTGAAAAATTACTGGAGTATGCTGCCATAGCCGAGAGTGCGTCAACGCACCCTATTGCAAAAAGTTTGACTGGTGCTTTTGAAAAGGACATTGACCGAAGCCGGATTCAAAATCTGGAAGAAACATCGGGTGAGGGAGTCAGGGCGACCGTTGACGGCATAGATGTTTTGGTAGGAAACGAAAGGTTTATGCAAAGAGCCGGTGTTTTTTATGAACCTTGCGAAGATTTAAAGGCAGTGGTTTATGTTGCTTTAGACGGAGTTTATTCAGGCTGTATAGAGATTTCAGACACAGTTAAGTCCGAATCAGAAACCGCAATCTCTGAGCTTAAACGTATGGGGATAAAAAATATAACTATGCTCACCGGCGACAAAAAAGAGGTAGCGGACAAAATTGCTGAAGAGCTTGGGATTGACCATGCCTTAAGCGAGCTTTTGCCTCATCAAAAGATGGAGTGCCTTGAAGAAATCCTGAAAGACAGCATGGGCAAGGTAGCTTTTGTTGGTGACGGAATCAACGATGCACCAAGTCTTATGAGGGCAGACATAGGGATTGCTATGGGCGCTATTGGCTCGGACGCGGCGATTGAAGCGGCAGACACGGTCCTTATGGAGGATAATCCGCTTAAAGTAGCAAAAGCAATCAGAATTTCTAAAAAGTGTATGAAAATAGTAAAGCAAAATATCGTTTTTGCCCTTTTTGTAAAGATAGCTTCTATAGCCTTAGCAGCCGTGGGGCTTGCTGATATGTGGCTTGCGGTGTTTGCTGATGTAGGCGTTATGGTTATTGCCGTGCTCAATGCGATAAGGGCACTTGATACAAAAAATGTATAAATATTTAAAGGCATGAAAAGAGCAGTCAGACTGATCATGCCTTTAGCGTGTTTTTAGAGCGGTAAAAAAAATTAAAAAAAAGATTGACAACCGGACAAAAATATGATATTATAACTCTACCTCTCGAAAAAGAGGCTTTATTTGTGTTGACTAAAGATAGCACAAAAGACAAACATAACATAGCGAAAACCTTTGCTAGACTAAGGCAAAGTATATAATGCGAAAGGGTGAAAGAAATGAGAGTTAAAATCACTTTGGCTTGCACAGAATGTAAGCAGAGAAACTATGACACAATGAAGAACAAGAAGAACAGTCCCGACAGACTTGAGATGAATAAGTACTGCAGATTTTGTAAAAAGCACACACTTCATAAGGAAACGAAGTAATTTTTGAAAGCAAAGAGGTAGTTTAAAATGGACAAAAAGCCAAATGTATTCGCAAGAATAAAAAACTGGTTCGTCGATATGAAGGCAGAACTTAAAAGGGTTGTATGGCCTTCGTTTAAAAAGGTTCGTCAGAACACTTTGATTGTTATTGTTTTCGTTTTGATCGTTGGTGCAGTTATTTGGATACTCGACTGGCTGTTTAGCAGCGGAATTGCACTGTTAATCAACAGATAAGTAGGAGGGAAGGGCTAGTCCCGCATATTTATGTCTAAAGAAGCAAAATGGTATGTTGCTCACACCTACTCAGGCTACGAGAACAAGGTTAAGACCGATATAGAAAAAACAATCGAAAACCGCAATATGCAAGACGTAATACAGGAAATCAGCGTCCCGATGGAAGAAGTTGTCGAGATTAAAGACGACAAAAAGAAGACCGTTATGCGCAAAGTTTTCCCGGGTTACGTTATCATCAAGATGGTAATGACCGACGAAAGCTGGTATGTTGTACGCAATTGCCGTGGTGTTACCGGGTTTGTAGGTCCCGGCTCCAAGCCTGTGCCTCTTACCGATGAGGAGATCGCAGCAATTGGACTTGAAAAGAAGACTGTTTCTGTTGGCTTTGATGTTGGCGACAATATACGCGTTAAGTACGGTCCCCTTGAAGGCTTTGTCGGCGTTATAAATGCGATTGTTATGGACAAACAAAAAATCAAAGCCACCATTTCTATGTTTGGTCGAGATACCGATGTTGAGCTTGAGTTTAATCAGGTAGAAGCTCTCAGCTAAAGATTATTAAGTTACCCACACGGCTTAGCCGTATTTATATATCCAAAGACTTTCTTTGGGTAGGTGGGAGGGACGGAAATATACGAATCCGTTTCCGATATTACCACGTTTGTGAAAGGGAGGTGTCATTAAAATGGCGCAAAAAATTACAGGTTACATCAAACTGCAGATTGAAGCAGGTAAAGCTACTCCTGCTCCTCCTGTAGGTCCGGCTCTTGGTCAGCACGGTGTAAACATTATGGACTTCTGTAAGCAGTTCAACGAAAAGACAGCAAAGGATAGCGGTCTTGTTATCCCGGTTGTTATCACTGTTTATCAGGACAGATCATTCTCGTTCATCACCAAGACTCCGCCGGCAGCAGTTCTTATCAAGAAGGCTTGTAAGATTCAGAGCGGCAGTGGTGTTCCCAACAAGACTAAGGTTGCACAGCTTTCAAAAGCAGACCTTCAGGCTATTGCAGAACAGAAAATGCCTGATTTGAATGCAGCTTCTGTTGAAGCAGCAATGTCTATGATTGCCGGAACAGCAAGGTCTATGGGCGTTACCGTGGAAGAATAATCTTTCAAAATCGCTCTAATTGAAAAAAGTGGGAGGAATGTAATTTAAGGCATTCTGCGAAACCACGATAGGAGGAAATAAAAAATGAAGAAAGGTAAGAAATATCAAGACAGTGTCAAGCTTATTGAAAAGAGCAAGCTCTATGATACAGCTGAAGCTTTGGATCTTGTTTGCCAGACTGCAAAAGCTAAGTTTGACGAAACTGTTGAGATTCACGTTAGATTGGGTGTTGACTCAAGACACGCTGACCAGCAGGTTAGAGGTGCGGTAGTACTTCCCAATGGTACAGGTAAAGAAGTAAAGGTTCTTGTTTTTGCTCGTGAGGGCAAGGCTGAGGAAGCTAAGGCTGCAGGTGCTGACTTTGTTGGCGCTGAGGACTTGGTACAAAAAATTCAGTCAGAGAACTGGTTTGACTTTGACGTTGTAGTTGCTACACCCGACATGATGGGCCTTGTTGGTAGAATTGGTAAAACTCTTGGTCCTAAGGGCCTTATGCCAAGCCCCAAGGCTGGTACAGTTACACCTGATGTTGCTCGTGCAATTGCAGAAATCAAGTCAGGTAAAATCGAGTACAGACTCGATAAGACCAATATCATCCACTGCCCCATCGGCAAGGCATCTTTTGGCAAGGATAAGCTTGTTGAAAACTTTAATGCTCTTATGGGTGCTATTATCAAGGCAAAGCCAGCAGCTGCAAAAGGTCAGTACCTTAAGTCAGTTACCGTTGCATCAACTATGGGCCCCGGCATCAAAATAAATGCTGTAAAGATTGACGCGTAAAATTTGCAATTTGTTGTTGACAAATTAGATTTTATGTGTTACAATGACATAGTTAATTAAATAATTTTCCAAAGACAGCAGGTGGCCACGTGCCGTAAGTCCTGCCGAGGATATTACTAAATTGCAAATTTTGGTTTGTTGTTTATGTTTATAACCCTCGCGCGTCTTTGCGAGGGTTATTTATTTTGAAAAATACAATATCTCCTAAAATTTGGGTGATTGGTTGTATAGGCAGTTAAATTTTGAAAGGAGGAAACAGTTGTGCCAAGTGCAAAAGTTTTAGAGAACAAAAAGGCTGTTGTCGCAGAACTTGTTGAGAGACTTAAAAATGCTCAGGCAGGTGTTATTGCAGACTTCAGAGGTCTTACTGTTGCTCAGGATACCGAGCTTCGTTCAAAACTTAGAGAAGCCGGTGTAGAATACACAATCGTTAAAAACACACTCACACGTTTTGCAGCAAATGAGGTTGGTCTTGAGGGTCTTGACCCCGTTCTTCACGGACCTACAGCTCTTGCTACAAGCTCAAGTGACGTAGTTGCTCCGGCAAAAGTTCTGGTTGAATTTGCAAAAGCAAATGAACAGCTTGAAATCAAAGCCGGTTTCGTTGACGGCAAAGTTATTGACGTAAACGAAGTTAAGGTTTACGCAAGCATTCCCAATAAGGAAACTCTTATTGCTAAGATGCTTGGAAGCCTACAGGCTCCTATCGGAAACCTTGTCAGAACTTTGGATGCTATCGCAAAGAAAGACGAAGCTCAGGCAGAGTAATAATTTTAGTAATATTAACATCGGGACTAATTTTACCCGAAATATAATTTATCATGGAGGATAATAAAAATGGCTGATATAGCAAAAATGATTGAAGAAATCAAATCACTTACACTTGTTGAAGTAAATGACCTTGTAAAGGCTCTTGAGGAAGAATTTGGCGTTAGCGCTGCTGCTCCTGTTATGGTTGCTGCTGCTGGTGCTGAAGGCGCTGCTGCTGGTGCAGAAAAGTCAGAATTTGACGTAGTTCTTGCTGCTGCTGGTGCAGAAAAGATTAAGGTTATCAAGGCAGTTCGCGAAATCACAGGTCTTGGTCTTGCAGAAGCAAAGGCTGCTGTTGATGGTGCTCCTACAACTCTTAAGGAAGCTGTTTCTAAGGAAGACGCTGAAAAGTTCAAGGCTCAGCTTGAAGAAGTTGGCGCAACTGTTGAACTTAAGTAATTTAAGCTTAAGCTATGCTCTAAACGGTCACCCGCGCGGTGACCGTTTTTTGTAATAAACTATAAGTTCTTGTGACAAAATACCTTTAAACCGGAAAGGATGAAAAATGATGTATGATATAATTATCGTTGGCGGAGGCCCGGCAGGACTTACCGCGGCACTTTATGCGCTTCGTGCCGAAAAATCGGTACTCGTTTTTGAGAAAATGGGTCTTGGCGGACAGATAGCACTTTCTGAGCGCGTTGAAAACTTTCCGGGGATACCCAAGATAAGCGGTTTGGATTTTGCCGATGCTCTTTCGGGACAAGTAAGTGAGCTTGGCGGCGAAATCAGATTTGGCGCGGTAAAACAAATAAAAAACGGCACGACAAAAACAGTAGTAACTGACGATGGTGAATTCAGCGCAAAGTCGGTAATAATTGCGACTGGTCTTAGAAATCGTCTTTTGGGCGCAGAGGGCGAGGAACGGCTTGTTGGTCGCGGAGTGTCTTTTTGTGCAGTTTGCGATGGCGCTTTTTACAAGGACAAAACAGTTGCTGTGATTGGCGGTGGAAATACTGCCGTACAGGAAGCCGAGTATCTTTCGGAATTAGCTAAAAAGGTATATTTAATTCATCGGCGAGATGCCTTCAGAGCAGAAGAGGCTTTAGTAAAACGGCTTAAGGAATGTAATAATGTGGAGCTTCTGCTGGAAACTATAGTTGAGAAACTTTGCGGAACAGACAAACTGACCGGACTTGATTTATTTTCCACTGCAAATAAGTCAAAAATGCATTTAGACGTTGACGGGGCTTTTGTAGCAGTAGGCCAAATCCCGCAAAACAGTGAGTTTGAAGGCTTAGTAACCCTTAGTGACGGAGGGTATATCCTGGCAGGCGAAGATTGCAAAACAAATAGAGAGGGCATTTTTGCTGCAGGCGATTGCCGCACAAAGTCCGTCCGTCAGCTTACCACAGCAGTAGGCGACGGAAGCGTTGCGGCACTTAATGCAGTTAAATATCTAGAGGGAACTAAATAAAAAGGGGAGCTTAAAAGCTCCTCTTTTTATTTGACTATAAATTTAGAATCTTCAAAGTCTACAGTTATGTTACTACCCTTTTTAATTGAACCATCAAGCATTTTTTCGGCAAGCATATCTTCGATATCCGAACGGATTGCGCGTCTTAGGGGGCGCGCTCCGTAACTTGGGTCAAACCCGATGCTTGCTATTTGCTGGAGGGCTGCATCGCTGAATGTGGCAGTTATTTCGTTTTCCAACAGTCGTGACTTTAAGGCTTCAAGCATTTTGGACGCAATTTCTTTAATTTCCTCCTGATTAAGCTGACTAAACACAATTATATCGTCGATTCTGTTAAGGAATTCGGGCTTAAAAGCTTTTTTTACTTCGCCCATAACATCTGCCTTGATTTTGGAGTAACTGCGACCATCCGAATCGTCTGCTCCAGCCGAAAAACCGAGTGCTTTGGTTTCGGTAATAAGTCTTGCACCCAAATTAGAGGTCATGATAATTACTGTATTCCTGAAGTCTACTCTGCGGCCTTGCGAATCAGTAAGGATTCCGTCTTCCAAAATTTGAAGCAGAATGTTGAATACATCGGGGTGTGCCTTTTCAATTTCGTCAAAAAGGATAACGGAATATGGCTTTCTGCGAACTCTTTCGGTAAGCTGCCCACCCTCGTCGTAGCCAATGTAGCCTGGAGGCGAACCGACCATTCTTGATACCGCGTGCTTTTCCATATATTCTGACATGTCAATACGGATAAGGGCATCTTCGTCACCAAACATAGCCTCGGCAAGCGCTTTGGAAAGTTCGGTTTTGCCAACTCCCGTAGGGCCTAGGAAGATAAACGAGCCTATTGGACGCTTGGGGTCTTTAAGGCCGACTCTGCCGCGGCGGATTGCTTTTGCCACCGATGTCACTGCCTCGTTTTGACCAATAACTCGGCTGTGGAGCACTTCTTCAAGTCGAAGAAGTCTTTCACTCTCATTTTCTTCAAGTGATTTTACGGGTATACCTGTCCAGGACGAAACAATTTCTGCGATTTCGCTTTCAGTTACCTTTATGGTGTCACCTCGGCTTTCGTCTTCCCAGGTGTCTTTTTGCTTTTTAAGCTGGTCGGAAAGCGCTTTTTCTTCGTCACGAAGATTTGCCGCTTTTTCGTATTCCTGTGCCGCAATCGCAGCTTCTTTTTCCTGACGAACACTTTCTACCTTGTCTTCCAGTGCCTTTATGTCAGGCGGTGCGGTGAGGGATTTAATTCTTATGCGTGAGGCAGCCTCGTCAATAAGGTCGATTGCTTTGTCAGGGAGAAATCTGTCGGGAATATACCGAACCGACATTTTTACTGCTGCGTCAAGAGCACTGTCGCTTATCTTTACCCGGTGGTGCGCCTCGTACTTGTCACGGATGCCTTTTAGGATTTCTATGGTTTCGTCGTAGTTTGGTTCGTCAAGGACGATGGACTGAAAACGTCTTTCCAGAGCGGCATCCTTTTCGATATGCTTTCGGTATTCTTCTAAGGTTGTCGCACCGATTATCTGGATTTCGCCACGGGCAAGGGCAGGCTTTAAAATGTTTGCCGCATCAATTGCGCCCTCGGCAGCTCCGGCACCTATTATGGTGTGGATTTCGTCGATGAAAAGGATTATGTCCCCCGCCTTTCGGATTTCTTCCATAGCTCCTTTTAAGCGTTCCTCAAACTCGCCACGGTATTTTGCTCCTGCAACCATTGACGAAAGGTCAAGGGTAATAACGCGTTTGTCCTTTAAAATTTCAGGCACAAAGCCCTGAACAATTTTTTGAGCTAGCCCCTCCGCTACAGCAGTCTTGCCAACTCCCGGCTCGCCTATCAGACAAGGGTTATTTTTTGTGCGGCGGCTAAGAATTTGGATTACCCTTTCGATTACCTTGTCACGACCAATTATAGGGTCAAGCTTAAGGTCAGCCGCCATTTTGGTAAGGTCACGGCCGTATTTGTCCAAAGTAGGAGTTTTTTCGTGGTTGTGCTTTGACTTGCTTGAAGTGGAGCTTGCTCGGTGGCCACCCTGATTGGGCGTTTCTCCAAGACCATTTTCGCTTACAAGGCGAATGATATCCGAATATACCTTTTGGATATTGACTCCAAGATCAATTAAAATTCTTACAGCCAGGCTCTCGTTTTCGCGAAGTAGTGCAATCAGTATATGTTCGGTGCCAATATAGCCATGGCCAAGCTTTCTGGCTTCAGAGTAGCTGTTTTCAAGTACACTTTTTGTACGTGGAGTAAAGCTTAGTGAAGTATTCCCCAAGGGCAAATCAGTACCCACAAAAAAGTCAATTTTTTCTTCTATCTTTTTGGGGGTGAGGCCGCTTGATGCAAGAATTTTTGCTGCAACACCCGTTCCCTCTCGGATAAGTCCGAGAAGAAGATGCTCGGTGCCGATATAGTTATGCCCCATTTCCATAGCGCTGTTGCCTGAAAGATTTATAGCAGACTTTGCTCTTTCGGTGAGTTTTTGTTCAAACATAATGTAACCGTCCTTTCTATATGCTATTTTTAAGTTTGTCTTTAAGAATTTCGCTGCGTTTTAAATCCCGTTCGGCAGATGAAGTAAGATTATAGGATTTAGCAATGCTTCCCGGAAGTATGGAATAAAATGCATCTAGCAGCTGTTCGTGGTTTATATCTTTAATTATACCCAAATTTATGCCCCACCTGACATGGGAAAGAAGCTGAGTTGCTTCATTTGATGTCATAAGACGTGAATTTTGGAGTATACCAAAGGCTCTCTCTATTTTATCCTCCAGCTTGAATTTATTGTTTTTATAAAGCTCATGGCCACAAAGGCGTTCCTTTTCTATAAGTTCCGAGATAATTTGTCCAAGCTTTGTAATAGAGTCTTTTTCAGAAATCCCAAGGGTTACCTGGTTTGAAACTTGATAAAGATTTGCAAGTGAAGGACTGCCTTCGCCGTATATGCCTCTTACAGTAATTCCTATCTTGGAGAGGGAACGGATTATGGAGTCCATACCTTTACTTTCGGTAAGTGCAGGAAGATGAAGCATACAAGACGCCCGAAGACCTGTGCCTACATTTGTCGGACAGCAGGTCAGATAGCCAAGCTGTGCAGAATAAGCAAAGTCCATGTTTTTTTCAAGCTTTGAATCAATTTCATCTGCTATTTTCATACATTCTTCGAGTTTAAGTCCGCTGTCCATTACCTGTAATCTCAGGTGGTCCTCTTCTCCAATCAATATAGAAATGGTACAGGTTTCATTAATGAGAATGCTGCCTGAGCTTTTTTCGGCCATTTCGGGACTGATAAGGTGACATTCCTTTAACGACTCTTTTTCGGGAATAGTCAACTTAGAGAGTGAAATGTGGTTAAACTCGGGAAGAGCTGATTTACACTTTTCTTCGATTGTTTTTAAATCACCTGCTGTCATCTTTGCCCCAAACGGCAGTTTTTTGATGTTTCGTGCCAGGCGTATCCGTGAAGATAAAACTATATCACCTGACGGCCCAAATTTTGTATACCACATATGCTTACACCTCCCTAAGGCGATTTTCGAGGTCTTTTATACGGTCCCGAAGAACGGCTGCCTCTTCGAAGTTTTGTAATTTCACAGCACTTTCCAGCTCTTCTTTAAGCTGATTTATAAGATTGGTCTCTTTAAGATTATTTAAAACCCTTTTGGGGACTTTCCCTACGTGTTTGGTATTGCCGTGAATTTCTTTAAGAGGCTTTTTTATATAATCAAAAAATACGGTATAACATTCCGAACAGCCAAAGCGACCGCTTTTTTGAATGTCCGAAAGCGAAGTCCCGCAGTTTGGACACTTTAGAGGTACTGGAATGCTTGTGGCTTTTGATATGGGCCAAAGTGACGAAAAAAGATTGTTAAAGTCAGTTTCAAACCCTGTAAAATAGCTGGGTTTGTCATCGGCAAGCTGCGCACAGGATTGACAGAGAAACATTTCGCTCTTTTTGCCGTTTATAATTTCGGTTATATGAGTATTAGCTTCGTATTTGCCGCATTTTTGACATTTCATAAAGATACCTCCTTAGAAAAGATTAACCAGGATATTTTTCAAAATTTTTGCACGCACCAGTCCCCGCTGACTTGGAAGTACAGGAATAGAGCTATCGTTTAAAGCCGCCATAATGATTCTTGCCTCGCGCTCGTTTATTATTCCCAAAGAAAACATATCCTCGAGGATTGCCTTGCAGTTTGTCATAGAAATACTTTCGCCGATGGACTTGACTGCGTGAAGAATATAGCTCTCGTCTTTAGGCGCAGTGCGGGTGATGCGGATATATCCGCCGCCGCCACGTCTGCTTTCTACACTATAACCTCTTTCGGGCGAAAATCTTGTAGAAATAACGTAGTTGATTTGCGAGGGAACACAGTTAAACCGACTAGCAAGCTCGTTTCTGCCGAGTTCTACCTCGTGATTTTCGGCAAGCATTTCTTTTATAAACTCTTCAATGATATTGCTGATTTTCATATCTGAACACACCTCGTTTTTGACTTTGACTTTCTTTGACCTTTGATTCTATTATAGCATCTCCAAAATATTTGTCAATAGTTTTTTGAAAAAATTTAAGTCTGTGGGACTATTGCAAGGTAGTCATTGACTTTAAAATGCTTATATGATATAATAAGCTCGCAGCATAATTTCAAATATTTATGGATACCATAAGTATGTATTTTGCCTTTGGTAAAAATGCATGCTCTGTTTCGCATACTTGTGGTTTATCATAAGTTGTTGAAATTATGTTGCTCTGGGAGCTGCATTTTTCGTGCGTGGCTTCGGCCACGCATTTTTTAATTGCAAAGGAGTATAAAAATGGATATAAAACTTTTAAAAACCCTCACCGAAGAACTTATAGAAATCACCGAAGAAATGCACCAAAAAGCTGAAGACAAATCCCTTGCAGACAAAGAATTTTTAGAGTTTGTAAAAAAGATTGGCGAAAAGAATACTTTAATTCTCGAAGAAATTGGCACTAAATAGAACTTTAACTTACAAGGGGTCAAACCGTAAAAAACAATCCAGTGAATTGTTTTTAGGTTTGAGCTAGGTGCGACAGCACCGATATAAAATAAAAGCCTGGAGGCTTTTTTCATAAGCGGAATACCCCTTGAAAAATAATAGTTGTAATTTAGTTTAAACAGTGATAAGATTTATTTACAAAAGAATTTAACAGGTGAAAAAAATGATAGATACAAAAACACAAAATTCGTACAAATATGGGCTTTTAAGAGGCGTGCCGATAGCTTTAGGGTATTTGTCGGTTTCGTTTGGGTTTGGGGTTTCGGCGGTGGGTCAAGGTTTAAAACCTCTCCAGGCAATACTTATTTCCATGACAAATCTTACTTCTGCAGGACAACTGGCAGGGGTATCCGTTATTGCTGCCTGCGGGACTCTCATTGAAATGATGCTGGCTCAGCTTATTATCAACATACGTTACTGCCTTATGGGACTTGCGCTTACTCAAAAACTGGACGGTGGGTTCAATACGTTTCACAGAATGATGGTGTCTTTTGGTATTACAGACGAGGTTTTTGCTGTGGCAGCGGCAGAAAAAGGGAGTATCGGGCGGCGGTTTATGTATGGGCTTATTACTCTGCCCTATTTTGGATGGGCACTTGGGACAGCCTTAGGGGTTTATGCCAATTATTTTTTACCCGTTCAGGTGTGCGCTGCGCTTGGAATTGCCATTTACAGTATGTTTATGGCGATAATCATCCCCCCTGCAAGAGAGGATAAGGGCGTGCTTTTTACGATAATAGTTTCAACGGTTTTGAGCATTGGGTTTTATTATATCCCTGCGTTTTCGACGATTTCACAGGGGTTTGCCATAATAATCTGCGCTTTGATAGCCGCGGCTTTGATGGCATATATAGCACCGAGAGGAGCAGAAGATGATGAGTAACAAGGATTTTCTTTTATATCTTTTGGTAATGGCAGCGGTAACCTACTTAGTAAGGATGATTCCGTTTACACTTGTAAGGGGAAAAATAAAATCAGTATACATACAAAGCTTTTTATATTATGTTCCTTATGCGGTGCTTGGGGCGATGACGTTTCCTTATATACTCTATTCGACCCAGAATATTATAACAGGGCTCGTGGGGACTATTGTTTCATTTGTGCTTGCTTACCGCAGACATTCGCTTATTACAGTTGCGGCGCTGTCGGCGACTTTTGCGTATATCGCAGGGCTTTTAGTGCACTAAAATAGTTACGAAATCAAACGTTAACACAATTGTAACAATTTTTGTAAACTTTGTTGGATAATCTAAGGAGTTTTTCTACATATTTCAAGGAATAAATTTTGTATTTTTATTGAAATACAAAAGTTTTTTGTGTATAATGTAAAAGTACAAGGGGGGAAAGCACCCCTTTTTGATATGCGCATTCTATGCATAGACTTTTGCGTAAATTTAGGAACTATGGATTTGAGATTTTATGAAACTTAGATTACCAAAATCCATCACACAAATATTTTTATTGATGGCATACGTTTTTTCCGCCTTGAGCATACCTGCATTTGCAGCAGAATTCCCTGATGTCTCAAAAGACCACAAAAACTATTCTGCGGTTACAAATCTGGTGGACCTGGGTGTTATTGCCGGGTACGATGACGGATATTTCAGACCCGAGCGCGAGATTACCCGCACCGAGTTTTGTGCACTTATGGCAAGGACGCTTGGTTATGACAAGGAAAGTTATGTTCCACAGGAGGATTTGTTTGTTGATGTGCCCGTGGGATACTGGGGCGAGGCGTATATTTCGTTCTGCTTCGAAAAGGGACTGGTCAATGGTATGGGCGACGGCGAATTTTGGCCGGCCCACAAGGTTACACTTGCCCAGGCCGCCAAGATGGCGGTTTGTGCCATTGGCAAGGAAGAGGAAGCACTTGCTTTAGACGTCGAAAAATGGTATGATGGATATATGAGCATTGCCGAAGAAGAGGGGCTTTTGGACTTTGTTGAAGGCAAGGCGGACGAGGCGGCAATTCGCGGAGATATTGCCCAGGTTGTTTTTAATATGACAGAAACCGGGTTCCTTGACGAAAACAGTGAAAGCGAAGATGATTTTTCGGACGAAGAATCAGATGAAAACGGGGCTGAGGACGAAGACGAGGGCGACTCAATTTCACCTGAAATCCTGAAAGCTTATAAGGAAAAGGATTTTTCAGAGGTAAAGACAATACTTATTGACGCAGGGCACAATTACTCGGGCAAGGATATAGGTGCCGAAAATAAGGAATTTGACTTAAGAGAAGAGGTTATAACCTGGAACATAGCAGACAAGCTCAGATATAAGCTTGAAAGAATGGGCTATAACGTGGTAATGACCCGTGAGAAAGTGACTGACAGCATAGCAAACACTTCGGTCCTTGAGAGTCTTCAGGCGAGGGTTGATTTAGGGCACGAGATGAGGGCGGATTTGTTTATTTCAATCCACTGTAATGCAGGGGGCGGCTCGGGGACAGAAGTTTACTGCTTCCAAAAGGGCGGTTACGCATGGCGTTTAGCGCAGCTTGTTCAAGGAAATATAACAGACAGGACAAGCCTTTATGACAGAGAAGTGAAGACGGCGGCATTTTATGTAATTCAAAATACACTTATGCCGGCAATACTTATTGAAACAGGCTTTATTGATAATGAAAAAGACATAGCGGTTATTTCGAGTGAAGATGGGCAAATCCAGATAGCCGAGGCGATAGCGTCAGCTGTAGCTATGTACGATGCGATGCCACCCATAGAAATGCCAGTAAATGAAGTACAGGAGAATGAAGATAGTGAAGATAGTGAAGAAACCGGAGCTTCTAGCGCCGGCGGGGAGTCTAGCTAAACTTAAAATTGCGATTACTTATGGTGCAGATGCGGTATACGTAGGCGGAGAAGAATTTTCTTTAAGAGTTGCCGCCGAAAACTTTTCGGTAGAAGATATGAAGGAGGGTGTACGCTTTGCCCATGACCGAGGTAAAAAAGTGTACCTTACCGCAAACATAATCCCTCACAACGATGATATTGATGAGTACGAAAAGTTTTTGAGGGAGTATCTTGAGGCTGGATTTGATGCGATAATTGTTTCGGATTTGGGACTATTTCAGCTTACCCGTGAAATTGCGCCGGACTTGGAAGTGCACATCAGTACCCAGGCCAATAATGTAAACTACAAAAGTGCCGAAACTTGGCACAAGCTGGGTGCAAAAAGGGTAATTTTAGCCCGCGAAATGTCATTTGCCGAGATTGCCGAAATTCGCGAGAAGACAAGCCCCGAGCTTGAACTTGAGGCTTTTGTCCATGGCGCCATGTGCATTTCGTATTCGGGAAGATGTCTCTTAAGCAATTATATGACCAACCGTGACAGTAACCTCGGTGCGTGTTCGCATCCTTGCCGTTGGAAGTATAATCTGGTCGAGGAAACACGTCCCGGCGAATATATGCCCGTATTTGAAAATGAGCGGGGGACGTTTATATATAACTCGAAAGACCTTTGCATGATTGAACATATAAAGGAGCTTATCGAAAGCGGACTTGACAGCTTCAAAATCGAAGGAAGGGTTAAGACCGAATATTATCTTGCGACAGTGGTAAAGGCGTACCGTGATGCTATTGACAGTTACTTTGAAAACCCGGATGACTTTAAGCCAAACCCCTTGTGGCTTGAAGAAATCAAGAAGGTCAGCCATCGTGACTACACAACAGGATTTTTCTTTGGTAAGCCCGGTGGGAACGAGCAAAACTACAAGACAAGCTCGTATATCAGAAACTACGAACTTTTGGGGATTGTGGAAAGCTATGATGAGGAATCGGGTTTTGTAAATGTAATCCAGAAAAATCGCTTTTTCAAAGGCTCGGAGGTAGAGTTTTTAAGACCAAAGGGTGACTTTGTAAAACACAAGATAGAGTATATGGAAGATAAAGACGGCAACGAGCTTGAGGTTGCAAATAAACCCCAAGAAATTGCCCGGATAAAGCTTTCGACTCCACTCGCGGAAAATTCTATGATGCGTGGCAAGAGAGAAAATTAAAATTGTAAAATGACTAACTTTATATAAATTTATAACAAAATTGGAGGTATGAGAAATGAAAACATCAAAAAGATTTTTAGCTAGTGTGATTGCAGTTATGCTTGTTTTGACATCGTTTGTGACAGTCCCTGCCTTTGCGGCGTTTACTGACGTTACAAAAGAGCATAGCGCATACGAAGCCGTGGATGTTCTCAGTAAGCTGGGGATTATTAATGGCTATGAAGAAGACGGGAAATTCAGTTTCAAGCCCGATAACAATGTTACAAGAGCCGAGTTTACTGCGATGCTCCTCAGAACCCGTGGTATGGGCAGTGTTGGCTCGCTAAGCCTTGAAAACCCACCGTTTCCTGATGTTGTAACTCCTGATGTTTCGTGGGCGATTGGTAATATCCGTACAGCTAAAGAACTTGGAATTATAAACGGCTACGAAGAAGATGGAAACTTTATCTTTAAACCTAACAATAACGTATCTTATGAAGAAGCAGTAAAGATGATTGTTTGTGCACTTGGTTATGGTGAAATGAATCCGGAAGGTGCACAATGGTATTCAAAGTATATTACATCGGCTACTACTCTGGGCTTTTTAAAAGGCGCGGGCGGTGCTATCGGCACTCCTGCAACCCGTGCGACAATCGCAGGTATGCTTTACAACTGTCTTGAGGTTAACTTGGCAGAAAACAACCAGATTACAGACAAAACCATCCTTAAAGATGACCTTAAACTTACCAAGAATGTAGGTTATATAGCGGCAACCCCTGAAATCAGCCTTCTGGAAGCAAATTCAAATTTAAGAGAAGACGAGATACAGATTGTGGTTAACAATATCTCTTCGACTTACAAGGTTGAAAATATGGATGACTACAAGGATATGCTGGGTGCCGAGATTACGTTCTATTACACAATTGACCGTCAATCAGGCTTTAATGAACTCCTTATGGCTCAGGTTGAAAAAAGCGAGACGATAGAAATTTCTGCTGATATGATATATGGTTGTACTTCCAGTGCGATAGAGTATACAAACAGTGCTGACAGTGACCGTACCATTAAAGCAGGTATAGACGCGAATTGCCTGGTTGTATATAATGGCAAGCTCTATGGAAGCACAGCTGCAAACAGCAAATTCAGTGATTACTGTGCAGGTCAGGGAACAAATGCAATGCCGACTATCGGAAACATTAAGCTTCTTGACCGTAATGGCGACAGAAACTACGATGTAGCGTTTATCGACAGTTATGATGCATGGGTAGTATCGTCAAAGACAAGCTCAAACAGCACAATCGTTGACAATGTGCTGAGAAAAGGTCTTGCTGACAACAAGCTTGCTCTTTCTGATACTTCTATAAAATTTTATGATATGTCGGGCAACGAAAGCAATTTCAGTTCAATAGCTACAGGCAATGTTTTATGCGTTAAAAAGAGCAATGCAGGTAATGGTGCGGGAGTACTTACTTCGGTAATCATCTGCAAGAATGCATTTTCGGGAAAAGTAAGCGGAACAAGCTCTAAAAATGGATACACAATTTCGGGCAAGACTTACAAGTCATCACTTCAGGCACCATGGAAAAATGTAATCCCCGGTGCAAGCCCTGTTACAGATGCACCCGAGATGGGTGATAGTGGTAAATTCTATCTTGATTGCAACGGGAATATCCTGGCATTTGACAAGACTCAGGCTGCAAGCAATCAGCAATATGGAATTTTGATTGGGGCTGCACAAAACAGCGATGGTTTTGAAAGCGTTACACAGGTGCAATTTGTTAGCAAAGCTAATATAAAGGGCAAAGTTTATAACCTTAGTAAAGATGCAAAGCTTATTGATGGCGCAAATACCTATTCTTATGACAGTGTTTTAGCAAACCTTACTACTGGCGGAACAGCTGTTTATAAGTTCACCACAAACTCAAAAGGCGAGATTGAAGAAATCATTGCTTGCGAAGCTGTTAATGCAGGTCAGGATATAACAGCAGAAAAATTGTATAAGTACACACCAACAGGCAGTGACGACACGTATAAGTATAATTCTTCAAACCTTGTATCGGATGATGAAAAAATTTATATCGGTCAGGCAATTATAATAAGAGTTCCGGCGACAAGAACAAACGTAAATGATTATAAGAACTGGACTACAGGTAGTTTCGCAGCTGATAAGGATGGTTACAAGGTAGAATTTTATGATGTAACAACCACAAAGTCGGCTAAGGTTGTGCTTGTTACCGAGATTCCATCATCGCAGACAGCGGTTGAGGATATCAAACCCAACTCTCCCGTTTTAGTATTGACCGAAAGTCCTGTGTTTGAAGATGGCAAATGTATTCTTGAAGGATACAATGGAAAGACGGGAGGAACCAAATATACAATTGCCGATCCTGATGATACAACAAAGGCTGTTTTGGACGTGCTTGCGGTAGGCGATGTTGTCAGAATAGGTGGCAACAGCAGTGATGGTTATATAATAAAACCTGAATATGTTTTGTTTGGTGTAGAGCAGTCTGCAGCACGTACAGCTGCAGGTATTTCATATAGCTTTGGATACAATGACAAAACAAAACCAGGTCACAGAATAGAAGGACAGTCATCATTCGAAACAATATACGGAAAAGCTCATCAAAAACCGATTGAGGGCGATGACCGTTTTGTGATTGATACTGGTTTAGATGGAAAAATTGAAGTCCTAAAGGGCAAGTTTGGCAGTGCACAGATATTTGTGTATGATACAACTGCAGAAAACAAGAAGTTTGAAGCAATCGCAGACAGCTTTAACGAGGTTTATGATTCAAGCTATATGGCTTATGCTGAGGACAACACAGGCGCAACACCATCTGATGTATTTATCCACGAGGTAAATGGTACTATTAAAACAATGATAATTGTTAAATATTAAATTAATACGACAAAATGCCACAAGGTTTTCCTTGTGGCATTTTTATTTTACAAAGGGTACTAGTAAATTTGGCAAGAAACAAAGCTGATAATTTGCGACTTTGCACAAATCTTTAAGAGGGAAGAGGGGTTTTGTTGACAAGAGACAACAAAAATGATACAATATACTCTGTAAAATTATGATTAAAAGAAGGGCTTGAATATGGGAAGAATATGGTTATCTACACCTACAATGCATGGTGAAGAGCAAGTATTTGTAAAAGAAGCATTCGACACAAACTGGGTTGCACCTTTGGGCAAAAACGTAACTGAATTTGAAAACGAAATATCGGCATACCTTGGCTGTAAGGCAGCTGCAGCGATGACTGCAGGCACACACGCACTGCATATGGCATTTAAGCTTGCGGGCGTAGGCTCGGGTGATATTGTCTTATGCTCGGACCTTACATTTGCGGCGACTGTAAACCCTGTAAGCTATCTTGGAGGTAAGCAGGTGTTTATTGATTCGGAGCGCGAGACTTGGAATATGGACCCAAAGGCCCTCGAAATTGCGCTTGAAAAATATAAGGACAAGGTAAAGGCTGTTGCGCTTGCAAATCTTTATGGCGTACCTGCAAAATTTGACGAGATTTTGGCGCTTTGTCAAAAATATAATGTTACGCTTATTGAAGATGCGGCCGAGTCACTTTCTGCTACATATAAGGGAAGACAAACCGGTACCTTTGGTAAATATGGCGTAATCAGCTTTAACGGCAACAAAATTATCACTTCTTCAGGCGGCGGGATGTTCCTTTCGAACGACGAAGAAGCGGTAAGCAAGGTAAGGTTTTATTCCACCCAGGCAAGGGAGCAAGCCCCCTGGTATCAGCACGAAGAAATAGGATACAACTACCGTATGAGCAACATCGTTGCCGGCATCGGCCGTGGTCAGCTTTTGCATCTTGAAGAACATAGAGAGCTTAAAACAAAAATATATCATAGGTACAAGGAAGCTTTTAAAGACTTACCTTTAAAAATGAATCCATACCTTGACTGCAGTGTGCCAAACTTCTGGCTTAGCTGCATTACAATAAACGAAGAGGCAATGAATAGAGCAACACCCGAAAAAATCAGGCTCGCGCTGGAAAGCGAGGATATTGAATCAAGACCAATCTGGAAGCCGATGCATATGCAGCCGGTGTTTAAAGATAACGACTTTATTACAAGCGGTGGTAATGTCGGCGAAGATATATTCAGACGCGGACTTTGCCTACCCAGTGACATAAAGATGACCGAAGAAGAGCAGGACAAGGTTATCGCAATAATCAGGGGGTGCTTTGGTGTATAACAAATACATAAAACGTATCTTTGACGTAGTTTGCGCGCTTGCGGCTATAATTGTTTTTTCGTGGCTTTATGTTATCTTGGCGGTTTTGGTTAAAGTGAAAATCGGAAGCCCGATAATTTTCAAGCAGGCACGCCCCGGGAAGAATGGCGAAATTTTTCACCTTTACAAATTCCGTACAATGACAAATGCGACTGACGAGAACGGAAACCTTCTCCCCGACAATCAAAGGCTTTTGCCTTTTGGGAAGTTTTTAAGAAAGACAAGTCTTGACGAGCTTCCCGAAGCATTTAATATCCTGAAAGGCGATATGAGCGTGGTCGGGCCAAGGCCACTTGCGGTTAAGTATCTTCCGTATTATAACGAATATGAAGCTCAAAGGCATAATGTCAGACCGGGACTTACAGGGCTTGCTCAAATTAGTGGAAGAAATGCCATCAATTGGGACCAGCGGTTTGAATATGATGTTAAATATGTCAACAATATAACATTTCTGGGGGACATAAATATAATTTTAAAAACCGTACTAAAAGCTGCAAAGGGCAGTGATATCGCTGTCAGAGGTACAGGTGAAGTAGTAGATTTTGATGATTATAGAAAGTCCCAGTTAGCAAGCAACAAAGAATTGGAATTTGTTGAAAACAGGTAAGGAGAGAAAACAATGAATATCTATGGAGAAAATATTGTTTTGCGTGCGATTGAGTTTGATGACCTTGAGTTTTTGCGGGGAATGCTGAATGACCCGGGAATTGAAGAAAGGGTTGTAGGCTGGTCTTTTCCTGTCTCGAAGGCTATGCAGCAAAAATGGTTTGAAGGGCAGGGCGCCAACAAGGAACATATCCGATTTATAATTGAATCGAAGGACAAACAACGCTTGGGACTTGCGACTCTGCATTCAATAGATTGGAAAAACAGAGTTGCAGAGCATGGAATTAAGCTAGCAAAGACTGAAAATCGAGGAAAAGGGATTGGAACAGATACTGTAAAAACAATTGCCAGATATGCATTTGATGAACTTAACTTGCACAGACTTGAAGCGACTTGGCTTTCTTGCAACAAAGCAAGCGAGGCGCTGTTTAAAAAGTGCGGATTTACAATCGAAGGCTGCTTGCGAGAAAAAATATATAAATCAGGTGAACGCTATGATTTGATTTGTGCAGGAATTACTGCACAAGAGTATAGGCAACTCGCAAAATAGCAGACTGTTTTTGAGGGATGAGATATGGTGGAAATAGGTAGCGAATTTCAGTTAAATTCGGCAAAATCCGGAGCAAATGAATATGAAACATTAGGGCTAAATGGTTGGGAGTGTCATTATATGCTGTCGGGAAGAACTGCTTTAGCCTGTGTTGCTGATGAATTGCTGGCTTTAAGGAAAATTAAAAAGATTGCTCTTCCTGCTTATTCCTGCGCATCTATGGTATATCCATTTTTAAATAAAGGCATAGAGGTTGTATTTTATTCAGCACCTGATTGTTTAGACCAAGTAACAGAAGAATATTTGGCAGAAGTTGAAGCTGTTGTTGACAGTATTGATGCGGTTTTAATTATGGACTATTTTGGCTTTGTTCGCGATATAGCCTGGAAAATAGCGGCGATGGCAAAGGAAAAAAATAAAAGCGTAATCGTTGACGCTACACAAAGCGCATTCAGCAATCCTCCGTCATATTCTTTTGCGGATTATGTGATTTTAAGCTGCAGAAAATGGCGTGATTCGCTGTGTGGCTTGGTTTTAGCTAAACAAGGTTTTTTAACAAAGCTAAACCCTAAACAAAATTCCCAATATATTACTGTATGGCAAAAAGCGGCTTTTATGAAAAATGATTATCTGAATGGCGCAATGACAGAGAAAAAGGACTTTTTGGACTTATACAGCACGGCTAACAATTTGCTTGGCAATGATTATGAAGATTATTTTGCTGATAATGAAGAAGTGGAAAAATGGAAAAATATTGACTCGAAAGATTTGATAAAGAAAAGGCGTGAGAATGCGGAGTATCTTATCAAAATGATAAAAGCTGCAAAAATAAATGGTATATTCTTGCCGTTTGAAAATCTTACAGAAAGTGATTGTCCGTTGTTTGTGCCTATATGTGTAGAACCTCAAAAAAGGGGAGAAATTCGACAGTTTATGGCAAAAAGAGATATTTACTGTCCAATGCATTGGCCTATTGACACAAAATATTGTTTTAAAGAAACAAAATATCACAGCAATGAGATATCGCTTATCTGTGATCAGCGATATAATTTAGAAGATATGGAGAGGGAAGTGTCTGTATTGACAGACTCTCTGAAATTGTAAATTTAAAGTAGTTAGGGGGTATTTCTTTTATGTGCGTAGAGAAAAAAGCAAAAAGAGCTGCAGATATTTATTTTGACAATGATTTCCCTAAACTTTATGAGAAAATTGAGGGAGGCAGGTCAACTCAATTCGAGTTTGAATGTGAGCATGGCTCGATAAGACATAATTTTTTATCAAGGCCTATCCCGGAATTGATAAATGGCATACAGTATTTTGATGCCATAACTGCCTATGGATATGGCGGCCCTATAATAGAATCTTTAATTGATGAAGGGGAAAAACCAAAACTGCTCGGGGCGTTTGAAAAGGCGTTTTCGGTATATTGCGAGAAGAATAATATTGTTTCTGAATTTGTAAGGTTTCATCCGATCTTTGGCAACGGAAAAGATTTTGCAGAAGTTTACAACACAGAACATGATCGGAACACGGTTGCCACTAATCTTAAGGATTATCCTGATTTTTTGAATGAAGAATATTCAAAGGGTTGCAGAAAGAATATAAGACAAGCGCTAAACAAAGGTGTAACCGTTGAAATTATAGAAAAACCAGAGAGCTTGGATGAATTTAAAGAAATATATTATTCAACAATGGATAGGAACAATGCTTCGGAATATTATTATTTTCAGGAAGGTTATTTTGAGAAATGCCTGAATCTTTATCGTGATAGCATTTTACTTGTTAAGGCATTGTATGAAGGAAAAGTTATTGCAGCAGGATTTTATTTTGTATGGGACAAAATGGTACATATCCATTTATCAGGGACGTTGAGTGAATACTTATTTTTATCGCCCGCGTATATCCTTAGGTATGGTGTTACGGATTGGGCACAGAAAAATGGCTATGAGTTGATACATCACGGGGGTGGAAGGTCAAATAGTGAAGAAGATTCCCTCTTTAAGTTCAAAAAGCAATTCGGGAAAAATACGGAATACCCGTTTTATATTGGGAAGAAGATTTGGAATAAACCAGTTTATGACGAATTATGCAGGATAACAAATACGGGAGAAACGGGATTTTTCCCTGCTTACCGTAAGAGATAAAATAGGGAGAAAACTTATGGATATAGTAATTGTAGCTCAATATATGCGTGATATAGAAGATTTTTCGGGCGTAAACAGCAGATTTTTGTATCTGGCGAGAATGCTTGAAAAAAATCATGAGGTAGAGATAATTACATCAATGTTTATACATAGATTAAAGCGTCATGCAAAGAAAATCGGGACAGTTGGCAACATAAATATAACAGCAGTCGACGAGCCAGGTTATCCTAGAAATATCTGCCTCAAGCGTTTTTCAAGCCATAAGGCGTTAGCAAGAAATGTTTATTGTTATTTGTCGAACCGAAAAAAACCAGATGCTGTGTATGTAGCAGTTCCGTCGCTTGCAGTAGCACAAGCAGTATCTAAATATTGCAAGAAAAACAATATAAGATTAATAGTTGATATTCAGGATTTATGGCCTGAAGCTTTTAAGATGGTGGTTAATATCCCCGTTTTAAGTGATATAATATTTAAGCCAATGGAGTTACAGGCTGACCGGATATATTCACAGGCAGATGAAATTGTCGCTGTTTCAGAGACTTATGCAAACAGAGGTATGAAAAAAAATAAGAAATGCAAAAAGCCTCTTACTGTATTTTTGGGTACGGAGATGTCTGCTTTTGATGAGTGCGCCAAAAATGCAGAAAGAACAGACGATATGGTAAAAATCGCATATATAGGAACTCTTGGGAACAGCTATGACATTAAATGCATAATTGATGCAATAAAAATGTTGCCGAAAAGAGGATTGGTTCATTTTGTAATTATGGGTGATGGCGACCTTAAAAAGTCATTTGAAAACTATGCTGAGTGTAGTGGAATTTCATACACCTTTACGGGAGCACTGCCATACCCAAAGATGGTGGAGACTCTTGTGGGCTGTCATATAGCGGTGAACCCGATTCGAAAAGGTTCGGCGGGTAGTATAATAAACAAAGTAGGCGACTATGCTATGGCGGGGCTTCCTGTGATAAATACTCAAGAATGTATTGAATACAGAACACTTTTAGAGAATTATAATGCCGGAATAAACTGCGAGTGCGGAAATGCTGATGAGGTTTCGAAAGCGATCAAAAATTTGATTGACAATCCTGCACTTAGGAAAGAAATGAGTGAAAATTCGAGAAGATTGGGCAAAGAGCTATTTGACAGAGAAGAAACATATAAAAAGATTGTGAGATTAATTGAAGATGAAGGTACTTATAGTAAGTCATAACTGTTTTAGTTCGGTGCAAAGTATGGGCAAGACCCTTTCGTCTCTTTTTGCTGAATTTGGAAAAGACGAACTTATGCAACTTTATTTGTATCCGTCCATACCAAATATAAATGTTTGTGGTTCCTATTATCGTATTACTGACAGCAATATCTTAAGGTCAATTCTGAAAAGAAAGTGTTGCGGCAGAAAAATCAGACAAGATGAAATCAAACAAGATAATTCCTTGTTTGCAAACCGTAAAGAGGCTGAAAAATACAGCAGTACAAAACAAAATAGTTTTCTTATGCGCAGACTTCGGGATGTTGCATGGACGATTGGCAATTGGAAAACCAGAGACTTAAAAGAATGGCTTAAGTATGAGAAACCCGATGTGGTATTTTACGCACTTGGAGATGCCACTTTTTCGCAAAATATTGCAAGATGGATTTCAAAATGTTTGAGAATTCCGCTTGTAACATATATTTGCGATGAGTTTTATTTTTATAGTAAAGCTCAAAGTGGATGGTTCAATAGGCTTTTGTCAACGCCGATGACGACCGGAATCAAAAAAACGGTCAAAGCTTCAAAACATTTGGTGACCATTTGCGATTCGTTGGGCAAGTTGTATTCTGAAAATTTTGGTGTTCAGCATACAAAAATAATGACAGGTAGCACAATTAAAGCTGAAAATATTATAACTAATCACAGTAAAAAAATCAGCTTTATTGGCAACACTTCGCTTAATCGCTGGAAGTCAATGCGCGATATAGCAGATGCGATAGAACTTATAAACAATGAAACAGAAAGTAAGTACGAATTCGTTTATTATGGGAAAGAGTCATCTTACTTGCAAGATTATAAGGGGATAAAGTATGGGGGATTTTTAAGTCCTGAAGAAGTGCATAAGGTTATGCGGGAAAGCTGTGCTCTTATTCATACCGAAACTTTTGACAAAGAATATAGAGAGCGCCTTAGGTATTCGGTTTCGACAAAAATTGCAGATACACTTGCCAGTGGCAATTGTCTTTTTGCGTATGGACCAGAAGACATTGCTTCAATTCAGCATTTAGTTGAAAATGAATGTGCAGTTGTTGCAACAAGAAAAGAAGATCTAAAGATAGCCTTGATAAACGCACTTGAAGATAGCGAATTGAGGTCAAAGGTGAGTTCGAATGCTATTGAAACGGCTCAAAAATATCACAACAGCACGCAAAACAGTAAATTATTAAAAAAAGTATTGCAAGAGATAGTGGAAAACAATAATAAATTGTAGTACTTTAATAAAGGCAGGAGTCAAACCAATGAAAGTAATGCAAATAAATTGCGTTTACAAAACAGGTAGCACAGGCAAAATTGTTTATGACATACATACAGAATTGAAAAAAAACGGAGTTGAATCGGTTGTATGCTATGGCAGGGGCAAAAAAATCAACGAACCAAAGGTGTATAAAACCTCGTCCGAGATAGTTGCAAAGTTTAACAATGTCAAATCAAGGTTCACAGGTATGCCATACGGTGGCTGTTTTTTTGCTACAAACAGACTGCTAAGAGTGATTAAACAGGAAAAACCAGATGTAGTTCATCTTCATTGTATAAATGGGTTTTTTGTAAATATCTATAGGCTAGTGAGTTTTCTGAAAAGGCAAAATATAGCTACAGTTGTTACACACCATGCCGAATTTTTGTATACTGCTAATTGTGGGTATGCTTATGAATGCGAAAATTGGAAAACCGGATGTGGGAATTGTCCATCAGCGCAAGAGGCTATTAACTCATACGTTGATAGAACAGCAAAAAATTTTAAAAACATGGAAAAAGCATTCAAATCCTTCCCAAATCTTATTTCGGCAGGGGTGTCTCCATGGGTTTCTAAGAGGGCTGGTCTTTCACCTATATTTGAGGACAAGAAAAACATAGCGGTTTTAAACGGAATAGACTGTAATATATTTAGACCTTGCGGTGATGCCAAACAATTGAAGGCTGAATTTGGACTACCTTTAGATAAAAAAGTGATTATTCATGTAACATCAAGCTTTGAAAGTAAAGCTAAAGGTGGAAATAATTTAAGACTTTTTGCACAAAAGATAGGTGATGATGCCGTTATTTTGGTAGTTGGAAATCGGGAAACTCCGTCGAACTTGCCCAAAAATATAATTGCCGTGGGCAGAGTTGAAAATCAGCAGAAATTGGCAGAGTGTTATTCAATGGCAGATGTATCTGTAATTGTCAGCAAGAAAGAAACGTTTTCTATGCCTGTTGCTGAGAGCCTTTGCTGCGGAACGCCAGTTATTGGATTTAAAGCTGGTGGACCGGAGACCATTTCAATCTCTAAGTATTCGGAATTTGTGGAATATGGAGATATAGATGCTCTTTATAATGCTGTATTGAGATTTTTAAGCCTTGAAAAAGATGCTGAGGTCATTTCGCGCGAAGCAACAGCGAAATACGATAAAAAAGAAATGGTAAATAATTATATACAATTATACAATAAATTCTAGGAGCAACATATGGCAACATACAGATGGTTATACTTAATAATTTTTCTATATGCAGGGATAGTTTATCTTAACAAAAGTACGCTTGAAGAGAAAAAAGGCAATATTACCAGAATGAGTTTTCTTCTTATTATTGCCCTCCTTGCACTAAGACACCCCTATATGGGAGTGGATATTGCGTGGGGTTATAAGGATGGATACTGGGATTCGTTTCTTACTATAAACAGCAACAGCTGGAGCGAAATTTTTGCGATGAGAGCCTATAAAAATTACGAGAAAGGCTTTGTGGTACTTAATAAGCTTTTAGGCTCTATATGGAATGACCCGCAGTTTTTGTTGATAACGTGTGCAGTGTTGAGTCTTGTGCCTATTGCGATTTATACCGAAAAACGAAGCCAAATTCCGCTTTTGTCAGTTTGCATATTTTTGGGACTTCCGATTTTTCATATATTCTATTCGGGCCTTAGGCAAGGTATTGCAATTGGTATAACGGTTGCTTCGATGTATTTTATAGAGAAGAAAATGCCAATCAGATTTTTGCTTACAGTTTATTTGGCAACACTTTTCCATTCTTCGGCCATAATTTTTGTTGTTGCTTATCCACTTTATTATTTGCAGCTAAATAAAACTGCGAGAATTTTTAGTTTAGCTGCCTTACCGGGGATATTTTTCCTCAGAGGTCCTTTGTTCGCTATATTTAGCCGGATATTCAAGGATGATGCAACTGCCGAAGAAACAGGCGGCGGACTGATACTCTTTTTGGTATTTGTTATGATATACGCGTTTCTTTCGGTTTTTAATAAGACTGATGACAAAAAACAAAACGGACTTATGAATTTATTCTATATGGCCTGTGCGTGTCAGGCTTTTGGCGGTATTTATAATACCGCAATGCGCGTAGGATATTATTTTATGGTTTATGCAACCATTGCTATACCGAACACAATGAAAAATTTTAAAGAAGTAAAAATCAGATACAATACTTATTATTCAATAAGTCTGGTGGCACTTACTTTGATTTTTGTGCTGTATGGACTATATTCTGTTAAAAACGGAAGCTGGTCAAGGACGTATCCATATTTCTTTTTGTGGGAGTTTTAAACAGAAAAGGTAGAGAAAATTTAAAAGTTATTTTGATACAAAAATCAATTAACAAAGAAAGGAAATTTATATGAGTAAATTAGAAACACCTGTTATGTTATTATTTTTCAACCGACCTGATGTGCTTGAACAAACTTTTGAATGGGTAAGAAGTGTAAAGCCTAAGCAACTTTTTTTGGTGCAGGACGGAGCAAGAGAAAATAGACCGGATGATATAGAAAACATTGAAAAATGCCGAAAAATTGTTGAAAACATAGACTGGGAATGCGATGTAAAAAAGAATTATTCCGAAAAAAACTTAAGCTGCGATGAACGGGAATTTTCGGGGATTGATTGGTGTTTTCAGTTTGTTGACCGTTTAATTATAATTGAAGACGACTGCAAACCAGTAGATTCATTTTATGATTTTTGTGGCGAGATGCTTGAAAAATACAAAGATGATGAGCGAATATACCGGATATCTGGTTTTACAAGAATGGGGGTTTATGATAAAACTCCGTATGATTATGTTATTTCTTCTGCTGGCGCAGGCTTGGGTTGGGCAACATGGAAGCGAGCATGGGAACAGGTTAAAGAAATAAAGGGTTGGGACTTTTTAAATGATCCGGACTTAATGGGATATTATGAAAAGTTCCTTACTGAAAACTATGGGAGTTATTATGAGAATATAGTAGAGCGCGCAAAAACAGCGAAGGCAAATGACGACAAAAAAGGTATAGTAACTTCGTGGGAAACTTATATTAGCACAACCATGTGCCTTAATAACGGATTAGTTATCACGCCTTCACGAAATATGATTTCGTACATAGGCGTTTCAAAAAATGCAACGCATAGTTATGATGATGTAAATTTATTGCCACGAAAGATAAGAAAAATGCTGACTCAGGACGCCTTTGAGATGGCCTTCCCTATTAAACACCCGCCGTTTGTTGTAAGAGACACAATGTTTGAAGAAATGGAAGGGAAGGTTTTTAAGCCGGGTAAAAGACTTGCGGCTCATATAGAATCAGCATGGCTTAAAGTTATACACGGCCGTTGGGACCTTATTTTTGCCGCGTTAAAGAAAAAATTAGGGAGATAAATGTTTATATTTTGATTGTAGAGAAAATTGTTAATAGGGAAGAAATTGATGTGTTTGGATCAGATGTTTGCAGTGTTTTAAAATAGGAGGAAAAATAATTGTCAAATAAAAGTCAGTTAAAGGCTGGAACGATTTTATCGTATAGTTCAATATTTATTAACATAGTTGCAGGATTGTTGTTTACACCCTGGATGGTTAAACAGATAGGCCAGAGTCAATATGGGTTATATACATTAGCAAATTCATTGATTGTGCTTTTTATGGTTGATTTTGGACTCAGCTCAGCTACATCCAGGTTTGTATCAAAGTATCATGCAGAAGGCAACCAGGAGAAAGTTAATAACTTTTTAGGAGCCGTCTATAAACTTTATTTGGCCATAACGACAGTTATCTTTGTGGTTTTGATAGTGATATATTTTTTTATTGAAACTATATATGCAAATTTAACTGCAGTAGAAATAGAACAATTTAAGGTTGTTTATGTTATATCTGTTTTGTTTGCGGTTATAAACTTCCCTTGCGTAACTTTTAATGGAGTATTAAATGCGTATGAAAAATTTATTCCTTTAAAGCTGGCGGATGTTGTATACAGAGTAGGATTTGTTGTGTTTACAGCGATTGCTTTGATGATGGGTATGGGGCTTTATGCTTTGGTAGCAATACATGCCCTAGTAGGATTAGCGTCGATATTATTTAAGTTTATAATAATCAAAACACAGATTGGGACAAAGGCCAACTTTAAATATAAAGACAGAACAATATATAAAGATATATTCACTTTTTCAATGTGGACCACTATAACGAGTTTAGCCCAAAGAGCAATTTTTAATTTTACTCCTACTATACTGGGGATGGTTGTACAAAATGCTTCTGTTGCAATATCCATTTTCGGCATAATTACAACAATTGAAAGTTATGCGTATTTGATACCCGGAGCAATAAATGGAATGTTTATGCCAAAAATATCTCAAATTTATGCCGGAGGCAATACAGATAACCTTACGCCGCTTTTAAATAAAGTCGGCAAATTTCAGTTTTTTATAAATGGGTTAATAGTTACCGGATTTGCTGTAATTGGCAAAAGTTTTATTAATTTGTGGGTAGGAGAAGATTATTCTGCTGCATACATAGGGATATTGTTCGTTATTATTCCTGGCATTTATTATAACTCACTTCAAATTGCAAATACCACTATGCAGGTAATAAACCAAGTAAAGAAGAGAGCTGTTACAGATTGCGTGATGGCGGTGACA